>CBFIIU010000004.1:67896-71478 GCA_965662735.1 Alphaproteobacteria bacterium
CCAAAAGCCCCCAGAAGCGAGACAAAACAATATGCGTCACATTATTTTAGATACCGAGACCACGGGACTGCGGGCCGATGAAGGAGATCGGATTGTTGAGATTGGTTGTCTTGAAGTGGTTCACTATCAGCCGAGCGGAAAAACCTTTCAAAGCTATCTCGATCCCGAGCGGCCGGTGAGTGCCAAAACGACCGAGATTACAGGCATCACGGATGAGACGGTGCGGGGCCAGCCGAAATTTGCCGATATTGTTGAGGATTTTTTGGCCTTTATTGGCGATGCCAAATTGGTGATGCATAACGCTGATTTTGATGTCAGCTTTTTAAACGCGGAGTTAAAACGGGCCGGCTATCCCGAGATTGATCGCGGTCGGGTCATTGATACGCTGGCGATTGCGCGTAAAAAATTTCCCGGATCTCCAGCAAGTTTAGACGCGCTCTGTCGCCGCTTTGGTGTGGATAATTCCGCACGTGACAAACACGGTGCTTTGCTCGACTCTGAGCTTCTTGCGGAGGTGTATCTCGAATTAATGGGCGGCCGTCAGCCGGGTCTCATTTTTCAATCGGGCCACCCGCAAGAGCAAGAAACACAGAACGGCCAACGCCGTCCCCAGTCTCGCCGAGCCACGGCTTTGCCCTCTCGGATCCGCCCTGAAGAAGTTCAGGCGCATGACGCGTTTTTAGATCAGCTGCCTGTTTCGGCCATGTGGCGCCACTAAACAACGATTTTAGAAGCGATTTTTATCCGCGGGTGCTTGTGATTAATTTGCCTTATCCGCCGCGTCTGACGCGCCGGCTTGTTGCTCCGCCATGTTTTGTTGATACAGTTCAACAAAATTAATGGGGTCGAGCAGCAAAGGCGGGAAGCCGCCATCTCGGGTTGCGTCGGCGAGGATACGACGGGCAAACGGGAATAATTGGCGCGGGGCTTCGATCAGCAAAATCGGGCGCAAGCTCTCTTCCGGGATATTCACCGTACGGAACAGGCCGCAATAAACCAGTTCAACAATAAAATTTACTTGCTCGCCGGTCTTCGTTTCTACGCGAAATTGCAGCCCGACCTCGTATTCGCGTTCGCCCAATTGGCGCACATTGACATTGGCGTTCACGCTAATGCGGGGAGCCTCCTCATTGGTTTGCAGGCTTGCCGGTGCGTTCGGGTTTTCGAAAGAAAGGTCGCGCAAATACTGGGTGAGGATTTGCAGGCTCGCTGGGTCTTGTTGGGACGCTGCCGCGGGATCAATCGATGTTTCTTCGGTCATTTGGGGGTCTCCTTTGACAGGTTTCTTAGCATTCTCGCCTTACGGGTCAAGGCTTTACTCAATGATTATGGCCATGATCATGGCCATTAGTCATCTATTCGATAATCGGCGTCAATTGTGCGCGGCGGCTGCGACGGGCTTGAAGGATCCTGTTTCGCCTGCTGTCCCTGGGGGCGCGATGCCAGATCAAAGCCCCCGAACAGAGTAGGAATAAAGGTGGCGAGCACCGCCTCCATGACGAAAATTCGCCCTAAGCCGGTCATTAAAATAAAGCCGAGGGCATCTGTGAAAAAGCCCGGCGTCAGCAAAAACACCCCGCCAATCATAATCAAGACACCATGGGCAAGTTCTAAAACAGGCGGGGTTCCGGCCTGCATGGCGCGCTGCGCTTGCCGCAAGGTTGACAGCCCCTCGCGACGTAAGGCGTGCAGCCCCAGACCCGCGGTCAGGAAGACCAGAGCCACGGTCCAACCCGCGCCAATCCATGATCCAACCAGTATAAACAGGTAGATCTCAATGGCGGGAATTACGATCAGCAGAAGGATAAGTAAAATGCTCATGACCAATACCTTATCGAAGTTTGACCCGTCCGGCCATAGGCGAGCTATATTTCTGGGCCAAATGGGCGGGTGGTGTGGTACGGGTTGATTAAACACGTAGTCTTGCTACTGTGCGCATATATAATTCTCTCTCCGTAAAGTTTGTCTGGCGGGGGAGCGGTCGACCACCCATTGCTAAAGGAGCCTGTCATAGATCCGCTAAATCTTATTTTGTTGGTTGTTGTTGGGATTATTTTCTATCGCTTGAAAAATGTTTTAGGCCTCCGCAATGATACGGATCCCGATCAACCGTCTGACCGCTATGGATTTCATCGCGACGCTTTGCGCGAGGCCTCTGAGGAGCCCGTTGAGACCAAGCGGGCGGCGCCGGAAACCCCGCATTTGCGGGTTGTTGAAAGCCAGCCGGATGACGCCTCCTCCTTATCCTCAGGCGAGGCATCAGGCGAGGCATCAGCCGAGACCGCGACCGATTTCTCTGGCGCGCCTGAAGATGAGGGTTTGAATGGCCGTGGGCTGGCTCGCCTGTGCGAGCTTGATCCCGCTTTCGATGAAAAAGCTTTTATTGGCGGCGCACAAAGCGCTTATCAAATGATCCTCACCGCTTTTGCCGAAGCCGATCGCGCAACGTTGCAAGATTTGCTGTCTCCTCCTGTTTATGAGGGGTTTGCGGGCGCGATAGCCGCGCGCGAAGCGGCCGGTGAGACCTTGACCACTGAAATTTCTCGGATGGCGCGGCCGGTGATTGATGATGTCGTGATTACCGATGGCTTGGTTCAAATCACGGTACGTTTTGTTGCCGATATTCGAACCAGTATAAATGGTGCAGAAACCGATGTTGCGAAAACCGAAGATTTGTGGACGTTCGACCGTCAACTCGACAGCCCCAGTCCCAATTGGTTGCTGAGCGCGACGCAGACCGTGTCGTAATGGGACGGCGCTCGCGAGACGGATTGCCCCCTTCGGCGCCGTCCGAGGGCGATCAGGACATATGGACGAAAGTCACGCAAACCGTGCGGCCATTATCTGCGGCGCGGCGCGCCCATGGTGTTGAGGCTCAGCCATCCTTTCGTCCTCGCTCGACGGGTGGCAATTTTATGTCGCCGCAACATGGGCCAGCCCCTAAAACTGCCCCCAAACCTGGCCCAGAGGGACAGCGGCTGGCTGCTCCTAACCTTCACCATCGCGCAGTATCTAACGACCCTTCTGTAACAGGGCCTGCCGGGGCCGCCAAGCTCGATTATCGTGAAGTTAAAAAACTTCATCGCGGGCGGCAACCGATCGAGGCCACACTCGATTTGCATGGGCATAGTCGTCTGATGGCGCATCGACGACTGTCGCAATTCGTTGAACGGGCCTATCAAAATGGCTATCGCTGGGTGCTGGTGATTACTGGAAAAGGCGTCGCGGGTCAGGGGGTCATACGGTCCTCTGTGCCAGAATGGTTGCAACAGGCTCCGCTCAATCACTATGTGGTTGGGTTGGAGATGGCCCATGTCAGCCATGGTGGCGCGGGCGCGTTTTATGTTCGGTTGCGTCGCGCCAAAGCGTAACCGTCGGAATGGCCTAAAGAACAGGCTGGCACAGCACCGAGGATCCTGTTAAAAGGCGGGCAGAACGGTTTCAGAGGAATTTGATATGGCTCAGCGGACAGCAAAACTTGAACGTCAGACCAAAGAAACACAGATTTCTGTCGACTTAAATCTCGACGGCACCGGCCTATATGAAATCAATACGGGCATCGGATTTCTGGATCATATGCTT
>CBFIIU010000004.1:71802-73541 GCA_965662735.1 Alphaproteobacteria bacterium
CTGCATATTGAAAATCTCTATGGCGATAATAACCACCATATTGTTGAGAGCTGTTTTAAAGGATTGGCCCGCGCCCTGCGGACGGCGATTGAGATCGATCCGCGCAAAGCTGACGCCATCCCCTCTACAAAGGGCGTCTTGGGAAGTTAATTCCTATGTCAGTTGCGATCATTGATTATGGGTCGGGCAATTTGCGTTCGGCGGAAAAAGCGTTTTCGCGAATGGCGCAGGGGCGCGCCGTATCCCTCACATCAAATCCGGAACATGTGGCCAAGGCCGATCATATCATTGTGCCGGGTGTCGGAGCCTTTGCCGATTGCTATCAGGGCTTGACGGCGCTGAGCGGCATGCGCGAGGCGATTGAGCAGCGCGTGTTGCGCGAGGGCCGGCCGCTCTTGGGCATTTGTGTTGGCATGCAGCTCTTATGTGACCGCGGCTTTGAAAACGGTATCCATGAGGGCTTGGGGTGGATTGCTGGCGATGTCGTCCCCATCGAAAATGCGCCGGAGTATAAAATTCCGCATATGGGGTGGAATAATATTAGCATCACCCAAGACCACCCCGTTCTCGCAGAGCTCGACGGCGCCGACATGTATTTTGTGCATAGCTATGCCGCCCAGCTGACCGACCCTTCTGCGTGTTATGCGCAATGCGATTATGGTCAGTCCCTTCCCGCCGTGATTGGCCGAGACAATATTATTGGGACGCAATTCCATCCCGAGAAAAGTCAGCTAGCTGGCCTGCATCTCATTCAAAACTTTTTAGCGTGGTGTCCATGATTATCTTTCCAGCAATTGACCTCAAGCAAGGACAGTGTGTGCGCCTCGAGCAAGGCGATATGGCGCGCGCGACAATGTTTAACGACGATCCCGCCGCGCAAGCCCTGTCATTTTCTGAGCAAGGCTTCTCTCATTTACATATTGTCGATCTTGATGGTGCTTTTGCCGGCACCCCCGTCAATGCCGAAGCTGTGCGGCGCATTTGTGCGGCGTCACCCGCCTTTAAACAATTAGGTGGCGGCATTCGCGACCTGCCGACAATTGAGCGGTGGTTATCGCATGGTGTCGATCGGGTTATTTTGGGCACGGCGGCTGTCCAAAACCCAGATTTGGTCAAAACCGCCTGCGCAGCTTTTCCAGGCCAAATCGCGGTCGGAATTGATGCCCGCGCCGGTCGGGTGGCTGTGGCGGGCTGGGCGGAGCAAAGCAGTCTCGCGGTCGATGATTTGGCAAAACGATTTGAAGATTGTGGCGTCAGTGCAATTATTTTTACCGATATTGATCGCGATGGCTTATTGAGCGGAATTAATATTGATGCGACGGCGACGCTTGCTGAAGCCATCTCCATTCCTGTTATTGCCTCGGGCGGCTTGTCGGGCCTCGACGATGTGATTGCGCTTATTGCGCGCCGGACGTCTGGTATTGCCGGGGCCATTTCGGGACGGGCGCTTTATGATGGCCGTCTTCATGCTGCTGATGTTTTGGCCCTGCCCGAGGTTCGATAATGCTTAAAGCGCGGATCATACCTTGCTTGGATGTGCATGATGGCCGCGTGGTCAAGGGTGTCCAATTTGTTGATTTGGTCGATGCGGGCGATCCGGTTGAGGCGGCACAGATCTATGATGCAGCGGGGGCCGACGAATTATGCTTTCTCGACATCAGCGCCTCGCATGAAAATCGCGGAACTTTAATCGATGTGGTGCGACGGACGGCTGAACATTGCTTTATGCCGCTGACGGT
>CBFIIU010000004.1:73565-76821 GCA_965662735.1 Alphaproteobacteria bacterium
CGATGTGCGGGGCCTCTTATTGGCGGGCGCGGATAAGGTTTCTTTTAACACAGCGGCTGTAAAAACCCCTGAGGTGGTTGCCGAGGCCTCTGCAAAATTTGGGGCGCAATGTATTGTGGTCGCCATTGATGCCAAACAAGTTGATGAGCAGCGCTGGGAGATTTTCACACATGGCGGACGCCAGCCCACAGGGTTAGAGGCCGTTGCTTTTGCGCAAGATATGGTGCGGCGCGGGGCGGGCGAGATTTTACTCACCTCGATGGATCGCGATGGCACGCGCGATGGCTTTGATATCGAGCTGACGCGGCGGGTTTCGGATGCCGTTTCTGTGCCGGTTATTGCCTCGGGTGGGGTGGGTATGGCCGAGCATTTGGCGGCTGGCATTCGCGATGGTCACGCCAGCGCTGTTTTGGCTGCGAGCGTGTTTCACTTCGGACAAATGACCATTGCCGAGGCCAAACAAGCATTAGCCGATGCGCATATTGCCGTCCGTCCTCCCGCCTCTCACTTTGGGCATGTTGTTGGGGAGTTACAGGGCTGACCATTTTTGCTACAAAGGCACATCAACCCCGGTTTGAGGTTCTGACCTTGGCTCGGGAATGGCATAAGACGACCGGCCATCGGCTGTTATGAATACAGGCCATCGGCCGTTAAGAATGAAGGGCGCTATGATGACACCAGATCCGCTAGGTCAGCTCTATGAGACGATTTGCGTACGCGCGCAGGCGTCATCCAATGAGAGCTATAGTGCCCGCCTGATAGCCGGGGGGCCGTCTTTGGCTGGTCGAAAACTATCCGAGGAAGCCGTTGAAACTTTAATCGCCGCGATGCAAGGCGATGATGCGGCGGTTGTGTCTGAGGTAGCCGATGTGCTGTATCACCTTCTGGCACTGCTCGCGACGCGCAGCATTCCGCTGCAGGCCGTCTATGACGAATTGGCACGCCGCTCCGGTCAATCGGGTTTGGCCGAGAAGGCTAGCCGCAACCAGAGCCCCTCTTAGACAATGGCGATCACCACACCATCGCCCTATCGCACGTTTACAGCGAGAGAGTGGGAAAGGCTTCGCCAAGATGCAGCTCTGACGCTCAGCGCCGCCGAGTTGGATTCGTTGCGGGGCCTTGGAGAAACTGTCGACCTCGATGAAGTTCAGCAAATTTACTTGCCTGTTTCGCGGCTTTTGAGCCTTTATGTCGAAGCCAAACAAGGTTTGTTTGGGGCAACCAACGCCTTTTTGGGGTCTGAAGAAAAAGTACCCTTTATCATCGGTGTGGCAGGCTCGGTGGCCGTCGGGAAAAGCACCACCTCTCGAATTTTGCGTCACATGCTGGCGCGCTGGCCCACCCATCCCAAGGTCGACTTAATTACAACGGACGGCTTTCTCTACCCGAATGCTGTGCTAACCGAACAAAAGCTGATGGAGCGCAAGGGGTTCCCGGAGAGCTTCGACATTGATCGTTTGCGCCGGTTTCTGGCTGATGTGAAATCAGGGCATGAGGAAGTCGAAGCCCCCATCTATTCGCACATTGCCTATGATATTATCGATGAAACAGTTCGGGTCACGCGACCTGATATCTTGATTGTTGAGGGGCTGAATGTTTTGCAGCCGGCACGTCTGTCGGTCGATGGTGACGTCATTCCTTTTGTTTCCGATTATTTTGATTTCTCAATTTATATCGATGCCGAAGCCGAAGTTATTGAGCAATGGTATATTGAGCGCTTCTTGTCGCTCAAGGATACGGCGTTTTTGCAACCGGGTGCGTTTTTCCGGCGCTATGCCGATTTGAGCCGAGAAGAGGCCGTGTCTACCGCGCGCGGCATCTGGCACAGCATTAATTTGAAAAATTTGATCGAAAATATTCAGCCGACCCGAGGACGCGCCGACTTAATTCTCCATAAAACGGAGAACCATCGCATCGATCAGGTTTTGCTCCGGAAGATTTAAATAAGGCCGAGATAAATCAAAAGCGGTGTTTATAAATCAGCGGCGCTCAGCAAACCAGCGACATCAATTTTCGGGCGAGGGCCAATATGGCCAATAACCTCTGCCGCGGCGATAGCGCCGCGCCGACCCGATTGTGCCAGCGTGCGACCCAGCGCCCGACCCGATAAATAGCCCGCCGCAAATTGATCGCCGGCGCCGGTGAGGTCGACAATATTGGAAACCTCTTCGGCTGAAATGGCGATCGTATCTTCTGCAGATATGATGACGGCGCCGTCGGCGCCGCGGGTAATTGCCGCCTCAAGCCCCAATCCGCGCGCCGCCGTGGCCCATTGGGTGGTCGATGAACCGCCAAACATCGCTTCGGCCTCGGCTTGATTGGCAAGGACGATATCAATATGGCTGTCGAGCGCCTCTTCAAACCGCGCATGATGGCGTTGCACGCAAAATGGATCGGATAAGGACAGCGCGACACGACCGCCATGTGCCCGAACAATCTCGGCCGCTTCCAAAAAGGCGGCATGGGCCGTTTCACTGTCCCATATATAGCCTTCAGCAAAGAGGATCTGCGTTTGCGCTAACATGTCACGATCTAAATCGTTTTGGGCGGTTGTCACGCTGGCGCCCAATAAGGTGTGCATGGTGCGCTCTGCGTCAGGCGTAATTAAAACAATGCACCGCCCCGTGGGCAAATCATCATGCGGGGTCGTAGGAAAAGCGGTTTGCACCGACGCCATATCTTTCACAAAAAAATCGCCTAATTCATCGCGGCCAACCTTGCCAATGAAGCCGGTCGGCAGGCCGAGGGCTGCGATGCCGGCGATTGTGTTCCCGGCCGATCCGCCCGATGCGCGTGTGTGCAGGGTAACGGCCTGCTCGAGGGTGGCGGCCTCGTTCGGCGAAATCAGGGACATGGAGGATTTGGGGCTGCCAATGGCGGCAAGCTCGGCCTCTGTCACGTCGGCGAAAACATCCACTAATGCAGCGCCCATCCCAACACAGGCATATTTTTTCTGAGCCATTCCTTATCCTCTCTTCACATGTGAGCGACCAGCTTTAGCTGGTTCAATTTCGTCAGGGGCTGCCGTTTTTGATTTGAAGCGACAGACATCGCGGACGACGCAATCAGGGCAACGCGGTTTACGTGCTGTGCATATATACCGACCATGCAAAATAAGCCAGTGATGAGCATGCAAGCGATAGGGGTCGGGCACGCGCTTTTCGAGTTTTTGCTCAACGGCCTCAACGGTTTTGCCTGGTGCGAGGCCCGTTCGATTGCCGAGCCGAAAAACATGAGTATCGACGGCAAAAGTTGG
>CBFIIU010000004.1:77200-109861 GCA_965662735.1 Alphaproteobacteria bacterium
ATGTCTTGTTTGTTCATCGGCGCAGTCTATCTGTGCCGGCCCGCGACTGCAAATGATTGACCTTGCGCCACCGTGTTTTCTGATTAAACTCCCGCCCATGTCATCATCGAGCACAATTTTCACGCTTCGGCCTTATGTTTCGCTCTCGCGATCTGGCTTTTTGATTGTGATGGGCTTCGTGTCGGTGGTCAGCTTTGCGACGGGAATATTTTTTGCGACGCTCGGCGCCTGGCCCGTTTTAGGGTTTTATGGTCTTGAGGTTGTTTTGCTTTATGCCGCCTTTCGCTGGACCTATTTTCGCGCCCGCCGGTGCGAGAGCATTGAAATTACCCCCGAGCGTGTTTCGATTGTGAAAATCAGCGAGACGGGGCATCAAGAAAAATGGCAGTGCCATCCCTATTGGCTTAAACTTGAACTATCCCCCCCCGAGCATTCGGCCGAGGAAATTGGGCCGCTGGTGATGTCGTCGCGGGGAGAATATATCCGCATTGGCGATTTTCTAGCACCTGAGGAACGCCAGGCTTTATATCCCGAACTGCGCTCGGCCCTTGCGGCCGCTGCCTCGGGCACCGCTCCGCCCGCCCCGACTTCTGCGCATGTTTGAGCATGTTAGCCTGAGCAAAGAGACGCTCCGCGGGCAAAGTTTTGCGACCGATCGGCAGATCATGCCTTTCGGCCCGCTACTGCGGGCGTGGTGGCGGGGCCATCTTATTGCCGCGACGCCTCTTGTGAGTGAGGGGCAAGCCTGGCGCGAGGCGCTATCGCATCAATGGGGGCTGACCCATGCCGGAGAAGCCGACACAGAAATTGGCACAGAATCTGGAACAGAGATCAATACAGGCACGCTCTCCAACCACCTCCCACCGCCAGCCGGCGGTGCAGACGGATCCCATCCGTCACCGGTTCTGCGTCTGGGCCTTATCGGTACGCCCTTTCAACAGCGCGTTTGGCGGACCCTTACTGAAATCCCCTCGGGGGAAACCACTAGCTATGGGGCGTTGGCTGAAAAATTGACGTCCGGGCCGCGCGCCGTCGGACGGGCGGTTGGCGCGAACCCCATTGCCTATTACATTCCGTGCCACCGCGTTTTGCCGTGCGCCGGAGGTCTCGGTGGGTTTCGCTGGGGTACCGAGCTGAAAGCTGATCTTTTGGCGCGTGAACAAATGTCGCGCGATTAGGGGTTATGTGGCGCCCCGTTTTGGCGCGCCGGCGTTTTATGTATTGGCTAAAATTTCTTTAGACGCGACGGCACCGGTGGCGTCGAGTTGGTAAAGATAAGGTTCGCCAGTTCCGATATTCACATCGATAATTTGTTCTGAGGTGAGCGCGTCCAACTCCATTACCAAAGCGCGCAGTGAATTACCATGCGCGGCGACCAGCACATTTTTCCCAGCCTGTACGAGCGGCAAAATGTCTTGCCGAAAATAGGGCAATACGCGCTCGGCCGTATCTTTGAGACTTTCGCCTCCGGGGGGCGGAACATCGAATGAGCGTCGCCAAATATGAACTTGCTCGGCGCCCCATTTTTCCCGGGCATCGTCCTTATTGAGGCCCGACAGCTCGCCATAGTCGCGCTCGTTGAGCGCTTGATTGCGAATGACGGGTAAATCATCTTGCCCGAGCTCCGTTAAGATGCGCGCACATGTATTTTGAGCGCGCGACAAGTCGGAAGTGAAGGCATGATCAAATACGAGGCCTTTCGCTTTCAGCGCCTTGCCCGCCGCTGTTGCTTCGGCACGGCCACGATCTGTTAAATCGGGATCACGCCATCCCGTGAAAAGATTTTTTTCGTTCCACTCACTTTGTCCATGACGGACCAGTACTAACGTCGCCATTTCTGCCCCCTGTTTGAAATATGATGGGATTAATCTTCAAGCCCTAAGACATCGCGCATGGCGTAAAGACCGGGCGGTTGTCCATGGCCCCATTTGGCCGCCGCAAGAGCGCCAGAGGCAAAAATATCCCGATTTTCAGCGCGATGGCTCAATCGAATTTGCTCATGGGCGCCCGCAAAAATAACATCGTGATCGCCCACCACCGAGCCGCCGCGCAGAGCAGCAATACCAATGGCGCCCTCTTGGCGGGCCGACCCCACGCCATCGCGGCCCGTCTCGGTGTTACCGGAAAGTGGAATGCCCCGTCCCGCAGCGGCTGCTTCTCCCAAGAGGAGGGCCGTGCCCGAAGGCGCATCTACTTTGTGGCGGTGATGCATATCCAGAATTTCAATATCCCAAGACGGGTCGAGCGCTGCAGCGGCGCGTTTCACCAAAGCGGCCAACAGATTAACGCCGAGGCTCATATTTCCCGATTTGATGATGGTCGCATGGCGCGCCGCGGCCTCAATGGCGGTCAGATCTGCATCCGAAAAGCCCGTCGTGCCGATGACGTGAACAAGGCGCGCCTGAGCCGCCAGCTCTGCCATGGCCACCGAGCTTTCAGGCACTGAAAAATCAATGATGGCATCGGCATCCTTAATAATATCCAAAGCCTGATCTGAAACCTGCATCCCCAGCGGGGCCATTCCCATCACATGGCCGAGATCGGCCCCGAGCTGAGGGTGACCCTTTGGCTCTAGACCGCCAAACAAATCAAGCTCGGGATCGAGATGAATAAGACGCAAAAGCGTCTGGCCCATGCGCCCAGCGCAACCATTAACGACAATTTTCATAAATCACTTATATCAGCGCCCGCGGTCGTCACCAAATGTTTTCCCAAATGGCGGCGGCTGAATTGTTGGTTCGTCATGCGATATCGGCGCGTGACCCCAGCCGAATTAGATAGGGCTCATTCGATGAGGCGCTTTATATAAGGCATATAAGATAAGGCATATAAGATAAGGCATATAAGATAAGCCGCATTAGATGGGGCGGCGCTCCAGGGGAGATGCGTTTACTTCGCGCCCGTTTGCTTTTTAAAGCGCGCGGTTTCGGGATAGGTATCCTCGCCGCTTTCGGCTTCAAATTGTTTGAGCAATTTTTCTTGAGCCCTGCTCAACTTGCTGGGCATCTCAACGGTAATTTGAACATAAAGGTCCCCGGTGGCGCGGCTGCGCAACACCGGCATGCCCTTACCCCGCAAGCGGAATTGTTGGCCAGGCTGGGCGCCTTTCGGAATAGCTACTTTCACGCGTTTGCCATCGAGCAAGGGAAGCTCGACCGAGCTGCCCAACGCCGCCTGAGTGAGGGTGACGGGCACATGGCAAAAGAGGTCTGAGCCGTCGCGCTGCAAAACGGGGTGCGGCTGCACATTCACAAATACATATAGATCGCCTGGCTCAGCGCCACGGGCGCTCGCATCGCCCTCGCCGCTTAAGCGGATCCGCGTGCCATCCTCGACACCAGCGGGCACAGAAACTGAAAGCGAGCGACTTTGTGCGACATGGCCCCGCCCAGAACAATCCGTACACGGTGAACTGATCACGCTCCCTGTTCCCTGACACACATGGCAGGGGCGTTCGACCATGAAAAAGCCTTGTTGCGCCCGCACTTTACCGTGACCTTGACAGGTGCCACAGGTGTTCGGTGTCGTGCCTGGCTTGGCCCCCGAGCCGTCGCAGGTATCACAGGGGGCGTTGCGGTTTAATTTTATTTTGCGCTCAACGCCGGTAAACGCTTCTTCTAATGAGATTGTGACATCGGTGCGTAAATCGCTGCCGCGTTGACGACGGGCGCGGCCACCGCCCTGGCGACGGCCTCCAAAAAATTCTTCAAAAATGTCGCCGACCGATCCAAAATCGCTAAAGCCTCCAAAGCCGCCTCCAAAGCCGCCTTGTTGAGGCCCACCATTTTCAAAGGCCGCGTAGCCAAACTGATCATAGGCTGCGCGGCTTTGATCATCCTTGAGCGTGTCATAGGCATTGGTGACTTCTTTGAACTTTTTTTCCGCCTCAGCATCCCCCGGATTGACGTCGGGATGATATTGTTTCGCCAGCTTTCGGTAGGCCGATTTCAGTTCAGCCGCCGAGGCGGAGCGGTCGACGCCCAAAATTTCATAGAGATCACGTTTTGACATAGATCCGCCTTAACCTGAAAAAGGCGCCGAAGAAAGCGCGCGTGAAAGCTTTGAAAGCCTACCTTAGGAGGCTTTCTTATCGTCGTCGACTTCTTCGAAATCAGCGTCGACAACATTATCGTCGTCATCTTGCGCGTCTTGTGCGGCGGCGGCTTCTGCGGCTTCTTGTTGATCCTTATAGATCGCCTCGCCCAGTTTCATGGCTGCGGCGCTTAAGGCCTGCGCTTTGGTGTTGATGTCGTCGATGTTGTCTTTCTCGAGCGCCTCTTTAAGGTCAGTGATCGCCGCTTCGGCTGCTTCAACGTCACCCGCATCGAGTTTATCCTTATTCTCCTCGATTGATTTTTCGGTGGCGTGGATCAGGCTTTGCGCATTATTACGTGCCTCGGCTTCTGCCCGCCGCGTCTTATCGGCCTCGGCATTGGCTTCGGCTTCTTTCACCATGCGCTCAATATCATCATCCGACAGACCGCCGGATGCTTCGATCCGAATTTTTTGTTCCTTGCCCGAGGCTTTGTCGGTCGCAGATACATTGACCAAGCCATTGGCATCAATATCGAAGGAGACTTCGATTTGCGGCACACCACGGGGAGCCGGTGGAATGCCTTCCAAATTAAACTGCCCGAGCTGCTTATTATCCGCGGCCATTTCCCGTTCGCCTTGGTAGACCGAAATCGTTACAGCAGATTGATTGTCATCCGCGGTCGAGAAAACCTGTGACTTTTTAGTGGGGATGGTTGTGTTGCGATCGATTAAGCGCGTGAACACACCGCCCAATGTTTCAATGCCCAAGGAGAGGGGTGTTACATCGAGCAAGAGCACGTCTTTCACATCGCCCTGCAGAACGCCGGCTTGAATAGCCGCGCCCATGGCGACCACCTCGTCGGGGTTTACGCTCATGTTCGGTTCTTTGCCAAAAATTTCTTTCACAAAAGAGCGAATGCGGGGCATCCGTGTTTGGCCCCCGACCAGCACAATTTCATCAATCTCAGAAATGCTGATCCCGGCATCTTTGAGCGCTGCTTCGCAGGGTTTGCGGGTGCGTTGGATCAAGGACTCGACCAAGCCTTCGAGGTCGGTGCGGGTCATTTTGACATTCAGGTGCTTGGGCCCGCTTTGGTCGGCGGTGATAAATGGGAGGTTAACCTCTGTTTGCGAGGAAGATGACAGCTCGATTTTGGCTTTTTCGGCCGCTTCTTTTAACCGCTGCAAGGCCAGCTTGTCGGAGCGCAGGTCAATGCCGGCCTCTTTCTTAAACTGATCGGCTAAATAATCGACCACAACAATATCGAAATCTTCACCTCCGAGGAAGGTATCACCATTGGTGGCTTTAACTTCGAAAACGCCGTCACCAATTTCTAAGATAGACACATCAAAGGTGCCGCCGCCCAAGTCATACACGACGATGGTCTGACCGTCTTTTTTATCGAGACCATAGGCGAGCGAGGCCGCGGTTGGCTCATTAATGATGCGCAATACTTCTAGACCGGCAATTTTGCCCGCATCTTTTGTGGCCTGCCGCTGTGCATCGTTAAAATAAGCAGGAACGGTGATGACGGCTTTATCAACCGTTTCGCCAAGATAACTCTCAGCAGTTTCCTTCATTTTTTGGAGAATAAAGGCAGAGATTTGCGATGGCGAATATTTCTCGTTTCGTGCCTCAACCCATGCATCACCATTATCGGCTTTCACAATAGAGAACGGCACCAGCCCCTTATCTTTTTGGGTGGCTGGATCATCATAGGGCCGTCCGATCAAGCGCTTAATTGCGAATAATGTGTTTCCCGGGTTTGTCACGGCTTGACGTTTGGCGGGCTGGCCAACCAGGCGCTCGCCATCTTCCGAAAACGCCACCATAGACGGCGTGGTCCGCGCCCCTTCCGCGTTCTCAATTACTCGCGGTGTGCTTCCTTCCATCACGGCGACGCATGAATTTGTCGTTCCGAGGTCAATTCCTATCACTTTTCCCATAGCCGGCTCTCACTTTAATTCTATTTATCATCTTAATTAGTGGTTCACTGGGCCTGCCGAACGCCGCATGGTGCGGTCGTCGCTCGCAAGCTTTGGTTTTTATATAAGGATCCCCTAAGCTGACTACAAGGCGGGAGAGGAAATTCACCCAGAAATTATGGGAAATTCTTCAAGAAAAGAGGTAAATACAAGATGTTGGGGCCTGGCGTTAATTATAGAGCTGGATATTGGGACAAAGAGATGCAGCGCCGAATATGTGATGCGGTGGCGCAGGTTATTTCGCACGCGCCTTTGTTCCGCCCGACCATGCCGCGCACCGGAAAGCCGTGGTCGATCCACATGACCAATGCAGGGACACTCGGCTGGATATCGGATCGGGCGGGGTATCGTTATCAATCGACCCATCCGGAAACTGGTGCGCCATGGCCGCCGCTTTTTCCCGAGCTTATTTCGGCGTGGCAGGACCTCACCGGGCGCTCGGATCAGCCAGAATGTTGTCTGATCAATTATTATGATCAATCGACCTCGAAAATGGGACTGCATCAAGACCGCGATGAAGACGAGCTGGAGGCGCCGATTGTCTCTTTTTCCTTGGGCGACAGTGCAGTTTTTCGGATGGGGGGCCTCACGCGGCAGGCCCCGACCCGATCGATCAGGTTACATTCGGGCGATGCCTTGGTGTTTGGCGGTCCCGCGCGCCTTGCCTTTCATGGCATTGACCGCGTCTTGGCGGGCTCTTCGCAAATCCTCTCCGATCACCCGGCCTTTGCGGGTGGGCGCCTTAATCTGACCCTGAGACGCGTCTCCCGAGCGGCGCCAGACCAATGAGGGGCTAAAATGATGAAGGTGGTGCAGGTACCGCCTCGTCGGCTTTGCTGACGCCTAGTCGGCTTTGGCAACGCCCACACGAGCGGGGCGCAAGAGCCGTTCGCCAATGCGATAGCCCGCCTCAATGACTTCGATAATTGTACCCGCAGCTTGGCCTGTGCCCGGCGTTTCAAACATGGCCTCATGAAAATTCGGATCGAATTTTTCTCCCAAAGGCGTGATCGGGCTGATTTGATGGCGCTCAAAAGTGGCCAATAAATCGCGCTCCGTCGCGGCGACGCCCTCAATTAAGGCCGCAACATTTTCCGGCAAGTCGGCGCGGCTCTCTTCCGGTAAAGCCGCCAGGGCCCGCCCGAGATTATCGGCAACGGAGAGCATGTCGCGGCCAAAGCGCATCATCCCATATTGTTGCGCATCGATGCGATCGCGCTCGGCCCGACGGCGGGTATTCTCCAGCTCGGCCAAGGCGCGCAATAATTTGTCATTTAATTCAGCCATTTGATCGGCCGGATCAATAGGAGCTTGTTCTTGTGGCGCGTCATCGGACGCCGATTGAGCCTCTGGCGCGCTGTCCGTGTCATGCGCCTTCGCTGCGTCCGCCGGATCTGTGGGCGTCTCGGATGCTTTTTGATCTTGCGTGTCAGTTGCCTCGGTATCGCCCGCAAGGGTTTCGGCATCAGTGTTCTCAGGGCTTTCCTGAGGGCTGTGAGATTTCATTTCATCGACCATAAGAAGCTCCTCGTTTCAGGATGTGTGAACGTGACCCGGTTCGGTTCGCTCGAGCGAATAAGTGACAAGGCGGGCCGTATGATCCACGAGCGGAATAAGCCGCGCATAATTGCTGCGTGTCGGCGCGATGATCCCCAGCACGCCAACAATCTGCCGATCTTTATCGCGATAGCCGCGCACGATCAAGCTCGAACCCGATAAAGAGAAAAGCTTTGTCTCGGCGCCGATAAAAATTCGGACGCTGTCGCCCTCCTCGGCATTGGCGAGGAGCTCGATTAAATCTTTTTTCCGTTCAAGATCCTCGAGTAAAATACGAATTCGCTCAAGGTCATCTGTCTCTATATTATTCAGTAAATTCGACTGCCCGCGCACGATTAATGATTTCTCCTGTGGGGCATTATTATCGCCAGGGGCGGCCGCCCAGTCGGCCAGCCCGGTCTCAATCACTTGCGCAGACAAAATGTCGAGCTCGGCCTCGGCCCGCCTTATCTCATCCAGGGTTGATTGGCGCACCTCATGGATGCTGCGGCCTTTAAGGCGCGCATTTAGATAATTGCTCGCCATCACCAAATGGGCGGGGGTGATGCCTTTGGGGCGCTTAATGAGCCGGTTCTCTACGCGATCTCGTGCGTCGACCATCACCACCAGCAATTGCTCGTCGGAGACCGGAATAAATTCGATATGTTTCACCGTTTCCGTTTGGTTGGGCACAACCACCAGACTGGCGCAGGAGCTGAGGCCGGTGAGGCTTTCAACCGCCCGCGTCACAAGGTCGGTTAAATTTCCCTGTTGGGGCCGTTCTGCCAATTGCGGCAAGATTTCAAGACGCTCAGCTTCAGATAATTCCCCGACCTGCAACAACCCATCCACGAATAAGCGTAACCCTTGTTCTGTCGGCAGACGCCCGGCCGAAATGTGAGGGGAATAGAGCAGCCCCAGTGACTCGAGATCGGCCATGGTGGCGCGAATAGAGGCCGGCGACAGACGTTGGCTCATCGTCTCGGCTATAAACTTAGATCCAATCGGATCACCGTGCTCCAGATAGTTCTCGACAATATGCCGAAACACCATCCGCGCCCGCTCATTGAGGTCGTTTAAATTTCCCATGCGCTATATTTAGGATGTCTGACGTGGAAATCCTAGGGGCTGTTCTTGTGCTGTGTCATTTCGTGGCAAGGGTGCTGCGCGCATGCGGATCTTAATATCATGGGGATCTTCATGTAATGGGCGTCCTGGGCTTGCGGTGCTTCGCCGAGTTGGTTAAACCAGAGACCATCGCACAAATGGAGGTGTTATGTCAGTTCAACGTCCTAGCGGCCGCGGCCCCGAAGTTTTACGCCCCGTCTCAATCGAAACCGGTGTGTCCAAACATGCTGAAGGGTCTTGCTTGATCAAATTTGGGGACACACATGTTTTGTGCACAGCGAGTTTTGAAACACGCGTGCCGCCTTGGTTGCGCGGTCGTGAAGAGGGATGGGTGACCGCTGAATATGGCATGTTGCCGCGCGCGACCGGCGATCGGATGCGCCGCGAGGCGAGCGCAGGAAAACAATCCGGACGCACCCAAGAAATCCAGCGTTTAATTGGACGATCCTTGCGTGCGGTCACAGATTTGAAAGCGCTGGGCGAGGTTCAGATCACACTCGATTGTGATGTAATCCAAGCCGATGGCGGCACACGTACCGCGTCCATTACCGGCGCGTGGGTGGCCTTGCATCAATGTATTGAGGCTAAACGTGCAGAGGGGCTGATTTCAGGCCCCGTTCTAAAGGACCATGTTGCCGCTCTCTCATGTGGCATTTATCAGGGCCTGCCAGTTGCTGATCTCGATTATGCTGAAGACAGCGTCGCCGATACAGACGGTAATTTTGTGATGACCGGCGCCGGCGCCCTTGTTGAAATTCAAGCGACGGCAGAGGGCGATGCGTTTAGCGCGGCTGAGTTTGATCAATTGATGACCTTAGCCCGCAATGGCATTCGCCAGCTTGTTGAGGTGCAGAAAAAGGCGATCGGCGCGTAATGGCCCGCCGCCTCGCCGAAGGTCAATTGGTCGTCGCGTCGCATAATAAAGGGAAGGTGCGCGAGATCGGCGATCTTCTTATTCCTTACGGCATTCACCCCATCAGTGCGGCTGACTTGAATTTACCCGAGCCCGAGGAAACTGAACCCAGCTTTCGTGGAAACGCCCGGCTCAAAGCCTTGGCGGCCGCCCGTGCCGCGCAGCAGCCCGCTTTGGCCGATGATAGTGGCCTATGTGTGAACGCGCTGGGGGGCGATCCTGGCATTTATTCGGCACGCTGGGCTGAACGCCCCGATGGGTCGCGCGACTTTGCCTATGCAATGGAGAAGGTCGAGCAGGCCTTAACGGGCCATCAAGATCGTTCGGCCTATTTCGTCTGTGCCTTATGCTTGGCGTGGCCGGATGGGCATTGCGAAGATTTTGAAGGTCGTGTCACCGGCCATCTGGTTTGGCCGCCGCGTGGCGAAGCCGGGTTTGGCTATGATCCCGTATTTTTGCCGGAAGGGGGCCGCCTTACTTTCGGTGAAATGGACCCCGATGATAAACATGCGCAATCGCATCGCGCCGATGCCTTTCATCAATTGGTCGCGGCCTGTCTTTCTTCCCGAGCCGATTAAGGCCAAGCTATGGGCATGACACCGCTTCGCCCATCTCCTCTCGGCACATCCGATCTGGGCGCATCCGATCTGGGCAAGTCCCTGCCATCGCTGGGCATTTATATTCACTGGCCGTTTTGTTCAACCATTTGCCCCTATTGCGATTTTAATGTCTATAAAGCGCGCCAGATCGATGACGCGCAATGGCGACAAGCCTATATCCAGGACCTCAGCCATGCAGCGCATCGGCGAGCCGGTGGACCGGTGAAAACGGTTTTCTTTGGGGGCGGAACGCCCTCGCTCATGGGAAGCGATCTGGTGGCCGATCTTTTGGCGCAGATCGATCGGCTATGGGGCCTCGAGGCTGGTGCAGAAATTACGCTCGAGGCCAATCCGGAACATGTTACCCCCGCCTATGCCGAAGCGTTGCGCCAAGCGGGCATCACGCGTTTGTCATTAGGTTTGCAAGCCGTGCAAGATGACGCCTTGGCTTTTCTGGGGCGGCACCACAGCGCCGCGTCGGCGCGTCAATCGATCGAGGTAACCCGTCGTTTTTTTGAGAATTACAATTTGGATCTGATCTATGGGCGTCCCGGCCAAAGCTGCGCAGCATGGGAAAAAGAGTTGGCCGATATCTTGTCCTATGCGCCACTGCATTTATCGCTCTATGAATTGACCATCGAGCCGGATACGGCCTTTGGCTATCAATATAAACGTGGCGCCCTCATTCCCCCGGCCGATGATCTGCGCGCGGAACTCTATTGTTTGACGCAAGACCTTTGCCAAAGCGCCAAACTGCCTGCCTATGAGGTGTCAAACTATGCGCGCGCTGGCTATGCGTGTCGGCATAATTACGCGACATGGCGGGGCGGCGACTATGCGGGCATCGGGCCTGGCGCGCATGGACGCCTTACCTATGACACGCCAAAGGGGCGCATCCGTCATGCAACGCTTGCCCATGCGCGCCCGCAAGACTGGCTGCAAAGTGTCGCCCAGCAAGGCCATGGCCTAGCGCAGATCGATCCCTTATCGGAGATCGAAACGGCTCAAGAGCAGGTTTTGTTGGGCATGCGCTTGCTCGAGGGGGTGGCCTATCAGCCAGGCCTTGGTTTGTTTAACGATGCGCAAATTCTTGCGCTGATCGAGGACGGATATTTGCTGCGCGACGGGGATTATTTGCGCGCCACCCAACAAGGGCGCCTGGTGCTCGACCATTTGCTTGGGATTATTTTGAATTAGCCAGACGCCGCCTTACGGCCAGACGCGATCGAGGCGTTCTCCTCCGCGCCACCCAATATCGGGGGGGCGCGATAATTCAATGGCGCGTTGTTGGGCGAGTTGGCGGCGCGCAAAAACATCCGCAAAGCTGTGCGGGGCGGGCTCGAGAGTGCGGAAGCGTTTGCTACCAATTTCCATAATCGCAAAACTGCGCTCATTAAGCCCCTCTGGCGTGAGACGGAAAAGCCCATCTATCCCGACAAACCCCGCCGGCGATGTGATCAGGTCGAAAGGCAATGTGTCGGCTGCGGCCAGGCTCACCGACGCGACCACAGCGAGCGCGTCATAGGCAAGACTGGTGAGGCGCGCAGGTGGCCCGCCATAGATTTTCGCATAGCGCTCAGAGAGAAAATCCCAGCCCGCTGGGTTAGGGGTCGGAAACCAGGCGCCCCGCAAAGGGGGTTCTTTGGTCAGTGCGGGGTCAAGCCAAAGGGGCGATCCGATAAATTTAACCAATTTGGGATCAATATCGAAATAGGGCAGTAAGGGTGCTAAATTGCGCAAGTTCAAACCGCCGTCGGGAATGATCACCGCGTCATAGGGAATTTCTCCGATGGTTTCGACACGTCCCAATTCTTGCAGGGCCGCGGCTTTCTCTGGCGCCAGCAGGGTTAGTTTTTTAATCAGGTCAGCGTCAGAGGTTGCATTTGGGATGAGGCTTCGGGCTTCCTCCATGAGGCGGCTCATTTCCCGCTGATGCGCTGATTTTCGATAGGCGTAATGGGCAAGCTTTTGGACGGGCTCGAACATGGCCTCGGCCTCGCTGGGATAGATTTGAAGATCAACTAATTTCCCGCCATATTTGGCCAGCATCGGTTCGATCTGCGATGCTAGTCGCTCGCCGTAACTGGTTTTCGGAAGCAATACCCCAAAGCGGGTCAGCTCTTGCGACGTGGCATACATAATCATTTGCTCAAGGGCTTGTTCGGGCAACACCCCCAGCAGCCAAATGCCCGATTGCGCGACCTCGCGATCATTCGAAAAGGCCAGCACAGGAATTTTTGCTTGCCGCGCAATCGGGGCAATCGCGGTAACTGAGGTGCTGAAGAGCGGCCCAATGATGACATCAACATCATCGCGTATCGCTGCGCGCGCGGCGTCGGCCGCCCCTTCGGGTGTGCCAAGCGTGTCATGCATCACCAGAATTAAATCATCGCGCGCGAGATCAAAAAGCGCCATTTCAAGGATGCGAAACAGCTCCACCGCCAAGCGCTCCGTGGCCGGATCGGGCGCGGTGAGGGGTAACAGCACGCCAATTTTGCGTTGACGGCCCTGCGGGATCGCTAGTGCCCCATTGCGTTCAAAGTTTTGGCGCGACGCGAATAAGCGCTGTTCGGGGCTCATGGGCCCCGTTGCTCCTGTTTGAGCTGAGGCGCTGGAGGATCGTGTCGATGATTGTGGCGCCCCCCCGCAGCTCGCTAAAATGAGGGTCATGCACAGCGTGACATAAGCCAGAGCAGATCGCGCTGAAGAAGGCCGAGCTGCAGAAGGCCGAGCTGCAGAAGGTGTGCCCAAAAACGGTAAACGAAGACCCCCGAAGAAGGCCGAAATATCATATCGAGGAGAAGCTGCTGGATCGATGATGCGCTGTTTAAAAATCATGCTTCTGTATAGACTGAGTGGTCGCTAGAAAAAAGAGTGTGCGAGGACTAAAAAACTTGCCTTGGTGAAAAGAAAGGCGTTTTGTGAGGTATGGCCGAACCATCTTCTGAATTACCTTCTGGGCTATATGTGGTCGCGACGCCCTTGGGTCACGCGCGGGACATCACGTTGCGGGCGCTCGATGTTTTGGGCGGTGTCGATCTCATTTTGTGTGAAGACACACGAACCACCGGCAAATTACTGCGCTATCATAATATCATCACGCCGATGCGTTCTTATCATGACCATAATGAGCGGGCGGCCACTGATCGGGCCCTGACCCTATTGGCACGGGGGCAAGCCTTGGCGCTGGTCTCAGATGCCGGCACGCCACTAGTGTCGGATCCGGGCTACCGGCTCACCCGGGCGGCGCGCAAAGCTGGCTTTGCCGTTCATGCCGTGCCCGGGCCATCGGCACCTATTGCGGCCTTAAGCGTTGCCGGACTGGCTAGCGATCGATTTTGCTTTCTTGGGTTTTTGCCCCCCAAATCTGCGGCGCGGCGCTCGGCCTTGGCCCAGCTAGTGCCTGAAATGGGCACGATTATTCTGTTCGAAAGCCCCCGACGGCTGGCTTCGGTTTGCGAAGATATTGGCGCGACACTCGGCGCCTGCGAAATTACCGTCGCGCGCGAGCTGACCAAGACTTATGAAGAAGTCGTGTCGGGCACGGCGGAAGAATTGGCGGCGCATTTTGCAGATCATCCGCCAAAGGGCGAATGTGTGGTGCTTATTGAACGGATTGCGGCCACAACCGCCAATGACATTGATCTCGATGCGCTGCTGACCGACGAAATGAAAACCTTGTCGATGCGCGATGCGGCCCGTGCCGTGGCGTTGAAGACAGGACTGTCCCGAAAAATCGTCTATGACCGCGCGCTCGCTCTCGGCCGCTCCAAGTGATTGCGCGACGCCCCAATCGAGGCCGCGTATTTTCGCATCTGTCAAAGCAGCGCCGCCATCGCGCTCGTTTGGGACGATGGGCGGAAGGGGTAGCCGCCTTCTATCTTCAACTTTTCGGATATACAGTGTTAGAGCGCAATTTTCGCACGCCGGTGGGTGAAATTGATCTCATTATGCGTCGTGGGTCGCTTCTGGTTTTTGTCGAGGTTAAGTATCGCCGCCAGGCCAATGAGCCGCTTATTCACGCGCGCCAATGGCACCGCATTGCCCGGGCGGCGCAGATTTATGTGGCGCGCCACCCTGATCTCACCTCGCTTCTTTGGCGCTTTGATGCAGTTGAATTCACCCCATTCTTGCGGCATGTTCGCGATGCATGGCGCATCTATGATTGCGCTAGCGAACGGAACGGGTAAAGTGCCAACGAAACTCTAGTCGTTATAGCCAGGCTCGATCGGCCTTGGCGGCGAGCTTCGTCATTGCGCGGTGAGGGAGAAATCTATGCACCTAAAAGTTGCGGTTCAAATGGATCCGATCGAAGCGATCGATATTCAAGGTGATACGAGCTTTGCTCTGTGTCTGGAGGCGCAGGCGCGCGGGCACGAGCTTTTCTACTATGAGCCCGATGATATGGCGATGCATCACGGCCGCGTGTCGGCGCGCATGTCGCCTTTGCAGCTGCGCGACCAGAAGGGTGACCATTTCACGAAAGGCCCCGCGCAGCCTCAGTGGTTGGATACGCTCGATGTTATTCTGCTCCGCCAAGACCCGCCTTTCGACATGCATTACATTACCACAACCCATTTCTTGGAAACGGTGCGTGAGTACACATTGGTGGTCAATGACCCGGTTGCCGTGCGTAATGCACCCGAAAAACTTTTGGTGACCCAGTTTCCCGACCTGACGCCCGAGACTTTGATCACCCGTGATCGCATGGCCTTGGCGGCGTTTCGGGCGCAGCATGGCGACATTATTCTAAAACCCTTATTCGGAAATGGTGGCGCCGGTATTTTTCGAGTGACGCCTCAGGATGAAAACTTCAATGCTCTTTTGGATATGTTCATGGCGACAAGCCGCGAGCAAATCATTGCGCAGAAATATATGCCTGAAGTGCGGCAGGGGGATAAGCGCGTTATTTTGGTTGAGGGAAAAGCCGTTGGAGCCTTAAACCGTGTTCCGGCCGAGGGCGATGCACGGTCCAATGTGCATGTCGGCGGCAGCCCTGAGGCCGCCGACCTCACCCCGCGCGATCATGAAATTGCAGCGCGGATCGGGCCCATCTTGTCACAAATGGGAATTATTTTTGCGGGCATAGATGTGATTGGCGATAAGCTCACAGAGATTAACGTCACCTCACCGACCTGTATTCGAGAAATTCAGGCTTATGGCGGCCCTAATATTGCGTCGCTGATCTGGGATGCGATCGAGCGCCGCCGCCAAGCCTAACGGTTCTCGCTCGCTCCAAGAAATTTATACAGGCGACCTTCTAGCAAGACACTGGACGCAAGCAGGCGGGTTTCGCCGGTTTCGGTATTTTCGAGGCGGGCATGCGGCAAACCATTCCACTCGACAACATCGATCACATTCCAAATCGCTTTGGGGCGATCTTTTTTGTCGGAGGTATTGAGATTAAAAGCGGCCAAGATTTTGCGCGCGCCGGGAAGTGGCTCCTCATATTGTTGTCCAACGCTGATCTGAAGATCTTTATGCCGAGCCACAGGTTTTCCTCCGATAGAAGAAAATTGTACTCGTCGGGCTTGGCCAGGACAAGCTTTTTTGCTTGTCTCTTCTTGCCGCTCAACGCGTCGATCGAAGGGCGGAAATAAAAATAAGGACAGTTCGCGCCCAATGTGAGGTGCTCTAATAAGTTTTGCTCTAACAAGTTTCGCGCCACTAAGTTTCGCGCCATTAAGTTTCGCGCGTGTTCGGATTTCTCTCTCAAGGCATCAAGAACAAGAAGATATGGTTAGTCGCAGCAGCACATTTGCCTTTTCTGGTTTATCGGCCGTTGCGGTCGAGGTTCAGGCGCATATTGCTCCGGGGATGCATGCTTTTGTGGTTGTCGGCTTACCCGATAAGGTCATTGCCGAGAGCCGCGAACGGATCCGCGCCGCGTTTCATGCGGTCGGGCTCTCGCTTCCCTATCAACGGATCACCCTCAGCCTCTCGCCCGCGGATTTGCCCAAAGAGGGAAGTCATTATGATTTGCCCATGGCCTTGGCCTTACTCGCCGCCATGGAGATTGTTCACGGACATGTGATCGAGCGCTATGCGAGCATGGGAGAATTGGCGCTCGACGGGGGATGTCGGGCGGTGAGCGGCTGCTTACCAGCGGCAATGGCGGCGCTTGCCGCGGAACTCACGCTCATTTGCCCGATCGCAAATGCGGCGGAGGCCTTGCTGTCGGGCATTGATCGCCCCAACCGGCCGGGCTTGGTTGCCGCGCCGGATTTATTATCTCTGATCGGTCATTTGCGGGGCGAGCACTGCCTGGCTCCCGCCGACCCTGTGTCGATCACGACTTCGGGAGCGGCGACCCCGGATCTTGCCGATATTATTGGTCAATCAGAAGCCCGTCAGGCCTTGGCTGTGGCTGCAGCGGGTGGCCACCATCTCATGATGATCGGTCCGCCTGGCGCCGGAAAGTCGATGCTGGCCGCCCGCCTACCCTCGCTCCTGCCGCCGCTCGATGCCGCTGCGCTGTTAGATGTGAGCATGATCGCCAGTGTGGCGGGGCAAGAGCTGCCAAAAACCAATGCGCCGCCCTTTCGAAGTCCGCATCATACCAACAGCATGGCCGCCTTGGTGGGCGGCGGGCGGCACATTAAGCCCGGAGAGGTGTCGCTCGCGCATCATGGCGTTTTGTTCTTGGATGAGTTAGCCGAATTTCAACGCAATGTTCTTGAGGCGCTGCGCGAGCCGCTCGAGACCGGGGTCGTGCATGTGGCGCGCGCCAATGGTCATGTCAGCTATCCGGCCCGCTTCCAATTGGTTGCCGCGCTTAATCCATGTCGATGTGGTCATGCGCTGGATCCAGAGCGGCAATGTACGCGCTTTCCCAAATGCATGCGCCATTATCTCGATCGTTTGTCGGGCCCGCTATTAGATCGCTTCGACATTATTTTACCCGTGCCGGCGCTCGCCTTGACGACCTTTATGCAGGGACAAAAAGGGCCGGCCTCCGCCGATATTCAGCCGCTCATTATCGCGGCGCGCGACCAGCAACAGGCGCGGCAGGCTTGCTTGAACTCTGTAGCGAATGTGTCCATGTCCGATCTGTCGCCGCCGGCGGCACAATTACTATCGGCGATCGCGCATAAAAACAGTCTGTCGGCCCGTGGCTTTGCGCGCGTGCTGCGCGTTGCCCGCACCCTAGCCGATATGGACGCACGGGCCGATATTTCGGATGAGGATATCGCGTTGGCTTTGCGTTGGCGCCAATTTCCAGACAGTGTGCAACAGGCCTAGAGCGTTCGCCCGACGCCTATTCAGCAGTTTCGAGGCCGTAACAGGCGATCGCCGCTGTGTTTAAGATTTCCGTTGCCGTTGCCCCAATGCGGGCAATTTGCACAGAGCGGTCGAGGCCGACCAAGATCGGCCCGATCATTGTGGCGCCGCCTAATTCCTCTAACATTTTGGTTGAGATGGAGGCGGAGTGAATGGCGGGCATGATCAACACATTGGCGGGGTCGCTGAGACGGCAAAATGGATAATACGACATGGCTTTGCGATTGAGGGCGACGTCGGCGCTCATTTCACCCTCATACTCAAAATCAACATTTCTGCTGTCAAGAATGCGAACGGCTTCACGAACGTAAACCGAACGATCGCCTTCGGGGTGTCCGAATGTCGAATAAGCCAGCAAGGCCACGCGCGGTTCATGTCCGAGGGCGCGCGCAGTGCGGGCGGCTTGCACGGCAATATCCGCCAACTCTTCCCCATTGGGCATGTCGGTGACATTGGTATCGGCGACCATAACCGTGCGCCCGCGGGCAATCATCATTGTTAAGCCCATCACCCGATGGCCGGGGCGTGGATCAATGACCGAACAAATTTCGTCTAAGGCGATCGAATAATGCCGGGTGACGCCCGTGACCATGGCATCGGCATGGCCATTGGCCAACATCACGGCGCCATAAATATTGCGGTCATTACTCACTAAGCGTTCGCAATCACGCCACAACATGCCGCGGCGCTGCATGCGGGCATAGAGAGAGTTGATATATTCTTCTTTGCGGCTCGACTTGCGGGTGTCATAGACCTCTAAATCGTCACGGCCCTCTAGGCCCAGATCGCGCATTTGCGCGCGCACGACGTCTTCAGTGCCAATTAAAATGGGTTCGCCTAAGCCCATATCTTTAAAGGCGGCGGCGGCGCGAATAACCTGCTCTTGTTCCCCTTCGGCGAAAATCATCCGCCGAGGGCTTTTCCGCGCCTTATTAATGATGATCTGTAATGAGCTTGCGGCGGGGTCGAGGCGCGCTGATAATTGTTCGCGATAGCGCTCCATATCAATAATGGGCTTTCGCGCGACGCCACTATTCATCGCAGCTTGCGCAACGGCAACCGGAATATCGCGGATCAGCCGCGGGTCGAAGGGCACAGGGATAATATAATTCGGGCCAAAGCGCGGCCGCTCGCCACTATAGGCTGTCGCAACCTCATCAGGCACATCTTCGCGGGCTAATTGCGCCAAGGCATTTGCACAGGCGATTTTCATTTCGTCATTAATGGTGCGGGCCCGGACATCCAAGGCGCCGCGGAAAATATAGGGAAAGCCCAGCACATTATTAACTTGGTTCGGATAGTCAGATCGTCCGGTTGCCATAATGGCATCCGAACGAATAGCACTCACTTCTTCTGGTGTAATTTCTGGGTCAGGGTTTGCCATCGCAAAGATGATCGGATTATCCGCCATCGACTTGACCATCTCTTTGGTCAAGGCGCCTTTCACGGACAAGCCCAAGAACACATCGGCACCATCCAGCGCTTCTGCCAAACTGCGTTTGTCGGTTTTCACGCTATGAGCGGATTTCCATTGGTTCATGCCTTCCGTGCGGCCGCTATAAATCACGCCTTTGGTGTCACATAACAGCGCATTTTCATTGGGCAAGCCCATGGCTTTAATCAGCTCTAAACAGGCAATGCCGGCTGCTCCGGCGCCATTGAGCACCACTTTGGTGTCTTTTATGTCGCGTCCCGTGAGGTGGAGGGCATTAATTAAGCCGGCGGCGCAAATAATGGCTGTTCCGTGTTGGTCATCATGAAAAACAGGAATATCCATGAGTTCGCGCAGGCGCTGCTCGATGATAAAGCACTCAGGCGCTTTAATGTCTTCAAGGTTAATGCCCCCGAAGGACGGCCCCAAATATCTCACAGCATTGATAAATTCATCGGCATCCGCCGTGTCGACTTCGAGATCAATGCTGTCGACATCAGCAAAACGTTTAAAGAGGACGGCTTTCCCCTCCATCACCGGCTTAGATGCCAGCGCCCCCAAATCGCCGAGGCCTAAAATTGCTGTGCCGTTCGAAATGACCGCAACCATGTTGCCACGTGCCGTGTAATCATAGGAGCAATCGGGGTTGTCGGCGATCGCCTGCACCGGCGCGGCGACGCCAGGCGAATAGGCGAGCGCCAAGTCCCGCTGGGTGGCCATGGGTTTGGTGGCAACAATTTCAAGCTTGCCGGGTTTGCCGCGCGAGTGAAACCTCAGAGCTTCTTGGGTATCATATGATTTACTATCAGACATGACTTAAATTCCTGTTGTCTTGTTTTAGCAGGTGCTTGCAGAAGCACAAGCTTGTCGGTCAGTTAAAACAATATTTTATGAAAAATTTACCCCCACCTTTGCGACCAATTTCTTTGCTGCCGGTTTTTCGTCCGTCGATCTCTCTGGTAGACTGACTAAATGACATCGCCCACGACTTCTCCATCCAGCTCTCCAGAGGTGTCGCAACGCGCGCATCAAAATGCGGCCGCGGGCGATGCGGACGCGCATTCTGAAGAGCTTCCGCTGCGCGATCCGCTTTCCGGTGCCGATCCATTAGCCCAAGCGACGCCCATGATGGCGCAGTACTTAAAGATCAAAGCGGCGCATCAAGACTATTTGCTGTTCTATCGGATGGGCGATTTTTATGAGTTGTTTTTTGACGACGCTGTGGTCGCCGCGGCGGCGCTCGATATTACCCTCACCCATCGGGGCAAACATATGGGCGAAGACACCCCCATGTGCGGGGTTCCAGTTCATGCGGCCGAAACTTACCTGCACCGGTTGATCCGTTCTGGACACAAGGTGGCGATTTGCGAACAGATGGAAGATCCGGCCGAGGCCAAAAAGCGGGGCAGTAAATCCGTTGTCCATCGCGATGTCGTTCGCTTGGTGACGCCCGGAACATTGAGCGAGGATGCTCTTTTAGAGGCGCAGCACCATAATTTTCTGGCCTCGCTCGTGCCCTTGTCAACGGCTGTGGGTGTGGCGTGGCTCGATATGTCGACCGGCGAGTTCGCGATTTGTGAGACGTCCGAGAGAGATCTTGTCGCCCTCTTGGCGCGGTTGCGCCCCAGCGAAGTTGTGCTTGAGGCAAAATCTTTGAACGAGATGTCGCCGGCCCTTCAAAACGCTTTGGCGTGTGCGGTGGTGACCCCTCTCTCGATTTCTGCACCCGTGTCCGAGCATGGTGATGCCATTTTAACGACTTATTTTCCAGACATGGTCGTTCCATCCCAACGCAGCATGCGCGCTGCCGCAGGCTTAATTCTCGACTATGTTCGCACGACCCAATTATCCGCATTGCCCCGCATTCAGTCGCCGCGTATTGAGGCGTCGCATGAATATATGGAAATCGATGCAGCGACGCGGCAAAATCTCGAATTAGTGACCGCGCAAGCCGGCGGCCGTCAAGGCAGCTTATTGGCCACCATTGATCGCACCCAAACTGCGGCGGGCGCCCGCCTGCTGGCCGCTTGGTTGAATGCGCCCTTATGCGATCGCCGCCGGATTGAAGAGCGGTATGACGTCCTTAGTTTTTTCATGGACGCCCCCCAGCTGCTCGAAGGGGTGCGCGGCTTCTTGCGGGCGAGCCCCGATATCTCGCGAGCGCTGACACGCCTCAGCCAAGATCGAGGGGGTCCGCGGGATGTGTTGGCATTAGCCAAGTCGATCTCTATTGCTCAGTCCATCCAGGAGCTGATCCGGTCGCATGATGCCGCATCTCATGAGGCGGCCTCTCCCTCTTCTTCTGCGCTGCCGGCAGGCTTGCCCGATCAGCTGGCCCCATGGCGCGATGAAATCGCCAGCAGCCTTTCTGCTTTGGCCCATGATCTTGATGCGGCTTTGGCCGACCCACCCCCTGCCCTCATCCGCGATGGAAATTTCATCCAAAGCGGCTATGACGCTGCGCTCGACGATGCGCGCCTGCTACGTGATGAAAGCAAGCGGGTTATTGCGGCCATGCAATTGCGCTATAGCGACGAGACGGGCATTAAGTCTCTCAAGGTCAAATATAATGCGGTGCTGGGCTATCACATTGATGTTCCTGCGGCACAGGGCGACCGCCTCTTGGCGCCGCCGCATGATGCGGTTTTTATTCACCGACAAACATTAGCAAACGCCATTCGCTTCTCTACAACCGAGCTTGCCGAGCTGGCGGGGAAAATCAGTCGTGCGGCTGAAATGGGTTTGGCGCGGGAACATGAGATTTTTGCACGGTTGCGCGCTGCGGTTCTGGCGCTTTTGCCGGCGCTTGATGCTTTGGCTCTGCGGATGGCCGAGCTGGACGTCTATACAAGCCTCGCGACCTTGGCGCGCGGTGCCTCATGGGTGCGACCCGATTTGCGCGATGGAACCGGATTTGACGTGGAAGGCGGTCGGCATCCTGTTGTTGAGGCGGCGCTCGATCGGGACCATGAACGCTTCATGGCAAATGATTGTCATCTTGCCGATCTTGACAATGCCGATGGGGCGCGACTGATGCTGCTGACGGGCCCTAATATGGCCGGGAAGTCGACTTTTTTACGACAAAATGCGGTGATTGCGATCCTTGCGCATATGGGCAGTTTCGTTCCAGCGCGCCGAGCCGAGCTGGGCATGATTGACCGCGTGTTCAGTCGGGTGGGGGCTGCCGATGATTTGGCGCGGGGCCGATCCACTTTCATGGTCGAGATGGTGGAGACGGCAACGATTTTACAGCAAGCCACCCCGCGCAGCTTAGTGATCCTCGATGAAATCGGTCGGGGCACCGCAACCTTCGATGGGCTTTCTTTAGCATGGGCCTGCGTCGAGCATTTGCACGATGTCACCGGGTGCCGAACTATTTTTGCAACGCATTATCACGAGCTGACGGCGCTCTCGGCGCGCTTGGCGCGGCTCGATAATGCGACATTGAGGGTGAAGGAACATCAGGGCAAATTAATCTTTCTGCATGAAGTCATGCAGGGCGCTGCCGATCGCTCCTACGGAATTCATGTTGCAGAATTAGCGGGCTTGCCGGCCTCTGTTGTGGCCCGTGCGCGTGACATCCTGGCCATTTTGGAAGAAAACAGAGCGGCGAGCAGTCTGACGCCGGCGCTCGATGGTTTGCCTTTATTCGAGGCGAAGCCTGCGCCACGCGCAGAGGATAATGTACGGACGGCGCTTTCCAGCATTGATCCCGATCATTTATCGCCCAAAGAGGCGCTCGATTGGCTTTATCGTCTGCGACAGATGTTATGATCTGTGCGAGTGTGCTAGAATAAACGGATGAAACAGATTGCGACCGACATGCCGATCAAGCCGTCGGCCCCGTGGCGGGCCCGCTCTCTTTTAGAGGCCTATTGGAGTTAGAATGTCCAAGCGCCCCCCTTTTGACGGACAGGCTTTGCGCGACAGCCTCACAGAGCTCGCCCGCGCGCATCAGGGCAATGAACTTGCCTTGCGACAGCAGGCGCTGTCGACGGTCAAAGCGACGCTTGATCAGGCGCGCCGTGAGATCCAAGATCAGTTCGAGGCGGGGCATCTTCATGGAGACCAATGCGCCGAGGCCCTGGCGCTGATTATAGATGAGCTGCTTTGTGTGCTTGCCGATTTTACGCGCATCCATGTCTTGCGGCTCGCTAATCCGACAGAGGCGGAGCGGGTGACCATTTTGGCGGTTGGGGGGTTTGGCCGCGGAAAGCTGGCGCCCTATTCGGATGTCGATCTGCTGTTCTTACTGCCCTATAAGCGCAATCCGGCCAATGAACAATTTGTCGAATATATTTTGTATATGTTGTGGGACTTAGGGTTGAAAGTGGGTCATGCGACGCGAACGCTTGCGGATTGCATGGTGCAAGCCAAGGCCGACATGACTGTGCGAACCTCGATGCTGGATCCCCGATTAATTTGGGGCGATGAGGAGCTCTATACCGCTTTCACAACCTTATATGAGACCAAGATCCGGCGCGGCTCGGCGCGGCCATTTGTTGCCGCAAAATTAGCCGAGCGCGATGTGCGGCACGCGCAAACCGGTCAGTCACGCTATTTGGTCGAGCCGAATTTAAAAGAGGGCAAAGGGGGCTTGCGCGATCTCGATACATTATTTTGGCTGGCTAAATATTGTTACGGCATCAGCCATATTGATGAATTGGTCAGTCGCGGCATTTTGCAGTCGACAGAACGTCAAATGTTTCGACGCTGCGAGCGATTTTTATGGACGGTGCGCTGTCATCTGCATTTTATGTCGAACCGAGCCGAGGAACGGTTAAGCTTTGATGTGCAAACCGAGCTTGCGGCGCGCCTGTCTATTCAGGCGACCCGCGGTCTGAATGCGGTCGAGCGGTTTATGCGCGCTTATTTTTTGGTCGCGAAAAATGTCGGCGACTTAACATCGGTGATCTGCGCCTCGCTTGAAGAAGAGCAAACCAAAAAAGGGCGCGTGGCGCGCTTGCCCGCGCTATTTCGTCGGCAAAAGCATGTTCATGGTTTTATCATTGAAACCGGGCGCTTGATGTATAAGCAGCGCGATATTTTCGAACGCGATCCCGTCAATTTGATCCGATTATTCCAACTCGCCGATCGATTTGGGCTGGATATTCATCCCGACACCATGCGACTGGTCGGCCAATCTTTGAGGCTGATCGATCGGCAACTGCAAAAATCAGAGGAGGCGAATGCCTTATTTCTGGAAATTCTGACATCGCGGAAAACGCCGGAGCGCAGCTTGCGGCGCATGAATGAAGCGGGGGTTTTGGGGCGCTTCATTCCAGATTTCGGCAAGATTGTCGCCTTGATGCAATTTAATATGTATCATCATTATACAGCCGACGAGCATTTGATCCGCGCCATCGGCATTTTATCCGAAATCGATACCGGCCGTCGCGACGCAGACCAACCGCATATTGTGAGTGTTCTCAATAAGGACCTGAATCGGAAAGTGCTTTTCTTGTCCGTTCTCTTGCATGATATTGCGAAAGGGCGGCCCGAAGACCACTCGGTTGCCGGCGCCCGCATCGCCCGCCGCTTGGGGCCTCGCTTGGGCTTTTCGCCCGAAGAAACCGCATTGACCGAATGGTTGGTCGCAAACCATCTGCATATGAGTGATGTGGCGCAGCGACGAGATTTGTCGGATCCGCGAACCATTGATGATTTTGTGTCATTTGTCCAAACCACCGAGCATTTGCGCCATCTCTATGTTCTAACGGCGGTCGACATTCAAGCCGTGGGGCCGGGAACGTGGAATGGGTGGAAGGCACAGCTTTTGCGCGAGCTTTATGATGAAACCGAGTCCGTGCTGACGGGCGGTGCGTCTTTGGCTAATCGTCAGACCCGCATCGCCGAAGCGCATGCCGCGTTTACAGCGCGCTTTCCGCATGTCTCTCCCGAGCATTTGGCGCATTATGTTCAACGTCATCGCCCGTCTTATTGGCTGAATGTCGATCTCGATACTCAGTGCCGCCATTATGATTTATTGGCACAAGCCCATGACGAACCCATGGTGATTGACTTCGTCTATGACGACGCTCGGGATGTCACTATTTTAACCTTTGTGAGCCCCGATCACCCGGGGCTCTTTGCCCGCCTGTCCGGCGCTTGCGCCATTGCGGGTGTGTCGATTTTAGATGCGCGTATCTCCACCACTTTGGACGGGATGGCGCTCGATAGTCTGCTTATTCGTGATATTGATATGAGTGGTGAAATGCCGCGCACACGCCAAGAGCGGATCCGAACCGTTATTCAAACGGTTTTGCGCGGAGAAATTCTGGCGCCGGATAATCTTGCGCCGCCGCGCGACGGGCGCCGGCTGCGTGCCTTTCAGCTGGTTCCACGTGTGCAGATCGATAATGCCTTATCCGATCAGGCGACTGTGATTGAGGTAAGTGGTTTAGACCAGCCGGGCCTTTTGCATGCTTTGTCGCGAACCCTGTTTAATATGAATGTCTCCATTATTGCTGCGCGTGTCGCGACATGGGGAGAGCGGGCGGTCGATGTCTTTTATGTCACGGATTTGTTTGGGCAGAAAATCACATCGAGCTCTCGGTTACAGACGATTAGTAAAAAATTGAAAGAGGCAATGGCCGATCCCGCCCAAGCGGCGCGACCCAAAGCCCGCCGCTCGGAGGTTGCGTGAGCACGTTATCCGCCCGCCCCTTATTACGCGGAGCCGCGTCAGTGGGGGGAGCGACGCTGATCAGCCGCGTCACGGGCTTGGTGCGCGATATTTTTCTCGCCGCGGCTTTGGGAGCAGGCCCGCTTGCCGATATTTTTGTGATCGCTTTTCGGCTGCCGAATTTGTTTCGGCGCTTGTTTGCCGAAGGCGCGTTTAGTGCAGCCTTTATCCCCTTATACACTCATCGCCTAGCGCAAGAGGGCGAGGCGTCGGCGCGAGAATTTGCCGGGCGCGTTTTGTCCGTGTTGTTTTTTGCGTTAAGCATTTTCACCGTGCTCGCACAAATTTTTATGCCGGCATTGGTGGCGCTGATTGCGTATGGCTTTGTCGGCAATGAACCCTTATTCGATCAAGCGGTTTATTATACGCGGATCGCCTTTCCCTATTTAATGTGTATGTCGCTTTTGGCCTTTTTTGCGGCTTTGCTGAATGCGCGCGATCGGTTTTTTGCGGCTGCCTTTGCCCCCGTTTTGTTAAATCTGGTTTTGATCGGGGCTTTGGCAATGGCGCTCGTGGTTGAGGGGGCCGCGCTCGATTTTGCGATTTGGGGGGTTGCTCTGGCGGGTTTGGTGCAGCTGGCTTTCGTGGCGCTTGCGGCGCGGCGCGCGGCAATTGAGTTTGACTGGCAGTGGCCCCGCCTCACTCCCGACGTGCTTCATTTATGGGGGCTGGCGGTGCCGGGCATTTTGGCAGCGGGCATTGGTCAAATAAATTTATTGATCGGCACATCGATCGCCTCGGTTCAGTCCGGTGCGCCGGCTTGGCTCTATTATGCGGATCGGCTTTACCAACTCCCGATGGGTGTTATTGGCGTGGCGCTCGGGGTTGCCTTGCTCCCCAGCCTATCGCGCCAACTGGCCGACGGCGCGGCGCAGGCGGCCCAAGAAACCCAAAACATTGCGGTTATGACCGGCATGGCGCTCACCCTGCCATCGGCGGCAGGCCTGGCTGTGCTGGCCTCGCCATTGGTGGAGCTGTTTTTCGAGCGCGGTGCGTTCGACGCGCGCGCCACGCACGCCACAGCCCAGGCGGTGCAGGTATTTTGTCTCGGTCTTCCGGCTTTTGTTTTGGTGAAACTTCTGCAGCCCGCATTTTTTGCCCGCCAAGATACCCGCAGTCCATTAATCGATGGGGCGCTGGGCGTGGCTGTCAATATTGGTCTTAGCCTGGCTCTTTTCAGCGAATATGGTCATCTGGCGATTGCCTTTGCAACATCTGCTGCTGGATGGACGACGGTTGGGTTAATGATGTTTCGGCTTTATCGTTTAGATATTTGGCGACCCTCATCGAGCCTGCTGCGTTCGCTCTCGGTGCAGCTGTTGAGCGCTTTAATGATGATCGGCGTCCTCCATATGGTGATGCAATTAGAGATCCTGCAGACCCAGGCGCTGATCGCCCGTGTCGTGCTCTTCATCAGTCTCGGCGCGCTGGCCTATGCGGTGTCATTGCTGATCTTCGACCCCTCGCAACGGGCGATGCTTGCTGGCTTGCGCCGACGCCGATAATTGGTCATAAACGGCCAAAGGAAATTTGCGCGCAATCCCGCGCATTACGAGATGGCGAGTTTAATATGTCGGATCACACCTCCCCCCCACAGCAGGCGCTTGGCCGAGAGACCCCAGTTGAGCCACTGGTTCTCTCGGGCGTTCAGCCTACTGGAAATTTGCATCTCGGAAATTATTTGGGGGCGATCCGCAATTTTGTTGATCTGCAAAAAACCCATACATGCTTGTATTGCGTGGTCGATCTACATGCCATCACCGTGTGGCAAGATCCCGCTATTCTGGCTCAGCATACACGCGAAGTAGCGGCCTCTTTCATCGCGGCCGGTGTCGACCCCAAAGCGCATATTATTTTCAACCAAAGCCAAGTGCATCAGCACACCGAGCTGGCTTGGATTTTAAATTGTGTGGCGCGGATGGGCTGGCTGAACCGGATGACCCAGTTCAAAGAAAAAGCAGGTAAGCAGCGCGAAAACGCCTCTGTTGGGTTGTATGTCTATCCCAATTTAATGGCTGCTGATATTTTGCTCTATCGCGCAACCCATGTGCCGGTCGGCGAAGACCAGAAGCAACATCTAGAGCTGGCGCGTGATATCGCGCAGAAATTTAATAATGATTTCGATCATGCTGATGGCGGCCCCGGGTTTTTCCCGCTTCCCGAGCCGATTATTCAGGGCCCGGCGACGCGCGTCATGTCGCTGCGCGATGGAACGGCGAAAATGTCCAAATCAGATCCCTCTGATATGTCACGCATCACGCTGACCGATAGCGCGGATGATATTGCGCGCAAAATAAAAAAAGCAAAAACCGACCCCCATCCCTTGCCCGAAACACGGGCTGAGCTGGAGGGGCGGCCCGAAGCGGCCAATCTTTTGGGCATTTTGGCAGCGCTTTCCAATGAAAGCATTGAGACGGTGATGGCGCGCTATGCGGGCGCTCAGTTTTCGGCGTTGAAAAATGATCTGACAGAATGCGCGGTCGCCAGCTTGTCCCCCATAAGTGCAGAAATGAGCCGATTAATGGCCTCACCCGATCATGTGGATGCCGTGCTTACCGATGGCGCCGCCCGGGCGCGGGCAATTGCCGAGCCAGTGATGCGGGCGGTTCGCCAGCGCGTCGGCTTTCTCGGGGGGTCATGATCTGAAATTTTCTTGATCATTAGGCGCGCCACTTGTTAAAAGCCGCTTGCTCCGTTTCAAGCGGAATGTCACGATAGCCCCATGGATATACACAAGCACCTTCAACGAAAGTTTCTCGTCATTGTTGACGGAACCCCCGAAAGCCGAGCGGCCCTGCGGTTTGCGGCCCGCCGCGCCCATGGCACAGGGGGCAAGGTGACCTTATTGCTTTTGCTGGGCAATGAGCAGTTTAAGCATTGGCTGGGGGTCGAGGCTTTAATGCGCGAGGACGCCCAGCGCGAGGCGGAGGCTATTTTGCGTGAATTATCGGCGCGCGTTGAAGCCTTGGGCGGCGCAACTCCTGAACAATATGTGCGTGAGGGCGGCGCGGTTGATGTCATTCGTGATTTGCTGGCTGAGGACCCGACCATTTCAACCTTGGTTTTAGCTGCCGGCACCGACCCCGCTGGGCCAGGGCCCTTGGTCTCGGCGCTGGCGCGTGGTCCGCACGAATTTCCCATTCCGGTCACGGTGGTGCCGGGCGGCTTATCCGATGATGAAATTGATACGCTGACCTAGAGACCGTCGGCGCGGGATCTCTTTCTTCCCGCCAGAAAATACTCTCGGAGTAAAATACTCTCGGAAAAATTATCGGCAAAAAATTACCGTCAGAAAAATAAAGGACACGGAATAGACGGGATCTGGAAAAATCGATAGGGTCGGGCTTTCGGACAGAGATCTCTCTAATCGACTTTTTAGCACAAGGACATGTGATGTTTATTCAGACAGAAGCGACGCCTAATCCCGAAACTCTCAAATTTTTACCGGGATGTGATGTCATGGGCGAGGCCTCGCCAGTTGATTTTCCGAACCTCGCCTCAGCCTCCAACTCGCCTCTCGCCACCGCAATTTTTGCGACGGGCTTTGTGGATAGCGTGTTTCTCGGGCGGGATTTTATTTCGGTCACCAAACGCCCGGGCGAATGGCAACATGTTAAACCCGCCATTTTGGTGGCAATCATGGACCATTTTGTGGCCGGTCTGCCGGTCATCACAGATATGGCGGCCCTTCCGGAAAGCGAAGTCTCTGACGATCCCGTGGTGGCGCAAATTAAACAATTGATCGACACCCGCATTCGTCCTGCCGTTGCTCAAGATGGCGGCGATATTGTGTTTCACGATTTCACAGATGGCGTGGTGTCGCTTCACATGCGGGGTGCGTGTGCGGGCTGCCCCAGTGCAACAGCGACCTTAAAACAAGGGATTGAAAACATGCTCCGCCACTATATTCCAGATGTCACTGAGGTGCGTGCGGTTATTTAAGGATCGACCTAGGACGGAGTAAGCGATGACCAAAATGACAGATGATGTGTTAGATCAATTGTTTCGGACGGCTCGGTCGCATAATGCATGGCGCCCAGAACCCGTTAACCCAAGCGATCTTGAGGCCCTGTATGATTTGATGAAGATGGGCCCAACCAGCGCCAATTGTTCGCCTGCGCGATTGGTGTTTGTCACCTCGCCTGAGGGGAAAGCGCGGTTGATCCCGCATATGCTAGAGAGCAATCGGGTAAAAACTGAAACAGCTCCTGTGACGGTGATCCTTGCATATGACACCCAATTTTATGATCGTATTCCTGAATTATTTCCGCACATGCCCAGCGCCCGCGATTGGTTTGCCCATGACGCGCAAGTGGCGCGCGACACAGCCTTGCGCAACGGCTCTTTGCAGGGCGGCTATTTGATGCTCGCGGCCCGTGCATTGGGGTTAGATGTTGGGCCCATGTCTGGTTTCGATGCAGAGGGCGTCAATGCTGCGTTTTTCCCGGATGGTCGGTTCGCGGTCAATTTTATATGTAATCTCGGTTACGGCGATCCTGTCGGACTGTTTGAGCGCAGCCCACGGCTGAGCTTTGCGGATGCGTGCCAGCTTGTCTGACATCATCCTCGCATGTGACACAACACAAGGGGCCTGCTCGGTCGCCCTTGTTCAAGACGGCACACCCCTCGCGGTTCAAGTCGAGCCGATGGTGCGGGGACATGCAGAAGCCCTTATTCCCATGTTGGATCACGTGATCCAAGAAAGTGGTCTTGCTAAAGCCCAGATCACACGGCTGGCGGTGACCATTGGCCCGGGCACATTTACCGGTGTTCGGCTGGGCCTTGCCGCCATGCGCGCTTTTGCGATCGCTCGCTCTTTGCCACTGGTCGGGGTATCGACCTTTTGGGCGATGGCGCGGGGTGACCTGTCGACGCTTCCTGTGACGGTTTGTGTCGCTGCGCGCAGCGGCGTTTTTTACATGCAGAATTTTAACCCAGCTCACACCCTCACGCTCGACCTGACTGGGGCCGCAGACCCCGCCCCCCCCCACATTGTAACGGAAGCAGGCCTTGCGGAATTTTGTCCGCAAACAGAGTTTTCGGTTGTGGGTAGTGGGTCGGATACGGTTTGTGCGCATCTTTCGCAGGCTCGAAAATCATCGGCCGCATCCTGGCCGGACATTCTTCATGTGGCCGACTATGCACGCTGGGCCCCGCTTCCCGATCAATTGCCCGAGCCCATTTATTTGCGTCCGCCCGATGCAACTTTGCCCGACACGTCGCGCCAGCTTGAGCGGCAAGCTGAAGGATAGCAGGCGCCGACATATTGATCGGTGCATGATGACGGATAATGAGACACGGGAATAATAAGATGCAAGGACAATCCGGAAAATGATCATTCGACTGATGGTCGATGCAGATTGCGCCATTGCTGCGCAATTGCATGCAGAAAGTTTCATCCCGCCATGGACGGAAGCGAGCCTGCGCGCCAGTTTGTCGAGCGCCGGAGCCGTGGGCTATATCGCGTTAGAAAATGATAAGCGCCCATCCGAAATGGGGTTCGTGCTCGCGCGGCAAGCCGGTGATGAAGCTGAAATACTGACCATCGCCGTGGCGCCGTCCGCCCGTCGGATGGGGGTTGCGCGGGCTCTTCTCGTAAAACTTCAGCACCATATGCGCCCCGAACAATCGATATTTTTAGAGGTGGCGGAAACGAATAATGCGGCGCGCGCTCTTTACGCCGCCGCGGGCTTCGCTATGATCGGGGAGCGGCCGCGTTATTATGGCGAAACTACAGCGCTATTGTTGCAATGGACGAAACGTGTTGAAGCGGAAGAGTGTTGAGGCGGGTGTCGAAGCGGGTGAGGAGCTAGGGTTTTAGACCCATTTAGCAGAGTATGGCGATCACATCTGATGGCGACCAGAAAGATATGAGTTAGAAAAAATGACGGATGCCCCCGATCTAGAGAGTAAGGCGCAAGAGGCAGGGATGCGGATGACCGAGCAACGCCGTGTCATTGCGCGCGTCTTAGCCGAGTCGGATGATCATCCTGATGTGGAAGAGTTGCACCGGCGAGCGGTTTTACAAGATGCCGGCATATCTATCGCCACGGTCTACCGAACAGTGCGACTTTTTGAAGAAGCCAATATTCTGACGCGTCATGAATTTGGGGATGGCCGGGCCCGCTATGAGCCGGTTTCTGAGGGCCACCACGATCATTTGATTGATATTCAATCAGGCAAGGTGATCGAGTTTATCAATGATGAAATTGAAGCCCTGCAAGCGCAAATAGCCGAAAAATTGGGCTATCGTTTGGTCGATCACCGCCTCGAATTATATGGCGTACCGATCAAGAAAAAATAAAGTCTCTCTCAATAGGCGGTTAAAGCGGTGAAGTAATGGGTATGATTGCGTTTTGGCGGGCCGTTCTATTTCTCATTCTCACAATCGTGCTGGCCCCCATCCAGCTCCTGTCTTTAGTGCTGCTTCCTCCGCTCAGCCGCTGGCTCCCTGTCTATTACTTTCGCATTGTATTATGGATTTTGGATGTGCAGGTGCAGGTTCGAGGCGATCTGCCCTTAGCCGGAACATTGGTTGTGAGTAATCACATTTCGTGGCTGGATATTGTGGTGCTCGGTGCCCAGCGTCCCACGCATTTTATCGCTAAAAGCGAGATTGCGGGCTGGCCTTTATTTGGCCAATTGGCAAAGCTTAATCGAACCATTTTCATTGACCGCGGCCGCCGCGCCGATGTGGGGAAAAATCGTGATGCCATCGCCAAGCGATTGGCCGCCGGCGATTGCATGACCCTTTTTCCTGAGGGAACCAGCAGCGACGGCTTGCGCATTCTGCCATTTAAGTCGGGCTTATTTTCGGCGGTGATGCCAAGCGATGGCGAGATGATGTTTCCGGTTCAACCCGTGTCGATGGTCTATACGCGCAAACAAGGTCTGGTGATGGGTCGGCGCCAGCGTGCCGCTTATGGATGGTATGGCGACACGGAGTTGGTGCCCCATCTCCTTTATGTTCTGAATTCATCACGCATTGAAATTACCCTGAATTATCACACCGTTCCGAGCCTTGAGGTCGCGGCGCATCGCAAAGAATTGGCGCGCTATTGTAAGG
>CBFIIU010000005.1:0-10675 GCA_965662735.1 Alphaproteobacteria bacterium
GGATTTTCGGCGCTGCGGGTTGGCGGATCCATCGATAAGTAAAAATCAGTATCCCTGAATTTTCCAATGATCCAGCCCGCCACATGCAACATCAAACGGGTAAATGACGAGAGATTGACCCCGAGCATGGGCGCGCTCAAAGCCAGTGCCGACACCAAAGCGGGGTCCTGATGGCACGCATGCATCATGATCTGCCCCCCCATTGAATGGGCCAATCCGAGGACCGGCTGGGGCGCATCCGAGGTCAGAACGCGACGCAAGCGAAACTGAAGATCGCGCACATTTTGCTGAAAATCGGTCAAATGAAGCCGATGCGGATCGCGCGAGTCGCGTGACGATGCGCCATGGCTGCGCCATTCCGGAATACAGACGAAATAACCAAGGCTGGTAAATATTTGGGCGATCGGAACATATTTTTCGATGAATTCCGAATATCCGGTCATCAGCACAAGGGTCGCGCGCGCCGGACCAGCTGGAAAAAAAACAGCTGTGCGCAATAAGGCCCCATCATCTGCTCGGAAATATCCAATACTGGCCCGAGCCGGTTTTGGATGCGTTTTTGACGTGTAAAATTCAGCTGGAACGTCCCAGTCGATTGGAAAGATTTTCATGATGCAGATCCTAGTGGATTGACCCTAAAGCCGGAAATACGCAAACTGACGAGGAAAGTGAGAATACATTAATATGTCTGACGCGTCGTTTCAATCTACTGAATCGGGTTCTTCTCAACATTGGGCATCCTATGCCGGCTTCATGTTGGCCTGTATCGGCGCCGCTGTCGGGCTGGGAAATATTTGGAAATTTCCTTATCTCGTTGGCTCGAATGGTGGAAGCGCCTTTGTACTGATCTATCTGGCAACCATCGCGGCCATTGCAATTCCCATCGCCGCTGCCGAGATTGTGCTCGGACGTATGGGCCAATTGGGGCCCGTTGGAAGCTTGCGCAAGGTCGCCCTGCAAGAAGGCCGGCCTTCATGGTTTGCCCTTGGCGGCGATATCGGCGTTTTAGCCTCTTATACTTTGCTCACTTTTTACGCTGTCATTTCCGGCTGGGTTTTATCCTATGTGTATCGCGCCGTCACCACCGGCTTCGCAAACCTTGATAATACCAGCTCCGCCACCTTGTTTGAGGGACTGCTGGCCAACCCCACAGAGATGATTGCGATGCAGGCGCTATTTTTATTGGCGGTCGCTTGGGTTATCGCCCGTGGCATTTCGGCGGGCTTGGAGCGCGCCAATCTGATTATGATGCCGGCTTTATTCATCATGCTGATCATTGTTGCCCTTTACGGCGCCGTCGCAGGCGCCCCCTCGGCGGCTTTTGATTATCTGTTCACCCCCGATTTCAGCAAAATCAATAGCGCCACTGTTCTGGCGGCTGTTGGGCAGGGTTTCTTCTCCGTCGGCGTCGGTTCGGCCATTTTAATTACCTATGGGGCCTATATGGATCGCTCGATCAAAATTGGCACAGCGGCACTGACCATCGGCTTGGCGGATACGGTCATCGCCCTGCTTGCGGGTTTTGGCATTTTTTCAATTGTCTTTGCCCAACAACTCGATCCTGCAGCAGGCCCGGGTTTAATCTTCATCACCCTGCCGGTTGCTTTTGCCGGAATGCCCGCGGGTCATATTTTAGGCGTGATCTTTTTTACGCTCGTCATTTTTGCGGCCTTCTCATCGGCCATCGCGCTGGCCGAGGTCATTATTGCATGGGCGGAGGAGCGATTGGGGATCAGCCGGTCGCGCGCCAGCTGGCTTATGTTGATCAGCAATTTCTTGATCGGATTATTAACCGTGTTCAGCTTTAACGAGTTGGCTGATTTTAGGCTTGGCAGCTCGGGCCTGTTGGCCGAGAAAAATCTCTTCGAACTGAAAGACTATCTCTCCGCATCAATCCTCATGCCGGTGAGTGGCCTATTGGTTATTTTATTTGCGAGTTGGGGGGTTCGTCGCGACCATCTTTTACAGGTGTTTGGGGATCGGGAATGGATTTTCACGAGCTGGCTTTGGCTTGGCCGCCTCGTCGCCCCTATTGGCATTGTGTGGGTCTTTTGGGCCAATTTATAGAAGCGCTGCTTTTCGATCGGTGTAGGAATGACGACACCGTTTTTCAAGATCTTGTTGGATAGCATGTGTCTTCCTATCTCATTTGAGAAGCGGCCGATCAAAGGCCCGACCCAAGAGAAAGGAAAACGATATGAGCATTTTTGAACTCAACCCACTTTACCAGCAAAGCCCCAGCTTTCGTCGGCTCAGCGAATTACTGGATCAATCCAGCAGCCCACGTTCAGCAAGCCTGACCTATGATATCGAGAATACGGGCGATAATCGTTTTCGACTATCGCTTCTTGTCCCCGGCTATAAAACCAATGAGCTGGAAGTCGAAGCGGTTGGCAATCAAGTCACCATTCGCGGCAAAGCACAACAAGATGATCAAGGCCGTCAATTCGTCTATCGAAGCATCTTTAAGTCAGATTTTGAACAGCGCTTTCAGCTCGGCGACCATGTCGTCGTGACGGGCTCCGAACTTCGCGACGGTGTTCTCCACGTCAACTTTGAACGTCAAACGCCTGAGAGCGAAAAAGCCCGGCTTATTCCGATTAAGGGGTGATGGCGCCCGCAAGACGAGAGATCCAAGACCAGGGATCCAAGACCAGGGATCCAAGACCAGGGATCCAAGACCAGGGATCCAAGACCAGGGATCCAAGACCAGGGATTCAAGACCAGGGATTCAAGACCAGGAATTCAAGACCAGGAATTCAAGATCTGGGATTGAGGGTTGGGGGGGCGTCACACGACCTCCCAATCCATTTTCGAAATCACTGCCGACACGATTTAAGCGTGATGTCGGCGCCCACTGGGTATATAACGCCACAATAAACAGGGGCATCAAATGGCAAGTCTTCAATCCACGGTCTACAAATCATTATTGCGTCACACAGTGCGCGGACAACCCGTGACACATGAGCGGATCTTGCGGACCCGTGCGCGCGCCAGCTCCGGTTTGTTGGGGCGGCTGTTGGGCCACCCCGAACACCTTAACTACGTCACCTATCCATGCGCCTCGGGCGCGGCAGCGCGAGGCGTCTGGGCCGGATCATCGGATGCCCAGCACATTATTTATTATTTACATGGCGGCGGCTATATGATCGGCAGCCCGTATACGCATTTTAGCTTAGTGTCGGCACTATGTGCCCGCGCCGACATGAAAGCCTTTATCCCCGATTATCGTTTAGCCCCTGAAAACCCCTTTCCGGCTGGGCTAGATGATAGCCTGGACGGCTATCGCTGGTTGCTCGATCAGGGCTATTCTGCCAACCGCATTCATTTTGCTGGCGATAGTGCTGGGGGTGGGCTCGCCCTTGCGACATGCCTGCGCGCCCGGGATGAGGGAATACCGGTCCCGCGCTCTGTGTCTCTTCTCTCGCCATGGACCGATCTCACGGCAAGTGGCGCCTCTTATCGCGAGCGCGCCACCCGAGACCCGATGTTGGACGCACGGCGCATTCCCGAGGCTGTCGCTCTTTATGTGGGCGAGCACGACCCGAAACATCCCTATATTTCTCCTCTTTGGGCAGATTTTTCTGGCTTGCCCCCGGTCACTGTCCAGGTGGGCTCAGAGGAAATTCTGCACAGCGATGCGGTCTCTTTGGTCGATAGAATTCGGCAGGAGGGCGGGCAGGCTGAGCTAACCATTTGGCCCGATATGCCCCATGTTCACCAACTTGCGCACCGATTTTTACCCGAAGGACGCGCCGCAATTCACCAATTAGCTCAAAATCTGCGGGCACACCAGCTCGACCCAAAATAGGCTGACCGCCCATTAAATCGGCCCCTGCGACCGCAGATCACACCTAAAAACTATCCACAGGTCGCCGTTTTTGGCTAAAAACCTTGATTTTTTTAGGTCAATAGTATTGACCAATTTGCTTGAGTTTACCCCATCTCTAGGGCATATTAGGGGCAAGTAAGACATGCCGTCAGGTGAACCGAGCTGGACATTCTTGGCGGTCAACCAATTTTAGTCATAGTCATCACTTCGCAACGCTAGAGGCTAGCGGGCAAGGGGGACGTGACGCTTTATGTGCTAGGCAGGATAATGACAACCAAGTCGCAAGGAAATAAAGGTGAAATGAACCCTCGGATGGTGGCATCAGCCGCGCCAAAGGCAGTTGGCCTGTATGATCCGCGTCATGAGCATGATGCATGCGGCTTGGGCTTTGTTGCCCATATTAAAAATAAGAAAAGCCACGATATCATTCGCGACGGGCTCACAATTCTCGAAAACCTCGAACATCGCGGTGCTGTGGGTGCTGACCCCAAAGCCGGCGATGGATGTGGCATCTTAATTCAAATTCCAGATGCCTTCCTGCGCGATGAAATTTCGGGCTTCACGCTTCCCGAGGCGGGTACTTATGGCGTTGCCATGACTTTCTTCCCGCCCGATGCCGCACAGCGCCAAGCACTTGAGCGCATGATGGAAGACACCATTCAGGCCAGCAATCTAGAGGTTTTAGGCTGGCGCGATGTGCCGGTTGATAATCGCGGTCTCGGCTATTCCGTTATTCCAACAGAGCCGACAATTCGGCAATTATTCATTGGCCAAGGCTCGGCGACGCTCTCCCCTGTCGAATTCGAGCGGCACCTCTATATTACGCGCCGCCGAATTGAGCTCAAAGCCGCAACCATGGGCGATCAGGCGGATACCTATTTCTATGTCAACTCCATGTCCTGCCAAACCCTTCTATATAAGGGCATGCTGCTATCGACCCAGCTCGGCGATTATTATCTCGATTTACAAGATGAGCGCATGGTGTCGGCATTGGCGCTCGTCCATCAGCGGTTTTCAACCAATACATTTCCAACATGGAAGCTTGCCCATCCTTTCCGCATGATTTGCCATAATGGCGAAATTAACACTGTGCGCGGAAATATTAATTGGATGGCGGCACGCCAAGGTTCGCTGGCTTCCGAGATTTTAGGCGACGCGATCAATGATCTTTGGCCGTTAATTGATGAAGGCCAGTCGGACTCCGCGAGTTTTGATAATGCCCTCGAATTATTGGTCATGGCCGGCTATTCGCTGCCCCACGCCATGATGATGATGATCCCCGAAGCATGGGATGGCCACACGTTGATGGATGAACAGCGGCGTTCTTTTTATGAATATAATGCGGCCTTGATGGAACCATGGGATGGCCCTGCAGCCGTTGCCTTTACCGATGGTAAGCAAATCGGCGCGACGCTCGATCGCAATGGCCTGCGTCCGGCACGCTATTATGTCACGCGCGATGATCGCGTGGTGCTCGCTTCTGAAATGGGTGTGCTGCCGATCCCAGAAGACCAAATTATTGAAAAATGGCGCCTTCAGCCCGGCAAAATGCTGTTAATCGACCTTGAAAAAGGGCGGATCATCAGTGATGAAGAAATTAAAGGCGACCTGGCCAGCGCCCATCCCTATCAAGAATGGTTGGGACGCAGCCAAATCCGGCTCAGCGACCTGCCGGTCTCGAGCACGCCCGCTCATGTTTCAAACCATGCCGATCTGATCGACCTTCAGCAAGCCTATGGCTATACACAAGAAGATCTCAAATTCTTGCTGGCGCCAATGATTGCTGGTGGCGAGGAAGGCACGGGCTCGATGGGAACGGACACACCGATTTCCGCTTTATCGTCCAAATCCAAGCCGCTTTACACCTATTTTAAGCAGAACTTTGCGCAAGTGACCAACCCACCGATCGACCCCATTCGGGAAGAGCTGGTGATGTCATTGATCTCTTTCATCGGTCCGCGCCCTAACTTGCTTGATCTTGAGGGGACCTCTCAGGCAAAACGCCTCGAAGTTTCGACCCCGATTTTGACCAATGCTGATCTCGAGAAAATTCGTTGCATCAGCGATATTAAGGATAATCATTTCCACGCCGTCACACTGGATATGACCTGGCCAGTTTCGCAAGGGGCGGCGGGCATGATCCAACGCCTTGAGGCGCTGTGCGATGAAGCTGAAAAAGCTGTTCGGGGCGGGCAAGAGAATATTCTCATTCTGTCGGACCGTGCGGTCGACAAACAGCGCGTCGCCATTCCTGCACTTTTGGCGGTATCGGCAGTGCACCATCACCTGATCCGCACTGGCCTGCGCACTTCTGCGGGGCTGGTCATTGAAAGTGGAGAGCCGAGAGAGATCCACCATTTTTGCTGCCTGGCCGGCTATGGCGCCGAGGCCATTAACCCATACCTCGCCTTCGACACCATCAATGAGATGCGAGAACGGGTCGATGCGTCTCTCAGCCAAGAAAAAGTTGAAGCCAACTTCATCAAAGCGGCCGATAAGGGCATGCGGAAAGTCATGTCCAAAATGGGCATATCGACTTATCAATCCTATTGTGGTGCACAGATTTTTGATGCCATCGGCTTGGCGCAATCGGTGATTGATCGCTTCTTCACCGGAACGTCGACCACGATTGAAGGCATTAAAATTGACACCATTGCTGAAGAGACGGTCTCCCGTCATGCGGCGGCATTTGGCGAAGTCGAAGTTTTAAAAAATGCCCTCGACGTTGGTGGCGAATATGCCGTACGCACACGCGGCGAAGACCATGTGTGGAATGCGCAAACCGTCAGCACTTTGCAACATGCCGTGCGCGGCGATAGTCGCGACCAGTATCGCGCCTATGCTCGCTTGGTGAATGAGCAAGACGAACATTTGCTGACCTTGCGCGGACTATTTCACATTAAAACCGCTGCCGATCTGAATGCACAGGCGATCCCGCTGGATGAGGTCGAACCGGTTGAGGAAATCGTCAAACGCTTTGCAACAGGGGCGATGTCATTCGGCTCTATTAGCCCCGAAGCCCATACGACGCTTGCGCTGGCCATGAACCGCATTGGCGGGAAATCAAATACGGGCGAAGGGGGCGAGGAAGCAGAACGCTTTACCCCTCTCGAAAATGGCGACAGCATGCGCTCGGCGATCAAGCAAGTGGCCTCGGGACGGTTCGGCGTGACCACTGAATATTTGGTCAACTCCGATATGATCCAAATCAAAATGGCGCAAGGCGCAAAGCCAGGTGAAGGGGGCCAGTTGCCCGGCCACAAGGTTGACCAACGCATTGCCGCCGTTCGACATTCAACACCGGGCGTGGGGCTGATATCGCCGCCACCGCACCATGATATTTATTCGATTGAAGATCTGGCCCAGCTGATCTTTGATTTGAAAAACGTTAATCCGTCGGCTGATATTTCGGTTAAGTTGGTTTCCGAGGTCGGCGTTGGAACGGTCGCCGCTGGGGTTTCAAAAGCGCGCGCCGACCATGTGACCATTTCAGGCTTTGAAGGGGGCACCGGCGCCTCGCCGCTCACCTCGATTAAACACGCTGGGTCACCTTGGGAAATTGGCTTGGCCGAAACCCATCAGACCTTGGTGCTGAATGATTTGCGTTCACGTATTATTGTGCAGGTCGATGGCGGACTTCGAACCGGACGCGACGTGGTCATTGGCGCTTTATTGGGTGCCGATGAGTTTGGTTTCGCCACGGCTCCGTTGATTGCGGCAGGCTGCGTTATGATGCGCAAATGCCATCTCAATACATGTCCGGTAGGTATAGCGACGCAAAACGAAGAATTGCGGAAGCGATTTGTCGGAACACCGGAACATGTCATCAATTTCTTCTTTTTTGTAGCTGAAGAAGTTCGTGAGCTGCTGGCCGAAATGGGCGTTCGGTCTTTAAACGAGATCATCGGCCAAACCGATCGCCTGGACACACGCCACGCCATCCAACACTGGAAAGCTCAAGGGCTGGATTTCTCGCGGCTGTTCACGAAAATTGATGCGCATGGTAAGCCTGTCTATCGGTCCGAACCGCAACAACACCCGATCGATGATATTCTCGATCGTGGCCTCATTGAAGAAGCTCGACCGGCTCTTGAAAAGGGCCAGCCCGTGCAGATTGTTCGCCCTATTGCCAATAAAGATCGCAGCGCCGGCGCGATGTTATCAGGCGCTGTCGCAAAGCGTTATGGCCATGCCGGGCTCGCCGAAGACACGATCTCAGTTCGCTTCACCGGCACATCTGGCCAAAGCTTTGGTGCCTTTTTAGCACGCGGTGTGTCGTTTGAACTGGAAGGCGAAGGCAATGATTATGTCGGCAAGGGCCTCTCCGGCGGTCGCATTGCAATTTATCCGCCGGCGGATTCAGGGGTCGTTCCCGAAAAGAGCATCATTGCCGGCAATACATTGCTATATGGCGCGATCGATGGCGAGGTATATCTACGAGGCATTGTCGGCGAGCGCTTTGCCGTTCGCAACTCGGGTGCATTGGCGGTCATTGAAGGCTCGGGCGATCATTGCTGCGAATATATGACCGGTGGATGTGTTGTCGTTCTCGGAGAGACAGGCCGCAATTTTGCCGCTGGAATGTCGGGCGGCATTGCTTATGTCTACGACCCAGACGGCAGCTTTATCCATAAATGCAATACCAGCATGGTCACGCTCGAAGAATTGACGGGCACGTTGGACACAAATATTTCGAACTTACGCGGCGATATGCGGTTTAACGATATTTCGCGCCTCTATGGTTTGCTGAATAATCATGCCCGATACACAAATAGCGCGACCGCGCGCCGCTTATTAGAGAGTTTCGACACCAGCCATCGTCAGTTTGTCAAAGTCATGCCGACAGAGTTCCGGCGTGCCCTAAATGAACTGCATGGCGATCAACCTTCTTCCGAACAATCCGTAGGAGCGTAATATGGGAAAAGTGACCGGATTTCTCGAAGTTGATCGTAAGGATCGGAGCTATTTGCCAGCTGCCGAGCGCGTGCAAAACTTTCGTGAGTTTGTCGTTCCGCTCTCTGACACGGCACTAACAGATCAAGCCTCTCGGTGCATGGATTGTGGCGTGCCGTATTGCCATAATGGCTGTCCGGTGAACAATCAAATTCCCGATTGGAACGACCTTGTGTATCAAGATGCATGGCAAGAGGCGTTACAGAATTTACATTCGACGAATAATTTTCCCGAATTTACAGGGCGCATTTGCCCTGCCCCCTGCGAAGCGTCCTGTACGCTTAACCTCATCGACAAACCCGTTACCATTAAGTCGATTGAGTGCGCCATCGTCGATCGTGGGTGGGAAAATGGATGGATCGTGCCTCAGCCGCCCACCCATCGGACCGGCAAAAAAATAGCCATTATCGGATCGGGCCCCGCGGGCCTTGCCGCCGCACAGCAATTAGCGCGCGCCGGCCATGACGTCCATGTTTATGAAAAAAATGCGAAAGCCGGTGGCTTGCTGCGCTATGGCATTCCTGACTTCAAAATGGAAAAACATTTGATCGATCGGCGCGTTGATCAATTGGAAGCCGAGGGTGTGACCTTCCACTATAATGTAAATGTTGGCGTTGATCTCTCGGGCGCCGAGGTGATTGCGCAACATGATGCTGTCATTTTGGCCGGCGGATCTGAAAAGCCACGCGATCTGCCAGTTCCAGGCCGCGAGCTTGAGGGCGTGCATTTTGCGATGGATTTCTTACCCCAGCAAAACCGTCGAATTGGCCAAGAGCCCATCGGCGACGCCATGCACCCTATATTGGCCGAAGGCAAAAAAGTCATTGTTATTGGGGGTGGCGACACGGGATCAGACTGCATTGGGACGTCCATTCGCCAAGGGGCCGAGTCTGTGACGCAACTCGAAATCATGCCCATGCCGCCCGAAAAAGAAAACAAAGAGCTGACATGGCCGGATTGGCCTTTGAAATTACGAACCTCGTCGAGCCAAGAAGAGGGCGCAGAGCGCGATTTCTCGGTGATGACCCAAAAAGTATTGGGCGAAAATGGTGTGGTGACAGGCATTGAATGCTGCAAGGTCGATGACGCGATGCAGCCCATTGCCGGAAGCAGTTTTGTGTTGCCTGCTGATTTAGTGTTGTTGGCGATGGGCTTCATTCACCCTATTCATGAGGGCCTTCTCGATGAAATTTCGGTAGAGCGCGATGCCCGCGGCAATGTCGCTGCCGACACCCAGACCTATGAGACATCCGCTGAGAAAATATTTGCCTGCGGGGATATGCGCCGCGGCCAATCCTTGGTGGTCTGGTCGATCCGGGAAGGGCGCCAATGCGCCCGCGAGGTCGACGTGTTTTTGATGGGCAAGAGCGACCTGCCGCGTTAATCGGCCGCGCAACACCGCACAAGCTTTAGATGCTGGTGCGCAGCAGCTGATCAATAACGCGTTCTAAATCGCGCATGGACTGACAACTTTGCACGGAATGACAATAGGCACCAAGGCGCGTCATTTCGCTATCCCCTGTGTTCCATAATGAGCGGCTCTCGGGGTTGAGCCAGATCACGCGACGACACCGGTTCGACAATTCTTTAAGAATAAGATGACCAGGATCGCCATAATTTGAGCGCGCATCTCCCAAGACCAGCAAGGTCGTTTTATGATCGACAGTGTCTTGAATGGCTGCATTCAAATCGGCAAAGGCAACCCGATAGTCGCTGGAGGCTTGGCCATAATCGCGCAAAATTTGCGTCATCGCCTCCTCAATATCATTATTCGTCAACAGCTCACTGACTTCATGACATTGACTGGTAAAGACAAAGGACCGCGTGCGCGGCATCACATCGCCCAAACTATATAGAAACATAAGGAGAAACCGGCTCACCGCGGCCACT
>CBFIIU010000005.1:10684-12914 GCA_965662735.1 Alphaproteobacteria bacterium
ACAAAGGACCGCGTGCGCGGCATCACATCGCCCAAACTATATAGAAACATAAGGAGAAACCGGCTCACCGCGGCCACGGAGCCTGAAATATCGCACATGATCACAAGCTTGGGGCGCTGAATATGTTCGCGACGCCAAACCAAATCCATCATCACCCCATCATGGCGCAAGCCTTGACGAATGGTTCGCCGGGCATCTAATTGTCCCCGCCGCGCTCGTTTACGCCGCCGCGCATGTAGGCTGGCCAACCGTTTCGCAAGTTTCACGATCAGGCGGCGCATAATGTGCAAGTCGCTTCGATCGACATTGCTGAGCTTAATGCGCGACAGCGCTTCCTCGCGCACTAACCTGCCGGCATTTGCCGTGCGCATAGAAATTTGCCGCTCCACATAATCGCGCACGCGTTCCACCAATTGAGCGCGGGCGTTTTCAAGGGCCTGTTGGCGCTCGCCTTGCCCTTCACGGCGCGCCGCGCTGATTTGCGCTTCCAAATCGGCTAAGCCCATGGCTTCCATGATCCGTCGGGTAAATAGGCCCTGCTGGGTAAACAGCCGCACCTCGCTTATCCCGACCTCGGCCGAAGCCTGCGCCAACAATCGCGAGAAGGCGCTCTCATTTTGTGACGTTAAAATATCTGCAAGATCGGTTGGTGCCTCATCGGCCCCATCGGCGCGCTCAAGAGCAGTATCCGCCGCTTCTGACGATGCGCCCTCCTCTATATTCTCTTCTATATTCTCCTGAGGTCGATCGGCTTCGGGCAAAGCAAAATAGCGTTCAAAACAGTCGTCAAAAATTTCTTTTTCACTATCCGTTTTGGCGAGCACTTGCCCCAGCGCGATTTTGAGAGTTTGCCGTTCCCCCAGGCCGATTGTATCGAGAACACTGGCCGCATCGAGCGTCTCAGAAGTCGAGACACGAATTTCTGATGCCCGCAAAACCCGAATAAAGTCTCCGAGCATAAACATTTAATGGCGGGTCTGTCTCAGGCTCTCGGCACTGTGCCGCAGCAGAGCCGTGGTTTGGGGGTCGACAATTTCGATATCGCTCTGAAATTTCAGCAAAACATTTAAGGTCTGCGATACAAACTCTGGCGTTAATTCTGAGATATTGAGCAAGACCAATGTCCGTGCCCAATCAATGGTTTCGGACACGGCGGGAGGCTTTTTGAGATCGAGCTCGCGGATCGCGGCAACAAATTGCACCAAGTGATGGCGTAATTTCTCATCCAAATCAGGTACGCGGCTGGCGATGATGGTGGCCTCGCGTTGGGGATCTGGAAAAGGAATATATAAATGAAGGCACCGACGTTTCAGCGCATCGCTTAGCTCACGGGTATTATTGGAGGTGAGAAAAACAATCGGCTTGATGGGCGCCGACACTGTGCCAATTTCGGGAATGGTGATCTGATAGTCGGATAATAATTCAAGCAAGAAGGCTTCAAATTCATTATCGGCCTTATCGATTTCATCGATCAATAAAACACAGCCGGCGTCCGATTGGAGAGCCGCCAAGAGCGGCCGCTCATGGATAAACTGAGGCGAGAAGAACACATCCTCAAAGCCTTGCAGCTTCTCCATGGATTGCGCCAAGGTGGTTGCATCGCCCATCACATCCGAGAGCTTCTCCCGCAACACCTGCGTGTACAGCAATTGTTTGCCATACTGCCATTCATAGAGCGCTTTGCTCTCGTCAAGCCCTTCATAGCATTGCAAACGCACCAAGGGTAGATCGAGAAGCTCGGCCGCCGCTTTGGCCAATTCGGTTTTGCCTACGCCGGGTGGCCCCTCGACCAAAAGCGGCTTGGTCAGCTCCTGGGCAAGAAATAAAGCGGTAGCAATCTTACGATCGCCGATATAGCCGGCATGCGCGAATTGATCGAGCAGCTGCGCGATCCGCGCATCGGAACTGAGTGTTTTTTGATCCATCACACGAAACTAGCTTAAAAACTCTACTGGCGCATAATTTTTTCGATATGCGCCAAAATTTGAGGTGTGGCATAGCCATCAACAATCATTTTATTGTCGCGCTGAAAGGCAATCAGGGCGGCGAAGGTCTCGCGGCCCGGCACACCGTCGACATGTTCGATCGCATAGCCCGCTTTTTGCAAAAGGGCCTGTAATTTGCGGATTTCGTCCGGCAATAAGGGACGATCTTCAGTGGGCCACGTCAGACGCAGCGCATCGCCGCCCTCAAGCCGCGAGCTCAACATCCCCACGGCCAGCGCATAGGC
>CBFIIU010000005.1:13377-13989 GCA_965662735.1 Alphaproteobacteria bacterium
CCAAATTTTTGTCGCCGTCCTTCATAGCCCAGCGTCGCCAGCGCTTCGAGCACCGGAAAATCGCCGGTAATTGTTCCAAAATTCGTTTCGACACCCCATATGGCCGCCATGATGGAGCTCGGAACCCCAAATTTTTTCTCTAATCGATCAAAGGTCGCCGCGTGCTCGGCTAATTTTGCGCGTCCATCGGCAATCCGTTTTGGCGTCACTAACATATCGAGATATTCCCAAATCGGCTTGATGTATTCGGGCTGACGCGCCGCCAATCGTTGCACAGTGGGGTTCAAACTGATTGTGTCGAGAGCAGCCAGATGCTGCTCAGCGACTCCACGCGCCCGTGCTTGCGCTTGCATGGCATCAATATAAGCCTCGAATGTCTCGGCGCGAGCCTCGGACACCAGAGCGGCCAGCACAGATAGCATCAAGATCATGTAACCGAGGCGCCTCGCCAAAAATTGGCCAGACAACCGACCAGACAACCGGCCAAACAATTGATCAGGCAATTGGCCAAACAATTGGGGAACTACTAAGCTGTGGGCCATAAAATATTGTTTCATCTGATCGGACCTCGTGACCTCGAAAGCGGAAGCGCTTATAAGACTATACAGATGA
>CBFIIU010000005.1:13999-24632 GCA_965662735.1 Alphaproteobacteria bacterium
CAAATTTTTTCTCTAATCGATCAAAGGTCGCCGCGTGCTCGGCTAATTTTGCGCGCCCATCGGCAATCCGCTTCGGCGTCACTAACATATCGAGATATTCCCAAATCGGCTTTATGTATTCGGGCTGACGCGCCGCCAATCGTTGCACAGTGGGGTTCAAACTGATCGTGTCGAGAGCAGCCAGATGCTGCTCAGCGACCCCACGCGCCCGTGCTTCCGCTTGCATGGCATCAATATAAGCCTCGAATGTCTCAGCGCGAGTCTCAGCGCGAGCCTCGGACACCAGAGCGGCCAGCATAGATAGCATTAAGATCATGTAACCGAGGCGCCTCACCAAAAATTGGCCAGACAACCGGCCAAACAATTGATCAGGCAATTGGCCAAACAATTGGGGAACTACTAAGCTGCGGGCCATAAAATATTGTTTCATCTGATCGGACCTCGTGACCTCGAAAGCGGAAGCGCTTATAAGACTATACAGATGATTCATATCATTTCATCTGCATGCCGTCATCTCACGGCCTCGCTTAGAAAGGGATCAAATGGCAAAGTCTAAAATTCGCACTGTCGTGTTCCCGGTTGCGGGGCTGGGCACTCGGTTTTTGCCAGCCACCAAAGCCGTACCCAAAGAAATGCTTCCCGTTGTGGATCGCCCCCTTATTCAATGGGCTGTCGAAGAGGCCGTTGAAGCGGGCTGTCGCGAGTTTGTTTTTGTCACTGCGCCGTCTAAGTCGGCAATTATGGCGCATTTTTCGCAAGCCCCCCATTATGAAGCGGCGCTCAAAGACAAGAATAAGACGGATGCTCTGGCCACTTTACGTGCGGGCCTGCCCGATGATGCGGTCGTCCATGAGGTTTATCAAGATCAACCGCTGGGTCTCGGCCATGCCATTGGCTGCGCGCGGCCTTATATTTCGGACCAACCTTTCGCCGTTATTTTGCCAGATGACATGGTGCTATCGCGCCCCGGCTGTTTGTCGCAAATGGTGGAACAGTATAAAGGCGGTCATTTGGTGGCCGTCGAGAATGTACCGGCTGATCAAACTCAAAAATATGGCATTGTCGATGCCGCGGAAGATGATGGTGAGATGGTGCGCATCCAAGGGCTGGTGGAAAAACCAGCGCCGGAGGATGCCCCCTCAACGCTCGCAATTATCGGCCGATATATTTTCGACCCACGCATAATGGATGCGATCGACACGCAAAAAGCGGGCGCCGGGGGTGAAATTCAAATTACCGATGCAATGGCCCAAACCCTTGATGATATCGCTTTATCGGGACTGCGCTTTCGCGGCACACGATATGATTGCGGCAGTCGCACCGGATTTTTGGCAGCCAATATCGCCTTTGCCCTGTCTGTTGATGGCGCCAACATCGGAGGCGATCTGCGCCAACAGCTTGCGCAAATTATCGACGAGGCGTAAACCACCCTTATGAATAAAAATCAGGACATATGCGTATCAAATCGGATCTCCGCATGAGTGGTGCGCCATCGTCCCCGAATAAGCAGAGGATGTGTTATGGCTTTTGATCCCTTAGTTTCTGCCGGCCGTACAATTACCACCGAGCAAGAGGGCCTTGCCCAGCTAGCAAAGGCACTCGATGACACATTTACCCGAGCCATTGCCATTTTATCTGCCTGCACAGGGCGCGTGATCGTTTCAGGAATGGGAAAAAGTGGCCATGTGGGGCGCAAGATTGCAGCCACATTGGCCTCAACGGGCACCCCCGCTCAATTCGTGCACCCGGCAGAGGCAAGCCATGGCGACCTCGGTATGATTACCGCGCAAGATTGCATCTTAGCTCTATCTTGGTCTGGCGAAACGCAAGAGCTGGGTAATTTACTTGCCTATGCGGTGCGGTTTGACATCCCTTTGATTGCAATCACGTCCAACCCCGACAGCCAATTAGGTCGTAAATCATCGGTCTGTCTGACCCTTCCCAAAGCAGAGGAAGCCTGCCCCAATGGGCTCGCACCAACCACTTCGACAACCTTACAATTGGTCATGGGCGATGCATTAGCGGTTGCCTTGCTGGAGCATAAGAATTTTTCCGCCTCAGATTTTAAGAACTTCCATCCGGGCGGAAAGCTTGGCGCTAATTTGGTTCTGGTCCGGGAGGTCATGCATAAAGAGACCGAGCTCCCGCTTATGTCGGCCGATGCGCGCATGAGTGAAGCGCTGGTGGTCATGACTGAAAAGGGCTTTGGCTGCTTAGGGATTACAGACGCCAAAGGTATGCTGTTGGGCATTATTACGGATGGCGATTTGCGTCGGCACATGTCGCCCACATTACTCGATCAAAGCACTGCCGATATTATGACCAAAAACCCGAGAACGATTTCATCGGATATGATGGCGGCCGAAGCCATGTCCTTGATGAATGCACAGAGCATCCAATGTCTATTCGTATGTGACGCGGGACGACCAATTGGCTTGGTGCGCGTTCTTGACCTGTTGCGCATCGGCGTCGCCTGATCTACCGTTCGGGATCAGTAACATTCAGCACGAGTACGCCCTATGCTTTTTTTTCGTTCAATTACGGGTTTCGCCCCTTCCCGCGCGCCATTGCTCTCTATGGCGCTGGCCTCGATCGTTTTAACGAGTGGCCATCGGAGCGCTCATGCAGATGGTGTCGCATCCGAGATGCTCACCGATGAGGTGATTGTGACCACCCAGCGCATGTTCTCTAACTTGCGCGAGAATGCCGGCAACATCGCCATTATTGACACGCAGTCGCTGCCAAGCCTCTATCCCACGGATTTGATCAATCAAGCACCCGGCGTGCTCATTCACCGTGGGAATGGGCAAGAACATCTGACCTCGATCCGCTCGCCCGTTCTCTCCGGCGGCGCTGGCGCCGGCTCATTTTTATTCGCCGAAGACGGCATTCCGTTTCGCGCGCCCGCATTTTCGAATGTCAATGCGTTAATGGATGCCATGAGCTATGACACCGCCCGCGTAGAAGTAGTGCGTGGCCCCGCAAGCGCCCTTTACGGGTCGAACGCGGTGCATGGCTTGGTTAATTTCGTGACACGCGATGCCCGAGAAGCCGGAACCAGCGCCGATATGACCTTGGGCAGCTATGGTCGCTATCGTCTCAACGCGCATAGCGCCATCGCGCCCGCAACACGATTGGCCGTCTCGCTGGCGGGTGAGGAAGATGCCTATCGCGCCGATTCTGGATTTGCCCAGCAGAAGTTCCGTTTCAAACATGCCTGGCAAGCCAGTAACCGCACCATGGAAGCTTCGATCGCTGGCATGAACCTTAATCAAGAAACCGCAGGCTATGTGAACGGGCGAGATGCCTATAAAACAGAGGCGCTGGCCAGAGGGAATGTCGATGCCGATGAGGCGTTCCGCGATGCCTGGTCTGTGCGGGCGGCCTTGCGCACGACATGGGAGATCGATGGGGAGCGCCAGCTGATCATCACGCCCTATCTACGGCGGAATGCGATGCGGTTTGGGATGCATTTTTTACCGGGCGATCCTATTGAAGAAAATGACCACAGCAGTCTCGGCGTGCAATCAGCCTATATCATGAATAGCGGGAGCAACCGTCTCGCCATCGGTTTCGATGCCGATTATTCAGATGGCCATTTGTCGGAAGAACAATTCAAGCCGACCGTCGCCCGTTACGAACCAGGGCTTCATTATGATTATGATGTTCAGGCTATTGTCCTGGCCCCGTTTATTCATCATGAGCGGGACATCACCGATAGCACGCGGCTAACGCTCGGCCTGCGCGCCGAATTTACGCGTTACGACTATGATAATAAAACAGAGGATGGAAATTTCGGACAAGGCAACCGTCTGTTTCGTCCCGCCGATCGCACGGATAATTTCACCGATCTATCTCCCAAGCTCGGCCTGGTGCACGAGATCTCGCCCAATTTGACAAGCTTCGTGAACCTTGCCCGCGGCAGTCGCGCACCCCAGACGACGGATCTTTACCGACTGCGTGTAGGGCAAACTGTGGGGGATATTAAGTCGGAACATCTCGACAGTGTCGAAATAGGGTTGCGCGGCGTTGTCGGCCCGCTCTCTGGATCTGTTTCAATTTACGATATGCGGAAGAAAAATTATTACTTCCGGGATAGCTCTAATAATAATGTTTCCAATGGCCGCACCCGCCATCGGGGTATCGAGACAGACCTCACCTTGCGCCTGTCCGAGCAGCTTGATGTGAGCGGATCAGCGAGCTATGCCGAGCATGTTTTTGACTATAGTCATCGCCCTGAGGGTTCCCCTCGGCCAGAAAATATCATCACCAAAGGCAAGCGCATCGACAGCGCGCCGCGGACATTGGCTAATCTCGCTTTACGTTGGGCCCCAACACCAGACCGGACACTCAGCCTCGCTTGGGAGCATGTTGGCGATTATGTAACCGACCCTGGCAATTTGCATCGCTATCAAGGCCATAACCTGGCTCATTTGACATGGCGCGAAGCGTTTGGAGATCAAGTTGAGTTGCGCGTGCGCGTGGTGAACCTGTTTGACCGGGCCTATGCGACCCGCGCTGACTTTAATGCCCTCGCCGGATCAGATCGCTACTTTCCCGGCGAGCCGCGCCATATTTATGTGACCTTGAAGCGTGATTTCTAAAAAGCCGCTACATGCCGACCGGCGGCTTAAGCTCTCGCTCTACTTAGACTCTCGCTCTGCTTAGGACGTAGCGACCACCCCAATGGGGCAAGAAACGCCCGTGCCACCCAGACCGCAATAGCCATTCGGATTTTTGCCTAAATATTGTTGATGGTAATCCTCCGCATAATAGAAATGCGGGGCATCGATAATTTCAGTGGTCATGGCACCATAGCCCGCGGCCGCCAGGCGCGGCGCAAATGCTTCTGCGCTCTCCAAAGCGGCTTGCCGTTGCGCCGCATCAAAGCAATAAATACCCGAGCGATATTGTGTGCCGCGATCATTGCCCTGGCGCATCCCTTGAGTCGGGTCATGATTTTCCCAAAATACGCGCAGCAAATCGGTATAACTGCAGTTTGCGGGATCAAACACCACTTGGACAACCTCATTGTGGCCGGTTCGCCCCGAACACACTTCTTCATAAGTGGGGTTAGGGGTCGTACCCGCCGCATAGCCCACTTGCGTGCTATAGACGCGTCGCGTCTCCCAAAACTTACGTTCTGCGCCCCAAAAGCACCCCATCCCAAACATGGCACGCTGATAACCTTCGGGCCAAGGCCCCATCAGGGGCGTGTCCAAAACAAAATGGGTTTGGGGCACCGGCATGACCGAGGCTCGCCCTGGCAAAATATCAACGGGATCTGGCATTTTCATTTTATCGAAGGACGATCCAAACATTTTAGTCTCCCTTGAGTGATTAGGCGGCGGTTCGCGTTTTAATCGGCCCTTCCCGACTGCCGCTCAATAATTGTCGCAAATAGGGATTAGGGTCGGAAGGCACAGAAGCGGCGGGACCATGCCACTGCACACGACCATCCACCATCACAGCAACATGATCATAATAGTCAGCCAAATGGGTCATCGAACTGGTGACCGAGATCACGGTCGTTTGGCGTGCCCGAGCGATGGTTTGAATCATTTTTTCAATACGCGCCGCAAGAATAGGGTCGAGGCCCGCTGTCGGATTATCCAACAGCAAGATATCCGGTTGAGTAAAGATGGCCCGCGCAAACCCTACCCGTTTTTGCATTCCACCTGACAGATCTGAGGGGAACAAATTGGCCGTCGCCGCAGACAAACCCACCTCGGGCAAAAGGGCACACACATCATCATACGCTTTGGCGCGTGGGCGGCCCTCATGCAGGGCGCGGAAAGCAATATTTTCCCACACGGGCAGGCTGTCGAACAAAGCATTTTGTTGAAACAACATCCCCATACGATGCGATAAGCGTTGCTGATGCTCTGGGTCATTCATGGCGCAACCGTCAATCCGAATAGAGCCCTTTTCAGGATGGATGAGGCCGATCATACATTTCAGCAAAACCGTTTTACCCGCTGCGGTTGGCCCAATAATACCCAGCACCTCGCCCGCCTTAAGGCTCAATGATACATGGTCCAAAGCCCGAACGGGGCCAAAGGACTTACTGACATCGGATAGCGATATAAACTGTTCGGTCATGTCCCTATGCTAGCTTGTTCGTCCGCATCTCGCTAGGCCAATCTCATGATGCGGCCACAGATGAAGAGGCAGATGAAGAGGCAGTAGCGGTATCACGCTTATAGGCGTGGGTTTGCAAATTTTGTTTCGGGATAAAAGACGCGAGATCCACCCCAAAAATATTTTCGAGGCACCCCTTTTCGATAATATCCGATGGCGCCCCCTGATCTGCGACCCGCCCATGATCAATAACCACTAATTGGTCACAATATTGGGTCGCCAGATTTAAATCATGAAAGACAATGATCACCGCCACCCCTTGTTCGGCCTGCGCGCGCAAACAAGCAAGGACCTGCAATTGATGTTTCGGATCCAAGGACTGCAACGGCTCATCGACCAACAGGCATGCGCGCGGCCCTGTCATGAAATCAGGCACAAACAGGCGCGCCAATGCCACCAGCGCCTGCTCGCCACCCGAGAGCTCGGTTACCGCTCGGGAGGCCAAATGGCTAATATCAAGAGCCTGCAAACTCATCGAAACAGCCTCTTCAATTTGCTCACGCGCATCCCATGAGGCGCCCAATGCTCCAGACAGGCGCCCCAAGGCGACAACATCGCGTACCGCCATGGGCCAAGCGAATTGGGTTTTTTGGGGAAGCCATCCGATGCACGCCGCCCGCTCGGCCGAGGATTGACCAGAGATGTCGCGGCCATCGACAAGGAAACGCCCCTGATGGGCTGGAATGAGGCCCATCATCATGGCTAATAAGGTGGATTTTCCCGCACCATTCGGCCCGATAATGCCGGTGACGGAGCCGCCTTGCGCCGTCAAATTTATATCCTGCAAGATCGGCCGCCCGCCACGCGCGACACAAATATGGCTAAGCACGATCCCCATTAAAACTGTGCCCGAACACCCAGCACAAGCTCGCGCCGAGGCGTGGTTCGTGGTGGGTTACCATAAGAAGTGGTGTAATCCTCGTTCAATGCGTTTTCCACCCGGGCTGTGAGCTGCACAGCATTGCGTAAATTCCATTGCCCGCGCAAACCGATCAGGGTGTAATCGTCTTGCCGAACGCCGTAAATATAACGGTGCGAGACATCCCGAATAAAGACCCCCATCGAGCCTTTTTCATTCGGCCATTGATAGTCAATGTCCCAGCTTAAAATTTGGCGGGGCTGTTTGTTGGCAAGGCTCCCGTCACTGGCCCGCGGATCGACATAGGTAGCGCTTAACTGTGTCGTCAAGAAGGCCGATAAGGCATAATCAACCGAGGCTTCAACCCCTTCGCTTTTACTTTTTCCAATATCATTCTCGTAATGCAGCTTCGCGTTAGAGAAAATAATTTTATCCTGAGTGGTGACCTTAAACAGCGTCACATTCAGTCCGACATCCCCGATCGTAAGCTCGGCGCCGGCGTCATAGCTCTCACTCTGTTCCGGTGTCAGGCCCGCATTACCGCATAAATTTTGCGAACAATACGCGTTTTCACCATAGAGCTCATACAGGCTCGGGGCGCGGAACCCCGTGCCATAGCTGGCTCGAAACACCACTTGCTCAGTCGGCTTGAGCGCGGCGCCGAGACGATAGCTCGCATGACTGCCAAATCGATCATGATGATCGACCCGTGCACCAAAGGACGATGACAGGCTCGGTAAGAACTGATAATGGGCCATCACAAAGCCTGCGCGCATTTCGGCTTCTTTGCGGGGCAGACCTTTTTGCGAGAAGCGCTCATTAATATGCTCCGCACCAACTGCAAGCCTGCCGGCGGTCCCCAATGCAAATTGACCGTCAATCTGCGCCTTCATCCGCGCCCCATCATTCCAATAGCCCTGGGCGCCACTCGATGGGTCTTCGAAACTATCGCGATCGCGCGAAAAATAGGTCAGGCTGGCGCCAATATGATCATGCTCGCTGAGCTCGAACTGATAGCCCAAACGTGTGGCCAGCTCATGCGTGTTCTCGCCAAACCAACCATCCACCGCTCGATAATCTACATCATACCCATCGCGCTCCGCACTTACTCGCCCGGCGCGCGCGAATAGAAAAACATGCTGCCGATCATCGAGATCGAGGTCTAACCGACTGGTGATTGATTGGTTTTCATAGTCTTCACGCTCGATGAAACCGGGCGTTTGTTTACTAAAGTCGGAGGACGGGCGGCTTTCATCATGGCTGAGCAAAACAAACCCCCGCAACGTTTCACCGCCACCGATCAAGGCGCTGACGCGTCGGAGGTCACGGCTACCCGCTTCGACGCTCAACTGGGTTTGCACGGGCCCCGACAGACGCGGGGTGATCAGATTAATCGTGCCGGCAATGGCATTGCTGCCATAAAGCACACTGTGGGAGCCACGCAGAACCTCAACGCGGCCAATGCCGGCACTGATCAAATTCGACAATTCCGCAGACCCAAAGGGATCGGCTGGATCGCCGAGTTGAATGCCATCAACCAATACGGTGACATATTGCCGATCAAGACCGCGAATACGAAGATACCCGATGCCGCCCGCGACACCCTCTTGATCAAAGCTCACCCCGGGCACATGCACCAGCGCATCAACAATATTTGGCGTTTGCAACCGAGCAAGGTCTGCCTCCGTGAGCACGGTCACCGCACTTCCCAATTGGTCACGCGGCGTCGCAATGCCCGTTGCCGAGACAATTAACTCATTCCAACTTTCGTCAAGTTGCTCGTCAAGTCGCTCGTTAGGCCGCTCGTCAAGTCGCGCGTCAGGCGGTGCATTGACAGGCGGTGCATTGACAGGCGCGGCAGCAGCGACAGCATCGAACGCGATGCCCAATGCGAAGCCCAATGCGATTGACAGAAAAGCGGATAAAAAAAACGCATACCCAACACCCAGCCGAGCGATCGGCTTACTTTGAATATGATTGTGCATAGCGCACTCCTTCACGATCACTGCTGGCGCAGTGGTTAAAACGAGTACGTCGCTATCGGAAAAATCCCGCGCTTTTGACTGACCCCGGTCATCGGCCTACGACGTGTCATGGCAGGTTTCCTGACTTGCAGATCATCACATAAGCTCGCCTTCCCCAGTTTCTCCGAGTGGCTGTATGAGCTTATATTCCGTGCTTACAGTTGCGGGCACAGTCTTGGACTTGCATAGCGTTCTATGCGCACCATGTTCCCTTTTACCCCCTCGCGGGGCACCATGAACAGGCGAACACTAGCTCGACATTGATCGACGATCAAGGTGCTTTAGCTCGGGTAGCGGCCGCGTAAAATCAAAAAAAGAAAAAATGGAACGCCCAAAAGCGCTGTCATCACGCCGAGTTTCAATTCAAACGCGGTCGGAATAATGCGCACGGCGCTATCGGCCAAAACGACAATCAGCGCCCCCAGTAATGCAGACGGCAAGAGGGTCTTTTGCGGGTGATACCCCACAAAGGGCCGCACCATATGCGGCACAATCAGCCCAACAAAACCGATAACGCCACCAACGGCGACCACGGCACCACTCACCATCGCAATGCCTGCAATGGTTTGCCAATGCAACCGCCCTAAAGCAAGCCCGAGGCTGCGCGCTGTATCTTCCCCTAAAGTGAGGCTCGCATATCCCCGACCGCCCGCAAACAGAAGAAGCGAGCCAAAGCCAATTAACGGCAAGGCTAACCAAAAATGTGGCAAGCCGCGATTTTCCAAAGACCCTAAAAGCCAAAAGGCAATTTCCAGCGCTGCATAAACATTGGGCGACAAGTTTAATGCAAGTGAGATCAAAGCGCCCGCCAATGCGCTGACCGCAAAGCCGCATAAAATGAGGCGCGATGTGTCGGTGTGCCGGCGCATGAGAGCAAATAACAAGAAGACCGCAAGCAGCGCAAACAGGCTCGCCGCCACAGGCACCGCCCAGCTGAGCGTTTGTTGCAAACCAATATAGATGACGAGCACAGCCCCGAGCGCCGCCATATTGCCAGCGCCGAGCACCATCGGCTCGGCCAAGGGATTGCGAATAAGACCCTGGATCGCCGCGCCTGAGAGGCCCAAGCCCCATCCCACCAAAGCCGCCAAGAGCGTGCGGGGCAGGCGAATATCCCACACGATCAGCGACACAATATGAGAATTTGCTGCAGAGACGGCGTCGGCAGGCGTTTCTGGTGATAATGTGTTGATGACCTGTTGGGGGGTGACCCAGACACTTCCGGCAAACAAAGACGCCACGCATGCGAGCAATAATAAGCTCGCAATTAAAACCGAGGGACGAAATAAGATGGCGACCAGCTTCATGGGTCCAGCATTAGCATAGAGGCAAGCTCAACAGAACCAGTTAAGCGCGATCGCCTGCATGATCTGGACAGCGCCGCGTAAGCATGGCACGAAATGGTATGGATAGATCGATCGCGCGCACACCTTTAATTTTGTGGTTTCGCCTCCAGCGCATTTTGAGGAAGAGCGCTGGTCTTTCTCCTCGGGTCTCTCTGGTGCTCGCTCTCAAGCTTTCTCTCTCACTGTCTCTCATCCTTTTTATGGCACCGTTTTTATGGGCCACCCGCGCCGACGCGGAGACACGCCCACCCTCTTCGCCTCCA
>CBFIIU010000005.1:24641-29384 GCA_965662735.1 Alphaproteobacteria bacterium
TCTCTCATCCTTTTTATGGCACCGTTTTTATGGGCCACCCGCGCCGACGCGGAGACACGCCCACCCTCTTCGCCTCCATCTCTGACCCCCTCTCTGACCCCCTCTCTGCCGCGGGTCATTAGCGCGTCGCTGTGTGGCGACTATTATCTGCTGGCCTTTGCACAAGCAGAGCAAATTATTGCCCTGTCCGCATTGGCCACTGACCACACCCTTTCCGCATTTGCAGATCGCGCGAAAGCCTTTCCGAGTTATGATGGGCGCCTTGAAACCCTGACACGTCTCAAAGCCGATCTGATCATTGTCAGCGCCTATACCCCGAAAGACCGGCGCGACATGATGCAAAAACTTGGCTATCAGCTGGTTATTCTCGATGGCGCCCAAACATGGGCGCAAACCCGCGATGAAGCCCTGCGTCTTGGCGACGCCATCGGACGGAGCACCCAATCGCGCGATTGGCTGGCGGCGATGGACCGAGACCTCGCGCAGCTGCCACGCCCGAGCCGCCCCCTCAAGATCGTCTCCTATGATCGACGCGGGGTAACCGCAGGCGCCGGACACATGCTCGATGATATGATCAAGCTCTTGGGCCACGAAAACGCCGCCCAGCAGCTCACCTCTTACGCCGAGCATAGTCGACCTCTATCGCTTGAGCGCTTATTATGGCTCAAACCCGATTTAGTTTTGGTGAGCAACCATTATGCCTATGCGGATCGGGGATCAGAAATTTTAGACCACGCGGCCTTTATTGCGGCTCTGCCCGAGAGTCGCCGCTTGGTTGTGCATGATCGATGGACCCATTGCGCAGGCCCGAGCACTCTTCCCGCTCTCACGCACATGATCTCAAAAATTTCCGAGAAGGTAGACGTCTATCCCTCACGGGCCGATGGTCTGCAGAATGGACAATCTCAATAGCCCGTTCCCACGGCGCCAAAATAATGTCACTATAAGGTCATGCGAGATAAGAATTCTGAAATGAAACATGTCGAGTCCATCGCCAATGCGATGCGCTCCTTAATGGACCAAGAGCCCAATAGTTCAGGCGCAAGCGGGTCAGGCGCAAGCGGATCAGGCGCAAGCGGATCGGGGTCCAGCGCGACGCCGCTCGGCGAACTTAAGCCCCTGAGCACATTGCAGACCCCGCTTCAGCCAACACAAAATCCGTCCGCGCAAGCAGAACCAGAGCGGGGGGCAGACAGTGGAGCAAAGACCAGCTCGGCCTCGAAGGGGTCTGGTCCCAAATCTGCCGCCAAACTGCCCGATCTCGAAAATGCGCGTCAGTCGAAACAGGCTCAGGCGAAACAGGCTCAGGCGAAACAGGCTCAATCGAGACAGTCTCAGGCGAAACAGTCTCAGGCCGAGCCGTCTCAGGCGAAACCATCTCGATCTGAAAAGTCTAACGGAAAACGGTCACAGGCAAAACAAGGCCCGACCGCTCCGGTTCACGCCAATGCTCAGGCCGCACAAGCTCCCTCGCCCGAGGCTGTCGCCTCTCCCCTATCGCGCCTGTCCTTGCAATTAGGGCGCGCCCTCGCCGATATACGTCGAGGACAAACCGTAGAAAGCTCGGCACCCCCTCCTCCAGTGACGAATGTGCCCGCCAATCTCGAGAGCCTGAGCGACGCGCTCGAAAAATGCCTTTTTGCACTCGAGGACGAAGCCGAGCAAAGCCGACATGTCATTTTGGAGGAGCTTGGCCGGTTTGACAGTGCCCAAAGACAAATCATCGGCGAGGCCCATCGCCTGATGACGGCATTTCAAGAGAATGCGGCACAATGGCTTAACCATGAGCAAAAGACGCTGCAGCGCACAAAAGATGAAATTGCTTCCAAAGAGGCGCTGTTTAAGCGGATCATTGAAGGCGAAAACTAAGCGCCGAGAAGAAAACTAAGCGCAGAAAAGAGTGCGTGACGGAACAAAGTTGGTGACGGAAAAGAATAAGTGAGGGCGAGCGCAATGCGTGACCAAGAATGGGGACCTAAAAAATCAATAACCATTGACGGTTTGTCGATGCGCTATGTGGAAATGGGACAAGGCCGACCCATTATTTTTCAACATGGTAATCCAACCTCGAGCTATTTGTGGCGCAACATCATGCCGGAACTCGTCGAACAGGGTCGTTGTCTTGCCATCGACCTGATTGGCATGGGGGATAGCGATAAATTACCCCCGAATGATTCTGGCGGTTACGGGTTTGAAACCCATGCCCGATTTCTCGAAAAAGCATTGGATGAATTGGGTGCCACTCAAGACATGATCTGGGTCATCCATGATTGGGGCTCAGCATTAGGCTTTGATTATGCCTGCCGACACCCCGAGCGTGTCGCGGGCATATGCTATATGGAGGCAATCGTGCAGCCCATTGCCGATTGGAACGATTGGCCAGAAAACGCGCGCAGTATTTTTCAAGCCTTTCGTTCGCCTGCGGGCCAGGAAATCATTCTCGATAAGAATATTTTTGTAGAGCGCGTGCTTCCCAATTCGATCCTGCGGACGCTCAGCGAACAAGAAATGGACGCCTATCGCCATCCGTTCCGCGAGCCGGGCGAGGCACGGCGCCCGACACTGACCTGGCCGCGCGAAATTCCGATTGCGGGAGAACCTGAAAATGTTGTGAAACGTGTTCAGGCCTATGCCGAGTTTATGGCCGCGAGCCCTATGCCCAAATTATTCATTAATGCCGAACCAGGGTCGATTTTAACGGGCCCCATGCGGGATTTTTGTCGGTCATGGCCCAATCAAACCGAACGAAGCGTGAAGGGATTGCACTTCATCCAAGAAGATAGCCCCGAAGACATTGCATCGGCCCTGAAAACTTGGATTTTGGACCATTTTTGAGGCCCAAAAGCCGCCAAACGCCGCCTCGACGCCCATTTCCATAAAATTTCCATAAAAAAGCCCCGCCCTGAGGGGAGGGCGGGGCTCTGGTATACGCCATTGAGGGGAAGCGTATCCAGCCAGTCAACTATTTTGACCGATATTGCTTTTACGCCCCGATTAACCAACTAGATCACGGCGAACTTAAATTTTTAGGATTTTTCCGATTTCGCTATTTTACAGGACGTTAATTTGGGTCACACTTCGTATATGACGGCTATTGAAAGCAGCAACGGGCCCCTTTCGGACGAGGATTTGCTGGCGCGCATGGGCGCGGGTGACACCCAAGCAGCCCGTCATTTTGTTGAACGTCATATCGCTTTCGTGCGTCGGATATGCCACAAAACCCTGTCAAACAGTGCCCTTGCTGATGAGGCTTGCCAGGAAGTCTTTATCGCCGTTTGGCGAAATGCGGCCTCATTTGAGGCCGGTCATGCCAAAATCACGACGTGGTTGTATCGAATAGCCGTGAACAAGGCCATTGATAGCCGGCGGCGCGCCAAGCAAACACAAAATATTGATGATTTTCATCACCTTGCGAGCGATCAAGCCAATGCAGAAGCGGAATTAGCCGTTCAAGATGATCACCGTCTGATCGCTTCTGCTCTCAAGCGCCTCGGAGAGGATCAACGTCAAGCCATTGAACTTGTTTACTTTTCGGATATGAAACAATATGAGGCCGCGGCCATGATGGGCATCTCATTGGCGGCCTTCGAGTCGATTTTACGCCGCGCTCGCCAAGCTTTGCATACCGAATTGGCCCGAGAACGGCCGTCTTTATCCGCAATATGAACAACATGTCGCTAGAAAGAGTAAGAAAATGACCCGTAACAGCTCCCCCTTATCAGAAAAACAGGCTCGGCGATTAATGGAGACCTATGGCGGAGCCCCTGATTTATGGCCAGAGGACATTCGGGATGCCTTGCATGAGGCGATTGACAATTATCCGGGGCTCGCAGCAACTCTCAGCCGCGAAAAAGCCTTGGACGATAAGATTACCGCCTGCATGCCGCCCATTAGCGACGGGTTTATTTCGCAAATCACCAGCCAGTTTGAGGGTTCCGCCTCCCTCCAGCAGACGCTCGACAGAGAAATGCTCTCCCGACAGGACCCGCGCCCCCACCTGTCACAGCAGGGGGCACCGGCTGTCGATACTGCGCGCCGGTCGATTTGGGCCAATGGCGGCTTGGCGGCGGCGGCGCTTGGCCTTGGCCTGGTGATCGGCTCTTACGTCGCCGATCCTTTATTCGCGGGGCCCATAAATATGGCCACATTAGATGGCTCGGAAGATGTTTTGGCGTTCACGAGCTTTGAATTATGGACACTCTCGGAATAAACCGAGCGAACACAACCCCGATTTCAAATCAGGTCACTAAAACAAATATTTGGATTTTATGATGAAATTAACGCGACAAAAAATACTCTCCATTATGCTCGTGGTTTCGGTCGGGCTGAATTTAATTGTCATCGGCGCGGCGGGTTTCGCGGCTTATCGATTCAATGAAATTCGTGGCCATCCCGGTAGTTGGATTGAAAAACGCCTCCAAAGAGGCGAACGTTATTTCATGCGTCATCTTGAAGAGCCGGACCGGCAGGTCGCGTCTGATATTTTCAGCCAACATAAACCGGCCATTCGGCAGTCTTTCGAAGAGTTACGCGCGGCTCGACGCGATTTTGGTCAAGCCTTGCGCCGAGATACCCCGAATTCTGACGAAATCGTGCCAATTTTAGGCCGATCCCAAGAAGCGGCCGACCGCATTAATCGAGAATTCCATGGTTTATTGCGCGATATGGCAACGCAATTATCGCCCGAAGCACGCCAACGCCTTTCCGCCCACTTGCGACGCCATCATGACACAGATGATGTCA
>CBFIIU010000005.1:29483-53229 GCA_965662735.1 Alphaproteobacteria bacterium
AGAGATCACGACAGAGATCACGACAGAGATCACGACAGAGATCACGACAGAGATCACGACAGAGATCACGACAGAGATCACGACAGAGATTAGTTCGGAAGGATACCGATCAAGCGCTAGATTTTATTCAAAATTATTGAATAATTCTGAATATTATTCAGCCAATACGCGCATTTACAGAATGCGTTTGAATTTGCTGATCGTCCAGTGCAAAGTGGTGTCAGTGTTTTAGTATGTGAGCCTAAGCTCACAAAGGGGGACGTATGAGTCGCTTGCTCGACCGTTTTTTTCAATTTGTAATCGGTCGCCCGATTATAACAGTCTTCATGACTTTGGCCTTGTGCTTTGTCGGTTTGGCTGGCGCCAGCCAGTTGCGCTTTACCAATGATTATCGTTATTTCTTTACGGACCAAAACCCGTATTTACAAGCATTTGAAGAGTTAGAGCGCACTTACTCGAGCCCCGACACAATTTTATTCGTCATCCAGCCCAGTGAGGGCCCAGCAACCGCGCCAGAAGCGCTCAAACTGATCGGCATGTTAACCGAGCAGGGATGGCAAATTCCATATTCGACGCGGGTCGACTCGATTACGAACTTCCAAGATACAACGCCGGATGGCGACGATCTGATCGTTGCCAATCTTGTTCCTGATCCCTCGGCAGTCACCGAAGCTGATGGGCCGCGCGTCGAAGCGGCTATTCGCGACAACGCCTTTTTAAACAAGCGGCTGCTCTCCACAGACGGCCGCACAACGGGTGTATTAATTTCTTTGCGTCCCCCACGGGATGACGCGGCAGCCACCACCAGCATTGTAACCGCCGTTCGGGATCTCAAAGAACGGGCTTTAGTCGAGCACCCGAATTTTCGCATTGAAATTACTGGGTCGCAAATGCTCAGCAATTCCTTCGCCGAGTCTGCGCAACGCGACGTTCAAACGCTGACCCCGTTAATGTTTGTTTTTATCGGCCTTATTCTCATTTTAGTGACCCGCCAAATATTTGGCACGATTGCGTCTGTGATCATTATTGGCCTCTCGGCCCTGACTGCGCTTGGTATCGCGGGTTGGATGGGGATCCCGATGAGCCCCCCCGCCTCAGGCGCGCCAACCATTATCATCACCGTGGCAGTGGCTAATTGTATTCACATTATGATCACCGCCATGGCCGGAATGAGTGCTGGGAAAAATAAAACAGAGGCGATTTATGAGAGCTTGAAGATCAATGCTCAGCCGATTTTTCTGACGTCGCTGACAACGGCGATCGGTCTGTTTAGCCTGAACTTCTCAGACGCGCCTCCTTATCGGGATCTCGGATCGATTTCCGGCATTGGGGCTATTGTTGCCTGGGCGCTGTCGATGTCCTTATTCCCAGCCCTGCTCTCTCTCTTACCGCTCAAATCGAATACGCTTGTGGAGAGACAAAGCTCTGGCTTCACGCATTTGGCTGAATGGGTTATTGCGCGTCGGCGGGTTCTGCTGATGAGCATGATGGTCGCCGTCATTGGACTGACGGCGGTGATCCCGCGCCTCACTTTCAATGACCGTTTCGTGGAATATTTTGACGACCGGATGGATTTCCGGGTGGCCTCCGATTTTGCCGCAGATAATTTAACGGGCATTTATCTTCTTAATTTCTCGCTTCAAAGCGGCAATGCAGGTGGAATTTCCGAACCGGACTATTTGAACAATATCGACAAGCTCGCCAATTGGATGCGGACGCAAAATGAAGTGGCCCATGTGGCGGTGTTCAGCGATATTATGAAACGAATTAACCGATCGATGAATGCCGGCAATCAAGACTTTTACCGCATTCCCGATAATCGTGAACTGAGCGCCCAATATCTTTTGCTCTATGAAATGTCCTTACCCTATGGGCTGGATCTCAATGACCAGATCAATGTCGATAAATCCGCAACCCGGATGCTGGTCACCTTAGACGATGTCGGCACCAGTGAGATGCGCGATTTACGGCAGCGGACCCTTGCATGGATGGCCGATAATTTGCCCGAGAATATGGTGGTCGAACCTTCCGGTCAGGCCGTCATGTTCTCATTCATCGGCGAGCGCAATTTCCAAACCATGACCTATGGCACCATATATGCCTTTATTCTTATTTCGCTGTGCTTGGTCGTCGCTTTGCGCAGTGTCCGCCTTGGATTAATTAGTTTAATCCCCAATATCGCCCCGCCCGCAGTCGCCATGGGAATTTTTGCGGTTTTCAATGAATCGGTCGGGTTTTGGACGTCCTTTGTGACAGCAACCGCAATTGGTCTCATTGTCGACGCGACCGTGCACATGTTGTCAAAATATCAACATGCGCGTGTCACCCTCGGCTACTCGTCGGAAAAGGCCGTGCGTTATAGTTTTTCGATGGTGGGCACCGCGCTTTGGGTCGCCTCATTAATTCTCATTGCGGGCTTTTTGGTGCTCTACGCATCGCCCTTTAAAATTAACGCCATGTTGGGGCTCGTCGTCTCATTGACAATTTTCGTTGCCCTTATTCTCGACTTCTTGCTCTTACCACCTTTGTTGATGGCATTTGATAAAAAGTCGAACACGCCAGCCGCTTAAACGGGAGTATTATATGTTTAAACCAGCAATCACCTTAGCCGTCGCCGTCGCGCTGATGATCATCCCCGCTCACGCCGTCAATCTGCCCCCTGAGTCCGATCCGGTTGCCCGCGGAACCGCCATTGCTAATGAGACCGATCGTCGGAATTTGGGATTTGGCGACAGCACCAGTGATATGAAGATGATCCTCACCAATCAAAATGGTGATGTGAGCACGCGCGAAATTAAATTTAAATCGTTAGAAAATAAAAACCCAAAGGACGGCGATTGGAGCATGATCATTTTCGATCAGCCGCGCGATATCGCTGGTACGGCCATGCTGACCTATGCTCATATTCTGGAACCGGATGAGCAGTGGATGTATTTGCCGGCACTGAAGCGGGTGAAACGCATTTCTTCTGTCAATAAGTCCGGCCCCTTCATGGGATCCGAATTCGCCTTTGAGGATTTCTCAAGCCAAGAAGTTGGTAAATATAGCTATGTCTGGTTACGCGACGAAGCCTGCGGCGATCGGACATGCCATGTGGTCGAGCGGCGCCCCCTCTATGAACATTCGGGCTATACACGCATGATCTCTTGGATCGATACCACGGACTATCAAAGCCGGAAAGTCGATTTTTACGATCGTAAAGATGCGTTGCTTAAATCCCTGACATTTAGTGATTACCGCCTCTATCTCGATCAATATTGGCGCGCACATGACCTCTATATGGAAAATCATGTCACGCAAAAAACAACACGTCTCACATGGGAAAACTATGTGTTTCAATCCGGTCTGACCGAGAAGGACTTCAACCAAAATAGCCTGAAACGCGCGCGGTAACGCTCATGCCTTCTTTTTCGCCTTTACGATGTGCGGCCGCCGCACTCCGCAAGACTGTGCTGGTCGGGACCCTGGCCAGTTTCAGCTTCGCCTCCACAGCGACGGCTTTAGAAGTGGAGTTTGAGGGAGAGATTGAAACCGAAGCGCGGATATTTTTCGAACGCGGCGACCGCCCAGAGGGACGAAAGCATTATGGATCGATCGCTAGCCTGATCGAGCTTGGTGTTTATGACGAGAGCGGCACGCATAGTTTTGAATTTAAGGGCTTTGCCCGCGGCGATAGTGGCGATGGGCGCCGAAGTCACGGCGATATTCGGGAAGCCAAATATCGATTTGTAGATGGCGATCTCGAAATTGTCATGGGCATTGATAAGGTCTTTTGGGGGGTGACAGAATTTGTTCATCTCGTCGACGTCATTAATCAAACTGATTTAGTGGAGAGCCTCGACGGCGAGCAAAAGCTCGGCCAGGCGATGCTCCGCGGCAGCTATGTCTCGGACAATGGAACATTTTCTGTATTTTATATGCCGAGTTTTCGGCCGCGCCGCTTTGAGGGGCCGGCTGGACGCCCGGGGGGCGCGGTGGTGATCGATCCGCATCAGCATCTATATGAAAGCCATCTTGCAAAACAGCAAGGCGAGTATGCTGTGCGCTACACAAATAGTATTGATATATGGGATGTGGGTCTTTCCTATTTCGATGGCACGGCCCGCGATCCTGTTTTAAGCCCCGCTTATATGTCGAATGGGCGCTTCGTGCCCTACTACCCGCTGCGCAAACAGGTTTCACTCGACGTGCAAGCAACCATTGACGCGTGGCTCCTTAAGCTTGAGGCGCTGAGCCAAGACCAATTGGGTGAACGCGACGCGCGCGTCGTCACCGGCGTCGAATATACGCTGTACAGCCTTTTGGGGTCGACCAGCGATTTAGGGCTGGTTGCGGAATATATGTGGGATGAGCGCGGCGATCAGGCGCCGCAGCCTTTCGCAAATGATCTGGGCTTTGGCCTGCGCTGGGTCGCCAATGACACGGTTTCGACAACCCTATTAGCCGGCGCCATAATTGACCTTGAGGACCAAAGCACAGCCTTATCGATCGAAGCCGAGCGACGCCTGAATAATAATATGAAAATTATGCTCGAAGTTCGGGCGCAAACACATATCGACCCTGACAATCTCATTCAGACCCCGGTCAAGCGCGAAGACTTCGCACGGCTGCGCTGGATTTACTATTTTTAGGGTGCCGACCTTAGGGTTCGGCGCTAAGGTTCGGCGCTAAGGTTCGGCGCAAAATCAGCACCAATGTTCAGCGCGAAAGTTCTGCGCCAAGGTTCAGCACCAAGATATGAAGCCGCCCAAACGGCACGACTTTCACTTGCGGCGGGCGCCAAACACCGAAAATGGGGGCCTAAGCCCCCACTCTTTTTTTGGTGAGGCTGATGCCTCGATGAGTCCGGTTTCTTGGTGAGACGAGCGCCAGACGGACTAAATTTGTAGTGCCAGTGTCAATCCGATCAATGAAACATCGCGAGACTGATTAGCGCTGTAATCGGCCTGTGCATCTTGATAGAAATATCCGACTGAAATACCAGGGGCGATACGCGTTTGCCCGCCGATCACCCATTCTTGATAATCAACAGAAGAGCGCACGGCGACCACCCCATCATCATTGCCATCGGTAAAACTGATCCCCAGCGATGTGCGGCCCATATCATATTTAACCGCCATATTCAGCGTATCGATGTCCTGGCCCTTCACGCCACGATGATTGTCATAGGTGGTGTAATTGCCGCCGATCGTCAGCTTATCGAGCATAAGTGAAGCGCCATAGGAGACAATTTTTGGATCTTCAAGCGCATAGGCGACGGTGCCCGTATTGATCGAGTTGTCGCCCTCGGTAACACCAAAAGATAGATCGAGCATCGTTTTTTCGGTAAACGCATGATGATAGTCAATGGCGTAGCTGTAGATATCATCTTGCTCGGCGACTTTGGTCACATTAGTGCGGCCGCCCGACGGATTGCCATTATTGGCAGAATAGCTGACCGAGCCCCTAAATCCGGCGACCCGTGGCGAGAAGTAGATAATTTTAAGTTCATCATCCGAGATCTGATCCGACAATGTCGACATATTGACGCTATTCAGCGAGTATTCAAGGCCGCCCGGGCCAATGGCAAAGCCTGTATCCGCGTCATTGCGCAGGGATAGGTTTCGCTGGATAATTTCGTCGGTCAAACGGTTCCGATAGGGACGCATGCCGGCAATGAAGGTCGGGGCTTGCACGGCAGAGAGATAGGTTGCGTCATTCTCTGCGCCAATGGTGAAGCGACCAAAGGCACCGTCAATATAAACATATGCTTCGTCAATAGGATCATTGTCATCTTCATCTTGCGCTTCGACTTGAACCTGCAAGCCAAACCGAACGCCATTATCGAGAACCGTCTCAGCGTTAAAGTGAATTTCGGCATCTTGCGACATCGCATTGCGCGTATAATCGTCATTTCGATCGACATAAGCCATGCCGGTATAGAAAAAGCCATTCACTGAAAAATTCAGTGGCGTTGCGCCCATCATTTCAGATTGACTCCCTTGCTGAGCATAGGCGTGAGGGGTGCATATGGCTGTTCCCAGCACAAGACCAAGCGTTGAACGGCGTCCCACGGCGTGAAGGAAAGACAGAGGCTTCAGATAGGCTCGAGACTTACGGGGGGCAAGAGATTGAAGACCGGCTGTATTTTGTCGTTTGGGAGAATCGACTGCATCGACAGCGCCCGCATCGGCCGCGTCAGTCAGGGAGGAGAGGAATGTTAAATTCATGATTGTCACCTTTTCTTTGTTGTTACAAAACACGCTCTACCGAACACGCATCGGAACAACGGGCACGAAGGCGGCTCCAGGTTCCAACCAAACCACGCAACGCACAAAACTTCAGAAACAGCCCCAAAAACGGCTGCAAAAAACACGTAACAAACGGGAAAAGACCACCTCAACAATCGGTGGCGCATCACAGAAATGACACGCTTCGGGCTAGGCAACTAGATGGCATTTTTTCAAATACTAAAATCAGGCCTCGTATTTGGAACAGACCCGAGCCCAGAAAAATGGTGCCCAATAGACGGCCAGAGCTGAGGCCGAGGGCTCAAAAGGCCAGAGTACTGAGCCAGAGTACTGAGCCAGAGTACTGAGCCAGAGTACTGAGCCAGAGTACTGAGAAGGCCTAAGAAACAGAAAGCCTGAGAAACAGAAAGCCAGAAAAAAGAGAACCAAAGGAAAAAGAGAACCAAAGGGTGGCTGAGACGCACCTTATTCTTGTTATTTTATGGACACAGCCAAGCCTAAGCTAGGCAAAACGTCACGCGCTGTCCATGGATTAGAGATTGCCTTGTTCGATCAACACAACTCCAACGAGAAACGAAAAATGGCGGGGGGAGGGCCCCGCCATTTCCAATCATGAACGACCTCCCAAGGGAGGTCGCCAAGAAGAGTTCTTAGAACTTCAGAAGCAAGCCAACACCAATAAAGTCGGTGTCGCCTTTGCTTGTGTCGTCACTTTGAACTTGCTCATAAGAGTAGGTCAGCTTCACACCAGACATCAGCTTCGTGCTACCGCCAAGAATCAAGATGTCAGTGTCGTTATTTGTGTTGCTGGCCGTTGGGTCCTCTTGATTTTGGATCGCAAAACCAAGCGTCGAGTCACCCATTTTATAGGCAGCACCGTAATGCATGATTTCCCAATCGTTACCATTAGGCTCATCCGCCTCAAAATAATGGCCACCAATGGAGAAGTTACCAAAGCCTAGCTGCGCACCAACAGCATATTCGCTGTCGTCAACATCGCTTTTTTCGCCTTCTTCATAGGTGTAAGACAGTTTTACTTTTGCGCCGCCAAGGTCACCACCATAGGCAACAGCATAAGACATAACGTCTTCATATTTACCGTTATCTTTTTCCAACAGCAGAGTGCCACCAGCACCGGCGCCGCCGCTATTTTCAGCAGATGGGGTCATCGAGAAACCGAATTGGAACCCACCAACTTTTGGCGTCATATAGCTAAGTTTGTTGGCATCGCCAGAATAGTTGTCATGAAGTGGCTTTTCATATTTTGCAACTTCACCCCAAGTTTCGAAATTATTATCGTAGGTTTTCCAGCCCAAGAATCTCGGCGCGGAAACTTGCATCAGATAGGCGGCTGAGTTTTCAGCACCTAAGATTACTTTACCGAAGTCGCCTTTGACATAGACGTAATGTTCGTCAATTTGGTCGCTGCTGGTCGATGCTTCCAACTGAACTTGGAAACCATATTCGATGCCATTGTCTGATTTACCTTTACCCTTAAAGATAATTTCGGCATCTTCTTGAAGCGACTGATCTGTGTAATCTTTGCCTGTATTGTCACTATCGACCAAGTAAACCATTGAATTATAATAGCCACCAACGGTGACAGCGATGGGCCCGGCTACTGCAGGCGCCATTGAAAGAGCCGCAAAAGCTGTTCCAAGTACTAGTTTTTTCATAACGTCCTCACAAAGTTCCTGGGCTAAAAACACTCTAGCCGAGGAGGGTTCTAACTACTTCTAGTTGCGTGTTCAGAGTTAAATTTCATTCAACGCCACACACGCGACCCAAGCGAGATTTCATCCAAATTGGGCCTGTCGGGAATAGATACTGATTATGTGAAAGTTTTGTGACAAATTTAAAAAAAAATGTGAATAGGGCTAAAAACTCACCATGCATCGGCCTCATTTATGACGCTAATTCATTGGGTTAATATCAATGCCCATGACAGAGCAGGTCGGCTGCGCGCTGTCCTCCCCATCAGCCCTCTCAACCGCAGACCCGCGAAATGAGCTCTTAGTGTTTGATCTCCCCTTCTCCTGACGCGCGGGCGGGCCTATAGTTAAAGAACGGAGGAATTATGGGATATCAGGCTACCTATTCCGACTGGAAACAGTCGCCGGAGGAATTTTGGTTAAATCAATCGTCGGATATTGATTGGATCACGCCACCGCAAACGGCTTATGCCGAAATAGATGGCCTCGACCATTGGTTTCCTGATGGGCGCGTGAATACATGTTACAATTGTCTCGACCGACATGTCGCGGCCGGCCATGGCGACAGAACGGCCCTGATTTACGATTCGCCGCTAACCCAGCAACAAACCGCAATAAGCTATAGCGATCTGCTCGTTCGCGTTTCGCATTTCGCAGGGGTGTTGCGTTCTTATGGCCTTGGCAAAGGCGATCGGGTCATCATCTATATGCCAATGATCCTTGAGACGGCGATTGCGGCCCTCGCCTGCGCCCGCCTCGGCGCCATCCATTCGATCGTGTTTGGCGGGTTTGCGGCGCCGGAGCTCGCCACGCGCATCGATGATGCGCAACCCCATCTCATTCTGTCAGCCTCATGTGGCATCGAGCCGGGCCGTATTATTGATTATAAACCGCTTTTGGATGGCGCCATTGAGCTGGCGCTGCATAAGCCCGCGCACTGCATTATTTTGCAACGCCCGCAATCCGAGGCCACACTGATGGCCGAGCGCGATATTGACTGGCGTCAAGCCGAGCAAGACCTACCCGCTGAATTTCATGCCACAGCGTGTACACCCCTCGCAGCAACCGATCCGCTTTACATCTTATACACCTCGGGCACGACCGGCATCCCTAAGGGCGTTGTGCGCGACAATGGCGGCCATTTAGTGGCCCTCAATTGGGCAATGCGCAATGTCTATAATATCGGGGCGGGCGATGTTTTCTGGTCAGCCTCAGATATGGGATGGGTGGTCGGCCACAGCTTCATCCTCTACGGGCCCCTGATTGTGGGAGCGACCAGCATTATCTATGAGGGCAAGCCCGTCGGGACGCCCGATGCCGGCGCATTTTGGCGGGTCATCGCCGAGCATCAAGTGAAGGCGCTCTTCACAGCGCCCACCGCGTTTCGCGCGATCCGCAAGGAAGACCCGAAAGCGGAGCTCTTGCAACGCTATGCGATGGATCATTTTGAGGCCCTGTTTCTCGCGGGCGAGCGCGCTGATCCTGATACCGTCTTATGGGCCGAACAGGTTCTTCAAACACCTGTGATTGATAATTGGTGGCAAACCGAGACGGGATGGCCCATCTGCGCCAATCCAATTGGTCTCGAAACACTTACCGTGAAACATGGCTCGCCCAGTGTTCCGATGCCGGGCTATGACGTCCGAATTGTCGATGAAACGGGTATGGAAGTGCCCGCCGGGACAATTGGCTCGGTGGTCATCAAATTGCCCCTGCCACCCGGATGTCTGCCCACCTTATGGGAAAACCACGACGGCTATCAGGCCGCTTATTTGAAGGATTTTCCAGGCTACTACAAAACCGGCGATGCCGGCTATCAAGACGAGGATGGCTATTTATTCATCATGTCGCGCACCGATGACATTATTAATGTTGCGGGCCATCGCCTATCAACGGGCGGCATGGAAGAGGTTTTATCGGGCCACCCCGATATTGTTGAATGCGCTGTCTTGGGGGTGAATGACCCTTTGAAAGGCCAAATTCCCCTTGGCTTGGTTGTGTTTAACGATGGCGTCAATCGTCCCGACGCAGAAATTCTCGATGAATGCGTGGCACGTATTCGCAATGATATCGGCCCTGTCGCCGCCTTTAAGCTTATTGCGCGCGTGGCACGTCTGCCCAAAACTCGCTCGGGGAAAATTTTGCGGGGAACCGTGCGGCGCATCGCCAATGGCGAAAGCTGGACAATGCCCGCCACAATTGATGACCCCTCTATCTTGGATGACATTGCCAAGACGTTGCGGCAGTTAGGATATCCTCAGGATAAAATGTAATGGAACACGCAAATCGTTTCACCCGCGGCTGGGTGCTCGTCCTAGCAACCGCCTACTGCTTATCGATTGGCTCAGGGCTAGGGTTTTATGCCCAGTCCATCTATCTGGCTGAAATCGTACGCGTGCATAACTTACCGGTAAGCGGAACCTCATTAGGAAGTACATTTTTTCTGCTTATTTCGGGCCTCACAGGCATCGTCATCGGCCAGCTCATGCGCCATATCGATATTCGCTGGATCATTGGCGTTGGCGCCTTAACCATGGGCTTTGCGATTGTGTTGCTGGGATATGTCGAGAGCTTAATGGGCATTTACGGCTTCTATGCCGTCCTCGGGGTTGGATTTGCCTGCGTCGGCACCTTACCGGCGACCACGCTCATCACACGCTGGTTCGTTAAACGCCGCGCTTTTGCTTTAGCTGTATCGCAATCCGGCCTCTCGCTGGGGGGCATTGTCATCACTCCCATCCTTGCCGAAAGGTTGAGCCTGGACGGTCTGACAGGTGGCCAGGCCCCCTTTTTTGTGGCTCTGATCTTGCTGGTGTTTCCAATCATTTTGTTATGTATCCGCAACGATCCTCGAGATATTGGGATCGGGCCCGATGGCGGAGAACCGCTGGTTGCCCCTGCGGATACTGGCGATGCAACACCGCTTGGGAATATCGCCCGACAGCCTTTCTTTGTTCTGCTCACCGCCGCCTCGGCCTTAGCCTTGTTCACGCAAGTTGGGGCCATCGCCCATGCCTATAGCTGGGCTTTGGAGCGTGCTGACTTTGAGACAGCCACGCGCACCCTTGCCGTTCTCGCTTTTTTTAGTTTTATCTCGCGCCTGATTTGGGGCAATTGGCTCGACCGGATTTCGATTTTGCCGTTTACCGTCGGTCTCTATCTATGTCAGGCCTTATCAATGATGCTGATGTCATTTGCCACTGGAAATTTTGCCGTTCTCGCGGTCACCACGCTTTTCGGGTGCACGGTCGGGCTGATCCTCATGGTGCAACCCCTGATCATTGCGAGCCATTTCCGAACCGAGCTGTTTTCGTCGCTGTTGAGCATTAATCAATTTATTATGACGTGCTGCGTGGGGCTTGGGCCTTTAGTGGTGGGCTTATGTCATGATTATTTAGGCGGCTATAATTTTGGCTTTTTGGTTCTATCGACCAGCGGGGCTTGTGCAGCACTGTGCCTGCATCTCGCCCGAGCATATCGACCGGTTCTTGCAACATGCTGAGTTGGATTAAAAAACGCCCTGAGCGTAAAATCGTCCGTCATTTAGCGGGCTATGATGTCGAGATCACCTTCAAGCGCGTGCGTAATATTATTCTCCGCCTCAAGCCCGGAACCACTCGGCTTTATATTTCGGCTCCCCATCGCATATCGCAAAAAGAAATTGCCCAATTCATTCAATCCCGCACAGAGTGGATTGAGCATCATCAAGCGGCTCTTCAAGCCGCCCCTCCACCCTCCACTACACTGCGCCCGGGCGACAAATGCGCCGTATGGGGGCGGCCCCTACAAATTGTATTTACACCCAAGCGCCGCAAGGCCATTTCCTATGATTTGGCCTATCTCTATTTGCCGGTGGGGGACGTCGAGACTGTTTCGATAAAACTGATCGAGCGCTGGTATAAGCAAGAGGCTGAGCGCGCAATACAGGAGATATTGCCCTATTGGCTCGAGCAAACCCAAACCCACATTACAAAAGTCACATGCCGCTCCATGTCTTCGCGCTGGGGAAGCTGCTCCCCGACGCGACGCACCATTCGACTGAATTCAGCGCTCGCTCAATATGACCTTAAATATCTGGAATATGTGCTGGTCCATGAGCTGACCCACCTCTATGAGCTGGGACACAATGCGCGTTTTTATGGTTTTATGGATCAATTTTTGCCCGATTGGCGAACCCGCCAACGGGGTCTTCATCACTTTCACCCCACCACCCAGCCTTCCTTTTTACGCGATTAACACCCTAATTTTTCGATCTTTTTTTTGGTGTATTTCGGCTGCATTTCGTCACTTATCTTCTGGACACTGGTCGGTTCTTTCGGTCAAATATTAAAACCAAAAATGCTGAAAGCGGTTGCGTGAGGGAGTGAGTGTGGATCATCCAATTTCAAAAACACATCTAGCACTTTATGGGGCGATGGCTGTGCCTTTGGCCTTGGTGGGCTATCCCATCGCCATTTGGCTTCCCGCTTTTTACGCAAGCCATGTCGGCATCTCATTATCTGCAGTCGCAACTATGCTGCTGATCGCCAAAATCACGGATGTTATCACCGATCCTGTCGTAGGCGCCGTCTCTGATCGATTGCGCACCCCCCTTGGCCGCCGCCGACCGCCGCTTTTATTGGGGGTGCCGATTTTGGCGCTTTCCATATGGTTTTTATTCGTGCCCATTGAGGGGGCGGGCCCAACCTATCTCTTATTATGCATTGCTGGAATGTATATTGGCACGACCCTTGTGGGCTTGCCCTATGGCGCCTGGGGCGCTGAACTATCGCCTGACTATCACCAACGATCGCGGGTCACGGCATGGCGCGAACAATTCACCCTGATCGGCTTACTCGTCGCAGCTTTTATTCCCTTTGCGGTCGAGCAATATGGCGATGGCGAGATTACATCCATTATGAAATGGATGGCGATCGCGGTTGCGGTCAGCGCGCCAGTTTTCGGCATCTTGCTCTGCGTTTTTGTACCAGAAACACCGCCAGAAACAGCGCCAGAGACGGCCTCGCCTCGCAAGGCTTCCGTTAGAGACAGCGCACGTCAAATATGGGCCAATGTGCCGATGCGCATGATGGTGGCGCTGATTTTAATCATCACCCTCGCAGAGGCTTTTCGGAACGCGCTCTCTCTCTTTTTTATGCGCGGCGTGATCGGCGCAACCGATGTCGGAACGCTTTATTTCATCTATTTTGTTGCGGGCTTAATCGCGGTCCCGTTCTGGCTCTGGCTCGGGCGGCGCGTCGGCAAGCATATTGCGCTATGCGGCACGCTGATCGCCGTCGCCTTGATCTCGGCCGTCAATATGAGCTTCGATGCCGATGATTATACCTTATTTGTGATCTTCTTCATTGCAAAAGGAGCCTGTTTTGGCGGCTTGCAATTTTTGCCGCTGGCTATTCTCGCCGATGTGATCGACGTCGAAACCGCTGAAACCGGAAAAGCGCGGGCGGGCTCTTATATCGCACTTGCGAGCATGACCTCGAAAATTTCAACCGCGCTCGGCACCTTCCTGGCCATTCAGGCACTCGCTGTGGTTGCCTTTAACGCTAAACTATTGGCCGAAAATGGAGCCGAGCAACTTCTCGCCTTACGGATTTACTATGCGCTCGTTCCGGCTGGGTTTTTCCTATTTGCCATTATAATCGCTTGGCGTTTCCCGTTAACGGCAGCGCTTCATGCGGAATTACGCGAAAAAATAACCCGTCGCCAGACGACTGGTGAAGCAGCAAAGGTGACGGCTGACCGGCCCAATTAATCCGCGAGAGGGCAAGAAGCGGTCGCCCATGGCCAAACTCTAAGGCAAAGGGGACGTTTAAGGACATGGTCGAGCGTCGCCAGAAGCATATTGGGCGGGGGCGAATGGTACAGCCTCCCCGATTTGAACGGGGGACCTCTTGATCCACAATCAAGCGCTCTAACCTACTGAGCTAAGGCTGCCCATCTGCGCGGGCGCCTCGAAGGGCGACCGAGCCCGCAAATTACTGTCCTTTACCAAAAAACTCAAGTCATCAAAAAACTTAAGCCATCAAATACCAACCGCAAAACGCATTGGTCTTGCCCTAATTTGTGGTAATGAAAGGGTTAAAGGAGGTGCACTATGGGCATAAACACACCATCAGATATCGTTGCTGAATTAAGCATTGGGGTCACCGAGCATCAGCTTGTCCGCATTTTTGTGGCCAGTGACCGGATCGAAATCCCGATGGATTTTGAACCCGATGAAGCAGAAGAAATTGCGCGCGAAATTTTGGCCGCTGTTGAGCAATGTCGGCGCGCATCATAACCCCTCTTCACCGTCCCTCGGCTAACGACATGAAGGAGTGTGCGGGCCCATGGTGTCATTGACCCCCCATTCGAGGATGATGCCGAGGCATAATCGACTCTCGTTTTGGCGGATCGGGGCGATTGGCCTGTGCGTCGTGATGCTCACCCCGCTCATGGGCTTGATGGCGCTATCCGTCGCCAATACGAGCGATTTGTGGGAACATCTTCTTCGAACCGTCATTCCCTACCAAATCGGCATAACGCTGGCTTTGACGGTTGGGGTGGCGCTGGTGACGGCCATCATCGGAACCCTGACAGCCTGGCTAACAACTTTCTATCAGTTTCCGGGGCGACGGATTCTAGGCTGGGCATTGATCCTTCCTTTGGCTCTGCCCAGCTATATTGGGGCCTATAGCTATGGCGATTTATTGGATTATGCGGGCCCCATTTATCCCCTGTGGCAAAGCGTTTTTTCGGCCCTGAGCTATCCCCAGTTTAAATCATTGGGAGGGGCTATTTTCCTCCTCGGGGTCGTTCTCTACCCCTATGTCTATATTTCCGCCCGCGCCTCTTTTCTCCAACAGTCGACTGGTCTCATTGAAAATGCCCGCTTGCTGGGTCTGGCGCCTTATCAATGTTTTTTCCGCATCGCCCTGCCTATGGCGCGGCCGGCTATTTTACTGGGCGTGTTAATGGCGGTCATGGAGTGCCTCAATGATATTGGCGCTGTCGAATATTTAGGCGTCCAGACCCTAACCATGGGCGTTTACACGACCTGGATCAATCGCGGCAGCCTGCCCGGCGCCGCCCAATTATCGCTGCTGCTATTAGGTTTCGTGATCATGCTCGTGTTAAGTGAATACAGCATTCGCAAAACGGGGACATTTCAGTCTGCCCGCTTGCGCAATCGCATGATTAAGGCCTTCGCCTTATCGCCCTCTCAACAAATCCTTGCTCTGATGATCTGCCTAATTCCCGTGATTGTTGGGTTTATCATTCCGGTAGGACAGTTGATGGCCCGCGCCAATTGGGCCGAGTTTTCGGTGCAGGCCGGGGTTACATCCTTAAGCCTCGCTAGCGCGGCGGCTTTGATTACAACACTTAGCGGCTTATTTCTGGCCTATCGCCGTCGCTCGGCCATCCCCGAGGGAAAGGATTATCTGGCCCGCGTCAGCACGCTGGGTTACGCCATTCCAGGAACTGTTTTGGCGATTGGCTTGCTTGCGATCTCCGGTTTTGTGAGCGAGCTGAGCGATGGTCGCCTGATCATAGCGGGTGGCTTGGTGGGGCTGATCTTGGCCTATGTCATCCGGTTTTTGGCGCTGGCCTTTGGAACATTAGATGACGGGTTTGATCGGCTGCCGCGCGCCTTTGACTATGCCGCCCGTATCCTCGGACGCTCGCGGGGCGGCGTCTTTTTCTCGGTGCATTATGCCCTTATTCGTGCGCCCTTCATGGCGGCATTTATTTTAGTATTTGTCGACGCCATGAAGGAATTACCGGCAACCTTGATCTTGCGTCCTTTTGGAATTGAGACACTTGCCACCACGGTCTATGGCTATGCATCGCTCGAGCAGATCGAGCAGGCAGCGGGCCCGGCCTTGGTGATCATTGCCATTGGCTTACTCCCCATTATTTTATTGCTGCGCATGATGGAGCGCGGTCGTTAAGCGGTTTCGGAAAAAAGCTCGCGCCCGATTAACATACGACGAATTTCCGACGTTCCTGCACCAATTTCATAAAGCTTGGCATCGCGCAAATAGCGCCCAACGGGATTATCATTAACATACCCATTGCCGCCCATCAGCTGGATTGCATCCAAGGCCACTTGTGTTGCATTTTCTGCCGCAAATAAAATCGCGGCGGCCGCATCCTTACGCGTCGTGTCCCCCCGATCGCAGGCCTGACACACGGCGTAAACATAAGCCCGTGATGCACTTAGGCGCGTATACATATCAGCGAGTTTACCCTGCACCAATTGGAACGTCCCAATGCTTTCGCCAAACTGCTTGCGCTCATGCACATAGGGGACGACCGCATCCAAACATGCTTGCATAATCCCCACTGGCCCCGCCGCCAGGACGGCGCGCTCATAATCAAGGCCGCTCATCAAAACCTTCACACCCTCATTGAGCGGGCCGAGCATATTTTCAACGGGCACCTCGCAATTGTCAAAAACCAACTCACCCGTTTCCGAGCCGCGCATCCCAAGCTTGTTGAGCTTTTGAGCACATGAAAAACCCGAGAAGTCTTTTTCGATGAGAAAGGCTGTGATGCCGCGCGACCCAGCATCCGGTTGAGTTTTCGCATAGACCACTAAAGTATCGGCCGAGGGGCCATTGGTAATCCAAAATTTGGTTCCGTTGAGAACATAATGATCGCCCTTCAAATCCGCGCGCAGGGTCATGGAGACAACATCAGATCCTGCTCCGGGCTCGGACATGGCGAGCGCGCCCAAATGGTCTCCCGAAATCAATTTGGGCAAATATTTTTCTTTTTGCGCATGCGTCCCCCATCGATAAATTTGGTTGATGCATAAATTTGAATGGGCGCCATAGGACAAGCCCACTGATGCCGAGGCCCGGCTAATCTCCTCGAGAATAATCGCTTGCGCGGTATAGCCCATCTCTGTGCCCCCATAGTCGGAGGACACCGTTACCCCGTGAACGCCGAGGGCGCCTAATTCAGGCCAGAGATCGCGCGGAAATGCATCATCACGATCAATCGCATCGCCCCTTGGCATCAAGATATCGTTCACATATTGGCTGACACTATCGCGCATCATGTCGATATCTTCGCCCAGTGAAAATTTGAGCATGGGGTATAAATTTGCCATGATTTATCCTTCGTGTTTCCCTGCTGTTATTTACCCGTCCAGTGCGGCGGTCGCTTCTCTTTAAACGCCCGCGGCCCCTCTTGCGCATCCTCACTTAAATAAACGGGTTCGAACAAGGCTTCGCCAATTTCGAGCGCTTCGTCCCACGCCTTTTTGGCAACCGCATAGACCATACGCTTTCCAGCACGTACGGATAGAGGGGCGTTATTGGCAATTATTTCCGCAACCCGTCGCGCCTCGGCTTGTAACTCCGACAGCGGTACCACCTTATTGACGAGCCCAACATCATAGGCCCGCGCCGCAGAAATGGGCTCGGCGGTGATTAATAATTCCATCGCAATGCGGGGGGGCACTAACCAAGGAAGCGGTCCTGCCCATGGCGCCCCGCGCCCGCGCTTGGCTTCGGTAATCGCGAATGTCGCTGTGTCAGCCGCGATACACAAGTCACACATTTGCGTGAGCAAGAACCCGCCTGCGAAGGCGTGGCCATTAACTGCAACAATCACAGGCTTATCGGTGTGAACAGTGCGGTTCCAATAGGGAATAAAATCAGGGGGCGGCACTTTTAATTGCGTGTCCGACATTTCCTTAAGGTCACCGCCTGCGCAAAAAACTTTGTCGCCAGTAGCCGTGAGGATTGCCACCCGCGCTGTTTCATCTTCAGCAAATGTCTCAAAGGCACGACCCAAGGCCTGACGCGTTGCTGCATTCAGCGCATTACGCGCCTCAGGTCGATCGAGAGTAATGGTCGCTATGTGGTCCTCGACCACATAGCGAACTGTTTCATCTGTCATCTGTTCACGCGGTTATTTTATTCGGCCGCATAACCCAGAACTGCTTTCGTTTCGAGGAAGTCTTCGAACCCAAACTCTCCCCATTCACGGCCATTACCCGATTGCTTGTAGCCGCCGAAAGGTGCCCCAACATCTGGGCCGGCGCCATTTAGATGCACATTGCCGGTCCGCAATTGTGCCGCGACTGCGCTGGCATGCGCGACACTACCCGATTGGACATAGCCCGATAACCCGTAGGGCGTGTCATTCGCAATCTCGATGGCCTGTTCTTCCGTTTCATATTTCAAAATCGACAGAACCGGACCAAAGACTTCTTCGCGCGCAATCGTCATATCATTGGTGACATTGGCAAAAATCGTTGGCTTCACATAATAGCCTGCGTTCAAACCATCTGGCTTACCGGGGCCACCCGTTACCAGCTCAGCGCCCTCACTGATCGCGGCTTCAATTAAGCCTTGAATTTTATTAAACTGGGTTTCGCTGACCACTGGCCCAATTGTTGTATCGGGTGCATTGGGGTCGCCGACTTTAACTTGCTCAGCGGCCGCTTTAGCAATCTTTACCACTTCATCATGGCGTTGGGCGGGCACCAACATGCGGGTTGGCGCATTGCACGATTGGCCAGAATTCAAGAAGCAACTTTGAACCCCTTGGGCAACCGCCGCTTCGAAATCTGCATCATCGAGGATGATGTTCGCCGACTTGCCGCCAAGCTCTTGACACACCCGCTTCACAGTGGGTGCCGCGGCTTGAGCTACTAAGACGCCGGCTCGGGTTGAGCCGGTAAAGGACATCATGTCGATATCTGGATGCTTCGACAGCACTTCCCCGACATTCGGGCCATCGCCATTGACGAGGTTAAACACACCGGCCGGCACACCCGCTTCATCGAGGATTTCCGCCCACAGTGCTGCATTGAGGGGCGCAATTTCAGAAGGCTTCAGCACCATCGTGCACCCTGCCGCCAAAGCCGGCGCCACTTTGCAGGCAATTTGGTTGATCGGCCAGTTCCACGGCGTAATTAATCCGCAAACGCCCACAGGCTCTTTGCGGATCATGGTCGTGCCTTGCTGACGCTCAAACTTAAACTCGGCTAAGATCTCACGAATTTTAGCAAGATGCGCAATCCCCATCGCTGCTTGCGCCGCCGTCGACAGCCACATCGGGGCGCCCATCTCAGCACTAATGGTCTGAGCCACCTCGTCTTTGCGTTTCGTATAAACCCCCATAATAGCATCAATCAGCTCAAGGCGTTCTTGAACCGTTGTCCGCGAAAAGGACGGAAATGCCTTTTTAGCAGCAGCGACAGCCCGATTAGCGTCTTCCGCATTGCCCATCATAATTTGACCGATGACCTGCTCGGTGGCTGGGTTAATCACGTCAAAAGGTTTTGGATCAACCGGATCGACCCATGCGCCATCAATATAAAATTTAAGACAGTTTTCCATTGTTCATTCTCCACTCAAAACCGATGATCTATCTGCTCATGTTGGCACAAATCGCCACGCAATCAAGCCTTGACCGAGCGAAATTAAGTGTACAAATGACGGATTATGACCGCGTCAATTCTTCTTGAATATGGTGGCATAACATCCAGATCCGATCCCGGCCCCAGGTCGAGTAGATTTCGCGCCCGCGCGGCCCCAATAGACGGAAACTAGGCACGCCCCACAGGCCGCTTGCCATCAGCTGATGCTGGTTTTCCTCCAGCTCGTCTTCCCAGCCACTTTTGCCGACGAAATCTTGTGCCACTTGCCAATCGAGGCCCGCACGCTCAACCGCGAGGCGCAAGCCACGATCTGTTCCAAGATCAACCCCCTCCGACCAAGCGAGTGTGCAAAAAGCATGTAAAAACGCCTCCGCACGGTTCTCGCGCCGCGCATAGGGCAAAAGCGAATAGCCGCGCCGAACGGGCTCGCCAACGGGGTCGGACACATTGCCAAACGGCACATTAATGCGCTCCGCCTCACGACGGGCATCTTTAAAAATATACATCCCCTTGCGGCTCGGAACCGGCAAACCGCGCATTACCATTGGCAAAACCGGCCGCCAGACGACTGAAACGGGGTAATGATTAGATAATTCTCGGATTTCTTGCATTGCGAGATAGCTATAGGGCGATCGCAAGGATGGAAAAAATTCGACCGTCAATCGACGTTTGGCGGGCTGGCTCATAAAAGCGGGGCGCGCGGGAAACTGACCGAGCGACGGCACAGCCGAGATTTGCGCGCGCTCGAGCGTGAGGCGCTGCTCGAGATAAGGTAGGCGATCGACCCCCCAATACCATTCCTTCTCATAATACAACATGGCCCCTAAATAATGGCCCAACTTATCGCGAAGCGCGGTTCCGGCTTTCACACAAGAATGCGCTTCGGCGGAGCTCATCATTGAGCGCTTTGCGAGAGATTTCTCTTCCCCTCGCCAATAAAGATCGCCGATCTCAACCAAAGCAGGACCAACAGCCTGTAAGCGGGCGATCGCCCGCAAAGCGAATTCATAGGATTTTTGCGATGGCTTTGATAAAATTTCCGGACAGCTCAAACCGGGCATATGGCGCGCCAAATCATGGGCATCGCGTGCGGCATAGCGATCAAGCGCCTCACGCTCGGGGGCCATATCATCGCTGGGCGCAGCCACCAAATGCAGAACCACATCGACATCGAATTGGCTCTCAAAATGCACCATGCGTTGCGCCAAAAGATGGCTGTAGGGGTCGTCGATTTGATAAAAAAAGTGAACCTCCCGGCGTTCCCCCCTGAGGTGCCGGATCAATCGTGCAACAAAGTGGCGGAAGCGGCGAAGCCGACTGCTAATCACCAATCGAGCAACACCTGATCTTATTTTTATTATGACGGACATTCGGTAACCTCTTATGCGAAGATAGGCGGGTGAGAACGAGAACAATATCGATCGGCTCAGTGTGGGAGAAAAATGATTTAAAAACAAGCATATGCGGCTACTCGATTGAAAAAAATGGGTTCCGCTCCATGTTAATATCATGAAAATGATAAAAAAGAGTGAATTGCCGCAAAAAATTTGTGTTGCCTGCCAGCGTCCGTTCGCATGGCGCCGCAAATGGGCCCGCGACTGGGAGTCGGTCAAATATTGCTCAACTCGGTGTCAGCGATCCCGTGGCCGCGCCCCACACGCATAAAATGAGAAAGCAGTTATGACGATCCGTTTACGCCCGATTTTGGGAGATCAAATCAGTGACCATTTAGCAAGCCTGAGAGAGGCGGGCGCTAATGATGTCTACTTATTCGCTGAAATGGTCAGCGAGACAGAATATGTTCAGCATCACCCTCAAAAAATCATTATGATTTTCTCGGCGATGCGCCATTTCGCGCAAAGGCTGGAACGCCAAGGCCATCGGGTGATCTATTATGGCTTCGAGCAAAACCCGCCCGCATCGCTCACCGACGCCTTACACCGCGCCTGCGCGGATAGTCATGCAGATGAAATCATAATGACCGAACCGGCGGAGTATCGACTTCGGGAGGAACTGGCCGCTTGGCCGGGCTCGGTGCCGCTCACTGTGCTTGAGGATGACCGCTTTTTGTGTCGCCATGCCGAATTTGCCGCATGGGCGGATGGGCGCAAACAGCTGCGGATGGAATTTTTCTACCGCGATATGCGTCGAAAAACAGGGCTGTTAATGGATGGCGCTGATCCCATTGGCGGGCAGTGGAATTTCGATAGCGAAAATCGGAAACCGCCAAAACAAGGCCTCGATATTCCGCGCGCTCCCCAATTTGAGGTGGAACCGATCACACAGATGGTCGCACAGATTGTCGAGCAAAATTTCGCCCATCATTTTGGCGACGTCGCACCGTTCCATTGGCCGGTGACGCCCGACCAGGCACATCAGCTTCTCGATTTTTTTATTACGGCCAAACTTCCCCAGTTCGGTGATTATCAAGACGCCATGGTCGTAAACGAAAACCTCATGTTTCACAGCCAAATTGCGGCGGCAATGAATATCGGTCTCCTCGACCCCCTCGCGGCCTGCCGCGCTGCCGAGGCGGCCTATCATGCGGGCCATGCGCCGCTCAACGCTGTTGAGGGATTTATTCGACAAATTATTGGGTGGCGAGAATTTATCCGCGGCATTTATTGGCGTTTTATGCCCGACTATGCAACGCATAATGCGCTGGCGGCCGATCGTCCTTTACCCGACTTTTTCTATTCGGGCGAGACTGAGATGAACTGTCTTGCCCACACCATACAAGCGACACATCAAACCGCCTACGCCCATCATATTCAGCGGCTCATGATCACGGGAAATTTTGCATTGCTCGCGGGCCTTGCGCCACCGGCTGTGAACCAATGGTATCTCGAGGTTTATGCGGATGCTTTTGAATGGGTGCAGCTTCCCAATACTTCGGGCATGGCCTTATTTGCCGATGGCGGCATTGTGGGCTCGAAGCCCTATGCGGCGTCGGGCGCTTACATTAATCGGATGTCGAATTATTGCGCAGGCTGCGTCTATGACGTGAAAAAGCCAACAGGCGATCGGGCCTGCCCGTTCAATTTTTTATATTGGGATTTCATTGCGCGCCACGAAGCTCGCCTCCGCAGCAATCCGCGCATGTCCATGATTTATCGTAATCTCGATAAAATGGCGCCCGATAAACGGGCGGCGATTACCGATCATGCCCACCATTTCTTAAACAGGCTTGCGCCCCGGGTAAAATGAAGCTCGCCAATTGCCGCCCGCTTGCGGCTCCGTTTACCCGCTCAGTCCATACGCCCAGTTTACCCGCCCCGTTTACCTGCCCTGTTGGCGCAACCAGTCACCCCCCATGGTAAATGATCGAAACGCGCTTATATTAAGAGGATAGCATATTGGAGAACATCATGGCCCGCCCCCTACCCTTCACCGCAAAAACCGATACTGGCGAAACATTCGACATTACGTTTCCGCTTCATCCCTCGACCGAGTCCGCTATTCGCGTGCATCAATTACTTGGCGATCTGCTCGAGACGTTAACCCGGGAGATCCGGCGCGACCCCATGGCTAATGGAGACGTGATGCAAGCAGCGGCCATGGCGCTGGCCATTCGGGCCCGAATGATTGCAGCCGATCCTGCGGTGACCAGCGACCTTGCTCGTGAATTATTGGAGAACGCGCTGAGTGGTGTTAATGCCGCCACCAGCACCTCACTACCTGTCGGCCACGCTTAGACAAAACATTAGTAGGGAATAATCTGTCCATCCCATGCCAGCACCTGACCGGTTTGGGCCGGCGTTAGCTGATCGATCACGCGCAGCAAATTCTGCGCAGCGATCGCAGGGGTAACCAGCTGGCTTTCTGATACGCCGCGTTGAAACGGTTTCGACAGTGCCGTATCCACGGTTCCAGGATGCAGACCAACCAAAATCGCTTCGGCCCGCCGGCGCGCCCATTCAATGCTCGCCGTCCGCGTGATCATGTTTTGTGCGGCCTTCGCCGCGCGATAGCCATACCATCCACCGATCTGATTATCTGAAATCGAGCCCACGCGCGCAGACAAATGAGCAAAGACAGCTTTGCCCGTCGGCGCCAGCAGCGGCAAAAAGTGCTTATATAAAAGGGCGGGCCCAATTGTGTTGATCGAAAATTGCGCCATGAGCTGAGCGGCAGAGAGATCCTGCACCCGTTTTTCAGGTTGCACCTGATCGCTGTGCAAAAAGCCCGTCGCATTGAGGATCAAATGAAAAGGCCCCTGGCTTCGCCACGCTTGCGCATACTCGGCGAGCGCTGCCTCATCCGTTATATCGAGCTGAGCAAGTGCGTCATTCCCGCCCTGCCGAAAATAAGTACCAAGACAGAACTCAATTTTGGGATGCGCGGCCAGAGCTTGCATTAAAGCCCCGCCAATACCGCCGCCTGCCCCAAAGACGATTGCCCGAATGGGCTCGCCAAAACTTTCG
>CBFIIU010000005.1:53328-56147 GCA_965662735.1 Alphaproteobacteria bacterium
AAATCACAATCAGCCAAGCTGTTTCCTCTCTGTCCGTCGTCAGATGGTTCCAATCACACCGAAACCAGAAAGTCGAGCGCCGAGCGACCTGCCTCGATGATGTGTTGACGTTCACCATCGCCATAAGGCTGTGGGGTTCCCAAGCCCCAAACGGGCTTCGGCCAAGCAAAATCTGTCATATGACGCGCGATAATATGAATATGAAGCTGCGGAACCATATTGCCGAGCGCGCCAATATTCATTTTATCCGCCTTCGCATGGCGCTCAGCCCATTGGCTCACGGCACGCAATTCATCAAGAACAGTGTGGGCCATCGCCGGCGGCAGATCATGCCATTCCCGACAATCGGGGTGCCGGGGAATGAGCAAGAGCCATAGATAACGCGCATCCTCCATTAAACGCAGGGCGCAGTGGGGGGTCGACAGAATTTCGTGGCTATCTGCCGCAAGCTGCGGATACAGAGAAAACCCGCTCACCCCACCACCATGTCTGAGACAAAGGGGTTGGTTTTACGTTCAAAACCAAAGGTCGATGTAGGGCCATGGCCAGGAATAAAGGTGACCGCATCACCCAGCGGCCAGAGCTTTTGCGTAATGGAATCGATTAATTGTTGATAGTCCCCTTTGGGAAAATCCGTCCGGCCGATCGAGCCTTTAAACAGCACATCGCCCACAAGTGCGACCTGATCGTCGGGCTGGTGGAACACCACATGGCCGGGTGTGTGCCCAGGACAATGGATCACGTCAAAGGTAATCCCCGCCACCTCAACCGTTTCGCCCCCCACGAGCCATTGATCGGCCTCGAAGGCTTCGGTCGTTGGAAAGCCATATTGGGCGGCATGTTCGGCCATGGAGTCGATCCAAAACTTATCATCAATATGCGGCCCGATAATCGGCAAACCGTGACTTTTCGCGAGGGCGGCCACTGCGCCTGCATGGTCTAAATGGCCATGCGTCACCAAAATTTTATCGAGCTGAATGCCCTGGCTATCCAAAAACGCTTGAATGCGTGCAACATCCCCCCCTGGGTCGACAATGCCCCCGCGCCCGGTCGCTTCATTCCAAAAAACCGTGCAATTTTGCTCAAAAGCGGTAACGGGAATAATTTGATACTTTGCCATATTCGACCCTCTCACCTCACGCTCAGGTTAACCCTTATGTCGCCAAACTATGCCCTATTCAGCGCCGCGGCTCAACCGATGCGCATTTTGATCAACCAGCTGCCGGGAAAATTTGAGCAACATGTGCAGAGGATCTTGGTTACACGATAAAATCGTTTTACAATCTGATTCGTTATCAACAACCGAAAGGAGGTGATCCATTGTCTAGTGGTATTTGTGGTTTACAGTCTCATTCCGTCGAGCAACTGGAACGTGGAGCAACCTTCGCGGTCTTCGGGCGCGCGAAATAGCGGAACGGGTCGTAACCAATCACGGAGGGCGCCTCACGAGGCGCCCTTTTTGTTTTCTCACTTTTTACCGACGCCCCTAGACCCAACAGTTTGGATGATAAGAGCGATTGGTTCACACAGGATTAAACGATAAACTGATCCCATGAATACGCTTGGAATTGACCTTGGCGCGAGTGCCCTGAAAGCCGTTTTGGTGGATGAGCATGGCCGCCTTGTTGAAACCAGCCGCCGAGCGATTGTGACCCATCACCCCCAGCCCCTATGGGCTGAACAAAATCCGATGGATTGGTGGAGCGCCCTCGATGACTGTCTCATCGATCTTGCCGCAAAAGCGCCCGCCGCTATGCACCAAGTGGCAATGGTCGGCATAAGCGCCGGCGCCCATATTGCCGTTCTGTGCGATGACGCAAGCAACCCCTTAGCCCCATCTCTATTATGGAGTGATCAACGCGCCCATGATGAAGCCGCGCATTTGCGGCAATCAGATCTTGATCAGACCATTGCTGGAAATCGGGCACAGGCGACCTGGAGCCTTCCGCAGCTCATGTGGATCGCCACCCATCACCCGGATCTGTGGCACAGCTGTCGACGGATTTTTTTTGCGAAAGACTGGCTTCGGCATCGGATCACAGGCGATTACCTCACCGACCCAGGAGATGCCTGCGGCTCCTTGATGGCCGATTGGCGGAGCACTCAATGGTCACAGACGCTGATGCAGTTTTTGGGGCAACACCGACCTCAGCTCGGAGAGATTGTTGCACCCACGCAGATTGCCGGTTCTGTGCGAGCTGACCTGGCGGAACGTTGGGGTTTGCCGGATGCCGTCGCGGTGATTGTCGGCAGTATCGACACATCGACAGAGTGGTATTGCTTTAATTCCTCGCACCGGCTTTGCACCAGCATCAAACTCGCATCAGCTGGGGTCGTCGCTTGCCTCGAGGAGAATGCATCCCCCAAGCCCCCGCTTTCGCTCTATCCCGCGCTCGGGCACAGCGCCGAGCACAATTTATTTTACTATGCGGCAGGCATGAACCAATGTGCGAGTGCATTTGACTGGGGCAAATCCGTTTTTGCTCAGGGGCAAGATCTGTCAACTTTGTGGGCAGCCATTGGTGAGGCCGATGCGGGCACACATAATTTCTATCCCTATTTAATGGGAGAACGCGCCCCTTTATGGAAGCCCGATCTGTCAGCATCGCTGGTGGGCCTCACCCGCAGCAGCCATTCCGTAAGCATCATGCGGGCTATCACAGAAGGAATTTGTTTTGCCTTGCGCGAAATTTATGAGAGCTATCATGGCCTCAAGATTTCCCTCGCACCCCCCATCTATATCATCGGCGGGGGCGCGCACCAGGATGTTTGGTGTCAGATCCTCTCTGATTGTTTAGGGCAGCCCCTTCTTCGTCCGA
>CBFIIU010000005.1:56247-83979 GCA_965662735.1 Alphaproteobacteria bacterium
TGAAAAAGACTAGGCATGGCCCGTCCAAATGGGTAACCTTTCATCAGAGTATAAATGAGGAGATAGCCATGTCCGACCGCGTTAGCTATGAAGTGCAAGATCATATCGCCATGATTAAGCTCACACGGCCCGAGAAGATGAACGCCCTAGATGGAGCGATGATCGATGGTATTATCGAGGCAGGCGAACGCCTGAAAAAAGATAGCTCGGTCCGCGTTGCCATCCTATCAGGTGAAGGCCGCGCCTTTTGCGCCGGCCTTGATATGGCCAATTTCGCGCGCATGTCCGAAGGGCCGCGCGCCGACGGCGGATCTGATAGCGGTGTTACCAGTCAAGCCGGGCAAAAACTTGCCGATCGCACCCATGGCATCACCAATCGCGCCCAACATACATCATGGGTGTGGCGCGAGGCGCCGGTTCCGGTTATTGCAGCCGCTCATGGCGTCGCCTTGGGGGGCGGGTTCCAGCTGTTTTTAGGGGCTGATATTCGCTACGCGGCGCCCGCGACGCGCTTCTCGATTATGGAAATTCGCTGGGGCCTAATCCCCGATATGGGAACGACCCATGTCATGGCGCGGCTTGCGCGCGAGGACAAGCTCAAGGAACTGGCTCTCACGGGGCGCATTTTTGAGAGCGACGAAGCTTATGAAACAGGCTTTTTAACACGCATTTGTGACGACCCGCTGGCCGCCGCCTTGGAAACGGCTCAAACCATCGCCTCGAAAAACCCCGATGCGATCCGGGCGACCAAGGAATTATTTAACAGCGAAGCCGACCGCTATGCGGCGAATATGCTGATGAAGGAATCCGTGCTGCAAGATCAAATTATCGGCTTCCCAAATCAGGTTGAGGCGGTGCGCGCCGAGCTCGAGCAACGCCCCGCTCAATTCGCATAGGCCATCCGCTTAAGATAAAATAGTCGCCGTTCGTGACAGAACCCAAAAGGTTGCGATGCCGCCCATGGCGACGCTCGTGGCCTCGTAAAAAGACGCGCGATAGCGTGCGGCGCCGAGACGAGTGCTGATAAAAGAGACGGCCCCCATGGCGCAGACAACACCGAGCTGACCGACCTCGAGACCTATATTAAAGAGTGCGAGTGCTAGAGCCACATCGCCGCGCGGCAAGCCAATTTCAGCGAGCACGCCAGCAAAGCCAAAGCCATGAACCAAACCAAAGAGGAAGGCAATTAATTGCGGATACCGACTTAAAAGCGACCGATCATCGCCGCGACCAATGTCCAGAGCGACATATATAATCGACAAGGCGATAATCACTTCAATGGCTGCAGCGGGAACCCGAACAAGCTCGAACACGGAAAGCGCAAGAGTGATACTATGTGCGAGCGTAAAGGCCGTCACCACCCAAAACAGACGACGAAAATTATGGGCGACAAGGGCCAAACCAATAATGAACAGGATATGGTCTATTCCAAGCAGCAAATGCTCAACGCCTAAGGAAAAATAGGTCCAAACTGACTGGCTCGTAGCCCCAAGCGTGATCGCCGGCTGCTCGGGCGTGAGGCGCGTTGTTATCATCTCACCTTCAAAGGGCTTGAGGCTGACAAAGACATCGGTAATTGTACGACGCAGCCCCTCGATCCCCAGCACCTGCCCCACCAGCCCTCCGGCGCATTGAAGCTCAAATCGTTCGACCAAAACGCCAGGGCGGCGAACCATGCGTGCTTCGCCATGCGGCGCGCAATTCGTGGGAAAAACAGGACGCAGACCCAGCCCGCGCACGCCTTCTTGGCCGGCGCGGACGGGCTGCTTCCATTTAATGTCGAAAAGCTCGGGGGCTGTTTCAGTGATGTCGATATAGCCTGGGCGAACTTCATGGGCCTGTGCCGATAGGCTCATGAGAATTAGCGCCCCGACGACCAACCATCCCCATCGATATCGCAATTGGATCCGACCCATTTTAATCTGATGACGCCGCAGGCTCATCTACCTCTGCCAGATCCGCAACAGGAAGAAACGTAACACGATAGGAGGCCCGCAGAGCTTGCCATGCGGCTTCAGCGGCCTGATTTTCTTGCTGTTTGAGCCATGTCTGAGCGACGCGATCGATCACGGTTGCGAATTCCGGCATAATCTCAGGAGATTGAGCTGTCACGCTTACCAAGTGATGCCCATAGGCGGAAGCGATGGGCCCTTGCCATTGTTTATCCGCGATCTCGAACACGGATTGGGCAAACTCGCCACCAAAGGTCTCGGCAACATCGTTAAAACTCCGTTCAAGATATTCGCGCTGAAGCATGAAGGGCTGGCCCATTTGGCGCCACATATCCGGTGCGGTGCGGGCGCGCATGATCAGCTCCGACGCATTTTCATCGTGCGGACCCAAAAATATATGTCGGAAGCTTCGTCGTGCAGGCACCCTAAACAGCGTTGGATTGGCTTCATAATAGGCGCGTAACACCTGGTCATCGGGCTGCTCGACATCCAGCTGATCCTCACCAAGCACAAACTCCATTTTTTGGGCCAGTCGGCGCCGAATAATGACATCGTCGACATCCATTCCCAGACGTCGCGCCTCCCGCACAAGGATCTCCTCACGGATATAGCCTTCAATCAGCAGGTCGAGGTCTTGAGGGCTCGGCGGCCGTTTTGTTTGGCCAGTCCATTGCGCCACCAATTTTTCGACAAGCGGCAACGAAACTTGTATGTCATGATCCGCCTGACGCTGGCGCCAAGCATCGACACCAAACAACACCGCACCAATCAGAACAAACCACGTCAACCGCTCCCGAAGGAAACGTCCAACCCAATGCCTCATGAATTAAGACCGACCATCAATCCAAATGGGTGATGACCACACCCGCTCTTGGATGGTTGTGTGCATAGAGGGGTTGGGTGGCGTACCTGCGCGCACCGCATCCCATGTTGACCACCGACAAGTGGGGTTTTCAATCCCGCGGACATAATAAAAGGCGTCTTGGTTGGCTTGGTAGTCAGGATCTTTCCACAACGCTTTCAATTCATCGGCGCCTGTATCTGCCGCGATCGAACAGTCGGAGAGATCAACGGTCGCATTATTATCAGGGCAGCGATTGGTCGCGGGGTCTACTTCGCGGCCGCCCGCGCAAGCCACGTCATAAACCTGCTCTTTCGCTTCACCATTATCGATCCAGCCTTTGACAATTTGCACCCGTTGCAAGGGCGCGCTTGCGGGATCTCGCATCACCCACACCAGAAAGTCGGGTGATTGTGCCGATGCTTTCATCTCGCCGCCCATGGGCACACCGCGCGCATAGGCTTGGCGCACCATATCCGAGCGACTGAGCATTGTGTTGGAATAATTGGATCCTGCGAAAAAGCGAACTTGTAAGCGCGGGCCGGATGTCGCGAATGTTTCCTTGCGACGCATGGCGTCAAAAATAGATTGGCGCGTATTTTCCTCGGCCCAAACGCCCGCCAAGCCAGACGCACCCCAGCTCGACCACTGCATATGGCGGTAGCCCGGCGCAGGATTTTTGCCAGGATTACCCGGGTCCATCGCCTCCGGAATGTTCCAATTCACGATCGTCGAGCGAATACCCATTGCAAATGCCCACAACCGCTCACTCCAACTCAAGGGAACAGAGCCACGCAATTTGGCGGTCGAGTCGACCACACCGATTTTCGACCAATAATTCGACTCGTCAAAGCTGCCGGCGCCCACATGCGTGTCGGACGCTGAAATGAGGCCAAACTTAAACGGATTACCGACGCCCTGCTGGTTCAGCTTCAGACCCGTCAGATAGGCGTCGCGCACATAGGATCCTTCAAGTCGGCTGAGCCGCCAAGTGGCAATTTGGTAAGGCATTATCTCAAAATCAGCGAACTCATCATTGGGCGAAAGCAATGGATGTGTTTCCGATGTCCCCTTAATTTGCGAAATCTCCACAATCGGCTCGTTGCGCATACGCATCTCCGAATAGGCTTTCGTCAAAGGGGCGCCTTCAAAGGTGGAGGTGCGGAACATAAAGCCGTCCGAACCATTGGAGTTATGCGGAATTGCGATACTGTCGATGCCGTCCGCACGTAGACCATCCATCCAGCGCCAGAGATCTTCGGGGTTACGCGACTCGAGACGGCTAAAGGGTTCATCGGGAACCTTGCTCCCCCGAAACAACACATTGCGGTGCAGATTCTCAAACTGAGTTTGCGATGACGTGTATTCATAGCCGATAAAGGTGGTGAATTTTCCAGGCTCATTATGGCGCTCGGCGGCATCAATGATCTCGTTCCATGCGGAACGGACAATATTCATGTCGAGCAAATCATCCTCGACCAGCTGGCCAACATAAGGAAAGAGTTGCTGGAAAGCATCGCGGCGCTCGATTGGTGATTTTGCTTCACGGAGCGCCTGCGCCACGGGGTGATTGCTCACTTGCGTGCTGGTGTCGAACATTGCCGGCACCATGCCCAAATACATCGCATGGTCGGTTACAGCCTGAAAATCGAGCGGTCTTTGCAATTGCATTTTAAACCCGCCCGGATGGTCGATCGCCTCCCCTTTCGCGAAACGATAGGCCGCTTCGGGATCATTCCGATTTCCAAAAATATAAGCGTCGAGTGAAAAAGTCGTATGCAGATGGGTCTCGCCAAACAAAGCCTGGCGTGATGCTGGTTCAGCCTGAGCCGAAACTGACACACCTAAAACTGCTAAAACTGCGATTGCAAATCGTGTGACCATGAGATCCCCTCCTTCTCCACAACATCACCAAATAGAAATTCTATTGTTACTTATGTATCATAAAAGTGTGTACTCGCATGCATATTTTTATGCGCGGCAGGTTCAGGCTCTCATACGGCGCACCCTCACGACCGTGAGAAAGAAATAGCCTCATCATCGACGCTACCATAGCCCAGCATTGCAAGGTCTAACAGATAATTTTGGTGCAACTTCCATGGCCGCACCGACCCCTGCTTAGGCAATTCGGTTAATGCACGTTGGACATAGCCCGACGAGAAATCAAGCAAGGGCTCTTCATCAACCGAACCGGCGTCGACTTGAGGACATGCGGCGGTGTAATTGTGCTTATCCATATGCGCAATCAGGCGACAGACATAGGCGCTTGTGAGATCGCATTTCAAGGTCCAGGAAGCATTAGTATAGCCAAAAGATTGTGCCAGATTAGGAATGCCACTGAACATCAGACCTTTATAATTATAGGTATCATGCGCCTTAATTTTTTTCCGATCGACATAGATATCCATACCGCCCAGAAATTGCAGATTTAAACCTGTGGCTGTCACAATAATATCGGCATCCACATGCTCGCCTGAAGCGAGGCGAATGCCCTTTTTATCGAACCCCTCAATATGGTCGGTCACCACATCGGCTTTACCCGATTTCAGGGCTTGAAAAAAATCGCCATCGGGTGCCAGGCACATGCGTTGTTCCCAAGGATTATAAGGGGGGGTGAAGTGCTTATCGACATCGAACCCCGGCCCGAGCGCTTCTCGTGCGCCTTCAATAATTTTTTGTTTGGCCTTTTCAGGGAAAGTCCGGCAGTACCAGAAAGAAACACGTTGGAGAAGAATTTTAACCAGTCGCACCAACCGATAGGCCACCATATCGGGTAAGTTGCGATGCATAAAATGCGCGAATTTGCTCTCACCCGGCATCGCGACAATATAGGTCGGCGACCGTTGAACCATGGTCACACGCTCTGCACGTTTGGCCATTTCCGGCACAATGGTGATGGCGGTGGCGCCACTGCCAATGACCGCTACTTTTTTACCATCATAATTTAGATTTTCTGGCCAATGCTGCGGATGCACAATTTGACCGGCAAATTTCTTCTCATCTTTAAACTCGGGTCGGTATCCCGCCTCATAATTGTAATAGCCCGTGCAGAGAAACAAAAACTGTGTGGTAACCTTCTCGTCGTTTCCATTGCGCTGAACGCTCAACGTCCAGGCCGAACGACCGCTATTCCATCTGGCTTGCGTGACTTTCGTCTGAAATTGAATCAATTTTCGAAGGTCAAAAACATCCGCCGTCTCGTTTAAATACTCCAAAATAGCCGGAGCATCGGCGATCGCCTTTGGATGTGTCCACGGGCGAAACTGAAAGCCAAGCGTATACATGTCACTATCGGAGCGGATGCCTGGATAGCGGAACAAATCCCAAGTGCCCCCAATGGCCTCGCGTCCTTCCAAAATACAAATACGCTTATGCGGCATCGATTTGCGCAAATGATAGGCCGCGCTGATCCCCGAAATACCGGCGCCTACAATGACGACATCATAATCATTAGACATATTAAAACCCTTTACCATGGCGCTCGCGAGAGTGACCGCCTATTGCATCGTTGGAATGATGAAAGATTGATCATCGACATCGCCAGAAGGCCAACGTTGAGTGACTGTTTTCACTTTCGTGTAAAAACGAATACCCTCTGGCCCATGCTGATTAGTATCGCCAAAGGCGGAGCGCTTCCATCCACCAAAGGTATGATAAGCGACGGGAACGGGTATCGGCACATTAATGCCGACCATCCCTACATTTACTTTTTGCGCGAATTCGCGCGCTGCCAATCCACTGCGCGTAAACAGAGCCACCCCATTTCCATATTGGTGCTGACTTGGAAGCCGCGCCGCTTCTTCCAAACTCTCCGCCCGAACAACTTGAAGAACAGGGCCAAATATTTCTTCTTGGTAGGATTTCATATTTGGCGTGACATGATCGAAGAGACTAGGGCCAATAAAAAACCCTTCTTCATGACCTTGCAAAACCAATCCGCGGCCATCAACCACCAGCTCAGCCCCTTCTTGGACACCCATCTGAATATAATCCTCGATGCGTTGGCGATGAGCGGCGGTCACGACCGGCCCAAAATGGGCATCGGTGTCGTTTGATGTGCCCACTTTCAGCTTACTGATTTCAGAGGTCATCCGATCGACAAACAGATCAGCTGTCGCTTGACCAACGGGCACCGCCACTGGCAAAGCCATGCACCGTTCGCCGGCTGACCCAAAAGCAGCGCCCGCAAAATCGGCGATCACCTGATCCATATCGGCATCGGGTAAAATAATGCCATGATTTTTTGCGCCCCCCATGGCCTGAACACGTTTGCCATGGGCTGTTCCGGTTTGATAAACATAATGCGCAATATCGGACGAGCCAACAAAGCTGACCGCTTTAATATCAGGATGCGTGAGGATGGCGTCGACCACTTCCTTATCGCCATTCACAACATTTAAAACGCCTTTTGGCGCTCCGGCCTCCATCATCAATTCGGCGAGCCGCATCGGCACGCTCGGATCTTTCTCAGAGGGCTTGAGAATAAAAGTGTTGCCACAGGCAATGGCCACGCCAAACATCCACATCGGGATCATGGCTGGAAAGTTAAACGGCGTGATACCAGCAACCACACCCAAAGGCTGGCGCATCGCGTAAATGTCGATGCCGGGTCCAGCCCCTTCCGTATATTCACCTTTTAAGAGATGCGGAATACCGCACGCAAACTCGATGACTTCCAAACCACGCTGAATATCACCTTTCGAGTCGGCGACCACTTTGCCGTGTTCCGAAGACAATAATTCAGCCAACTCATCCATAGTGTCTTCGAGCAGGGATTTGAAGTTAAACAAAACGCGCGCTCGGCGCTGAGGATTAGTGGCAGCCCAATCAAACTGTGCTTTTTGAGCAATCTGTACCGCCGAGGCCAATTCGTCGGATGTCGCTAAATTCACGCGGGCTTGCACGGCACCGGTGTTCGGATTGTAAATATCCGAAAAACGATGCGACGTTCCCGTCACACCCTGACCATCGACGAAATGATGAATTTCCCGCATGTGTATACTCCTAAAACGATGGCAAAACTTAGTCTCAAATGGGGCCACGGGTCAATGCGGCACGCATGCGTGATCCTTCAGAAAATCCTGATCGTTCATAAAATTAAGTGTGGGAAGAGCGCGCAGACGCAGCACATTAGACCCGCATCAAATCGCTGGCGGCGCTTTAACCTTATGCTCCAGCTGTCGCTTCACCTTTATTCTCCAGCTGTCGCGGTGGCTTTCAGCGCGAGATAAACGCTCATCCCAGAGCTGATGGCCGAGCGCCCATCGCCCGCATGGGACCATGCGGGCGCACGCGATCGACATCAGAATTATTTAATGAGGCCCGAAATTACTCAGCCGCCACGTCATTGCGCAAATAAATCGACTTTTTCGGCGCGCTGAAGACCTTTTCCATCATCGGGATGAAAAATTCCAATGGCTCACTCTTGTAATCGGGATCAAATGCCTCTTGATCGTATTTCCGACAAAATTCCTCGCAGTGGTCATAATAGTCGTGATCCGCAAACTGGTCGCGCATATTCCGATCGAGGCCCAGATAATGAAAGAAATAATACCCCTGAAACACACCATGATTGGCGACCATCCAATGATTGGCGTCCGAGACAAATGGTTTCAAAATTGCGGCGGCAATGTCAGGATGGTTCATACTGCCCAAAGTGTCTCCAATATCATGAAGCAGTGCGCAGACCGTATATTCTTCGTCGCGTCCATCCCGCCAGGCGCGCGATGCCGTTTGCAGCGAATGTTCCATACGATCCACGGGGAAACCACCAAAATCGCCATCGAGAATTTTAAGATGGTCGATAACCCGGTGCGGCAAGCCTTTATTAAACCCTTGAGCGGATTCATAAATAATTTGCCAATCTTCTTGTGTTCCTTCTGTCATCCGCCGAAATTGTGCCTGACGGCCATCACCATGATCTGACATTACGCCCTCCCCAATAAAAACTCTTCAAAGAATAGCGACACAGCTACTGTCCGTCGAGAGCTAAATCATCGCGTCGATGCTAGGAGATTTCGGGCAAGCGGTCGCGCCACGGACGCATTTCCTCAAGCTCATAGGCGATCTCAAATAGCATACGCTCTTTGCCTAAACCGGCAGCGATCTGCACGCCAACCGGACGCCCATCCTCTGTGAAATAACCTGGCACCGACATGGACGGTGTTCCAGCCACGTTATGAAGGGGCGTAAAAGTCGCATATTGTGTTGTGCGCTGATACTGTGTTTCAAAATCGAGATCGGCGCCGAAATAGCCGAGGCGCGGTGCCACATGAGAAGTCACAGGACTGATCACCGCATCATAAGTATTCAAAAACGCATCCACCCGCTGCGAGAGAGCGGTCAGGCCGGTGATCATCTCATCGACGCGGCCCTCGGGTAAGGCTTTAAAAAGTTGGTGTAACCCGGCCGTCCAAGGTTCGACCATGCCCGCTTTCAAGGCATCTTTTCCAATCATTTCGGAAATGCGGTCATAGGTTCGTGACGCGTTCATCGCCCAGAGGACAAGAAAATCTTCAATATAGTTGGGGTGGAACAGGGGTGAGTCTGAAACTTCTTCGACATCATGCCCCGCGCCTTGCAGTGCGGATGCCGTTTCCAGAACAGCTTTTTTGGTATCTTCATCGACGACGACATCGGGTGCCGTCAGACATAAAGCGAAGCGTCGTCTTTTTTGTGATGGGCCTTCCACAAAACCCACCGGGCGCAAATGTTTACCTGTTTCTGTCAACGCCAACATGAACGCAGAATCGCGCACTGTCACGCTGCTACAATGTTTGATCGACAAAAGAAAAGGCAAATTTGGGCTTCCCTGTTCGGGAAACCGACCTCGACTGGGTTTCATGCCAAACACACCGCAAGCCGCCGATGGGATGCGGATCGAGCCACCGCCATCGCTGGATTGAGCAACGGGCACCATTCGGGCAGCAACGGCGGCTGTCGCCCCACCGGATGACCCCCCCGCACTGAACGCCGTATTCCATGGGTTTCGCGCCGCCCCCAGATAAACAGACTCTGTCGTGGCAAGCAATCCAAACTCCGGGGTATTGGTCTTGCCCAACACGCCAATTCCTGTCCCGAGCACCTTATCAACATAAGGCGCTTGGCTCTGGGCAATATTATTTTCAAAGGCACGACACCCGTAACTGGTGCGTATGCCTTTCACATCCGAGAGATCCTTGAAGAGATAGGGAACACCGCGAAGCGGACCCGATAGACCTGTAGCCAATTGCCGTTCAGCATAATCATAGGACTTTGTCACAACTGCATTAATGTGGGGGTTCAAAAGGTCGATGCGCTCTTGATACAAGGCTAATGATTCTGCGGGGCTGATCTCACCGCGATAAATTTGTTTGGCGAGATCCATCATGTCGAGGTTTCGAAGATCTTGCGCCCTCGCCGCAGACCGAGACACACTCAGTCCAGCAAAGAAGCTACCCGCCATAAGCGACGTTAAAAAATTCCGACGATCCATAGATACCCCCCTTAGAACCTAATCTTCACATTGATGATTTTAAGAAAATGAGCCCGCAATCAGCCACAATGCGACGGCGAGCAAGACACAGCCACCTGAAAATCCTAGAGCAATTAGAGCAATGGACTTGGCGAGAGTGAGATAATTCTCGACTCTTAATTTGAACAGCAGGGCACGCTCTTGCTGCTCTCGATGGGAAAGGCGCTCGGTGAGGGCGGAGATGTCCCGCTCCACCACCTCGCGAACCATTTTATTTTGCGATGGCGTGAGCCGTGCCGCCATTCTTTCTTACAGCCTTACTTACGCGCCGCTGGCTTTTTAGCCGCTGGCTTTCTAGCCGCTGGCCTACTCGCCGCTGGCCTACTCGCCGCTGGCTTTCTAGCCGCTGGCCTAGTCGCCGCTGGCTTTCTAGCCGCTGGCCTACTCGCCGCTGGTTTTTTAGCAACTGGCTTTTTAGCGACGGGCTTTTTAGCAACTGGTTTTTTAGCAACTGGTTTTTTAGCGACAGGCTTTTTAGCGACAGGCTTTTTAGCGACAGGCTTTTTAGCAACTGGCTTTTTAGCAACTGGTTTTTTAGCAACTGGTTTTTTAGCGACGGGCTTTTTAGCGACAGGCTTTTTAGCAACTGGCTTTTTAGCGACGGGCTTTTTAGCAACTGGCTTTTTAGCGACGGGCTTTTTAGCAACGGGCTTTTTAGCAACGGGCTTTTTAGCAACGGGCTTTTTAGCAACGGGCTTTTTGGCTGCTGGTTTCTTAGCCGCCGGTTTTCTGGTCACTGCCATGGGTAGGTCTCCTTCTGCTTGACCGTTTTCTTCCTCCCCATTAAACGAATCAATGGAAGACGAAATGCGTAACGATGAGAGAGTGCGTCGGATTTTATTTCGAGGCAAGAGTTTTAACAGCCTCGGTTCAGTTTTCATTAAGGTCTCATAAGTCGTTTTGTCAAAATTTTGAGCGCGCTCATCGTCGCTATCGACGGGGACATAAATTAATTCTCGCTTAACAATTTCGGTAGGAACTTCTTTCTCAACCTCGACAATTTTTTCGGTCTCAATCGTTTCATACCGAATGACAGGTTTGGTAATCCGCAGTTGCAAAGCGCGCATTGCTCCGCGCGTGGCACGCCCGGCGAGCATGATGGCCACGCGGAGGGCTTGAGCAATCAAGCTCAGAAACTCAACAATCGCGGCGGTGATCGACCCCAACACAAAAACAATCGCGCGCGCGATCGACAACCAACCATCACCAAAGCGCACGCCAAATTCTATTAGTGCCGAACCCAATTGCCGAACCAAATCGCCGAGGCGGCGCGATAGTCGCGTGATGGCAAGTCCCCATCGGCCCCGCTCGCGCATTGGCACGCTCGACAGACGCGCTGGATCCGACAAAACAAATGAAATGAAAGCGAGGAACGTTCCCATGGTAGCAACGATGGCCGCCGTTGATCCAAACCAAACCGTGGCCACTAATTTTACTTTGTCCTCGGGCAAATCCGCGACATCAAAAGAGCCGATCATCGCAGACGACTCCGGCAGCATCGTCACGGACGAGGGCTCTCCCTCGGAGCGCGGGCCAAAACACCATTGCTCAAACGTGCCACACACAATAGACGTCAACTGATAGACCTGAACCGTTTCAAGCTTTTTCCGATAGGCCTGGCGTAGCGCATGAAACTCGGCCATTAATGTCGCATTTTCGGTTTCTAAAGTGGCAATCCGATCCGCATTATTCCCCGCTAATCCAAGCAGTGTCGCACGCTGATTATTCAGCTCGGTGACCTGCTGGTCGATCCGCCTATTAATTGTCGCCACACGAACCCGGTGATCGTCTCGGCTCCCATTAATTTGACGGTCGATATCAATGATCTGATTACTCCGCGCCCGAGAGAGGCGTTGAGACTGATCGGATACGCGCGCCCGAATTTGCTTCTCGTCCTCAACTAAGGCTGCTTCGCGCGCATCAAAACGACTGGAAATTTGGGAGCGCGCCGCAGAGCGCGCCGCTTCTAAATCAGTCAGCGCTCGGGTCGCCTGATCCAAACGGGATTTAAACTGCGCGTTGACCTGCTCCATGAGCGCCGCGCGCCCAAATATAATGGATCGCGCATTGTCAATCTGTCGAGCTCGGTCGGCTTCAATTGTTGCGAGCTGCTGTTGTTGCGATCGGATCGATGCCTGAAAAGGTGCATCGGCGCCCGCCAAGGCTTTCGCCCGTTCCGCACGAAGAGCCGTAATATCGCGTTGAATTTGGTCCAAACGACTATTGAGGGTTTCGATGCCAGGGCCGAGTTCCGTTTCGCCCGTCAATAATCGGCGTTCATCCATTTTGCCGGCAATGAACTTATCGAGATCATTATTCGCCTGCTCAATTTCTTTGCGACGTTCACTCGCCAACTCGTCCAGCGACTGGGCAAATTGGGCGTTTATCGATTGAGGGGTCTGCGCCCGCATGCGCTCGATCATTCGTTGATTAAAGACAATAGCATCCCGTTTTTCATGGCGCTCATTGACCAGCGCCTGAACTTCTCGCGTTACATTGGTGTTTTGTTGCACTAACGCATTAAACATCGTTTCGAACGTCACAAAGGTCAGCGCAATCAAGCCGAAGAGGAATAAAGACCGAAACACAATCCGGCGGCTCATATATAGACCCGACGCCAGATAAATTTTAGTGGGTTCCAAAATCGCAATAATGACGAACGGCAAGGCGCCGACCATGGCTCGGGCATAGGCACCAAAGTCGCGTTCTACCTCGGGGATGTTGACGAAAACAGAGAGACCTTGTGTGAAGGCAATAAACAATCCGACAATGGCGGCGGCAATTTCAACCACCCAGGCCGTAATATAAACCGTTCGCGACAGCGACTGAGCACCCGGTAAAGACGGGCGGGGGGTCTGATCTGGGTAAACCGGTAGGCTCGTCATTACCTCTCCTCAACCAACCCAACGGTTGGATACCATAAGCGGCATATATGAGCCGCCGGCGCCGCATCCTAACCCATAGGTTTTCCTCTAAAGGTCACTCCGCGTGCATGTCGACCGTATGAAGGCCAGAATGACAATCAGTATGGTCTCTCCCTGGTTGATTGGCAAGAAAATGCAACTAGAAATTTACTCACCGCTTTTTGGCTCCGTCGATCAAAATTCGATTTTCATCGACACTCAGAATGCTATTGTTCGCCTTCTGGAGTATTAGTCGATGAGGGGTTTCTATGATTGAGCTTTTTTGGGGTCGTTTTTCGGCCATTTTTTATGCATGGCTTCTGACTTTGGGAGGTATCGCAGGGGCTCAGCTTTTCCCGCCCCTCATCTGGCTTACGATCCCTACTGGCGCCTTAGCGCTTCTCGGCATCTATGACTATTTCCAAAAACAACATGGTGTGATTGCGAATTACCCGCTCATGGGTCGGATGCGATATATCTTGGAATCCATCCGCCCAGAGTTGCGACAATATTTTTGGGAGTCCGATGCGGATGAATTGCCCTATTCCCGAACGCAACGCGCAATGGTTTATCGCCGTGCCAAAAATATCAGCGCCGATCATCCTTTTGGGTCGGTCAAAAACGTCTATCTCGAAGAACACAGCTGGCTTAATCATTCCCTCCAACCTAAAAAAATTTCCAATGATGATTTCCGCGTCATGGTGGGAGAAGGATCGCATGCCTATGCCATGTCGATCCTCAATATTTCAGGCACCTCGTTTGGTGCCCTTTCCCCCAATGCCATTCAAGCCCTTAACACCGGTGCCCGACTAGGAAATTTCGCGCATAATACCGGCGAAGGGAGCTTATCCCCCTATCATGAAGCCGGCGGGGGTGACTTAATCTGGCAAATTTCGACCGGTTATTTTGGGTGCCGGACACCCGAGGGCGCCTTTGATCCCGATAAGTTTCAAGCGCGCGCCACTTTGTCTCAAGTTAAAATGATTGAGATTAAACTGAGCCAAGGAGCCAAACCCGGGCATGGTGGGGTTTTGCGCGGTGGCAAGGTCAGTGCTGTCATTGCAGCCACGCGCGGCGTGAAAGAGGGTGAGGATTGTATTTCCCCTTCACGGCACAGCGAGTTTTCAACCCCCAATGAATTACTCGACTTTGCTCAGAGACTGCGTGTTCTCTCGGGCGGTAAACCGGTTGGCATTAAATTATGTATTGGTCATCCATGGGAATTCATCTCCATCGTTCGCGCCATGGTCGATCGCAAACAATATCTAGACTTCATCACGGTCGACGGGGCTGAAGGGGGCACCGGGGCGGCACCGGTCGAATTCGCCGACAATATGGGATGCCCGCTCCGCGACGCTTTGGTTTTTGTTGACAATACGTTGCGCGGAGCAGGCTTGCGCGATCGCGTGAAAATTGGCGCCTCGGGTAAAATTGTTAGCGCCTATGATGTCATCCGCCACTGCGCCCTTGGCGCCGATTGGTGCAATATGGCACGTCCGTTCATGTTCGCCCTCGGGTGCATTCAGGCCCGCGACTGCGCCTCTAACCATTGCCCGACAGGCATCGCGACCATGGATCCGAAACGCTACCGCGTTTTAGATATTGCCTCGCGCGCCGAACGTGTGCGGAACTTCCAACAAAATACGCGCAGCGTGATTGCTAAGCTGTTAGGCTCAGCCGGGCTCAACCATCCCTCAGAGCTAAACCGTCGGTATATTGTGCGGCGTGTATCTCCTACGGAAATTCGCCTTGCTGACCAAATTTATCCGCATGTCGACACTAACGCATTGATCGAGGGGCAACAGGTCGAAGACCCACGTCTGGCCTCCTATTGGCACCGTGTTTCTGGCGACAGCTTCCAACCCATTGATCGCGATACCCGCAAGGGCTATCCCACGGATGACAGCGCGTCACAGCATGCAAAACATTAGCTGTCTAATTCCTCACGGATCAGCTCGAGTTCGAGCCACTCATTTTCAATCTGCTCCCGCTCGCTTTTGAGAACGGAAAGCTGATTGGCGGCCTGCGCAAACCCGTCTGGATCGCGCATAAAAAATTCGGGGTCGGCCATTTTTTGTTCGATCTGGGCAATGTCGTGGGTGAAGCGCTCGATCTCTTGAGGTAAATGCTCGAGCTTATATTTTTGTATATAGCTCAGCCGGTCACGACGCGGGGCGGATGCATCGGCGGAAGGATCATCCGATGCTTTCGGACTGTCTCCTTTAGGCTTGGTGGACGGCGCCGCTTTTCCGCGCCGCTGATTTTTTTGCGCGGCTGCCGAGGCCACCATTTCCGAATAGCCGCCGGCATGCACCGTCCAATGCCCATCGCCATCGGCAACCAGCACATGCGTGACCGATCGATCCAAAAAATCCCGATCATGGCTCACCAATAATATCGTGCCTTGATAATCGGCTAGCATTTCTTGCATCAAATCTAAGGTCTCAAGGTCGAGATCATTAGTGGGCTCATCCATCACCAAAAAATTAGAGGGATGCCGAAGTCCGCGCGCCAGCAATAAGCGCGCCAACTCACCCCCCGACAGAATATGCGCCGGTGTACGCATCTGAATCGGATGGAATAGAAACGCTTTCATATACCCGATCACATGGATGGTCTCTTCCCCAATATGCACGAGATCGCCCGAGCCATCGGTCAATGCGTCTTTAATGGTCCAATCTTTTTTGATGCCCGAGCGCGCTTGATCGAGCACTAATTTTTCGAGCCGCTTACCAATCCGAATGCGCCCCTGCGTCGGTTGCAAATCGCCCAAAATAAGTTTGAGCAGTGTCGTTTTTCCGCTTCCATTGGGCCCAATAATGCCAATGCGATCGCCCCGATTAAACGTGAAAGACAGGTTGTCGACAATGGGGCGGCCATCATATGAAAAACTAACTTGGTCGAATTTCACAACCAGCTTACCCGAGGCGTCGGCCTCTCGAACGTTTAATCCTGTGAGCGCTTGTGTCGTCGACTGATCCGTACGTTGCTGCCGCAACGCCACCAGATCGCGCACCCGGCGCACATTGCGTTTACGCCGCGCCGTCACGCCATAGCGCAACCAGTCTTCCTCGCGGGAAATTTTTTGGCTGAGGCGCGCCTGAGCTGTGGCTTCCTCATCGAGAAACTTATCGCGCCAGGCTTCAAACTCATTAAAGGGACGCCCTGTATCATGGGTGTGACCGCGATCCAGCCAGATGGTTTGCCGAGCCATGTTACTTAAAAATCTGCGGTCATGGCTCACCAAGACCATTGCCGCCGGAAGCGTGCGCAGCGCTTGCTCGAGCCATTCAATCGACGGCAAATCGAGATGGTTGGTCGGCTCGTCTAATAAAAGCACATCGGGCTGACAGGCCATCGCCTGCGCCAAGGCCACCCGTCTTAATTCTCCACCAGAGAGCGTGCCAATGAGCGCTGAACCTGTTAAATTCAGATCCGCCATTAATTGATGCGCTTTTTGCCGATCGTCATTATCGAAAATATCTTGCAGCACAATATCCGAGATGGTCCGGGCACCATCAAACTCAGGGCTTTGGGCTAAGTAGCGCACAACACATCCGGGTTGAATGAAGACATCGCCTGCATCGGGCTCAATTTGACCGGCCGCAATTTTCAACAGGGTCGATTTGCCCGACCCATTTCGGCCGACCAGACTAATGCGATCTCCCCGCCCGAGCGATAAGGATGCATCCTCGAGGAGAGCCTTGCCACCATAACTCAACGATAGGTGCGAAAGATGCAAAATAGGGGGTGCTGTCGACATCCGCAGACTATGCCATGAGTTTTCCGCTGATGACCAGATCAGCGCAACAGGCGATTAGGGTGCATGCCGTCCACATAGCCCATAAATGGCTCATGGATGGAATAGCCCACCAATTCCTGCACGCGCTCAGGAAGTTCGGCAGCTTGCGCATGGGTTAAGCTTGCCATCATATTTTCCAGCTGACGTGTCCAAGCGGGGCAATATTGCGGGGTAATGATTAAGCGCGGCGCCTGCGAGCGATTGGCGCCGCCGCGATGCCATAAAGTGCCCTTGGTCAACATTAAGGAGCCGGCAGGGAGTTCCACCTGAACCGCATCATCCCGCGGCGCTGGATCTTCATCCACCGCCTTGATCCGTCGATCGGAGAATACTCTCGTCAAATCCGATCCAGGCAAAACATCGTCCGGCCATGTGTGGCTGCCCGGAATGATCTCGGTCGCACCATTTTCTGTCGTGGTCTCATCAATAGCCCAAAAGGCACTCACCCCCAAAGACGGGCGCGGGCGCGGCCACCGATAATGGCTGTCGTCAAAATGCCAGGGCTGAACACTCTCGCCGGGCCATAGTTGAATGGCTAGACAAGCGGATAAAAGCGCATTGCGTCCAAGATCGGCCTCCACAAAAGCCAGCGCCAGCGGGTGCGCAATAATTTCGCTAAAGACCGGCGACTTCGCCAAAAGGGCATAAACACGATTAGTGAGCAACCCCTCAAAGTCATTGCGCCCTCGCAGATCACCCGCGAGAAATGGGGTGAGCGCGTCGCGCAAGCGCGCCAGCTGATCGGGCGATAAAACCCGTTCGAAAACGACATAGCCCTGCGCATCGAACTCTTCGCGCACCGCTTCAAAGGACGCCCCGCCAAGATAGGCCCGGAGATCCTGATTAGAAAAACACAGCTCATACATTATTGTTTATAAATCCCGATCAAGAATATGATGACTTAGCCCACGGGCATAATGCGATATCCGGCGCGCGGATAATGAACCATGACGCGCCCCACATCTGGATCCTCACGCAACACTGCAATCTCGTCAGCTAGCAAAACACGGATTTCACCCTCGGTGACTTCCTTCCCATAATCATCGGCTTGAATGCGAACCTGTTGGCCGATCGTTAAACCCGCGCTCGCATCCGTATCGATGTGCGCTTCTGTGTTGGGTTCGCTCATCCGGGCCAGCGCCAAGGCTTCGGCGGGCGGCAGGTTTTGATGCTGCCCCTGCCCCATAGTGCGCACACGCTCGAGCCAGGCATTGACCGCTGGATAGCCTGCAATCACGGCGGCCATGCCCGGCGCCAGGCAAGCGAAATTAATAACGTGAAACACACTCGCATCAGCCAGCGTAAACGTGTCACCGAGCACAAATGAAGAATGCGTCAGCGTTTCTTCAAGCCGACGAACCTGTTGGTTAAATTGCTCGCGCAAATGGGGCGCCGCGAGGCGCAGAAAATCCGGGTTAAATCCATCCGACATGGCAGCCCGATCTTGCATAAACTCAGGCGGCAACACATCCAACATCTCCATCACTGTTGGCCCCGCCGCCATCGAAAACAAACGATGATCGGCCCAATCCGCAATCGTCGCTGCAACGCCCTGCTGGCTCGGGGGCGTCAGCGGCGGTTCTGGAAACCGTGCCTCAATGACTTTAACCATGAGCTCCGTATCGCAATAGATATGCGCCCCGATTTGCAATACAGGAATGCGTCGATAGCCACCCGTTAGCGGGGTGAGATCAGGCTTGGGCGCGATATTCGGTTGAATAACGCCGAACCAAGATAGGTTTTTCGCGCCAAATATTTTTCGGATCTTTTCCGAAAAAGGCGACATTTCGTAATGATGCAAAATAAGATCATCAGCCGTAACGGACATGTCTATTCCTCTCCACCCCATCAAAACGCACCCCCTCAGCGAGGGAACGCGCACTTATCCCTTTTTAAACGATTGTCTATTCTGCGGCCATATCCATGACGGCGGCAGACTGCCGCCCCCGGATCAAGCGCCCCGGCATCTGGCCGGTCGGTGTTCCATTTTCATAGGTCACGACGCCATTGACGATCGTATAGAGATATCCGTCGACTTTTTGGATCAGCCGTCGCCCACCGGCCGGCAGGTCAAACACCATTTCGGGTGCTCCTAAATTTAATCTTTGGAGATCAATGATATTGAGATCGGCTTTTTGCCCGACCGTAATGGTTCCGCGATCGTCGAGACCATAAAGGCGCGCTGTATCATGCGTTTGCGCCTTCACCGCCGCTGCCAAGGCGATCCGGTCGCCGCGTGTGCGCGAGCGCACCCAATGGGTCAATAAATAGGTCGGCATACTAGCATCCGTAATCACGCCGCAATGGGCGCCCCCATCAGAGAGGCTGACAACGGTATTGGGATTATGAAACATCTCCGCAATGTGATCGAAATTAAAGTCAGCATAATTGAGCAGCGGCAAATACACATAGCCCGTGCCGTCATTTTCCATCATCATGTCATAGACGAGCTCGGCAGGAGACATCTTCAGAGCCTCGGCGCGTGCCGCAATACTGTCTTCAGGAGCAGGCTCATATTCGGCAACACCCTCCTTCATCAGAGCAAACATGGTGTGATAGCCCCGCGCAACAATACGCGACAGCCCACTCGCCGACCCCATAGAGCCATCTTCAACATCGACGACCTGTTCGAAACGGGGCACGCCCTCAACCAGCTTTTGCTTCATCTCGGGCGTTTTCAAAATCTCGAGCCGTTCAGCAAAAGGACGATCCGCAATCTCGGCATAGGCGTCATAGAAAGAGAACGGATGCACAGTGCTTTGCCAGCCCATAATTAGGCCCGTTGGCCGCATCGCAATTTGCGCTTTAATTTGGGCGCCCTCTGCAATGGCCTCATCCGTCATGGTGAGTAATTTTTTCCAGTTCTGTGGATCGACGGGGTTTTGCAACAGCGCATAGGTCACCGGAATGCCAGTATCTTTCGATGCTTCAGCCATCCACCGAAACTCGTCTTCGGCCGGCGTCATGTCGGAGGCCATTTCAAACACACCATGGCCCACTTTCGCCATTGCACCGGCAATACCCAATAACTCATCGCGGTTTGCAAATGTGCCAGGCACCGGCTCGCCATCAATCGACAAGTGGAGAATGGTGCGCGAGGTCGAAAAGCCTAAAGCCCCCGCCCTTAAGCCCTCTTCCACAATCTCGGCCATCGCGGCGATATCCTCTGGCGTGGCGGCTTCATTGCGCGCACCCCGCTCGCCCATAACATAGGCCCGCACAGATCCATGGGGCACTTGCGTCGCGACATCGAGCGCGCGCGGCATTTTTTCGAGCGTATCTAAATATTCTGGGAAACTTTCCCACTCCCATGTAATGCCTTCGGCCAAGGCGGCGCCGGGAATATCTTCGACACCCTCCATGAGGCCAATCAGCCAATCATGACGATCGGGCTTGGCGGGGGCAAAGCCGACGCCACAATTTCCAATCACTGCTGTCGTAACCCCGTTCCAACCTGACGGCGATAAATAAGGATCCCAGGTCACCTGCCCATCATAATGGGTGTGAATATCAACCCAACCGGGTGAAACCAAATGGCCTTGCGCATCGATTTCACGTTTCGCTTTTCTCTCGATCGAGCCGATCTGAGCCACCACCCCATTGAGAATTGCGATATCGGCCGTATAGGGCTCCGCCCCCGTTCCGTCGACTAAATACGCATTGCGAATAATAAGATCAAACATAGCCCCCCCTTATCGCTCTTGATCCCATAGCGTGACTATTCCACGCGGAGCTGGCAAGCCTTTTTTCATTCGCTCTAACATGACAAATTCGTGCACGTGTCGAAATTACGGCCTATATTGCGCTCAGGGTGACAAAGTGGGAAGGAAGCAGTTGATGATAAAAGACATAATATCTCTGGCGCCTGTGCCGCCAATGGCGCGTCTTTTGGGTTTTGCGGGGCTCATCCCCTTTCTCAGCGGCGGCGTGATCGGATGGTTGCCCCTCGCGCTCGATGTTCAATTGGGTGTCAGCCAATGGATTATTTTTTATGCTGCGTTAATTGTGTCTTTTTTGGGCGGCGTCCGTTGGGGAACGGCAATGCAGCACAATCAAGCCGAGCGCCTGATTCCATCGGTCATCCCCAGCCTATTAGCATGGACATGCTTGGCACTCCCCTCCTCCTACGCCGCCTTATTCCTTGCGCTCTTACTGGCTTTATATGGCGCCGAGGATATTCGAGCCGCGCGCCGCGATGAGATGGCGCAATGGTACGCGCCGCTCCGCTTTTGGCTCAGCCTTGGCGCCAGCTCATCCATGTTCAGCCTGACCCTTTGGCTGTTTCGTCTTTAAGCCAGATGGGGGCTAAGCCAGATCGACACCAAATCAGATCGACGTCAAGTCAGGTCGACGTCAAGGCCAAGCGCTGTTTCCTAGACATCATCGCGGATGGTATAGGTCCGAAACTCTGGTGGGGCGACTAGAAGGTCCACCAAACCGGCGAGGGACCCTGTCTCCTGACGCCACGCCAAATAGGCTTGTTGGTCTTCGGAGCGATCCCAGAACTCAACCAAAAGCATGATGTGATTGGCTTCGTCGAGATAGGTCTTCACTTCCTGGCACCCCTTAAAGGCGCGTGTTTCGGGCAAAGCCTGCTGCATCCCCGCAACCATTGTGTCTACTGCTTCGGGCTTGAGCTTAAATTCAACTGTAACCATGACCGCCATGAGAGTTCTCCTATCCACTATTGAGCCTGATTGATCTCATGAAGCTAACATATTCGGATAAATAGAAAAGATGTCAGCTTTCGTAAAATTCCCGATAACAGTCAAAAGCTCTCGCGAATTTCATTATGTCACTTTAGATTTTTGACCATTCACAAAATTAAGTTTATCAGCCAACTATGTCCTTTAAACCGGACAACCTAGGATCAAACTTTTCGACATTTCTGTTCGCGCATTCTCTCCAAAACTTATCGTCTTAAAACTTATCGTCACGACCGCTCATTTGAACCCTTCACGCATTTGCACCCTTTTCTTACCCCGCTTCCTCACATCACAAAAGATCGAACTTAAAGAATCCCTATCATGAAACAGCTACTCCCCAACACACGATCGCTTTTGGGTGATCCCTTATCCTTTTTTCAAAGCACAGCCTTTTTTCACAGCTCACCCTTTTCTTACAGTTTAGCAGGCCGACGATTACTCTTGGCAATGATGATCAGCTGCGCTCTGGCCATCAGCAGTTTTTTACAAGCCGCAAAGGCCGATCCAAAGCAAGCCACAGAACCCAGCACACCCTTCTCTCAAACCCAAACACCCGCACGCTCACAAAAAGACAAAAACAGTCCAGAAGTAGGCCGACTAACCCTCGACCCCGTTACTGTTTCGGCCACCCTCCAGGCAGAACCTTTATCGGAAATTCCCGCTTCTGTTGATACGTTTGACTTTCTGGCACATCCAACAGCGCGACTGATCACCCATGCCGATGAGGTGACCCAGTTCATTCCAGGGGTGCAAGTGGCGATGGCCAATGGCACACAAGCTGCGTTCCAAATTCGTGGAATTGGCGCGGTCGATCATCAAGCATTGACGCCCGGTGCCGCCGCCATCTATCGCGACGGCGTTTTTCTGGCGACCAATGTGCAAACGGCTGGCCTGCTCTATGATCTCGCGCGGGTCGATGTTCTCAAAGGCCCGCAAGGAACGCTGTATGGACGCAATGCCGCCTCTGGGGTTATCCAATTCTTATCGGTCACGCCCGGGCCCGAGCAAAGCCAATATGCCGAATTTGGGACAGGGAGCTTCAATCGCCTCGACCTGCAAGCCGCCGGGGGCATGGCCTTGTCCGACGATAGCTGGATACGGGTTGCCGGTCGGTTTGTCCGTGAAGACCCGACGCGCGACAATGTGCAAACGGATCCAAATATTCCTGCTGGCCCACGCGGCGAAGGGGGCCTGACCCATAATTATGGCCTGCGCGTGAGCATGAAAAAACTCACCAATTCCGGGGCCTGGATATTCCGAGGTCACTTAGAGCAAGATCGAGGCATTAATCCAGTTCCCCTCAATCAAGCGCTCAATGTAAGTAAGTTCAAGGTCTCGACGGCGGGCGACGGGATGCGTCACCGTGACAATCAATTTTACGGGGCCTCAGCAGAATGGACGGGTCTGTGGAATGATTGGCAAATCGCCTCCTTGACGGCTCTCGAGGGATATCAACAGCGTTATGGGTTCGACTTTGATGGCACGCCCGCCCCAAACGGCAATGAAAATATGAATGCGAATTTGTCTTACGATCGCGACTATCTTCAATTCAGCCAAGATCTGCGCGCAAACCGAGAATTTGATTGGGGTACTAGTCTGATCGGCGCAACCCTTCGCGCGGATGATTTTTCACAGCGCTATATCATTTGGTGCGGTGTGCTCGACCCCTCCAGCTTAATTGGCTCCTGTAATTATGTGGGCGCACTCGGGCGGGTTGGGTCAAACCCTGCAAGTTCGGCCGCCGCTGCGACACTGGTCACCGATATTGACCAGACCCACCGAACCCTGGCTCTGTATTCGCGCAATGATATTGTCTTAAATGATGCGCTGACATTAACCCTGGGGGCTCGGGTGGCGCGCGAACAGGTGCATGGCTCAGGGTCGGGGCAGCATATTTTTAGAGATGGTGTTTGGGCCGATAATAATCGCGGGGATTATGGGCCCGCACGCGGCAGCAATCGCATTCACGAAACGCCGCTATCGGGTTCCGCCGCCCTCAGCTATCGCCTGAATGATACCGGGCGCGCCTATTTCTCTATTACCAATGGCTATAAGACCGGCGGGTTTAATGGCGAGGTGCAGAATAATGCCTTACATTTTTCAGATGCCGGTCTGTTTCAAACGGAGATGGTCACCGCATATGAGCTTGGCTATAAGGCCCAACCGAGCAAGCAACTGGCTTGGTCTATCGCGGGCTTTATTCAAGACTACCGATCGCCGCAAGCCCGCATCTTTGTCAATTTTCCATTGGACGATGGCTCCTTCATCACCTCTAACTCACTTTCTAATCTAGATGCAGCGACGGTGAATGGCGTTGAGGCGAATGTAACCCTGCAACCCTTCGAGCAACTCTATGTGCGCGCCGGTGCGGTCTATCTCGATACAAATATTCATCAAGATAGCGATGCTTTAGGCAATGCAGCCCTGTTTGATGAGAAACCGCTTCCCTTTGCCTCGCGTATGTCTGCCACCTTGGCTGTTGAGCGGGATTGGATTTTATCTTCCGATATCCGCCTCTCCCTCGGGGTCGCCCTCAAATATCGTAGTCGCTATTTCCTGGATGCCGAAGGTCGGAACGATCGCTCACAACCAAGTTTCACCACGGGTGATGCCGAGGCACAGATCCATTTTGTTAAACCGCAAATCGATCTCAACTTCAGTATCAAAAACCTCACTAATGAAGATTATGCGACATCTGGTTTTGGGTTCATTGGCTACAACACCTTCCGCTCCGACCCGCGCCGTTTTTGGGTGAGTGTGCGTAAGACTTTCTAAACGCTTCGCCCTCCCCCAAAGGAACCCCAAAGTGAACAAAACATAGACAAGCCCTCCCGCTTCCTTCATGATTTGCGGAGGTCAATTGGGGAGGACATGTCATGCGTGAACCGCAACTCGAGAAATTATTTCGTATTGAGGCCGATGTCGCAGCGGGGTATCCGTCGGGGCCCAGTCATCAAATAGTCAATGTCTTAGGGGGACAGATCTTAGGCCAAGGACGATGTGCCGACCTCAAAGGCGAGATTATTGCACCATCGGGTGATTGGCTGTCGGTCACAGAAACCGGCTTGTTCATGCTCGATGTTCGGATGTCGGCGCGCTTTGGCTCTGATATTTTATACATCACCTATCAAGGGCGTGCGGTGATGACGGAAGCGCATACCGCAAAAATTGCGCAAGGCGAAGCGCTGACGCGTGATGATATTAGTTTTGTCGGCAACCCGATCATGCAGTCCGCAGCCCCGTCTTTTTCTTGGGTACAAAACCATATTTTTGTGAGCACGATGCAAGAACTTATTTTCGCGACCGAGGAAAAGCCCGGTCGTATTATCTATGATGTTTTCTGCGTCACCTGAGGGAAGGCACCTCGAAAACCAAATCAAAAAAGCCGCGCTCTGAAGAACGCGGCTTTTTCATTGCTTCGGCGTTTCATGAACGCGCGAAAGCCGGCCTAACGTTACGATAATGCAACATTGATCACTTTGCGTTGCGTGAACTCGAGGAAACCCTCATGCCCCAATTCGGCACCAATACCTGAATTTTTAGCCCCGCCAAACGGGATATGGGGTGCCAGATCAGCGTGTTTATTCACCCAAACCGTGCCGCTTTCAACGCGCGTTGCCACATCATAGGCGCGATCTGTGTTAGCGGACCACACAGACCCTCCCAAACCATAATCTGTGTTATTGGCGCGTTCGACGACGTCGTCCAGATCATCGAATTTGATCACCGGAAGAACCGGGCCAAACTGTTCCTCATCCACCAAACGAGAGCCTTCTTTGATATCGCGGACAATCGTTGGTCGGATGAAATAGCCCTTGCGATCTTCAACCACACCCCCGGCAATCACCGTGCCATTTTTCTGGCCATCGGCGAGGAACTCCTGAACTTTCTCATATTGCATTTTATTCTGGAGCGGACCGATCTGTGTCCCTTGTTCCAATCCATCGCCAATAATGGCATCATTGGCGAGCTTGGCGAGCGCATCGCATAAACGGTCGTAAACAGTTTCATGCGCGTAGACACGCTTAATCGCGATACAAATTTGGCCATTATTGCCAAACGCGCCGCCAAAGATTTTGGGGGCAACTTCATCTACATCCACATCATCCATCACAATGCTGGCATCATTTCCGCCCAACTCCAATGTAATGCGCTTCAACGTGCTGGCGGCAGCGGCCATCACTTTGGCCCCCGTTTGCGTTGAACCCGTGAAGGAAATTTTTGCAATATGCGGGTGGTTGGTCATGGCATCGCCCAGATCATTTTGATCGGCGATAATATTCAAAACCCCTGCAGGCAACACATGGGCGATTAATTCGCCGAGACGAAGCGCCGTCAGCGGCGTCGTGGGGGCGGGCTTTACAATAATGGTGTTACCCGCCATTAGCGCGGCCGGTAATTTAAAGCCCAAAAGAACTAACGGAAAATTCCAAGGAATAATCGCACCAATAACCCCTAGCGGCTTGCGGTGTATTTCGACGCGCTGAGTGTCGTCATCTTGGATGGTCTCAACAGGCAAATCCAGTGTTTGGAAATATCGGAAAAAACCAGAAATCGAGGCCACCTCTACTTGCGCCTCGGCAAGCGGTTTGCCCTGCTCGCTGGTCAATAGGCGCGCTAATTCATCGGCATTTTGATCGACGATATCGGCGATTTCCAACATTTTCGCACGTCGTTCATCCATGGTGGTTTCCCGCCAGCTTTTGAAAGCCCGATTAGCCGCAGCAACCGCCTCATCAAGCTGGGCTTTCGACGCCGTTGGGCATTTGGCAAAGGGCTCCTCCGTCGCCGGATTTAAAACATCCATGGAGCTAGCCCCATCCACTAATTTTCCATCGATTAATAATTTAAAAGACATCTACGCCTCCCTCTTTTCTCTCTCGCTATTCTCTCTCGTTTTTAACCTTCATGTCGTCTTATCTGAATTGTATATCTGACCGATCAGTTGCGTCGCTGTCTCAAACGGCCAATCAATTATTGGTGCACATCGGCCTCCACTCCCAATGATGCTAGCGCCGATCAGGGGCGCGAGTCTATGCCCCCAATCATGTCAACCTATTGGGTCAGGCTCGCCATATCGATCACAAAACGATAGCGCACATCCGCACGATCGAGCCGCTCATAGGCCGTATTCACCTCTTGCATCGTGATCATCTCAATATCGGGCACCACCTGATGGTGCGCACAAAACTCGAGTAATTCTTGGGTTTCAGCGATACCGCCAATGCCCGACCCGGTGAGGATACGCCGCCCCAATAAGTGGCCCGTATGCAGCTCGGGCATCATCTCAATCATCCCCACTATCACCAAAGCTCGATCGATTTTGAGCAAGGGCAAGTAAGGCGCAACTTCATGGCGCACAGGGATCGTATCGATGATCAAATCAAATGAATTGGCGGCGGCGCGCATTGCCTCTCGGTCAGTGGTCAGCAGCACATGTTGAGCGCCCAACCGTTTCGCATCCGAGGTTTTCTCGGGCGAGCGCGTCATGACGGTCACCTCGGCGCCCATCGCACCTGCGAGCTTCACGCCCATGTGACCAAGGCCGCCCAGCCCAATGACGCCCACACGGTCGCCTGCTTGAATATTCCACTGCCGCAGAGGCGAATAAGTTGTAATGCCCGCACATAATATGGGGGCGGCCGCCGCCAAATCGAGCGCATCGGGGACTTTAATAACAAATTTGTCACGGACCACGATTTTATTGGAGTATCCCCCCATAGTGCGCGATCCGTCATGGCGGTCGACCCCCCCATAGGTGCCGGTCATGCCCTCGAGGCAATAGACCTCCAAATCGTCCAGACAATGGCTGCACGTGTCACAACTATCAACCATACACCCCACCGCCACACGGTCTCCGACCTGATGGCGTGTCACATCTGTACCCACCGCAGCCACAATTCCGGTGATCTCATGTCCTGGGACAACGGGATATTTTGTTCGCCCCCAATCATTTCGGGCCGTATGCACGTCGGAATGACAGATGCCACAAAACGAGATATCAATGAGCACATC
>CBFIIU010000005.1:83989-84588 GCA_965662735.1 Alphaproteobacteria bacterium
GGTTGGTCGGCTGCCATTGCGGCATAGCTCAAAGCTTCATATTCATTGGTGGACATCATCCCTCCTCACATCGTGGATTTTGTGCATCAAGATGCAAATTTAAAGGCAATGGGTAAAGACTTAGGGCCCGACACAAAGCTGGCAGATACGCGTTTTAACGGGCCCGTCATCTCAACATGGTGCAGACGCGGCACTAATTCTTCCCAAAATATCCGCATCTCCAGCCGCGCCAAATGCTGCCCCAAACAAACATGCGGGCCATAGCCCAGTGCCAGATGACGGTTTGGCTTGCGTGAAATGTCGAAAGTAAACGGATTTTCAAATGCGTCCTCATCGCGGCAGGCCGATGCGAAGGAGACCATCATCCAATCCTCTTTTTCGATCTTCATGTCACGGAGGATGGTATTTTGTGTTGCGCTGCGCATGAAATGTTTGACGGGCGCTTCCCACCGGATCGACTCTTCGACAAGGCCCGAGATCAGATCTGGATTAGCTTTCAGCTGGCGCAAAAGATCTGGATTTTGGCAGATTGCCCACATTGCTGCGGAAACCGAATTGGAGGTTGTATCATGACCTGCCGTCGCCGTGATCACATAATA
>CBFIIU010000005.1:84598-101691 GCA_965662735.1 Alphaproteobacteria bacterium
GCCATTGGCAATCACACTTGCGAGATCTTCTTTCGGCGCGGTGCGACGCTCCTCCGTCAACTTATTAAAATAAGCAAACACCTCCTGGGCCACCGCGACAGTGGCCTGAACGCGTTCTTCCTCCGTCAAATTATTATGACCGGCCGTATTCATATCCGCGTCTTCGGCGCCAAAAACTTGTTGCGTTAATTTGAGCATTAACGGTTCTTGCTCATCGGGAACGCCCAATATTTCCATCACCACACCCAGCGGATAATAGAGCGCAACATCCGAGGCAAAATCGCATGTACCGCCCAGCGCGGCCATCGCATCAACAGCCGCCCGAGCGCGTTCGCGAATTTTGGGTTCTAGACGACGCAGCGAAGAAGGGCCGAACCAGCTTTGCGTGAGCGCACGATATTTTCCATGATCGGGCTCGTCCATTTGCACAAGTGTCCGGAATATATGCGGTGACCCACCGGTTTGCCGACGGGTTTCTTCATCCGCTATGCGGGTCGTCAAGACCGTTGCCTTATCGCCCGCGTGAAACAGACTATTGTCTTTCTCGATTGCCTGAACATCATCATATTTACTGATAAACCAAAACGGCTCATAGCCGTCGACACGGGCAATGGACACAGGGGCCTCACGACGGAGTTGCGCGAAGACATCGTGAATGTAGTCAAAATCAGAATAAGCCTCGGCGGAGACTAATGCTTTGGCCAAATGACTTGGCATATCCATAAGGTTTCCCTCCCTATATCCGATGATCCGGTCAAGATTTAAGGCGCATGCGCTCAAAGCTGCTCACGACCTCAGAAATTATGCTACCATCTCGTGACTTTAATCAATTCGAAAAATGATCATGCAGCCCTCTTCTTCACCTCATGTCGTCATTATCGGCGCTGGCATTGCCGGGCTCACCAGCGCCCTATGCTTTCTCCATTTTGGCTATCGGGTTACTGTCATTGAGCAGAAGCCTCAGCTCGGCGAAGCCGGGGCTGGAATTCAATTGAGCCCGAATGCCATGCATGTTTTGCGCGCATTGGGGATGGAGAACAAACTCATAATGAGCGCCGATCAACCCGCATCACTGGATATGCGCGATGGTCGATCGGGACAGAGGATCTTTTCCATTCCCCTGTCGCAGCAGCATTTAGCCAAATGGGGGGCGCCTTATCTGCACATCCACCGGTCCGATCTCATCACGCATTTGTCCGACGCCCTGTTATCCCGCTCACCCGAAAGTCTGGTTTTGGGAAAATCGGCGCAGTCATGGGAAAGGCGTGGTGCACAGATCCGCCTGCGCTGCGAAGATGGCGACGCAATTGAAGCGGATCTCCTGATTGGCGCAGATGGTATTCGCTCGACCCTGCGGCAGGCTTTATTCCCCAACATCCAGCCGCATTATTCGGGCCAGACGGCATGGCGGTTTACGGTTGCCCCAAACCCGCACACAAATATTCCATCAAGCGCGTGTGTGTGGACAGGATCAGGTCGCCACGCCGTGACCTACCCGCTTCGCCATGGACGCTTGATCAATTTTGTTGGGGTTGTCGAGCGCACCACTGCTTCTTCCAACCCTCTTGCAGAAGACTGGACACGCCGTGGCACACGCGAAGAGGCCTTGAAAGACTTCGCCGAATGGCATCCTGATCTTCTCGATCTTATTGATCGCGCTGAGGCCCATTATGTGTGGGCATTGCATGACCACCCACCCTTAACGCAATGGTATGATCAACGCCTGATTTTCCTCGGCGACGCCTGCCATCCGCTCTTGCCCTTTATGGCCCAAGGGGCGGCAATGGCCATCGAAGATTCGTATGTGCTGGCCCGTCTTGCGCATGGGTCATCCGATTGGGCGGGTCTCGGCCGTGAATTTCAAGCCCTCCGATCACCGCGGCTGCACCAAATCCGACGCGCTACTCGCCGCAATGGCTGGCTTTTTCATCTCTCCGGCCCCCCAAAATGGGGAGCGCAAAAGCTGTTGCGCATTGCCGACCAGATCAGCCCGCAGCTTTTATTATGGCACCAAGATCGTTTATATCGACATCGCGTGACCCTTGATTAGATAAGGAGCGCCGCCATCGCGATCCATCTTGCGCCTATGGGACGGCAGTGCTTTGATACTTAGAATTTGAGTTCACGTGAATGAGGGGATTGATATGACATTGACCGTGAGACCGACTGGCGCAAGTTGTGGAGCCTATATTGAGGGGATTGACCTGAGCACCTCCCTCTCATCCGATTGTGTTCAGGAACTCCGCGCCCATTGGCTGGAACATAAAATTCTCATTTTTCCCGATCAACATCTCAGCAATCATGACCTTGAGCGCTTCACCGCTTATTTTGGCGCGTTTGGCGAAGATCCCTTTTTTGGCCATATTGATGGGCATAAAAACATTGCCGCCATCCAGCGAAATGCCGATGAAAAAACGCCGATCTTTGCTGAAGTCCTGCATTCTGACTGGAGCTTTCTTGAGATACCGCCAGCGGGCACCGTGCTGTATAGCCTGATCATTCCACCGCATGGCGGCAACACGCTTTTCGCTAATCAGGTAATGGCTTATGAGCGTTTGCCCGTTCGTCTGCGGGAAATCGCTGATGGCTTAACGGCGGTTCACTCTGCCGAATTAGGGTATGCGCCGGATGGCGCCTATGGCGAAAAAGATGCCGGACGGAGCATGAAAATTGTCTATAGCGAAAAGGCCTATGAGCGTCGGACCCATCCCTTTGTGCGAACGCACCCTGAAACAGGCAAGAAAGCTCTTTTCAGCTCACCCGCTTATATTCGGGGCTTCGAAGGTCTAGAGCAACAGGAGAGTGATGCACTTTTGCTCGAATTTTTTGGCCATCAAAGTGCAGAGGATCTTATTTATTCACACCCGTGGAAGAAAGATATGCTGGTGATGTGGGATAATCGGTCTTTGCTACATGCGGCAACGGGCGGCTATGATGGCTATGACCGTTTGCTGCATCGTCTCACCATCGCCGATACACGGTTTTAAAGCGCGTCTCACCTCCAGCGGTCGCCTACCTGCGGGAGACCCCCTCCTACATAACGGGAGACCTTCCGTCATAATAAGAGAGCGCATTTGCACCTAGACAGGGATGGCTGAGACTTTTAGCTTAGGGAATATTTATCGCCCAGCCTCGACCCGCATCAACATCACGCCGCCCACACTTAGCCTTGAAGGAGTACACTGTGGATTATCGCCCGCTCGGTCACACAGATATAAAAGTAAGTTCTATTTGCCTCGGCACCATGACCTATGGCAAGCAAAACACAGAGGCCGAAGGCCACGCTCAAATGGATTATGCATTTGATCAAGGCATTAACTTTTTTGACACGGCAGAGCTCTATCCCATCCCCCCCGAGGCGGACACGCAAGGCCAAACCGAACGTATTATTGGATCATGGCTGAAAAAGACAGGCCGGCGCGCAGACATTATTCTTGCGACTAAAGTAGCTGGCCGATCCCCCATGACCTGGTTCCGTGATGATCAATCGCCCAGTGAATTCACGCGATCACAAATTCACGAAGCCATTGATAAAAGCCTGCAACGGCTGCAAACAGATTATGTTGACCTGTATCAATTACATTGGCCCGATCGCCCTCTCAAAATTTTCGGCGGATTGAACTATCATCATTTCAGCGATGAAATTAATCGCATTGAAGATACGCTCGACGTCTTGGCCGAAATTTGCAAAGCCGGCAAAGTGCGTCATATCGGGCTTTCGAACGAGACCTCTTGGGGCATAATGAAGTTTCTGCACTATGCGGATCGTAACCCGAATTTGCCGCGCGTTGTTTCCGTGCAAAATGCCTATAATTTACTGAACCGCACCTATGAAATTGGGAGCTCAGAAATCTTTTTCCGCGAGGGAGTTGGCTTACTGGCCTATTCGCCGCTCGCCCAAGGCTATTTGACAGGTAAATATCAAGGCGGAGCTTTGCCCAAAAACTCTCGCAAGGCTTTGTTTGACCGCTTGCAACGCTACGAAACAGCGGGCGCCGAGCAGGCCATTGATCGCTATTTGGCGCTGGCCCAAAAATATGGTCTCGATCCGTCTCAGATGGCCAACCAGTTCGTAACGCAACAACCTTTTGTGACCTCTAATATTATTGGGGCGACAACAATGGAACAGCTCAAACTTGCGGTTGAGAGTGTCCACATCGAACTGCCGGACGCATTGCGGGCCGAAATTGAGGAGCTCCATCTAACGGCATCTAATCTGTGTCCCTAATGGGCACCCGTTCTGCAGGCGGGTCATTCATCCGAATGGATCAGGCGGACAGGATGGCGAAATTGCGGGTCAACGAGGACACATAAAGGCGGAATAATGACGACCTATACCGAACTGATGAAAAGCTTTCTCGAGACCGGCCCGCGACAGTACACAGCTGATCTTCCGGAAACGTGGAAGCAAGGGCGCACAGCCTTTGGCGGCCTGACGGCGGCGCTTCTCCTGGCGGCCATTACCAATGACCACCCCAAGCTGCCGCCTCTGCGGACCATGCAAGTGAATTTCATCGGCCCAGCAATTGATCTACTTCATGTCACCAGCACGGTGTTACGCGAGGGCAAAAATAATATTACCGTCAGAGCCGAACTCGATAGTGATGCCGGCGCCGGAACCCATGGCTATTTCACTTTCGGCGTTGATCGTCCCCTTGATATGGTGATGGACTACCCAATCAAAGAGAGGGTGAAGCGGCCCGAAGAACTCGAGCCGCATGTCTTACCCGATCAAGCGCCCAATTTTTTGATAAACTTTGATCGGCGTTGGGTTTCGGGGCCTGGGTTTTTTGAACAATCCGACAATCCCGATATGTTGATTTGGGGCCGCCTCGTTGATGAACACAGTTGGGATCAGGGTCTCTTGCCCCTCATTATTCTGGCGGATACGCCGCCTGCCGCATTTGGTTCTCTCAGCGGCGTGCGGGCCTTATCCTCTATGAATTGGAATATTAATTTTCTCACAGATAAGTTCGAGACCGAAAATGGGTGGTGGCTCATGCGATCGGCCACACGGTTTATCCGAGACGGATACTCGTCGCAGCTCATTCAAATCTGGAATAGTGAGGGGCGGCGTGTCATGGACGCCATGCAGCATATCGCAATTTTTCAATAAGCTTGAAGCCAGCCTCGCGGGGTGACGCCCCCTTATGGTCGGGATGATTTCCGAAACGCTTTCACCTTGAAGATCGGCGCTGGCTGTGAAGTAATAGACGCCGCAAAAAAGTGGAGGAAGCGAAATGACAGATATTCTCGATTTAGGGGGACGCGTCAGCCTGGTGACCGGAGCCGGTCAAGGTGTTGGCGCACAGATCGCCAGACATTTGGCTCACGCGACAAATTCGGGCGGAGTCGCCGTGAACGATTATTTTCTCGAGCGCGCCCAAGCCGTGGCCCAAGAGATCAATGATGCAGGTGGCCGCGCCATTGCGGTGCAGGCTGATGTCAGCAAGCGGGACAGCGTAATGGCAATGGTTGAAGAGATTGAAGCGCAGCTTGGAGCGGTGGGTGTGCTAGTTAATAATGCCGGAAATGCTGGCGCAGAGCCCCACCCCGATCAGCGTAAACCGTTTTGGGAAACCGATCAGGATATTTGGGATCGGACCATTGGCGTAAATTTTTATGGGGTCATTAATTGTGTAGGTGCGGTTATCCCGGGCATGATGAAACGCCAAGCGCCGGGTCGCATTATCAGTATCATTTCAGATGCCAGCCGATATGGCGATTTGGGGATGGAAATTTATAGTGGCGCCAAAGCGGGCGCCGCCGGTTTTATGCGCAGTGTCGCGCGCACAATGGGGCGCCACCAAATTACAGCCAATAATATTGTGATCTCGCTCACCGAAACGCCAGCGACGCAAGCCTGGCTCGATGACCCTGAACGCATGAAAGGCACCATGTCGAAATACATTATTCGTCGTCCAGGCAAGCCCACCGATATCGCAAATATGGCGCTGTTTTTGGCCTCGGATGCCAGCGAATGGATTTCAGGACAGACCTATCCGGTGAATGGTGGCTTTACCCTCGCCCTCTAGTCTGTGGGCGTTAGTGGGTTCGACTAAAGGCATCTGCGCGATCAATATCGTCCTCCAAGCACGTTGCGGCGCGCTGGTAAACAAAGGCGGCGGCTAAGGCAAGTACGGGCCCCACTAAGAGTGCATAGCGCAAACTATCCGCACCATAGCTGGGGGCCAAGGCGTCGCTGACCAGGCCAATGGAGAGCGGCCCGAGACCCAGGCCAATGAGGTTGACGACGAAGAGCGAAATGGCGGTGCCCGTGGCCCGCATCGCCACGGGGGTGACCGCTTGCATCAGGGCAAGGCTGGGCCCTTGAAAAAATATTCCAAGCAGAGCCGGCACGCCATAGGCCAAAACCGCAGCATGTGCCGAGCTCGCCATGACGAGGGCAAGATAGGCCGGCATCAGCACCAAGGCGCCCAGTGCCGACAGCCATAATCCCCAACGGCGATCTCGTAGGGTCAGCCGATCGACCAGAAAGCCGCCTACAAAAATTGTTCCAATCGGGCCCAGTAAGCCAATGGACAAACCGAGCACTAAACCCACCTCATTGGTCGCCATCCCATGCGAGCGTGTCAGGAAGGAAGGCAACCATGTGATCAGGCTTGTCGTCATGCCCACCATGAGGGTGAGTGCAACCACGATCCAAACATAGGTTTTTTGCTGGCAAAGGAAGGACAGCGTTGCTTTAAAGTCCGGCGGCGTGTCGGATGTTGTTTGGCCATCGGCCGCACCGCGCTGAGGCTCTGGCATCGACCATAAGATTGTTAAGGCGAGTAAGATGCCCGGCAGGCCGATCACAAAGAAAGCGGCACGCCATCCATATTCGCTCGCCACAAAGCCGCCCACAATAAAGCCAATTAAAACACCAAGATTGCCCCCTACCGACATAATCGCGACGGCGCCCGAACGTTTCTCAATGGGATACAGGTCAGATAAGATTGAGGTCGCGCTGGGCGTGGTTCCGGCTTCGCCAACACCTACCCCAATACGGGCCAGAAATAATATCCAAAAACTATTAGCCAGGCCGCATAAGGCCGTCATCACGCTAAATAAAGCGAGCGAGAGACTAATGATGATTTTGCGGCTCATGCGTTCGGCCAAACGCGCAATGGGGACGGCGAGCGTCGCATAAAAAATCGCAAAAGCGGCGCCTGTTAAAAGCCCTAACAAAGTATCATTCAAGGCAAGCTCTTGCTTAATATCCGGTAGGAGAATGCCCAATATGAAGCGATCAAGCACACTAAATGTGTAGACCAGCGTCAACAGACCCAGTGTATAGGCGCGCGTGTTCACCATCCGCATCATTGCTGTTCGAACCCATGCGGGTCAGCGATTTTTGGCCAGAACTGATCGTCGCGATGTTGATAGGGCGTCCCCACAATATCCATCGACATCGCGCCGGGCGTCGCAACATGGCGAATTTCTCGCGCCACGGGCACAAAGCTATTGTAAAAATGTTGGGTCGATTTCACGATAATTGTCCGCATCTCCTCCAAGGGAATACCGATCTCTAAAAACGGCTTACGGCTGAAGACTTGAGTTCGGATCGTATTGACCAAAAGATTGACGTTATGCTCAAGTCGTAACCAAACCGTGGTTCCAAGCGGCGCCTGAGCATCGCCATCTCCCATACCATGGGTCAATGTGTCTGAGATGGCCACAATCTCCGCATATATATTTTGGGGCAGCCCCGAAGACGGGCCGTGCTTGCCGCCCAGACACAGATTGAGCCGCGCGCCCTCGCCGGCTGCTTTGCAAATATCAACCACGCCGGGATCCCAAAAGATCCCAATAACGACATCGCTGAGCCCTCGCGCCATCACCGCCTCTAACATAAAGGTGCTATCCGAGGGGGCGCCGCCACCTGCATTATCTGCGGTATCGGCCAAGACCAGCGGCAGGTTATTGGTGGTGCTCGCATAATCCAAAGCCTCATCCAATGAGATATAATTGGTCCGAAAATTCTCCCGCAAATCCCAAATGCGGCGACCAAAACGCTCCGCAATGGATTGTGCCAAATCCGGATCATGATCGGTAATGGCGAGCATGCGGGTTCCCATTTCCGGCATATCTCCCATGGGAAAACCGTGATTTAAAGAAAGCGATAATACGCCCGGTTTTTGTTCTTCGGCTTGCATCGCTTCGACAAACGACTTCATCGGCTCGAGGGGCGTCATATAGAGACCCATCATCTTACAATCCCACATGCGCATCACCGGCCGGATTTCGCCCCGCGCTGTGCGTGTCGCCAGTGTGTAGAGTTCCTCAGCCCGATCATCAATATCGTCATGCGGATAAAGTTTGAAGAAAATAATCAGATCGGCATGCGTCATCATTTGTTCGGTCAAATGGCCATGCAGATCAAATTCGGCGCCGATCACACATGTGTCACCAACGATTGCTCGCGTCGCGGCTAACATATCGCCTTCGCAATCATCCACCCCTTCGGCCTGCATCGCGCCATGCATCATATAAAGAACAATATCAACCACACCGGCGGCTTTTAAATCGCTCAAGATTTGGTCTTTAAACAGATCATATGTGGCGCGGGTTGTTCGTCCTGCGGGTTGCGCAAATGTGGAGATGGAGTGAATAATCTCATGGCCATCCGCCTCGGCGCGGGTTTTCCAGACATGCAAAGGCGAGTTAAACGGCAGGGGCGGAAAATCGAACACATTGTCACGAAAATAATATGCTTTCTCGAAGTCCTGCTGGCCGGTTGGGAGAGGCGAAAAAACATTGGTCTCCGTGCCAAAAGATGCCACAAATATACGCATATATGCCCCCTCTACGCCCATCACGGATTACCCGCATCGGAATTCCACGCAGGTGATCAAATATTTGATAAATTTTAGTTTAGTTTAATTGTCTTCACAAATGGATATTAAAATGACCACGAAATCCCCCCCCACCGCCATTCCCATGTCGGCCTTCCAGCTTTCGGACGATCTCATTTTTCTCTCAGGACAACTTGCCTTCAATGCGGAGGGCCAAATTGAGGGCGACATCACAGCCCAAACGACGCAATGTTTACAAAATATTCAAGCGATCTTACGCGCCCAAGGGTTGGATATGAGCGACATTATTAAGTCGACCGTGTGGCTCACGCAAAAGTCGGATTTTGCGGCCTATAATAATGCCTATCGCAGCTTCTTCGGCGAAGGCCCTTATCCTGCGCGGAGTACGGTTGTTTCTGAGCTGCTCCTCGATGGCGCGCGTATTGAAATCGAAGTGATCGCGCGCCGCCATGCGTAGCTAAGGTGCCCTGGTCGAAAGCGTCGTCTTTATTGCAATAGTCAAATTTTGGGATGGATAGGTTCCAAGGTTATGACATATGCTGGACGGAGCACCCCAGACCGGGGCCGCGATAGCTTTTGGCGCAATTTTTCGCAAAGGACCCTTCCCTATGCTTGGCTTTTTTGGACGCTGGTTGTTTTCTTTGCTCGCTCTGTGCCTGATCATGCCAGAGGCCTTGCTCGCCCAAACAAACCGCCGCCCCAATATTGTTCTCCTGCTGGTCGATGATGCCGGCTTAATGGATTTTGGAAGCTATGGCGGTGAAGCCAAAACGCGCACGATCGACATGTTGGCGAAAAATGGTGTGCGGTTTAGTAATTACCATACCTCTCCTCTGTGTGCGACGTCGCGGGCCATGCTGCTGACCGGCCTAGACAGCCATCGGACGGGCATTGGGACTATTCCCGAAGCCCTGGCCACAGATCAACATGGCCATCATTCTTACGCACTGCGCTTGCACGACACGATTGTCACTCTGGCGGATTATTTGCAGGCCGCCGGCTATGCCACCTATATGACAGGAAAATGGCACCTCGGACGCGGGCCCGGCGATTTGCCCAATTCACATGGCTTTGACCGCTCTTTTGTTTTAGATGCCTCGGGTGCCGATAATTGGGAACAAAAATCTTACGTTCCCTATTATGCCGAGGCGCCTTGGTTTGAGGACGGAGCCCCCGCCAAATTGCCCGATGATTTTTACTCCTCCCGTTTTCTGGTGGATCAAATGCTCCAGTATCTCGACAGCGCGCCTGAGGAGAGACCATTTTTTGCATTTATCGGCTTTCAGGCAATTCATATCCCCGTGCAGGCACCGGCTTCGTTCACCGAAAATTATGCGGGCGTATACGACAAAGGGTGGGACGCCCTCCGCCAAGAACGTTTTCAAAAGGCGCAAGAGATCGGCCTAATTTCGTCCTCCGCCGAGCCGCCCCAACCACCGATCAAGCATCGTGATTGGGAGAGCTTATCGCCTGAGGATCAGCGCCATTACGAAAAACGCATGATGGTGAATGCGGGCATGCTCGAAGCGATGGACACCCATATTGGCCGCCTTATCGCGCATCTCAAACAAACCGGGCAATTCGACAATACGATTTTCATCGTGACATCGGATAATGGACCAGAATATGCCGACCCCGCGGCCCTACCCTCGTTCCGCCTCTGGATGACCCTCAATGGCTATGACGATGAGATCAGTCGTCTAGGGGAAAAAGGGAGCATGGTCAGCATTGGCCAAGAATGGGCCAGCGCGGCGGCCAGCCCAAGCTCCTTATTTAAAATGTATGGCGCGGAGGGCAGCTTGCGGGTTCCGCTCATCATCAGTGGGGCTGGAATAGAAAATCGGGGCTTTCAAGACGGATTAAGTTTTGTCACCGATGTGATGCCAACGCTTCTCGATCTGGCGGATCTACCCATTCCCGAGGGTTTAGATGGCCGCAGCCTGCGCCCCATTCTTGATGGGCAGGCGACCCAAGTCTATGGCGAGACTGATCCTGTCGGGATTGAGGTTGCGGGAAATTCTGCCTTGTTTAAGGGTCGGTATAAATTAACCCGCAACACCTTGCCCCATGGTGATGCGGCCTGGCGTTTATATGACTTGGTCGCCGATCCGACAGAGCAAATAGACCTATCTGCCGATCGGCCAGACCTCAAAGAAGAGCTTCTGCGGGATTACGCCCTCTATGCTGAGGATGTGGGGGTTCGCCCTTTACCGGCGAGTTTCGATATTCAAGCGCAAATCGCTGCCAATATGCTGAAGAAAACCATGGCACGCTCGATGCCCTTCGTACTCGCAGCTCTCGCCCTCCTGATGGCCCTCATTGGTCTTTTCTATTATCGACGAAAATCTGCGCGCTGAAGCTAATTTTGGGTAGCACCGCCCGTTTTTCGTAGACTATATTGAAGGTCTAATTGTCAAAAACGGGGGGCGTGATATGACCTATGACTTAATCATTCGCAATGGAACAATCTATGATGGGATGGGGACACCCGCTTATGTGGCCGACATTGCCATCCGTCATGGGAAAATCGACAAAATTGCCCCTTCAATTGCGGAGCACGGGCGCGAAGAAGTCGACGCAACAGGAAAATCGGTAACGCCTGGCTTTGTCGATGTGCACACGCATTATGATGGGCAGGCAACATGGGATAACCACCTCACGCCATCATCTAATTTGGGCACCACCACTGTGGTGGTGGGTAATTGCGGGGTCGGCTTTGCGCCATGCCGGCCCGAAGATCGAACTGTATTGGTTCAGCTTATGGAGGGCGTCGAGGAAATTCCAGGTACAGCGCTTGCCGCAGGCATTCCCTGGACCTGGGAGAGTTTCCCCGAATATATGCGCGAATTGGATCAGATCGAGCGCGACATTGACATTGCCGTTTTCGTGCCGCATGGCCCTTTACGTGTATACGTGATGGGAGAACGCGGTGTCCGACGCGAGGCCGCCACGCCTGACGATATCGAAAAAATGAAGGCTTTAATCGCCGAGAGCTTGGATGCGGGCGCCGTTGGCTTATCGAGCTCGCGAACATTGCTCCACCTCAGCAGTTCAGGAGACAATGTGCCGACATTCGAGGCCTCGGCAAATGAAATGAAGGCCCTTGGAACTGTGCTCAGTGGAGAGCGCGGCCACGTCATGCAATTTATCTCCGATTGGAAAGACGCGGAAGAAGAGTTTGATATTTTACGCGCCACCAGCCGAGCAACCGGCGCCAAGGGCACGTTCACCCTCATTCCGATTGAAAATCCAACCGAGGGCATGAACGAAAACCCAGACTTATGGCGTGAGCAGGTCAAGCGCATTGAGGCCGCACAAGCCGATGGGCTCGACATTCGTGGGCAAGTCATATCGCGCCCGATCGGCATTTTAATGGGACACCCGGCCTCAATGAGCCCCTTTTATCGGCGCCCGAGTTACCTTGCACTTGACGGATTATCGCCCGCAGAAAAATCTGCCAAATTGAAAGACCCAGAGATTAAGGCGAAAATTTTGTCTGAACAAAATGATAATCCGCATATTTTTGTGCAATTACTGTCGACCAATTTTGACGCCATGTATCCTATGGAAAATCCGATCGAATACTTACCGAATAATGAAAACTCGATCGGGGCGCGCGCGGCCGCAGACGGGATAAGCCCAGAAGAATGGCTATATGATTTTCTCGCCGATAATGACGCTCAGAATTTGATTTATATTCCGGCCACCAGTAAGTCGAAAGAAAAAATAGCTGAGCTTTTGAAACATCCCTATACAGTCGAAGCCCTCGGGGATGGTGGCGCGCATGTCGGCTCTATTTGTGACACCAGTGCGAATGTCTATTTGCTGACCAAATGGGTGTTTGATGAAAAGCTGTTCACCTTGGAAGAGGGGATCAAGAAAATCACCCATGACCCCGCTCAGTTTTTCTCCTTCAAGGATAGAGGGTGCTTAGCCCCGGGCATGAAAGCAGATCTCAATATTATTGATTTCGATAATCTGCGTCTCAAAACACCCCATATTGTGGATGACCTGCCAGGGGGTGGCACACGCTTTGTGCAAAGTGCCGATGGGATTGTTGCCACTTTTGTTGCCGGTCAAAAAATATTTGCCAATGGTCAACCCACCGGCCAGCTTCCTGGAAAATTGGTGAGAACCGGTATCGACACCACCGCTCAAGCGGCCGAATAAATCCGGCTAAGCCGACGCCGCTCGTGTCTCGCGTGCACTCGGAAAAGAAAATGTCATCATCCGCATAACACGGATGATGACATTGCTCCCCCAAGATCTCCCCAGAATATCAACTGGGCTGTAAACAGCTTATAATTTAGAGCTTCACCAAGAGATCGGCCGCACGTTTCTGGTTTGCAACCACGCGCTCACGGTCGGCTTGAACAAGTTCACGTCGCCGCGATATGCCATCGCCCGCTTCCAAAGCCACTGCGGTGTCGGCAACCACTTTCTTCGAGATTTCCTGAGCAACCTGCTCGGAACTTTCCGAACGATCTTTGAGCTTTTGCAGCCGATCCGCATTCGAAGACACACCCTTTTTATTATCGCTCGGGGTAGCACTCTTCATTCGTTTTTCAAGCAATCCGTCGACCCATTCGGCATTGTCCGAAATCATTGTGTCGCCTCGCTCAACAATTTTTTCGTTGGATGCCGCGATAATATCATTGATCGACTGCAATAAGCTATTCACTTCGACCATTTTCTGGCCAATTTCACGGAGCTCATCATTCAGATCAGCTCGGTTCTCTAATTGATCAATACGGGTCGCATTACGCATCATCGATACAAAATTTGTTTCGACTTCCGATGTCGGGGTCAGCCCATCAATCATGATCAAACGGCAACGATACAGGTCATCGACATTATCGATGGCAATGGCGCGGTTCCCCATAAAGGCCGAGCTATAGTTTCGTTGCAGCAACAAGCGGTGCTCGTCAATGTCGGACAGCAACAACATAAGCTCTGCATATGTAGTTGATATGCCGGAGTCTAATTCAAAGATCCGGCGCTGATTTTTACGAATATTCGCTAGGTTCTCTTTTACGGTATCATCTGCCATGGTATTCCCCATCAGTCTAATTGGAAGGCTCTTCAGGCACTGTGTGATCAGAGTCCTGTGGAAGGCTGTGTCTTGTCGAACGCGATATTTTATTCATTTGAATGATCCCCTTATACGGCTCAGATAAGCCGCAAAAGCGATAGATGAAGTCAAAAATATTATCCGCCTGGTCGGCCGCAACCACGACATGGAACTGCTCGACGTCGAACGAGTCGACCATGCCGGCAACGGCACGTTTACCGACTGGAAGCCCAGCCACATTGTAGAAATACACCTCATTAATCCCCCGCTTCATCAGCTCCGGAATTAAGACATCCGACCCCCCATCATATAAGACGCCGGAGATTAACCAGGTGTAATCGAGATATTGAACCCGTGGATCTGGTTCTTTCATCAAGAGAGCCATGATCAACTTCCCACATATTTAGAAACAATAGAGGGCGGGACATATGTCGCTGCTTGCATTAAAGGCGTCGCATACATGAAACCCATGCCAGGCGTATCGAGCTTTCCAGCCAAAAAGATACGCTCGAATATACGATCAACTTCGTCGCTCGAAACAACAACATTAACGACATCGCGTTCGGCATCCACGGCGACCCCGAGCGCACCTAATCGTTCGCGAATACCAACGCCCATTGCCGAATGGATTGTTGATCCTTGAATGCCGACATCCAACAAAGCATCGGTGATAATCTCACCATAGCCATGCTGAACAACAGCTGTAATTAACGTTGCGTCTGTTAGCGTCGTGAATGCGCGCTTCATGCCACTTCTCCCTCTCGAGCGAGCTCACGTTCCATCCGACGTTCTTCCCGCTTCACTTTAAATTGAACATAGAGCCCCAATGTCAGCACCGCGACGATTGGACAAATCGAGGCGGCGGCCAAAATTCCAAATCCTTCAGTTGATCCAAGGGCGTTACCAAAGCCGAGACCCATCGCCAGAACCAGCGGCACTGTGACCGGGCCTGTTGTCACGCCGGCAGAGTCCCATCCAACATTGACGAATTCCTCGGTTGATAAGACGGTCAAAATAAGCCCGATCGTATATCCGGGGATTAAAATATACATAATGTGGAAACCATAGATTAATTTCAGCACCCCAAGCATGATGCCGGTCGCAACACCAAAGGATACAGCGCCCATTAGCATGGACTTTTTAAATGCACCATTGGTGAGGTTTTGAACGGTCATCCCCAATGCGTTCAAAGCAGGTTCCGCGAGCGTCGCCGATAAGCCCAGCACCCACGCGAACAAAGCGGCAATGCCGACACCAATGGCAACGCTATAAAGGGGGCTCGCTGCAATGGCATCAATGGATGTAAACGCACCGGCAATCAAGCCGCCCGACTGGTCGCCAAGCTTGGCAAGACCGTAGGTGAGGCCGACGTTAAAAATACACATCCCGACAACGGCAAGAATAATTCCGTAATAGGTGATAAATGCGTTCTTCATTTTTTCTCTTAAAACAATGAACAGAACGATGGCCAAGAAGATGACCAAAGGCACAATCGCCCGTAGACCTAAAATCACTTCGGTCCACGGTGTCACCTCAAACCATTCAGGCTGCGCCGTTGCCATTTCAGCGGCCATTTTAACTTCATTGGCTTTAGCGATAATCACCTCAGGCGGCACGGTATAAGCCGTATAAAAACTCAGACATAAAACGCCGAGAATAGGGAACACCGACGCAAGCGTCACAATTCCAAAGCCCGATAGAGACGAGTCCGCCCCCTTACCCGCCGCAGAGGCTACGCCAATTCCCAAAGCCAAAACCAACGGCACCGTCACCGGGCCTGTTGTCACAGCGCCACAATCCCATGCCAGACCCACAATTTTTGTGAGTTCCGGATCCAGAAAGGCGATGACACTCAACACTAATGTGGGGGCTAGGCTCATAAAAATCAGAGGCTTCAAGCTCCACCCGCGTAAAAACCGCACCGTTCCAAGCACGGCCGCAAGGCCAACGCCGAGACCAACCAGCAAAACGGTTGCTCCTGAGCGATCATTCAAAAGCGTAAAGAGATAGGGCGCTTTTTCAGGATCAACGATCGACCCCGCCACTTGCAAGGCCCCAATGGCCGGTTCCGCAAATGTCACGCCAATACCCAGCAAAAAAGCGATAAATAATACGCCCGGCAGCGGCAGCTTTCGCGGCAATGTATTCCCGATCACCTCGCCAAACGGCATAAGACCTAATTTAAGGCCCTCCATAAATAACATCAGCCCGATCATCACCGCGAATAAACCGCCTGCAATAATCGAAGCATCCATCACCGGTGTCTGCAAAACTAAATATTGAAAGGCTGCCAGATAGAGGGCCAGGGGCACAACCGCGCGCGCCTGATCGATGAAGCGCGTCGACAAATAAGGTTGCAATATTTTGACGACATCCCCCCCGCCCAATTTCATTTTGGGAACAGGCTGAGGATATTCATTTCCATGCCGGTCAAAAAGCGGCTCTGGCATCAGTTCCTGAAAGGGAATTTTTTGACTATCGACAGACATCGCCTGTATATAGTCTCCGTACCGAATGGTATTACGACGCGACATGATTACCCCTCTAATCTACACCTAATTTCAGAATCTTACAGAGAATGCATATTGAGGGCAACTGATCTTTTTCTGCGGCACCCTCATTGAGGAGCCGCGTCTGTCAGCGGGGCGTCGGTGATCGAGCGCCATCAAATAAACAATAGCGGCTCGAGCCAATTATCCTTTCGACATTATCTTTTTGTCATCATCTTTAAAAATTAGCTGTCAAAACCAACAAACGTCGCCGCTTCGGAAACAGGCTTGCGTTCAGACACCACTGCATTTGCGGGAAAATGATCGTCAGGCCAACCCAGCGCAATGGCTTTCATAATCACTTGATCCTCTGCGATGCCCGCATGCTCGCGCACCACAGGAGATTGCATAATCCCTTGACTATTAATCACGGCGCCCAATCCGCGCGACCATGCGGCATTCACCAAAGCTGTTGTCACAGCGCCACAGTCAAAGGCGGTATCATCGCTCTCCGCCAGAACCCGATCATAGGTGACAATGACACAAACCGGCGCATCGAATTGGCGAAAGCCGCGCAGCACCCAATCCTGACGCGCCTCTTGGTCTTCACGGGCAATTCCCATTGCCGCGAAAAGCTGTTTCGCCACGCCAATTTGGCGCTCCCGATGTTGACCCTCAAATGGCTGGCCGATCCGAAATTCGCGACTGTGGGGG
>CBFIIU010000005.1:101790-107304 GCA_965662735.1 Alphaproteobacteria bacterium
CCTGAACTTAATACACTCAGAGCCTATTTAGGACGACAGCTTGCCAAATATTTGCCTGAATGAAAGCGGTTTTTAACGCTTACGCGCTATTTTTTCCGAAATAACATCGAATTTCTGATCGCGCCTCGCGCGATGTCAGCGATCGACGCGGTCTCAGCGATCGTCAGGATCAAAGACGATGCGCGCCACGTAAAGCGCAAGAATAGCCCCGAAAATTTGAGCGGCCCAGAATAATGGCATATCGGCCGGTCGAATGCCGGAGAAACTGTCGGTCAAACTGCGCGCCAAGGTGACGGCGGGATTTGCGAAACTTGTCGAGGCCGTGAACCAGTAGCCCGCCGTGATATATAATCCAACGAGCATTGGCACAGCATCGCGGCGATAACGAATGCCCCCCAAAATCGTCAATACAAGCCCGAAGGTCGCAACCATCTCGGCAATAAATTGGCCATGACCCGATCGGATATTGACCGATGGCGTAAGCAGCGTCAGCTCAAACATAGCATGGGCGAGCGCTGTGCCGGCAACGCCGCCGAGCATTTGTGCCACAACATAGGCCAGCAAGCCCCAATTATCCAACTCCCCTCTCAACCTAAAGATAAGAGATACGGCGGGGTTGAAATGCGCGCCCGAAACCGGCCCTAAAATCGTGATCAGGACAGCCAAAATGGCGCCGGTCGCAATTGTATTGCCAAGCAGCGCTACGCCATTATTTCCATCCGATAAATTGACGGCCATAATGCCCGACCCGACGACCGTGCAAACCAAGATTAAAGTGCCCAGCGCCTCGGCAATCCACTTACGCGTCATGGGCCACCTGATTTTCAAGAAAGAAATCAATCTTTCTTGTGATCATCTCAAAAACTTCCAGAAAATAGGCTTCGACCTCCGACGGCGAGCCTTGAAAGTGGGCAGGATCCGGGAAGGGCCAATGATGGCTCGTGGGGTGGCCTGGCCAAATCGGGCAGGTTTCGCCGGCTGCGCTATCACACACTGTGACGATAATCTCCATATGCGGGGCGTCGGGCTGGCTAAACTCTTCCCACGTTTTCGAACGCGCATCTGAGACATCGATCCCGCGATCGCCTAGGATCTTTCGCGCCATGGGGTGCACAATACCCGTCGGATGCGAGCCGGCGGAATAGGCCCGCCAGCTCGTGCTGACATGATTGAGATAGGCTTCGGCCAAGACGGAACGACAGCTATTCCCAGTACATAGAAACAAAATATTACGCATAGTACGATTTGAAGCTAGAGAACGATGGAGGTCAAGATAGATTTACACGCCAGCATATTTGTCACGGTAGCGCTTGGACAAATGCTGCATCGGCATCAAGACCAGAACATCAACCGTATTAAACTGATGGTCAATCACGGCGCCTTTACCGATCACGGCGCCGGAGCGAATATAGCCGCGCAAGACAGGCGGCAAGGCGCGACGCGCGGTGGCATCGTCCACATCATCAGCCGCCATCATTTCCATCTCTACATAATGGGCGTCATGCGCTTGGATCTGCCAGGGCCCTTGCGCCAAATGGCGATGATATAAATAGCTCAAGGGTTGGGCAAATGCCGCAGGATCAGTGCCTGAAAAACTTGCACAGCCCAACATCAGGTCAATCCCTTCGCGGGTCACAAGATGGCCGAGACCTTTCCACATCAGAGAAATTGCGGCTCCCGAACGGAACTCCGGATGTACGCAGGAACGCCCCAGCTCGAGAATATTAAGATCGCGTCCGAGGCCGCTCAAGAAGGGCCTGAGATCAAACTCATTTTGAGTGTAAAAGCCGCCATGACGTTCTGCCACCGACCGGCGCAGCAGGCGGTAACATCCAACCACCGTTTCACCCGTGTCGAGCCGCGTTTTCTTCGGGGCTTTGTCCACTTTCCCTCGGGTCGTCAGCAGTAAATGGTCACACAGGGCGTCATAGCGATCGCTATCAACCTGCATCAACCGATGCCGAAACTTGGGGTGAGCGCCCATGGATTTGTAGAAGATCCGGTACCGAAGAGCCTGCGCCGCTTTGATGTCTTTCTTGGAGCGCGCCAAGCGAACCGTTAAGGGCCCACTCTCGACCAGAATATCGGCCGTCTTGACCGCGTCAGGTATCGCGATGAAGGGCATTGATTGTTGGGCGGAAAAAGGAGATGACGTCGAGGGTAAACGAAGATTTAACATGGCAAACTCCTAAAATGTCATCCGTGCACTAAGCTGAGTTGATGACATTTTTGTGACACGAAGTTTGCTGTTTCCTTACATCAATAGGAGCCTCGGTCGAGGTTCACCCATTATCGGAAAGAGGATCTGAACGCGGATTAGAGCGCGCATTAAACGGACAAGCGATCGCGCCGATCAGGCATCGCCTCAAAATGGCTAGAAGCGTTTTTGCAATGACACTTGAATGACGGGGTCGCCAAATTTGCTATCCGACGTTGATATGCCGCCGCCGCGCTTATGCGCAACAAAAGCGTCTAAAGCCCACCCCGCATATTGCGAACGCACCCCAAAGCCATATCCGCCAATTTCGCGATCACTGGGTTCAATGTCTTCAAAAGCTGTGCCCTTCGCATGATCGATAAAAACATAAGGCGATGCAGCTGCGGCTGTATAGCGAAGCTCTAATTGCGTGACATAAACACGCGAAAACGAGCCTTCACCGCTCGGATAAGCCCGCACGCCGCCAAGTCCGCCTAAACTCATTTGTTCCGACGAATCCATAATGGGATCTTCAGAGGTCTGCCCAGAGACCCGCCAGCTGGCACTCCATCGCGCGCCCAAATTTTGCCGACGCGTCACATCGATCGATAATTTGTCCCAGTTTTTCTTCAAACCATCAAAAGTGTTCTCATTGTCTTTGGCGCGCCCTCTTGTGTAGACCACACTTCCAGACCAGCTGCCGCCCGACATAAAATCATCCGACAGATCAAATCCAAGTTTAATTGGCAGTGTCTTAAACGAGCCATCGCTCGCGGGCGATCCGGCGACAGATGAAAAGGCCTCGCGCTCCTGAAAGCCATATTCAAGAATAATATTTCGTGCTTGCGAGCGGTACAAAATATGGCTGACTGTGCCGCGATAGATTTTTGCCCAACCATAGAATTTCTGCGCCGTATCGTCTTGAAGGTTGTAGGAAACATAGGTGTAGTCAAGCCGAATACGCGCCCCTTGATTGGAAATGGGCCAACTATAGCCCCCGCCATAAACCCGCAAATCTTTATTGGTGGCCGTCGCATGGAGGTTCATTTGGTGGCCCGCCAATCCAAATATTGTGGGCATCGAAAAACCAGCGGAAAGCCGGTTTTTTCCTGACAACCGACTGCCCTGATTATCTGTCGTGACATAACTATAGGGAACCGTGTCGGGGCGAACACGAACATCTAAGTCGCCCGTGCCAATCACATTTCCCGGCTTTAAAACGGGAGCAACTCGGATCCCCGGCACATCGCCCAGCTTCAAAAACACCGCCTCAAGCGCCGGACCGTTGATCACACCACCGGGTTCAAGCGAGGATAAATATCCGCCCACAAGTTTACGATATTTCTCATCCCCTAATGTTCGAATATCGCCAAATTTACCCTCAAGAACGACAAGCTCTAACGTCCCCGCGCTGACATCCTGCTTCGGAACATAAACTTTTGCGAAAGAATATCCGCGATCCCGATAATAATCCGATAGCCGGTTGGCCATGGCTTGGATTTCCGAAAAATCGAACCAACGACCATCGATATCGCCAAGGCGATCCACCAGCTCAGTGTCATCAAAAATTGTGTTACCGCTGAGCTTGACCCGATGCACATAAATCTCAGACCCTCCGGGGGTGACATCGCTTAATGTGTCTGCCTGAAGGCGAAAATCCAAATCTTTCTTCATCGGAGCCGGAGGCAGAGGAAGCGTGCGTAAGATTTGTCCGTCATTCGGAATAGTCTGAGCAAAGGCCTGGGATACGCCAATACCGTAAGCAAAACACAAACGCAAAAATTTAAACTGTGACAAACGCGCAATCATCGAACCATCGCCATTTTTTCATTCCCAACATCGGTCGCTAGGCCCGCAGGGTCTTCCATCCCATCATCGAGAATGTTACTGGCCGCGAGCATATCGGGAGTTGCAATACCGCCCTCCACAACAAGAACTTGTCCCTTATCCAAGAATTCGGGGCGAATTGAAACACTAACTTCATCCTCTTGATTATTATTTGACACCTCGGCTGCGGTCTCCGTCTCAGAAATAGAAGCGGCTTCGTCATTCGATACCATCTTGAACACTTTACCCGTCGGGCCAATACTAACCGCCTCAACGTCAGCAACATCGCGCATGGCCGGCCCCGCCGGAACGGCGCTCGCTGCTGCCGCTGGAAGTTGCGTCGGGACCTCAACATTCGTGCTGCCACTGACGACGGCCGGTGCGACGGCGGCCGATGTATTGACCGGAAGCGCGGTGAGCGAGTTGGACACCGGAATATAATCGCGTATCGGCCCCGTTGCTCCGCCACTGCGCGCCAAGCGCATACGATCATCATCAATTTCCAAGCCCGCGAGCTTTGACCGATCGATCAGATCAACATCGCCCTCCAGAACCGTCAGGATCGACGGGCCCGTCTTAACCGACAAAGTCGAGCCCTCAGCCTGGCTAACCGCAATACCGGCTGTGATATCCAAACTGCTCTGAACGTCAATCGTACCTTCTAAAAAGACCGCCTGCTCGGCTTCAAGCTGCAGCGCGCCACTCGAGCTAATATTCCCAACTCGAATATCTGATGTGATCGACCGTGCTGTCACCGCCGCAGCTTCGATATCACCTTGCAAATCAAGCGTGGTTTGCGACACAAAGTTGGCTGACCGAGAAGCTGACACAGCGCCGATCCGTAAATCACCGCTCGACGAAACGGCGACATTCGTTCCGGTTAAGCTCACGACGTCGGCAAATGAATTTTCTTGCGCCGTTAAACGAATATCTGCAGCTGCTCGCACGGCAGCAGAGCCGACATTAAGGCGTCCAGAAAACTGCTCCACACTCCCCGCCTGCGAGGTCAGCGTTAAGGCGCCTTGTGTCGTCACATCGCCCGTCAACTTAACCGACCCAGAGGCAGATAGGGCGACAGATCCCTGTGCCGTCACATCCACGGCAGATAAGCTGCCGCCGCTTGTCGACACCTCAACAGACGCGGCGCTCACTGGCCCCGCCAAAGCAATGTCGCCTGCGGCGGTCAATTCGGTGGTTCCCGCAGACACAATATTAGCACTTGCGCTTTGCCGAATGCCGCCTTGCGTCACAATAGAAAGCTCACTTGCCGACTGCACGGGGCCAGCTAGGCTGATATCGTCTTGCGCTTGCAAGGACACAGAGCCAGAACTTGCCGTAATCGTCGCAGCCGATAAGCTGCCGCCGCTTGTCGACACCTCAACAGACGCGGCGCTCACTGGTCCCGCCAGGGCGATGTCGCCTGCGGCGGTCAATTCGGTGGTTCCCGCAGACACAATATTGGCACTTGCGCTTTGGCGAATGCCGCCTTG
>CBFIIU010000006.1:0-4011 GCA_965662735.1 Alphaproteobacteria bacterium
GGGCGACTGGAGTTTTTGAGTGTTCTCGTCACCCTCACCCCCAGCTTCTGGCGTCGGTAAGTTCTATTCGGCCGCAGCCGGTGAGCGCGATCGAGAACGACGCCAAGCGAGACGCATATCGGTCTTAATGCCCAAAACAGCAGGAACAAGAACCAGTACGATCAATGTGGCGAGGGCCAATCCCCACGCAATAGTGATCACCATCGGCATCAGAAACTGCGCCTGAACACTGGTCTCGAATAAGAGGGGGGCGAGCCCCAGAACCGTTGTCGACGATGTTAATACGACCGCGCGAAAACGGTCCAACACGCCATTAATAACCGCTTCTCGCATGTCTTCCCCGGTTTTAAGACGCTCATCAATGCGGCTGATCAGGATGATCGAATTATTCACCAAAATGCCCGAGAGGCCCAACAACCCAATGAGCGATAAAAAGGTCAGGTCAAAACCCTGCACAAAGTGACCGATCACTGTTCCGACCAAGCCAAAAGGGATAACCGACATAATGACGATAGGTTGCGAATAGCTCGAGAACACAAAAGCTAAAATAAGGTAGATCGCTACAAGCGCGATACCGGTGCCCATCAGCAATCGGCCTAGCGTCTCTTTTTGATCCTTGCTGCGGCCCCCAAATCCAAAATCAATATTATAGCGCTCGGCAATCGTGGGCAGAACATCCGCACGCATAGCCGCCAATATGTCATTGGGGTTACCCGCAGTCGGATCAAAATCAGCCGAAACCGTCACGGTGATCTTTCCATCTTGTCGACGAATGGTCGAAAAGCCGGGGCGCTCTGAAATATCCACCACGTCGACCAGTGGCACATAACGGGGCGGCAGGCTGCCCGGCACTTGCAGGTCAATATCCTCAAGCCGCCGCGGCGCCTCTCCAAAGCGTGGCTGAAGAACCCGGATCGTGACTTCCTCATCATTGCGCGCAAAGCGTTTGGCAATGGCACCTTCCAATGCATGGCGCGCTGCTGAACCGATCTGCCGGTTATCAAAGCCGAGCACTGCACCGCGTTCATTTACCTTAAGCAAAAGCTCTTTCTTATTGTAATAAAGATTGTCATTCACGCCGCTAACGCCCGCAAATTGTTCTAAAGCTTCCGCAACATCCATCGCTGCTTGCTTCAACACAATGGGATCGCGACCCCTTACTTCAATCGCTAAATCGTCGCCGGGTGGCCCGCCTCGCCTTTCGCGTACAAAGATCCTTCTCAAATCCGGCAAGTCCGGAATAGCCGTCTTCCACGCTGAGACAATTTGGTGGGTCCGAATATCACGATCCTCGCTCGCCGCGAGCTCAACCCAAATATAGCCGCGCTCATCGCCCACGCTTGAACGGCTCCGACCAACTTGCGAAAACACGGTTTTAACCACACCGCCCTGACCCTTGGTCAGCTCTGCTTGTGCTTCATAGAGGGCTTGCTCAACCTTGCGCAGGCCTGCATCAGTTTGCGCGCGCGGGGTACCGGGTTGGAAAAAGATAAACGCCTCGACCACCTCGCCTTCAGGAGAGGGGAAGAAGCGAAACGGAACATGCCCCCCCGATAACAGACCAATGCAGACCATTAAAATACCGCAGCCGGCGGCTAAAGTGGTGTAGCGTTCGTCATAGGCACGCGCCACAAAGCGACGAAATCGACCTAGGCGAAAGGCTTCAAAACGGTCGAGGAAACGCTTCTTAAAGCCCGTCGGCTCCTTCAGCTCAGAACTGAGGGCATGGCGTAAGTGTCCGGGCAGGATGAGAAAACACTCGACCAAACTCGCAATCAACACCGCCAATAAAACCAGAGGAATAGGTCGGGTAATGTCGCCAAAGCTATTATCAATTACCAACATGGGCAGAAATGCTGCCAAGGTCGTCAGCGCCGATGCGATCACCGGCATCGCCATTCGCTGGGCGCCTTTCTCGGCTGCCACGAGGCCACTTTCACCCATTTCGGATTGTGTGGCGCTATGTTCGCCGACCACAATCGCATCATCAACAATGATACCCACCACCATAATGAGGGCGAACATGGACAGCATATTAATGCTCAAGCCCAAAACCCACATAAACCCGAAGGTGGCCACCATCGACACCGGAATGCCCACGGCCACCCAAAAGGCCAGCCGCGCATTGAGGAATAAAAACAAAGTGAGCAGCACCAAAATCATGCCGCCAGCACCATTGGTCACCAGAACATTGATCCGCTGGATAATTTTATCCGACATCACATTATAGGTTTCGAGCTTCAAATTCGGCGGCAATTTTCCGCGGATTGACGCAACGTAGTTTTCAACAATTTCAGAAGTCTTGATCGCATCTGAGCTAGGCGTGCGCATTATTTTTAAGCTAATCGCACGATCACTACCATGCCATCCAGTGGGTTGACTGGCATCAAACGTATCGCTCACCTGCGCGACATCGCGCACCAATAAACGACGGCCATCAGGAAAGGACCGAAGTTCAATATCGCCAACTTCATCGGCGTTAAGCGCCATGCCAACGGCGCGTACTTGACGTTCCACATCACCACGCAAAACGCCGCCCGGAACATCGAGGCTAGACCCAGCAATCCGTTCGGCAATTTGGCTGGCCGTCATATCATAGCGTCGTAATTGCGATGGCAGAACTTCGACCCAAATTTCTTCATCCCGCGCGCCTTCAAAATTCACACGGTCAACCCCAGCCTCTAGCAGCCCATCGCGAAGGTCCTTCGCATAAGACTTCAAGGCCCGTTCATCATAAGGCCCAGAGATCAACACGCTGATCACATCCTCATAGGTGGTATTGAGCGTGATGACAGGGCGCTCGATTTCTTTTGGAAATGTAGTGATGGCGTCGATGGCCGCCTCCACATCTGCCTTGGCTCGTTGCATATCAACGCCACGGCGAAATTCGACGGTCAAATTGGCAACACCATTTTTAGACGCGGAGGTGAGTTCTTTAACGCCCTCCAAAAAGCGCACTTCAGACTGAATGGTTTCGACGATATTTTTATCGACATCTGATGAACTCGCGCCCGGCCAAATCACCGAAATGGAAATCGCATTAAACGTGATGGGCGGAAAAAATTGCGTGTTGAGCTGTTTCAGCCCATACAACCCAAAAAACAAAAAGCTGATCAGCAAGAGGTTCGAGGCATTTTTATGCCGCGTAAAAAGGCTAATGAGGCCTCGCTTCTCATGTGCCGGGATCATCGGACGATCTTAACCGCAACCTCGGGAGCGGCCTCGTTAAATTGGGTCAATAAAATGTCGTCCCCCTCTGACAGACCCGAACGAATAAGCACGGTGTCATCAGTCTCGCCGACAATTTCAATGGTTCGCAATTGGAGTTTCCCGTCGACAATGACGTAAACGTGATCAGCGCCATAAAGGGCGTTGCGGTCGACCTCAACCACCTGGTCCACCGCCGCGCCGCGCAAAATGACGGTCACGAAGGCCCCCCCACGCAAACTAGCAGGGATATCGCCCTCGACCTGCGCATATATATCGACTCCGCGGGTATTTTGCGAAATTTGGGCACCAACTTGGGTGAGCCGCGCACCTAATTTGATTTCTTGGCCACCGACACGCCAGACCACATCAATGGGGCGCCCAATAAGCTCGGCGCCGGATTCGAGGATACGCCCATATTGCACATCTGAAAGATTGAAACGAACTTCGAAAGAGGCCGCATCACTAATGGTCACCAATTGATCATTGAGACCTAAAAGCCGCCCCTCACGCGCATTTAACTGGCTCAAATGGCCCTCAAAAGGGGCGCGAACAACCGTATTCTCTAAATCGCGTTCAGCTTTTTTGACCAGAACTTTCAAGCGATCAACGGCAGCCAGTTGCTGCTCGTAACGCGATTCCGCGATCGCAAGATCAAGGTTACGATCATCTGCATATTTTTGGGCAACCGTTCCTTTTTCGCGCAAAGTGATGGCGCGCTCGGCTTCGACTTTGGCTAAATCAAGCGCCGCACGACGCTCGATTAAAAGGGCTCGCCCACCGCGCAATTGAGCTTGGGCGTCG
>CBFIIU010000006.1:4518-5185 GCA_965662735.1 Alphaproteobacteria bacterium
ATGTAACGCAGAAAAAGTTCTTTTCCAGTCCGCTTTTACCCTAAATCCGATAGGTTGTATTACAAAATCCGCAGGTGACCTCGAGATGATCTTCGCCTTCAGGGGGGGCGCGCTGATCCTCGGGGAGACCCTCTAGCATGGCTTCAACCCGCGCCAATGAACATTGACACGAAAAATACACCGGCCGGCGCTCAAAACAGCGCACACCGTCCTCATGAAACAGACGAAAGGCCAATTCTTCCTCGGCCAAGGCAATGTCCAGCATTTCATCATCGGATGCTGTTTTTAGCAGTAACTCAATGCGTTGCCAGTCATCGTCTGAAATCGTCGACTCGTCATAGCCGCCCGACTGAGCTGTTTGCTGCATTAAAATGCCACCGACCCGCCATTCGACTTCGTCGCCCGGCCGATGCACCGTGCCAACCGATAATTTGACATGTGTGGCCACCTGCTCGGATCGCGTGAAATATTCCAGTGCAACCTCGGCCAAACTATCCCCTTCAAGTGGCACAATGCCTTGATATCGCTCCATATCCGGACCTTGATCAACCGAAAAGGCAATATAACCCTGGCCCATGAGACGCGTAAAATCTTTGGCGGGCTCATAGGCCTGCCCCTCTGCTGCATCAGCGAAGAAGGATGCGTCGTAAGAAGCATAAGCACGCAC
>CBFIIU010000006.1:5284-17462 GCA_965662735.1 Alphaproteobacteria bacterium
ATCTTTGGCGGGCTCATAGGCCTGCCCCTCTGCTGCATCAGCGAAGAAGGATGCGTCGTAAGAAGCATAAGCACGCACGCCGCCCTCAGATGTATAATCCGCCACCAGCATTGAAATGGGGCCATCGCTTTTGGTTTGCAAAACGAAACGGCCATCGAATTTCAGCACGCTCCCCATCATGGAAACCAGTGCCACAGCCTCCCCTAGAATGTGCGATACGGGCGTGGGATAGGCGTGACGCTGCAAAATTTCGGTGGTCACCGCATCCAGACGGATAATGCGCCCATGCACCGAAATATTCTCCAACCGAAAGGGCAGGACATGATCAGAGAAAGAGGACGCGTCCATTACACCTGATCCAGACAATAGAGAAGAATAGATTTTTGCGCATGTAAGCGGTTTTCAGCTTCGTCGAAAATCACCGAAGCGGGGCCATCCATAACCTCCGATGTCACTTCCTTCTCGCGATAGGCGGGAAGGCAGTGCATGAAAATTGCATCATCGCCCAGCGCCATCAGCGCTTGGGTCACTTGAAACGGCAAAAAAGCGGCTTCGCGCGCCCCGGCTGTCGCCGGATCATCGGTCATCGATACCCAGCAATCGGTGATTAACGCGGCCGCGCCGCGGGCGGCCTCTTCAGGCGATTGCGTCACAGTGATCTGTGCGCCGCGTTGGCGCGCAGCTGAAATGACGGTTTCGGGAACAGCAAATGCCTCAGGGACAGCAAGACTGAGCTCAAAGCCGAATAAAGCAGCGGCTTCCACGAATGAAACGGCCACATTATTCCCATCGCCGAACCAGGCCAATTTTTGCCCGGCAATCGGGCCTTTATGCTCTTCGAAGGTCATAATATCGGCCATAATCTGGCAGGGGTGACTATAGGCTGTCAGCCCATTAATCACTGGAATAGAGGCATGTTGAGCAAATTCGGTGAGCGTTTCATGCGCGCCAGTCCGGATCATGACGGCATCACTAAAGCGCGACATAACCTCGGCTGTATCGGCGACCGTTTCGCCGCGACCCAATTGCATATCCGATTGGTTGAGACTAATCGCTTGTCCGCCCAATTGCCGCATCGCCATATCAAAGGAGAGGCGGGTTCGCGTTGACGGTTTGTCAAAAATCATGGACAGCACATAGCCCGCTAAAGGCTGATCGACATCGACAAAACCGCGCGACCGCCCTACACGCTTCGCTTTGCGCGCATGGGCGGCGTCAATCAGCAAGCGCCCGATATCAGGTGTCAGGTCAGAGAGATTGATAAAATCTTTGGTCACGGAGCTTTTCCTTTTATCCAATTTTTTCTGTTACCGGTATTTTGTGTCGTGTGGTGTCAGACGTTTCAAAGAGACATCACAAGCGCCTCTCGACACATTATCACGCTGCGCCTGCCTCACGTAGGGCGAGGCAAGCGGCCTCGATACAGGTGAGCGCCCGGCTCAGATCATCCTCTGTCACCGTCAAGGGCGGCAAGAGGCGAACCACATTGTCGCCTGCGGCAACGCAGAGCATATGTTGCGCGCGGAGGGCGTCTACAAAACGCGCCTTATCGACCACACAATGAAGCCCCCGCATTAACCCCATTCCGCGAACCTCGTCGATAATATCGGGAAACTGGTCAACCAAAGCGGCCAAACCCTGACTAAAGCGCGAGCCCTTCTCATTCACATTTTCCAAAAAGCCGGGCGCCAGAACAGTTTCGACCACCGTCCGGGCAACCGTCATCGCCAAAGGGTTGCCGCCAAATGTCGAGCCATGAGATCCGGCGATCATGCCCTGCGCCGCATCGCGCGTTGCAAGAAATGCCCCAACCGGAAACCCAGACCCCAAGCCTTTCGCGATCGCCATCAAATCCGGCGTGACATCGAATTGTTGGTGGGCAAATAAGGTTCCGGTCCGGCCCATGCCGCATTGAACCTCATCAAAAATAAGCAAAATTCCGTGCTCATCGGCAATCTGACGAAGATCCCGCAAAAACCCGGCGCCCGCCACACTAACACCGCCCTCGCCTTGAACGGGTTCAATGATAATCGCCGCTGTCTCGGAATCGACCGCCCGACGCACAGCCACACTATCGCCTAAGGGAAGTTGCATAAACCCCGGCAAAGGCGGGCCAAACCCCTCGAGGTAATCACGATTGCCTGTGGCCGCCAAAGCGCCCAATGTCCGCCCATGGAAACATCCTGAGAAGGTGATGATTTTATATTTTTCCGGCGCCCCATGCGAAGAATGGTATTTGCGGGCCGTCTTGATGACACCCTCAACGGCTTCCGTCCCCGAATTGCAGAAAAAAATCAGATCCGCAAAACTATTGGCGCAGAGCAGATCAGCCAGAGCTTCCTGCTCGGGAATGGTGAACAAATTGGAGACATGCCAAAGTTGCTCGGCTTGGTTTTGCAAAGCCGATACCAGCCGTGGATCGCCATGCCCCAAAGTCATGACCGCAATGCCGGACACGAAATCGAGATAGGCCTCACCCGCATCCGTATACAGATACGAGCCCTCTCCCCGCGCAAAACGCAGGGGTAACCGGCGATATGTGGGCATGATGTGCTCTGACATCGCTCCAAACCTCGTCAAACCTCTACAAAAGCCTTCGTCCTCGTGACGCGGACCCTGTGCCACAAAAAGATAAAGCCGCCTCACCTGGCGGCTTGTCTCCCAACTATATCACGCGCAGCCAAAGCCGCCAATATCCTACACTCATGTCAGCTTTTAATTCGATAGCCCCTGCGCAACATCATGTAAGCCAGCAGCCAAAATATAATATTCAGCGCGGCCAGCATCAAAACGCCCCTCAAAAGGGAGCCCTCGTGATGACCGGTGAGGCTATAGCGAAAGCCATCAATCATAAAAAAGAACGGATTATATTGAGTAACGGCATGGGCAAAATCCGGTAGGTTTTTGACTGAATAAAACGTGCCTGATAGGAACGAAAGAGGCGTGATGATAAAATTAGTAATCGTCGCCAGATGGTCGAATTTCTCCGCCCAGATGCCGCCAATCAGTCCCATAAGGGACAGCAGGAGCGCCGAGCTCAGCGCGAAATATAACATCGCCCCGACATGCACAAACGAAATCGGTACGAAATACACCATGGCGACATAAGTGCCGAGGCCCACAAATATCCCCCGCGTCAGCCCGCCCATGGCGATGCCAACCACCAGCTCCCCCGAGGATAGTGGCGGCATTAGCGTGTCGACAATATTTCCTTGAACTTTGGCGACCAAGAGCGAGGACGAGCTATTCGCGAAGGCATTTTGCACAATCGCCATCATGATCAGGCCAGGCGCCAAAAATTCTGCGAAGGGGACGCCATTAATATCCGGCCGAAAACCACCGAGCGCCACAGTAAAGATCGCCAAGAATAAAAGCGTGGTAATGACCGGCGCGGCAACGGTCTGCATCGCCACTTTCCAAAACCGACGAACCTCGCGGACGTAAAGTGTCCAAACGCCGAGCCAATTGATCAGGCCAAAACGGCGCACGCCAAAACTTGCATGATGTTCCACGTTAAATTCCTTTTCATCGCCTGACGCGGCGCAGAAGAATAAGAAGAATAATCTGACTGCACTCTAACAAGTTTCATTTCGCGGGCAAGCGGGAAACCAAAAGCCGATAATGGTGGGCCTGTGCTTTGATTACGGAAAATATCCCCAGATTACGGCCCTCTTCTCGGCTATTTGTGTGGATAAGCTGGTTTGGGCCTCTGGTTGGCAAACATAGATGTCGTATAGTTCAAGATATTAAACCACAACATCTAGTTTTGATGAACACTAGTTTGATGAACAGGGGAACGATCATGGGTTGGACAGAAGAACGCGTCGAGTTACTGCGCAAACTTTGGACTGAGGGGCTCAGCGCGAGCCAAATTGCACGTCAAATGGGCGGTGTAACGCGTAATGCTGTCATTGGTAAGGTTCACCGTCTGGGCTTATCCGGTCGTGCAACATCGGCGCGGGTAACCACGGCGCGCATTAATACAACACCCCGCGCCCGCTCGGTTAGCACCAGTGAGGTGTCGTCTCCGAAAGAGAAATATGAATTCGATAAAATCGAAAAATATATGACCCCCGTAGAGGAGCCAACGCCGATTTTGAGCGCGGAGGAACGCGCCAGCGTCCTGCATCTCACCGAGCATACGTGCAAATGGCCGATCGGTGATCCGGGTCAACGCGATTTTCACTTCTGTGGCGCGCGTGCTGGTCATGGTAGCCCCTATTGCCAGACACACACCATCCAGGCCTATCAGCCATTGGAGCGGCGTCGCAAGAAAACCGCGACCAACGATTAAGCAACCACTGTCACTCCGTTTGATCAATCATTCGGAGAGAATGCCTGCCCCAAGAGCTCAATAGCAGCTCCATAGCTGCAGTATATTGAGGTGGGTTTTTGGTGCGGACCCGCGCATATCTCTCCGAAATTCTGGGGTCGCTCCGAAATTCTGGGGTCGCTCCGAAATTCTGGGGTCGCTCCGAAATTATAGGAGCTCTCAGAAAATTCTAAGGCCTCCAGAAATTTTGAGGGCGGAATGCGCCGGTGAATTATGTGATTGTCGTGATCGCGAATATTCGCCATGATTATTCCTCAATTCAGGAGGGGTTTTCGATGTTTTTTAAGAACAAAATTGTAGTGATTAGTGGCGCGGGCTCAGGCATTGGACGCGCAACGGCGATCCAACTTGCGCAAGAAGGGGCGACCATCATCGCCAGCGATATTCATCGTGACAATCTGGCTTCAACCGCGCAGAAAATTTCAGAGGCCGGAGGGCGCTGTCAGACGTATATGGTCGATAGTACGGACCGGGATTCTGTGTTCGATTTGGCCAATACAGTCATTAGCGAGCATGGCCAAGCTGACATTGTCATAAATAATGCTGGCATCGCGAATAGTGCGCGGATTGATGAGCTGGATTTGGACACATTTAAGCGTGTCATGGATGTTGATTTTTGGGGCGTGGTGCACGGCACTCAGGCCTTTATCCCGCATATGATCGCCCGCGATAGCGGACACATTGTCAACATATCTTCTATTTTTGGGTGGATCGGGGTGCCCAAGCAGGCCGCTTACAACTCTGCTAAATTTGCCGTCTTCGGATTTACCGAGGCCGTCCGTCAAGACATGGCTGGCAGCCGGGTTAAAGTTTCTTGCGTTCATCCAGGGGGCATTGATACGCCGATTGCACGCAATGCGATCTTGCCCCAAGGACAAGACAGTGATGCGGATCGTGAGGAAATGGCAACACGCTTTAAAGACATGGTGAACTCAACCCCTGCCCAAGCGGCCGAGACAATTGTGCGCGGGATCAAGAAAGGCAAAGCGCGGATTTTGATTGGCCGAGATGCCGTAATGGTCGATGTGATCCGGCGGCTGTTTCCGGTCAAGTATGGCCGGATCTTAAAATTTCCCGTCGAATAGGTTTTCTTTTGAGCTGTCTTGACAGCCCATATCCCCTCTTCTAAAAGTTCTGTTGCGAATAAGTCGCAATAGCACCTTTAGAAGAGGGACTTCCCCATGATCACCCCCCTGCTCCGGCAAGCGCATTCGGTTTTAATGCCGGTCCATCGCTTTACGCGCTTTATCTGCCGTTGTGCCATGGTGTTTTTGGTCGTCCTATCAGTTCCCCCTATCATGCGCGCGTCTGCCGAGCCAAGCGACACAGTCGTCAATATTTATTCCTATCGACAGCCTTTTTTAATTGAGCCGATCCTCAAACAATTCGAGAAAGAAACAGGTATTCGGACACAGATTATTTTTGCGAAAGTCGGCCTCATTGAGCGGCTAGCAAGCGAAGGGGCGCATAGTCCTGCCGACCTCATTTTAACATCCGATTTTGCAAACCTCATGAAAGCGCGGGCATATGCCCAGCCCGTAACCTCGCCCATTTTGCAAGCAGCCATTCCGGCATCGGCACGAGATCCGGAAGGATATTGGTTCGGCCTCACATGGCGCGCCCGCATTGCCTATGTGAGTAAGGAGCGCGTGACCGCGACGCAACTGACTTATGAGGAATTGGCCGATCCCCAATGGAAGGGGCGGATCTGTATGCGCGACGGCCAGCACCCCTATAATGTCGCCCTTATCGCATCTTTGATTGCCCATCACGGCGATGATTGGGTGCGCAGTTGGCTGACGGGACTGCGCGATAATTTGGCGATGAAGCCATCCGGCAATGACCGCACACAAGTTCGTAATATTTATGCCGGTCAATGCGATTTGGCCCTCGGCAATACCTATTATATGGGCAAGATGGAAACCAATGAGGATGCGCCAGAACAAAAAGACTGGGCGAAAAGCGTCCGTTTGATTTTCCCAAATACAGAAGATCGGGGCGTACATGCCAATGTGTCCGGAATGATCCTGACCAAAACAGCGCCGCATAAGGCGGCTGCAATTGCGTTAATGGAGTATCTGGTGTCGCCCGAAGCCCAGAAACTATATGCGGAGGTAAATTTTGAATATCCTGTTCGCGCCGATGTGCCGCCCTCTGCGCGTGTTGCAGCGTGGGGAGTTTTTCGACCCGACGCTATCTCCTTGACGGAGGTTGACCGATACACAAAACGCGCCAGCGCCTTATTGGATGAAGTGGCGTTTAATCGGGGACCACAGGCGGACTAGCTCACCCTCAGATCTCCCTCAGCTCGCCCATCGACCCCGCGCCGTGTAAGGCGGGATCATCCAGCTTCTAACAACTGGGCCCAATCAAAAACCCCCCGAGCAAAGCTCGGGAGGTTCTAGGGGGGTCTGTTGTCGATCTGGAGATTACCAGATCCAAATGTTAGCTGGTGAATTCGGGATACGCCTCCATTCCCAGCTCTGTTTTGTCGAGGCCAACAAGCTCGCCTTCTTCATCAACCCGGATACCAATCGTCGCGCGAATGATACCCCAGACAATTACACTGGCCACGATGACAAATGCACCAATGGAGGCCACGCCCAATAATTGGCTCGCGAAGTTGGTTTCGCTATTGGTCAGTGGGACAGCTAAAGTGCCCCAAATCCCGCACACAAGGTGAGCGGGGATTGCTCCCACCACGTCATCGATTTTCAACTTGTCGAGCGCAATCACGGCGAGCGGAACCAAAAGACCGCCGACGGCGCCAATAAAGATGGCTTCGAGACCTGTTGGCGTCAGGGGCTCGGCTGTAATGGACACCAGTCCGCCAATCGCACCATTGAGAACGATCGTCAAGTCGACTTTACCAAAGACAAGCTGAGTGAAGATCAAGGCCGCAACAACACCACCGGCTGCCGCCATATTGGTGTTCACAAAAATTTGTGAGATCGCAATTGCATTTTCAGCAGAGCCGAGAGCCAATTGAGACCCGCCATTAAAGCCAAACCAGCCAAGCCACAGGATAAATGTGCCGAGCGTGGCCAGCGGCATCGAGGAGCCCGGAAGCGGCGTGCTGCTACCATCTTCACCAAAACGCCCTTTGCGTGCGCCGAGGAAAAGGGCCCCGACCAGCGCGGCCCATCCGCCGACTGAGTGGACGAGGGTCGATCCGGCAAAGTCGGAGAAGCCGGCTTCTGACAACCAGCCACCGCCCCACTGCCAGCTTCCTTGAATAGGATAGATGATCGCAGACAGAATGATGACAAAGATGATAAAGGGCCACAATTTAATGCGCTCGGCCAAGGTTCCGGAGACGATCGAGGCTGCGGTTGCCACGAAGACCATTTGGAAGAACCAGTCAGAGGCCGACGCGTAAGTGTCGCCCTCGCCGAAATTGGCGGCCTCTCCTAAATACGCGGCATCGTCGGCGCTCCAGATGGAAATGCTGCCCAAATAGCCGCCTTCAGAAATGCTATACATGAGTTGATAGCCGACCAGATAGAACATGATGCCGGCAACCGAATATAAGACGATATTTTTGAGACAAATCGTGGCGACGTTTTTCGAACGCACCATGCCCGATTCGAGCATGGCAAACCCTGCGGCCATCCACATGACGAGGAACCCCATCACCAAGAAGAGCAGGGTGTTAAGGACAAAGGCTGTCTCACCATCGGGGGCAGCGAGCGCTGGCGCAATACCAGCAATGCTTGCCAAACCAGATAGGAGTGTGAGTTTTTTAAACATAATGTGCTCCTAGCTTTTTAGATCGCCGCCGTGCCCGTTTCACCGGTACGGATCCGCGTTGCTGCTTCGACGGGAAGAACGAATATTTTGCCGTCACCAATTTTGTCGGTTTTGGCGGCGGTTAAAATGGCCTCGCTGGCGGCCTCGACTTTGCTGTCGTCGACCACTAATTCGAGGCGAATTTTTGGCAGATAATTAATTTCATATTCTGCCCCGCGGTAAATTTCGGTCTGACCTCTTTGCCGACCGAACCCTTTCACCTCGGTAACCGTGAGCCCTTCGACCCCGATCGTAGTCAGTGCTTGACGAACCGGGTCGAGCTTAAAGGGCTTAATAATCGCGATGATAATCTTCATTTTAAATCCTTTCTGAAACTGAACCAGTCGGGCAGCCGAACCAGCTCGCGAGAAAGTCCGGGCTCATAGAGCCCGTCCTTTAAAAGCTCATGCTATATGACAAGACGACTTTCATATCGTCATCAGCAGTCACGTCCTCGGTTCCAATAAAGGCCAAAGAGAAATCAGCTTTCGATAATGTCAGGCTGTAATCGGTTTGCTCATCGGCATCTTCAATATCGTAATAGCCATAGTGAAAACTTGCCGAGAAATCGTTCGGTAAGCCCATTTCATAATCGGCTGACAGATAATTTGTGTCATTGGCATAGGAATCCGCGCTGTCCGAGATTTGGTAACTATAAGTCAAGGATGCGGCGCCGAGACCGATCGAGACATAGGCTTCGCCAAAATCATAATCTTGCGCGCCGGCATCGGGATACATATAAGCGATGTAACCGACATCATAGCTGAGCGCGCCTGCTTCGCCAGCAAAGCCTGCATAGAGATCTAACTCATAGCTTGCCGCTAGGTCTTCGCCCGTGTCACTGTCTATAAACTTAACATTGGACACCCAGGTTCCCGCATATAAGCCACTTTCGCTAGTTATATCCAAGCCCCCGCTGACCGCCGCCTCATCGTCGGTCTGGGTCATGCCGCGCCACATATAATTGCTGGCAACAGCCGCATTCCCCTCTATTTCGACAGCATGAGCGACAGACCCCAAGCTGACCAAAGTAGGTGCGATACATAAAATAGTTTTACAAAGCGTCATGTGTGATTTCATGCTCATCTCCTTTCACACGGTTGATACCCCTATAATACAGACGCTGTGCCAACTCATTTTAGTCAGCCTTTTCGGGGAATTTTTGTCGACGACGAACTTAAATAGATCTAAACTGCCTATTATATAGGCATATAGAAATTGTATAAATATTTATTGATTAATTTTTAATCATTTTTATGAAAGCGACAAATAGGTGCGACACAGTGGAATGATTGCCATCGTCCTAAAAACGCGGCACAGTCGTCTCCGTATTTAGATCTCGAGAGGAGTGTATAATGAGTGAAGAAGTTCTGGTCACGACCGAAAATGGCGTCATGACAATTACGATGAACCGGCCAGAAGCCAAAAATGCCATGAACAAAAATATGTCCGAGCTGATTGCCGCGGCCCTAGACGAGCTCGATGGCAATAAGGACCTGCGGGTGGGTATTATTACCGGCGCCGGTGGCACATTTTGCTCGGGCATGGATCTCAAAGGATTTCTCGCCGGAGAAACCCCGTCGGTTCCGGGACGTGGCTTTGGCGGCCTCACTGAAAAGCCTCCAGCAAAACCCTTGATTGCCGCTATTGAAGGCTATGCCTTGGCTGGTGGCTTCGAACTTGCCATTAGTTGCGACTTAATCGTTGCCGCCGATAGTTCGAAATTTGGCATACCTGAAGTGAAGCGGAGCTTGGTGGCCGGCGCCGGCGGTTTGATCCGCTTGCCTGACCAAGTGACCCCACGGATTGCGATGGAACTCGCCTTGACGGGCGATTTCATTACGGCGCAACGGGCTTATGAAATTGGTCTGATTAACCAGCTTTGCGAGAGCGGAAAGGCGCTTGACGGCGCGCTTGCATTGGGTGAACGCATTGCCGCCAATGGCCCCCTTGCGGTTGCCGCGTCGAAGAAAATTATCTCCGAATATCAGACATGGCCCCATGACGAGCGTTGGAGCCGTCAGGGCAAAATTATGGCGCCGGTTTTCACATCCGAGGATGCACGCGAAGGCGCCACAGCTTTTGCTGAAAAGCGTGCCCCCAATTGGCAGGGTAAATAATTAACCCAGCCAGACCACCAAGCCCTGCGCCAGTCTTGGCCGAATCTTGGCTGTGCTCAGGGCCAAAAGACAAGCCTTAAGCGGTCGATCTCCTTTTGTTAGGTCCAAAATGGAGGTCGGCCGCTTTTACTTTGCAAAATAATCCGAAAAATAATCCAGAATAAAGATCAGGGTCACGGCAGAGGCGAGGGTCGTGACCAAAATTATGCTAGAGGCGGCATCTGTTGCAATTTGATAACGCTGTGCAAACACAGATGTAAATATACCTGATGGCATCGCCGCCAAAACCGTGGCCACCGCGACCCATAACATGGGCAAATCGAAGATAAAATGGGTGAACGCAAACACCAAAGCGGGATGCAAGATAAGCTTCACCATTGACACACGCAAACCCACCATAACCGACCGCTCAATGCGCACTTTTGCGAGGCTCGCCCCGGTCATAACCAACGCCACAGAGAAAGTGGAATTGCCCATAATCTCAAGCATGCGGTTGACCGTGTCAGATAAGCCAATGCCGGTGCGCCCCCAAAGGACCCCGGCCAACAGCGCCAGCACCACACTTTGATGCATCAAGGCAACGATGACCGATCGGATGACGCGTGATTTCTCAATCACCCCCATGGTTGCCGTCTCCAGCAAAAATGTCAGCGAGATGATCGAAAATAATCCATGAAACGCCAAAATGGTGAATAAGGGCACGGCCGCGGATGGGCCAAAGGCCTGCATAATGATCGGGATCCCAAGCATAACCGTATTGGAGAAGCTGCTCCCAAACCCAACAATATGTCGCCCCGCAGAGGTGTACGCTGGATCGGTCATCCGGCAGATGATCGAGCCGACGATAAAACAAATCACCATCGCTCCGTAATAACTCAGCCATAAAGCCCAGGGCAGCTGTTCAGGAAATTCCACTAGAACCGTGTTGCGGAACAGCAAGGCCGGTGCCGCAATCAGCATCACATAGCGGCTCAACACATCGTCAAAATTATGCGGCACCCATTGCCGCCGCATCACGATAAAGCCAATAGCAATCATGATAATGACGGGAGCGATAACGCTTAAAGAAACGGCCATGATGAACCCCTCGACCCCTTCGACCCCCTAGCCCTCTAGACCGTCATTTATAGACCATATTTTCAGAGCAACGCCAAGCGCCCCATAGAGCATGGCGCAAAGAGACGGCTGGATCTGTCTCCAAAGAATGTGGGTCGTTACCCTTCGTTAAAGATAAGTCGAGACTATCGCGACAAAGCGGCCTCTACAGACCCGCGCAGCTTTTTCGAGCTGGGATTAGTCATCGAGGAAAACCAATCGACCAATTGACCATCGCGTCCGACAATATATTTATGGAAATTCCAACGCGGGCGTGCCGCCTGCCCCAGCTCGGCTCGTGCCCACTGATAGAAGGGGTGGGCATTGTCACCCACAACACCCACTTTCTCGGTCATCGGGAAATCAATCGAAAAATTGGTCTCACAAAAATCTTTAATCTCGGCATTGCTGCCAGGCTCTTGACCACCAAAATCATTGCTGGGCACACCGATGACCACAAGCCCTTGACCTTGATAGCGCTGCCACACGGCTTGCAAATCATCATATTGGTTCGTAAACCCGCATTGCGATGCCGTGTTGACGATCAGCAAAACCTTACCCCGATAATCTGAGAGCTTCAGCGCATCGCCATTGATCGATGGAAAGCTAAAATCATAGGCGCTCGGCCCCGACGATCCATGGTCAGGCATACCCATATTGTCATTTAAGACGGGGGTCGACATGTGCACCTCGGAGGCCAGCGCGGATTGTACCGGCGCGAGCCATGCGAAGGCCCCGATCAATAGACCCATGACACCTCTCAACGATTTCAGCATATCATTCTCCGCGATCTCTAGCCTCTGATTTTAATGTAGGATCTCAGTGCAATCGGTCAAGCCAC
>CBFIIU010000006.1:17559-19565 GCA_965662735.1 Alphaproteobacteria bacterium
TACAATGGGAACAACAATCATCACCTGCCCAATCTCGACCCCAATATTAAATGCGAAAAGAGCCGAAACCATGGCGTTGCTCGGCAGTCCGAGGTCGTTGAGATTATTTGCGAAGCCAAAACCATGGATAAACCCGAAGCCGAGTGTCACGAGAAACGGATAGCGCCACCCAAATGTGTCGCGGCGTGGCCGCAAAATTTCTGTCGCCAGAAAAACAATACTGAGGGCAATCAAAATCTCGATGGCCGGAGAAGAAACGCGCACCCACCCTAAAGCAGATGCTGCAAGGCTGATCGAATGAGACGCGGTAAAGCCTGTGACAACCGCAATTAGGTTGGCGCGCGCAACAAAAACCAACAAAAGCAAAAATAAAATATGATCGGTTCCACCCAAAACATGACCGACCCCCGTTTTCCCATACCGGATCATCTGCTCAGACCAGCTCAGCTGATCGTCAATATCCCACGTTAAATCGCTTGGCCCCATGACCGAAATATGCCGATCTCCTTTCTGATCATACAGCTCAACGACAGTCGTCAAACCCGGATTTGCCTGGGGATAGTTAATCGTAATGGATAAGGGGTGCGCCGCGCACGCATAAAGACGTGTCTCTTGCATGGGACAGGTCATACGGAGCTGTGGCGTGTTCTCGATCGTCACACTCGCCGGCACGAAAAGATTAATGCGATAATTGGTGGGCGCTGTTTCTTGAATCAATAAATGCAACGGGCGACTATCATGCGCATGGGCGGATGGGCCACTGAGTACAATCAATGCGAGCAACGCCCCTAAAGCCGCGGCGAGGCCCCGCCACTGACCCGCAAAAACAAACGCATCGGCCGCACGCCTAATCATGTGCTCCGTAAATCCGATCACGGCAGCTGAATCTCAATCGCGTAATAATTCTTCAACCGCTCCAGTAACTCATTCATCTGGCGCTGCCGGTCGGCGGCTTGCCAGGCGGCCACCACCTCATCACGTTTGTCCTCAAATGTGGGTTGGTATTCGGCGCGCCGAGCACTGACCCACACTAAGTGTTGGCCATGTTCAGATGTGACCGGCCCCACCCATTGCTCCATCGGCAGATCGGCAGCAAACAGGTCGGCTGCGAAGGCCTCACCAAAATCGCCCTCAATAACAGGCCGCGGCCGATCGGCATAACTCAAATGATAGGGAAATAAATGCGATTGACTGGCCATGTTTTGCGGCGACACCGACGTTTTCAGCGCCGCCCAATCGGGCTCGTCTGTCCGAAAAATATGGACAAAACTAATATGTGCCGGGCGCTTAAATTCGGTTTGATGCGCCGCCCAATAGGATCGGAGGTCGGCGTCGCTCGGCGAGGCCGCTTGGATCAGGGATTGGTTCATAAATTCGACTTTTTGAACCAAGCGCCGACGGATCACATAATCATTTTCGGAGAAGCCCATCTTACGGGCTTCTCGATACAGCATTTCCTCGCGAATATAATCATCGATCAAGAACGCTTTTTCATCTGGCGGCAAATGATCTAAAATCTCTCCGGCCGCGGCCTCATCGAAGGCCCGCATTCGAAACTGAATGAAGGTCAGCAACGTGCTGCGATCGACGGTGATCTCCCGATCAGGTTGCGGGGCAGGGGCCAGCCAGCTTACCCCGGCAAAGATCAGACCACCGAACACCGCCAAAATAATGAGCGGGTCGAGTTTGCGGATCATTTCGCGGGCGTATACCAAATGGGTGAGCTAAAGGCCCGCTCGCGAATTTCCGCCACATGATTAGTTGAGTGCGGCTGCTGGAGGGCCACCGCATCATAGAGCGAGTGGCGCGGTGTCGCAATTTCGATGACCCGTGCATAATAGAATGCGGCTTGGTTCGGATCGAAATCGGGATCTTGCCATCGCACAGCCAGCTGCACGGCGCCAATGTCATTGCGATAACTTGCCGACGCAACATCCACCGTGCTTGCCAAGGGCTTAGCCAATTTAGCCCCGGCCGCCTTACGACCATCGGACAAGGCCACATCA
>CBFIIU010000006.1:19664-21513 GCA_965662735.1 Alphaproteobacteria bacterium
GCAACATCCACCGTGCTTGCCAAGGGCTTAGCCAATTTAGCCCCGGCCGCCTTACGACCATCGGACAAGGCCACATCATAAACACGCTCATAGGATTGACCCGCATCATCCACCCAGCCCTTAATGATTTGGACCCGCTCTAAATTGGCGCTGTGGGGGTCTTTGGCAGCATGGAGCAAAAAGCTCGGGCGACCGCCTTTGGATGCCGGTGGGAGATCGCTCCCCATGGGAACGCCCTTGGAATAGCCAATATCTGCGAGGGTCGCTGATTGCGCATCCGCATCGGTGAAGGACCACCCGCCAAACATCCGCAATTGAATGCGCGGTCCGGTTGTCGCATAGACTTCTTTGCGTCGGAAGGCCTCATAAATCGAGGTTCGCGTGTTTTCCTCGGCCCATACGGCGGCCAAACCAGCGGCGCTCATGTCCACGCCATAGGCATTGGGCGTAAGCTCACGATCAAATTTACTTCCGGGAATACCGTCAAGCGCGAATTTGCCCCCAAAATTATCCTCCTCTGTGGAGGATAAACCCGTATGCATATCGGAGGCGCCGATCATGCCAAATTGATAGGGGTTAGCACCCGTCTTGGCCTGAATTTCTAGGCCGCGTTTGAGAGCGTCACGCGCATAATTGCCACGAACGCCGGTATTTCCGACCATTTTATCGTTGAAATTCATCACTTTTTCATACAGCTCATGCGCAGCAAATGGGTCGTCGGGTGACAAATTGGGGTGGGTCTCTGATGTTCCCTTCACTTGGGTCATTTCAACCACCGGCTCCCACTTCATGCGTTGAGCCGCATAAGCCGAATCGATCGGAGCGCCATCTGACATCACATCCGAAAACATCAGGCCGCGCGAGATATTTGAATTATGCGGAATAGACACAAAGCGCACATCGGCCTCTGCACTGGTGCGGTCGAGCCAATTGAACAGGCCTTCGGGGCGGTTGTCGGATAGGGACGAAAAGGGCAAGAACGTGCGTGCCTTTTTGGCATTATCGGGCGTGAACACGATCCGGTGCAGGTTTGCACCCTCGGGAAGCGACGACCACTCCCAACCAATAAAGGCGGTAAATTTACCGGGCTCATTATGTCGATCCGCTGCGCCGGTGATGAGATCCCAAACGGGCTGACGAATTTCGGAGGTTAACAATTCTTTGATCGGCTCATCTTTGTTTAATGATGAAGCGAGCAGGAAAAAACTATTTTTGTCATTTCCTGTTTTGCGATTTTCGAGCAGCAAACGACCCACTTCAGAGCGTTGCAGCTCAGGGGATAAGCTCTCGACCATTTGCATCACCCCCATATATTCGGCGTGATCTGTGACAACCAGAAAATCAAGCGGGGTCTTCAGCTGGATCCGCGCTTTGGAAAAGGGATGGACAGCAGGCTGCCCCTTCGCAAAGCGATAGGAATCGTCTGGGGTCACCGACCAATTGCGCAGCGCATAGGCATCGCCCGAATATTTTGTATGTAAATGCGTGTCGCCCCACAGCAAAACACGTTTTTCGGCAGCAAAAACAGGCGATATAAGCGCCGCACCAAGCGCGCCAAGCGCCACAATATTACGCATCTTCATTTTGGAGACCCCCTCGTAAGTTCTCAACTATACAAATCTCACGGAGCCGAGGCAAATACTGAATTCGTACCCTGATCGTATGACCCGTCAATAAATCCTTGCTTGCCTTGTCCGGCCCATTGCCGTTAACATGCCCTCAGTCAAAAACAATGCCGCTCCGCCAGGACAGACCCATGCTTTTTTCTTCCCTTACATTTCAAAATGGCAAAACCATCAAAAACAGGTTCATGCTCGCGCCACTGACGAATTTACAAAGTCATGATGAC
>CBFIIU010000006.1:21607-30840 GCA_965662735.1 Alphaproteobacteria bacterium
TCCCCTTACATTTCAAAATGGCAAAACCATCAAAAACAGGTTCATGCTCGCGCCACTGACGAATTTACAAAGTCATGATGACGGTACGCTCTCCGATGACGAATATAACTGGCTGACCATGCGCGCCGCAGGCGGCTTTGGCCTGACTATGACCTGCGCAGCGTCTATCCATCCCTCTGGCATTGGCTTTCCGGGGCAATTAGGGGCGCATCGCGACGACCACATTGAGGGCCTCACACGCCTCGCAGACGGATTAAGGGCACATGACACGCTCTCCATTGTTCAGCTGCATCATGCCGGCATGCGCAGCCCCCAAGAAGTGATCGGACATGCGCCTTGGTGCCCATCCGATGATGCGGAAACGGGGGCGCGGGCGATGAGCCTGGACGAGGTTTACACCATCCGCGATGCCTTTATCGCGGGCGCCGAGCGGGCGCAAAAAGCGGGCTTTGATGGCGTCGAAATTCACGGCGCCCATGGCTATTTGCTGGGGCAATTTATCAGCCCCGAATATAATCGCCGAGAGGATAATTATGGCGGCTCTCTGGAAAATCGAACCCGCCTGATCGATGAGATCATCCAAGGCATTCGACAAAGCTGTGGACGCGAATTCACCTTGGGCCTGCGACTATCGCCCGAGCGTTTTGGGATGCAACTCGCCGAAATCATTACCTATTTCGATCGATTATGTGCTGAGGGCGCGCTCGATTTTATTGATATGTCCCTGTGGGACTTTCAAAAGGAACCCGAGGAAGAAGCCTTCAAAGGGAAAACATTAAATGAAATTTTTTGCGAACGGCCACGCGGCCAGGTGAAACTGGCCAGTGCGGGGAAAATTATGACCGGCGCGGATGTCACCCAGGCCATGTCTCAAGGCCTCGATTTTGTGGCGCTGGGGCGCGCCGCCATTTTGCACCATGACTTCCCGTTGCAAATGCAAAGCAACCCGAACTTCACACCAGTGCCCCTTCCCGTCTCACGAAAGCATTTGGAGACCGAGGGGCTGGGGCCCAAATTTGTCAATTACATGGCCACTTGGAAAGGCTTTGTCGCCGAGGGCACCTAAACCGCGAGATCGCCAACAAAATCGCCAATGAGATCGCAAACGAGATCGCCAACGCCTTAAGGCGCAGGCCTCTGCATTCCCCAGCCTTGGGCGTGGGCGGCTTCCGCACGGACGTGCTCGGGGCCGCCTAATAATTGGCGATTGACCCCGATCCGCTTAAACCAAAAATGAAGCCCCAGCAGGTCGGTGAAGCCCATGCCCCCATGCACCTCGGTCGTGCCGCGTGCAATATCCCGGCCGATCTCTGACATGCGTGCTTTCAACAAACGAGACATGAGCGGAGCCTCTTCTGGCACCGCGTCAAAGGCATAAGCCGCATACCAGAGCAAAGCGCGGACGGGTTCCAAATTGGCGGCCATTTCGGCGCATAAATGTTTAACCGCTTGAAACGATCCAATGGCCCGACCAAATTGCTGTCGCTCTTGCGCATAGGCAACCGCGCGCGCCAGCATTTCTTCAGCCGCCCCAAAACTATCGGCTGCTATTAAAATCCGAGCCGCATCAATAATCCGCCCCGCGCTCGCTTTTGATCGGACGACCGTGCACTCGGCCTGGTCGAAATGATGCACATGAAAGGGGCGCGTGCGGTCAATCGTCTTCAAGGCCTCAACCCGACCACTCGCTCTTGCGACACATGCCCATTCGTGAGGCGCAGACCCATCGTCAAATCCAGTATCAGACTGGCTATCGGATGCGCGATGGAAGGGTAGCGGGACGAGAAGATAGTCTGCGTGCGCGGCGTCCAAAACAAAATTCAATCGACCGGACAGCCGGCCATTATCGACCAACACTGCACCGTTTTCTCTAGCGGCTACCGCCTCCGTAAGGGCCACACCATATTTTTTGCCCGCCATGAACTGCGCAATATGGTGCTGACGCATCGTCTGATCTTCGATCTCACGCAGCACTAAGGGTGCCAGAACCGCTTGCGCCATAAAAGCAACAGGCGCCACACACTTACCTAATTCTTGCTGAACCAAAGCGGCCTCCAGCAAACCGAGACCCGCGCCCCCATCGGCCTCCGGCAAAACCAATTGGGAAACCCCTAACTGTGACAATCCCTCGCCCAATGCTTCTGCGAGATGCGCTTCGCCTTGTGCATAAGCGCGAACGACATCGAGGGAGGCGTGATCTTCCAAAAAGCGCGCAACTGTCTCGCGCAGCATGTTTTGTTCTTCTGATAATCCGAAATACATTTTGCGTCCCCGTCCTATTTTTAAACTGGCTTTGAGGCCGGCTTGGGTTCGCGGGGCATGCCTAAGCCACGCTCACTGATAATATTCTTTTGAATTTGCGCCGACCCCCCGCCAATAATGAGGCCGAGGTCAAACATGTAATGGGTTTGCCATAACCCCCCATCCCGCAAGAGCGGGCTGTCTTCGTAGAGAGTTCCATATTCACCCATCACGTCGATGGCCAATGCAGCCAATTGATGGTTCAATTCGCAACCTTGAAGTTTCACAATCAACCCCGCCATTCCCGCACTATGGCGATGGGCAGCAGCGGAGGTCAGTCGCATGCCATTAAACTTCATGGCATAGATTTGGGATTGAAGATCAATCAATCGATCGACAAAAATAGGGTCATCAATTAACCGACGCCCATTAATTGTCTCATTCTCCATTAGGGCGACAATCGCGTTAAACCGATTAAGCGCCGCATCGGGGTCGCCCAACATGCCACGCTCATGGGTGAGGGTCGCATTGGCTACTTTCCATCCGTCACCGCGTTGCCCCACAATTTGGCTTGTGGGCACCCGTACATCCGTGAAGAACACCTCATTAAACTCGGCACGTCCCGTCATGGTCATGAGCGGGCGCACATCAATTCCAGGCGTATCCATGGAGAAAAGTAAATATGAAATTCCTTGATGTTTCGGTGCATCGGGCTCGGTGCGCACCAAGCAAAACATCATATCGGCATATTGCGCGGTGCTGGTCCAAATTTTTTGACCGTTGATCACAAAGTCATCGCCGTCAACCACCGCCGCAGTTCGCAAGGACGCCAAGTCAGAGCCCGCCCCGGGCTCAGAGTAACCTTGACACCACACCATCTCACCATGAAGGGTGGGGGCAATATAGCTTTGCTTTTGCTCTTCCGTTCCCAATTCTAATAAGGTGGGCACCAGCATGCTAATGCCTTGCCCGGCCAAGCCACCAGGGATTTGAGCGCGCGCAAATTCTTCGGCAATGATGCGAGACTTTAGGGGGTCGGGGCTCGCCCCAAAGCCGCCATAGGCCTGAGGAATAGTGCGCGCCGCATATCCGTGCTCGATCAGGCGTTTTTGCCAAGCCAGCCTTTTGGGAGAACGAAAATTGGGATCGCGCGGCGCTGGTGCCTCATCTTTATATTGGGTTAAAAAATCGCTCACCTCTGCCCGAAAGGCGACATATTCCTCACTCAACTCCAAATTCATCTCACTGTTCCTTTTTCAATGTCGGAATAATCCACGTTCTTTAAGATGCGAGCCAGCGCGGTATAGCGGTTTAGCCCTGCGCCCGACCTCGATTTTGAATAGCTTCACGGCGTTCAGCCACATCATCAGATTTCACCGCGCCATTATGCGCGCGCGATATTTTTTGTTCTAAGGCGATACCGTCGCCGAAATTTGCGGCGTAACCATCATTGATGAGTTGTTTATAAACCGGGATCATTTCTGGTACGCACTCGCACATATCACGCGCTAACGCCCAGGCCGTGTTTAACAAATCCTCAGCGGGCACAATCCGATTGATGATACCCCACGCGCAGGCCGTTTCGGCGTCTAGAAAATTACCTGTAAAGGCAAGTTCCTTGGCGCGCGATGGCCCAATAATGCGCGATAGGCGCTGGCTTAATCCCCAACCCGGCACAATACCAACGCGAGCATGGGTGTCGGCAAAACGTGTGTGGGGCGTGCCGATCAACACATCACAGGCCAGCGCTAATTCAAAACCACCGGTGATCGCCACCCCATTAATTGCGCCGATAATGGGGCCTGGAAAACGCTCCATCGCCGCCATAATATCGGCATCCGAACTGGCTAGAGCGCCGATATCCCCGCCCGACCCCAATTCCTTAAGGTCGAGACCGGCTGTAAAGGCACGATTGCCGGCTCCCGTTACAATCATCACGCGAATGGTCGGGTTTGCCGCCAGCGCATCAACCGTTTTCGCAAACGCTTTTTGCAAGGCAGAAGATAGGGCGTTCATCGCCTGAGGCCGGTTCAGCGTGACCAGTGCAATCGGCCCATCTATTTCACACAAAACCAAATCTGCTTCATCTGTCATGATATTCTCCCTCTCGACTGAGCTGTCGGCTGAGCCCTTACGAGCCCTTACGAGCCCTTACGAGCTTTAACGCCCTGTTTTCAGATATTAGGAAATGGTTTGTCCGCCATCGATCACCAATTGCTGCCCTGTCATGAAGGCGCCCGCAGGTGTCGCTAAAAACACCGCCGCCCCCGCAATCTCGTCCGGCACCCCAATGCGTTTCATGGGGGTTGTCGCTGTCGACTGCGCTAAAATGTCGGGATTATCCCACAAGGCCTTTGCAAAATAGGTTTTAATTAAGCCAGGCGCGATGGTGTTGGCGCGGATATTATGTTTGCCATGCTCGACCGCAATATTACGCGCGAGCTGAAAATCGGCTGCTTTAGAGAGGCCATAAGTGCCCAACACAGCCGACCCTTTCATCCCCCCGATGGATGAAATAATGATAATCGCACCATCTTTTCGCTCGATCATCTCGGGTAAAACCATATTGCTGAGCCAATGGTTCGACTTCACATTGCAGGCCATGATTTTGTCAAAGGCATCGTCTGGGCAGTCAGCCGATGGACCAAAATAAGGGTTCACCGCCGCATTGCAGACTAAAATATCGATTTTACCGAAATGCTCACGCGTCTTATCCACCAAGTTTTGCAATTGCGCCTTGTCGCCAATATTGCACGCGACGGTGAGCGCCCGTCCCGGATAGTGGGCATTAATATCGTCTGTCACGGCGTCGCAGGCATCGGCTTTGCGGCTTGAGACAACGACATTTGCTCCGTGCTCGGCCATGCGCCGCGCAATCGCCTCGCCAATGCCGCGCGAAGCCCCTGTTACAATGGCTGTTTTTCCAGATAAATCGAATAAATTCATGAAAGCGGTCTCCCCAAAAAGAACCACGATAGCATAATTATTTCATCTGGCGAGACTTGACCTGAGGCGCGCGCCGCGCCAGTTTGCCCCATCATCACACGGGTGCATTTGACCCAGAACGTCGCAATAGAAACATACGAGAACCCTATGTCGTCATCTGCACCTCTAATGCTCAACGGGTTAGGTGAAATAGCTGATCAGTATTCTGCGGCTGTTTGCGATGTTTGGGGCGTGATCCACAATGGACAAACACTTTTTCCAGGCGTCCTTGGCGCATTGGAACAATTTCGCAAGCATGCGGGCCCGGTTATTTTGCTCTCCAACGCGCCGCGACCCGCGAGCACATTGGCGGCGCGTCTCACGGAAATTGGCCTCCCCCCCGACGCCTATGACGGCATCATGACCTCCGGCGAAGCAACCCGCATGTTACTCCGTGAGCGCGGAGCAGCGGGCCATCGGTGTTATCACGTGGGGCCCGATAAAGATGCTGATTTAATCGCCAATCTGCCGCTCGAATTCGGGACGATGGAAGACGCAGATTTTATTTTGCTGTCGGGCTTATATGACGATCTCACCGAGACGCCCGAGCATTATGCCGATCATCTCGCCCAATGGCGGGCGCGCGATCTCGACTTGATCTGCGCCAACCCTGATCGGCTGGTTCCGTTCGGGGATCGCTTGATCTATTGTGCGGGCGCGATTGCCGAGCGCTATGAACAAATGGGCGGCCAAGTTCTCTGGGTCGGCAAACCTTATCCTCTCGTCTATGAGCAGGCCATAGCGCAGATTGCCCAGCTCGGTGCACGAACAGATCGGGTTTTGGCGATCGGCGATGGACCCAAGACCGATATTGTGGGAGCCAACCAGTTCGGTCTTGACGCACTCTTTGTACGCGCAGGTCTTGCCCGAGACGAGCAGGAGTTTGATTTATCCACCGCGCAGGGTGTCCGGGCGTTTCTCGACCGCGAGCAGGCCCATGCCCACGCCTCAATCGGTCAGTTGCAGTGGTAGCGTCACGGGTTAAGATGCGACCACCGCAAGGCCATCGCGGGCACTGCGCAATATTTTGCGGGCGCAGAAAATAGGAGTAATTTGGGTTATGCGTCTTTCATCGACGACAGATGTTCGCTTATTTCGAAGCGTTGACGCCCTTCCGGCCGATTTGCGCGGAAGTGCGGTGGCCATCGGAAATTTCGATGGCGTGCATAAAGGGCATCAAACCGTGATCCGCCAAGCTCGGGCGGCCGCGGATCGATTGGGTGTCGCACTCGGCGCGATGATCTTCGAGCCACACCCTGTGCGTTTGTTCAACCCCGACGCGCCCCCGTTTCGCCTAACCCAAATTGAAAAAAGGGCCGCGCTTTTAAACCATTATGGTACCGACTTTACCTTGGCCCTGCCCTTCGATCGCGACATGGCGCAACGGTCGGCCACGGCCTTTATGGATGACATATTAGTGCGGGGCCTCGCAGTACGCCATGTTGTGGTGGGTGACGATTTCCATTTTGGCGCGGGGCGGAGCGGCTCCCCATCGAGCCTCGTCGCCTACGGTGCGGAGGCAGGGTTCTCGACCGACATTATTGATGCGGAAATTGAACCCGCCTCCGGCATTGCCTTTTCATCCTCTGATATTCGCGCCGCCCTTGCCCGGGGGGACATTGAACGTGCAACACAGTGGCTTGGCCATCCCTGGAGCATTGAGGGGGAAGTACGTCAAGGCGACCAGCGCGGGCGCACCATCCAATTTCCAACCGCTAATATTGAGCTCGGCGATTATATGCGCCCCGCTTTTGGGGTTTATGCCGTTTCGGTAGAGATTAAATCAGGCGCCGCGCAAGGCCAAACCGCCCTTGGGGTGGCCAATATCGGATTACGCCCGACAGTTGGCACAGAAGCACCCCGTTTGGAGGCGCATTTGTTTGATTTCGATCAAGATATCTATGGATGTCACCTCGAGGTGGCGTTGCATCATTTCATTCGTGGCGAGCAGAAATTCGAAAATTTCGACGCCTTGCGCGCGCAAATCTCGCGCGATGCCGAGGCCGCCCGCCTGTTGCTTCGCGATTTTAAAAGCGAATGAGCCTTTGCAAGCACCGCAACCGCTGATAAAAACGCCCCATGAGTGAACCCCGCGATTATAAAGACACGCTGCATCTGCCGCAGACCGATTTTCCAATGAAAGCTGGCTTACCCACGCGTGAGCCGGACATGCTGGCCTATTGGCAGAAGCTTGATCTGTATAAAAAATTACGCGCCCAATCGGCTGGGCGCGAGAAATTCGTTCTGCATGACGGTCCACCTTATGCGAATGGCGATATTCATATCGGCCATGCCATGCAGAAAATTCTGAAGGATATTATTGTCCGCTCGCAGCAGATGATGGGGAAAGATGCTCCTTTCATTCCAGGTTGGGACTGTCATGGTTTGCCGATTGAGTGGAAAATTGAAGAGAGCTTTCGGGCCAAAGGGCGCGAGAAAAATGATATTCCGGCGAGCGAATTTCGCGCCGAGTGCCGCCGCTTTGCCGAACACTGGGTGGCGGTGCAAGGCGAACAATTCGAGCGCCTTGGTGTATTGGGAGATTGGAAAAACCCCTACACCACAATGACCTATGAAGCCGAGGCGACTATTGTTGCGGAGTTTCAAAAATTCCTCATGAATGGCAGCCTGTATCGCGGGTCTAAGCCGGTGATGTGGTCGGTTGTTGAACAAACGGCCTTGGCGGAAGCGGAAGTGGAATATGAAGAGCATGTTTCGCCAACGATTTTTGTTAAATTTCCGGTCATTGAAGCGGAGTGCGATACCGACAATTTATTTGCGGTGATTTGGACGACAACGCCCTGGACGATTCCGGGCAATCGCGCCATCGCCTACTCAACTGATTTGTCATATGGCATTTACACAACGCCGCAGGGTCGCCTGATTTTATGTGACGCGCTTGCGAGCCGCGTCATGGAAGCCGCGCAGATCGAGGATTACCAGCGCAGCGAGGATATAGACCCCGCCACCATTTCAGTCTGCGCGCACCCCTTGCGTGGGCAAGGCTATACGCAAGATACCCCCCTCTTGGCAGGCGATTTTGTCACCGATGAGGCGGGCACAGGTCTCGTGCATATTGCCCCGGGGCATGGTCAAGACGATTATGAACTTGGCCGCAAACACGGTATCGAAATTCCGTTCACGATTGACGGCACAGGGACCTATCTGCCGGAAATTCCCTTATTCGCGGGTAAGTCTGTTTTCAAAGCGAATGGCAAAGAAGGGGATGCCAACCCGGCCGTGATCGAGGCCTTGATCGCCGCCGATCGCTTGCTGGCCCAGGGTAAATTGCGCCACCAATATCCCCATAGCTGGCGCTCCAAAGCGCCGTTGATTTTCCGGAATACGCCGCAATGGTTTATTTCCATGACCCACACTCATTTGCGGGAAACGGCACTGGAGGCGATTGATCGCGTTACATGGTTGCCCACGACGGGGCGCAATCGCATTCACAGCATGGTTGAAAGTCGCCCCGATTGGGTGGTGTCGCGCCAACGCGCATGGGGTGTGCCGCTGACCCTTTTTGTCCATAAGGACACGGGCGATCTTTTGCGCGATGAGGCCGTCAATCAACGGATTATTGATGCCGTTCGGGCCGGTGGCGCCGATGCCTGGTTTACAACCGACCCCCAAATATTCCTTGGGCCCGAGCATGCCGCCTCAGACTATGAGCAGGTGAGCGACATTTTGGACGTCTGGTTTGATAGTGGCGTCACCCATGCCTTTGTGCTCGAACAACGCGATGAATTGAAATGGCCCGCCGATCTCTATCTCGAGGGCTCGGACCAACATCGCGGATGGTTTCAATCGTCGCTGCTTGAAAGTTGCGCCACGCGCGGGCGGGCGCCCTATGAGCAAGTGCTCACCCATGGTTTTGTGATGGATGAAAAGGGACGGAAAATGTCGAAGTCCCTGGGCAATGTTGTGGACCCGCTGAAAGTGATCAGCCAGTCCGGCGCCGACATTATTCGTCTTTGGGTGATGAGCTCAGACGTCAGCGAAGATTT
>CBFIIU010000006.1:30914-34619 GCA_965662735.1 Alphaproteobacteria bacterium
TAGGCAATCTGCCAAGCGAGATGCCAGCGGCCATGTCCTATGCCGACATGCCTGAGCTCGAGCGCTATATGCTCCACCGGTTACAGGGGCTCGACGCTGACATTCGAGGCTTTTACCAACGCTATGAACTTCGGCGGGCCTTTCAAGCCTTGTTCAACTTCATGACCATTGATTTATCTTCTTTCTACTTCGACATTCGCAAAGACGCGCTATATTGCGATCCACTGTCGAGCCCAACGCGGCAGGCCTGTTTGATCGTGATGGATCATATGTTCTCCTGTCTCACCGCATGGCTCGCCCCCGTATTGGCGTTCACAATGGAAGAGGTGTGGCAGAGCCGGTTCAAAGATACCGATCAATCGATCCATTTGCGCGAATTTCCAAATGTCGACCCGCAGTGGAACGATCCCGCTTTAGCGGCCAAATGGGCCCATATTCGTGAGATCCGCCGCGTCGTCACGGGGGCCCTTGAAATTGAGCGGCGCGATAAGCGGATAGGCTCGAGCCTCGAGGCCGCTCCCATTGTCCATATTACCAATGCCGATCGCATGGGGGCGACCGCGGGCGTCGACATGGCCGATATCTGCATCACCTCACAAATTAGCCTGAGCGATCAAGCGCCGCCGAGCGACGCCTTTGCACTAGAAGACGTTGGCGATGTGTCGGTTGTGCCCACCCTCGCCCAAGGAAAGAAATGTCAGAGGTCTTGGAAAATTCTACCCGATGTTGGGACGGTTGATGGGTATCCTGATCTCAGCCCCCGCGACGCGGCGGCGGTGAAAGAATTCGATGGCAGGAAAGCCTAGCGCCACCTTGTGGGCCATCGGTGGCGCCGCGCTTCTCACCGATCAAGTGAGCAAATATGTCATGCTCTCTATCTTACAAAACACGCCCAATGGGGTCATTCCGGTTTTACCGTTTTTAGATGCGGCCCTGGTGTGGAATAAAGGGGTGAGTTACGGGTTTTTTCAGGCCGGCTCAACCATGGCCGCTCTGGCTTTAATCGGCATGAGCTTGGTCATTACCGGCATTATGGCCTATTTTCTTTGGCATGAGCAGGCACGTTGGGCGCGTTTCGCTTACGCCCTCATTATCAGTGGGGCCTTGGGCAATGTGATCGACCGCGCCCTTCACGGAGCGGTCATCGACTTTATCAGCCCCCATGCCTTCGGGTATCACTGGTATGTGTTTAATGTGGCTGATATTTGGATCAGTTGCGGCGCGGCGCTATTAATTTTTTCCGCTTTCTTTTCGGCTAAAAATACATCCTCCGAGCGCTAATCTCTGGTTCTTTCGATTATTTGATGTTACTGTGATACGTATCATCACCTTCGCAATCGAATTCGATCGATGGCGAGCGTCTAAAGGAAAAAAGGAACGCAATTCATGCGCCGTGCTTTCATCATCGTATCAGCCACAGTTTTGCTTAGCGGATGCGAGAGCTTTAAAGATACGTTTGGCTTCTCCAAAAATCCGCCCGATGAATTTAAAGTCATCACCAAAGCCCCCTTGGTCATCCCACCCGAGTTTAGCTTGCGTCCTCCGCGACAAGGCGAAAGCGCGCAAAAAGTTTACTCAACGCAAGAGATGGCACGCGCCGCTTTAATCGGTGTCGATAGCACAGCAATCGATCAGCCCAGTGCGGGCGAACGCGACCTGATGAAAAAGGCCGGCGCTGATCAGCAAGATGGCTCTATTCGCGTGATTATCGATAATGAGAATCAACAGACAGAAGATGCCGATCCGTCTTTAGTTGAAAAACTCACCTTAGGACTTGTTGGCGGGAAATAACTTCTAACCCTCCGCTCTCAGAGGACATCATCATGTTCGGCGCCCTAGCTCCGACGCTCAAAAAAAATTTAATCTGGTTGGCCCTCTTGGGGCTCATCAGCTCATTGGCCGCGTGCGATCGTGCGCCTGAAATTGGTGTGGCCCGTCTTGATAATGGCCTAACGATTTATGTGATCCCCCATCATCGCGCGCCGACAGTCACCCACATGGTCTGGTATGGAGTCGGGGGCGCCGATGACCCCGAAGGGCATTCGGGCATTGCGCATTTATTTGAACATTTAATGTTCAAATCCACGACGACGCGGCCCGATGGAGATTTCTCAAAGATCATCGCAGCCATGGGCGGGCAAGATAATGCCATGACCATGGCCGACTTGACGGTTTATTTTCAGCGTGTCCCGAAAGAGCGCCTTGCAGATGTCATGGCGCTGGAGGCGGACAGGATGGTCAATCTTACCTTGAGCGAAGAAGATTTTAAAACCGAACGCGATGTTGTGATTGAAGAGCGCGGCCAACGGGTCGACTCGCAGCCCAATGCACTTGCCCATGAAAAAATTATGGACCGGCTCTATGCAGGCCACCCTTACCACCGGCCTGTCATTGGATGGCGCGAAGAACTCGAAAACTTACCCTATGAGGCCGCGACCGAGTTTTATAAGGCCCATTATGCTCCTGATCAGGCCTTTTTATTAGTGGCCGGCGATACGTCTTTGAGCGAAGTGGTGCGATTGGCCAAACAATATTACGGCCCATTAGCCCCTAGCGGAAAAAAGCGGGCAGCCCGACCGACCCTCGATTTCGCGCATAGCACCTTGTCGCCAGAACCACTGGATTTCTCGGATCCACGATCACAACAATATATTTGGATGCGCTATTATCGACTGCCGCCGAGCGTCGATCTCGCGCCGCGCGAGCTGGCCGCCTTGACCATTGGCATAGATCTTCTCGGTGGTGAAAACACCAGTCTTCTCTATGAAAAATTGGTTCGCGGAGAAGGGGTGGCGATCGCAACCGGCAGCGCGCTCGACACCAATATGCGCGACGCCAGCGAAGTGTCGATATACGCCATTGCGCATCAACGGGAAGGCTTGACCGCATTGGACAGTCAGGTCGACAATATTATTGCAAAGGCCCAAAAAACGCTTTTCTCGCCCGAAGACATTGAACGCTCAGCCAATAAATTGGCCGCGACATTTGTTTATGAACAAGATGGCCAGGCCTCGCTCGCGTTTAATTATGGACTGGCTATTGCTTTTGGCGGTCACCCCGATGAAATTGCCAACTGGCCCGACCATCTCCATGACGTGTCTCCCGCCGAAGTCCAAACTGCGCTCGCCACATATTTGAAAGCTGGACACTATGTTACAGGACATATTCGCCCGGCGGATGGTGACGCCAATGAATAAATTTCTAATGAATAAATTTATCCTCTCCTTTTTTCTCGCACTGACCCTCTGGACCGCGAGCACCCTGCCGAGCGCGGCCTTGTTAAAAGTCGAAACGGTCGAGACGCCTGCTGGGACCACCGCTTGGCTTATGGAAGATCGAACGCTGCCGATCATTACGCTGCATTTCGAGTGGCGTGGCGGCACGGCGCAAGATCCCGAGGCTTTGCAGGGGCTGACGATGCTCATGGCCAGCTTATTGAATGAGGGCGCGGGCGCCTATGACAGTCGAGCCTTTCAAGATCGGCTATCATTTCTAGGCACTGAAATGCGCTTTGACGCGGACCGCGATTCCATCACCGCTGAAATTCGAATGCTCAGACCTCATCGCAACGAAAGTTTAGCCCTGTTCCGCTCGGCTCTGTCTGAGCCACGCTTTGACGAAGAAGCCATTATGCGCATGAAACATGAGCTCAAGACGCTCATTCGGATGCGCCAGGAAGACCCGAGCGATCGGGCCCGTGACCTG
>CBFIIU010000006.1:34762-43540 GCA_965662735.1 Alphaproteobacteria bacterium
CGGTGATATATCGCCGCGCGAACTCAAACAGGTTTTGGACGAACTTCTGCCCGCACTTGCGCCCAAACACCAACCAACACCCCTAGCGCCCCATCCATTACAAAAAACCGGCCTGACGGTGGAATTTCATGAGGGGCCCCAAAGCGCTGTGTTTTTTGGATTTCCAGGGGTTGCTCTCCATGATGCCGACTTTTACCCCGCCTTTGTGCTGAACTATATATTAGGCGGCGGGGGCTTTGCCTCGCGCTTAACGGAGGAATTACGCGAAAAACGTGGTCTCACCTATTCCGTCTATAGCTATTTGGTTGATCAAAGCGCCACCCCCTTGTGGATTGGTGGATTTACCAGCGATCGGAGCACGGTCGCACAAGCCCTCACCCTTGTGAGAGAGGAAATGGCAAGGTTGCGGAAAGATGGCGTCAGTGAAAAGGAATTGCGCGATGCAAAAACCTATCTCGAAGGGTCATATGCGCTGCGTTTTGACAGCGGCATGTCCATCGTGCAGCAAATGAGCTTTGCTCAATGGTTTGGGTTACCCGAAAATTATTTCGAGACTCGCAACCAGTTTATTGAAAACGTGACACTCGAAGCGGTTAATCGCGTTGCCCGTGAACATTTGGACCCCGAAAAACTTTTGATACAGATTGTTGGAACCCCGACAGGTGGCTAGAGTATAGCCACATGATGTTCTGAGTTGAGGCGGTCTGATGTTTTTCTTTCCTTTGCGTGATGACAATGAAACCCTGCAAACGCCCCATATTACTTGGGTCATTTTGCTGAGTTGTGTGGTCGCATTCATCTGGCAGATGAGCTTGGGGCGCGAAGAGCAATTGGTCATCTTTGCATATGGCATGATCCCGGCGCGGCTGTTCGGTCTCTCCGACTTTCCATCTGAAATTGCCAATGTGCCAGCGTGGACAACGCTTGTGTCGTCGATGTTTCTGCATGGCGGGTTTATGCATTTGGCCGGCAATATGCTGTATCTCTGGATCTTTGCAGATAATGTTGAGGATAGCTGTGGTCGGGCTAAATTCGTTGCCCTGTATCTGTTCAGTGGGATCGCCGCCGCCTTGTCGCAAGCCGCCATAGACCCACAATCGGTTACGCCAATGATCGGCGCGTCAGGCGCCATTGCCGGCACATTAGGCGCTTATTTAATGTTGCACCCGCAAGCCAATGTGCGATGCCTGATCGGCATTTTCATTTTCTTCCGCATGATCAATATTCCCGCCTTCATTGTTCTGGGGGGCTGGATCGCCTTGCAATTTTTAAATCTCGGACAGACCGAGAGCAATGTCGCTTATGTTGCCCATATTGGTGGTTTCGTCGCCGGAATGGCACTGATCCCCTTTATGCGTCGTCCTGGGGTGGCCCTATTTGCGGCGGGCCGAAGTCGCGCTTTTGAGCTCTCGACCATGCGCCGCCATGTTCCCCAGATCCCGCCATTATCCCAGCGCCCGCGCGCCAATCCTTGGGATAAGTAAATATTTAAAGATTTGATTGCCACAGTGCTTGTGGCTAGGATGTCGTGAAAAGGAGCGGCTATGGATTTCGACAGGCTCATCTCATCTATTCGGCTATTCATCGAGGATAATCCAGAAAAGCTCGCAGCAGCAGCGGCCTTGATCGCCGTGATGTTGCTATTGGTTTTATTTTACCGATCTCAAAACGCGCCCAAAGCGGCTCAAAAGAAGACAAGCCCCATTATGCGCCCTGATGCGGGTCTTTCTGCGCCAGATCTAGATCCATCCGCTCCGCTTACCGACGATCCTTTTGCGCCGCTGACCCCATTCGATGATTTGCAATTTGCAAATGGTGCCGATCATAGCGCCACAATGGAGGGCGCCTCACCGTTAAAACCGGCCACGATCACCCCGGCGAGTATTGCCGAGCAGTTTGCGGCCATTGATGCATTGGAGCGCGGAGAAAAGAGCGGAGATCAGCAGGCAGAACGACCGATCGCGACCGTCGATGACCCCGAGCGTCGGGCTGCTTTAGCCCAAATTGAAGCGGAGCTATTGTCGATCCGGCGTCTCTACCAAGCGCGACTCATCGCACCGGAAATATATCTCCTCAAAAGCCGGCAGATCGCCCGAAAATTAACCGCGTTATCGAGCTGAGAATTCCAGCGCCGAAACATTAGCGGTCGACATTAAACTCGGCGATTTGGCTAATCGTATCTGTGATCACCTCACGTGCAATGCGCGGCATGTGTTCATTGACCCACGCTTCCAGCAGCGGACGCAACACTTCCGTTACCGACTCGCGGATGACGTCGCGCGACTGATCCGTATCAAAGACACTGGAAAACCGCAAAAATTGCGCCCGAAGTGTGATCAATGCTTCTTCGCTGATGGCGAGATCAAGATCTTGGACATAGCGATCCAACTCATCTGCTGTCATATTAGGCGCATCCGGTCGACCCGATTGGCGCACGGCTTCCCCGACGCTATCTTCCGCCTCTGCCAACAGTAATTCGATCGATTGCCGAAATTCGGATTCGGTTTTCTCAGTCGTTGCGCTCATAGCCACCTCCAAGGCCCCTAACATGACGGGTTTTTACTCAAACAGCAAGATTGCGGCTTGTCTGAGCGGGAATTTTCACACATGATTAAGGGGGTAAAGCGGTCGCGCACTGGCGCAGTCGCAGTGACTAAAGTTGGAGGGGATGATGTCAGCACTCACAATCTCGCCCGTTTCAGGCGGCGTCGGCGTAGAAATCACAAATGTTAATCTCGGGGATGAGTTAAGCAATTCAGATTTTGCTGCTATTCGCGATGCGTTTGTCGAACATGGTTTGATTTTCTTTCGCGATCAGGAATTAACGCCAGAACAGCACATTGCCTTCGCACGGCGCTGGGGCGACATTAATATTAATCGGTTTTTCGCTAAAGTTCCTGGCTACACCGAAATTGCCGAGGTTCGAAAAGAACCGGGCGATATCGTCAATATAGGGGGGGGCTGGCACACCGACCATTCCTACGACCACATTCCCGCTATGGGCTCAATTTTAATCGCTCGAGAAACCCCGCCAGTTGGCGGCGATACATTGTTTTCGTGCATGTACCGCGCCTATGACACTTTGTCGGCTGGGATGAAAGAAACCTTAGAGGGGATGCGTGCCGTTCATTCAAGTCGGCATATTTTTGGCGAACAATCGGACTATGTAAAAGGCGCCGGAGATCGACTGGAGAATAGTGATCAGGCGGTTCAAGATGCCATCCATCCTGTCATTATCCAGCATCCCGAAAGTGGCCGCAAAGCACTTTACGTCAATCCTGCTTTTACCTTGCGATTTGATGGATGGACCGATCGCGAGTCGCGACCATTACTCGATTTCTTATATCAGCATGCCGTGACGCCAGAGCATACGACACGCTTTCAATGGAAGCCCGGCTCCATTGCATTTTGGGACAATCGGGCCACCTGGCATTTTGCCCTGAATGACTATCATGGCGCCCGACGTGTCATGCATCGGATTACAATCGAGGGCTCTGAATTATCGTAAAGCCGGCGAGATCGCTTTATTTTTTGAGGGGCTCTGTGAGGGCGTAACCCATACCGCGGACGGTACGGATCATGTCAGGTTTATCCCCGATCTGATTGATAGCGCGGCGCAGTCGGCTCATATGCACGTCAACCGTGCGTTCATCAACGTAAATACCATGGCCCCAAACCCGATCGAGCAATTGCTCCCGCGAAAAAACCCGCTCGGGCCGTTCGATCAAAACGCACAGAAGCTGAAATTCCTTGGAGCCGAGATGAATATCAATCCCGTCTCGGCTGACCCGCATGGTCTCTGGATTTAACTCTAGGCCATGAAATGACAAGCCGTCGCGCATCAGGCTCGGGCGCGCCCGCCGCAAGAGCGCATTAATACGCGAGACCAGCTCACGCGGCGAAAAAGGCTTGGTCACATAATCATCGGCGCCACTATCGAGGCCGAGCGAGCGATCCCCCTCTTCGCCGCGCGCTGATAACATGATGATCGGCATCAACCGCGTTTCGGACCGCGCCCGCAATTCTCGACAAACATCGATACCCGAAGCTTCCGGCATCATCCAATCGAGAATGACCAAATCAGGTTGGTGCTCTTCCACACATTCAATCGCCTCTCGGCCATTTTGAGCCGTGATGACCTCATAGCCCGCCTTGGTGATGTTATACTGGAGCAACTCGCGCTGAGCCGGTTCGTCATCAACAACTAAAATTTTGGTCATTGTTCCACTGTGTCTAGTGCCATCAAATAAGGTCACACCTCCCTGATAGAGCTCGACACATCGGCCTTTGCACGCTCATCTTGAGGCATTTCACCGGAGACCAAAAATTCAACTTGCTCCGCAATATTCGTCGCAAAGTCTCCCATACGTTCAATGTTCTTGGCAACAAAAAGTAAATGCGAGCCGATCGTTGCATTCTCAGGCGCAGCACTAATGGCATCGAGTAACTCGCGGAATAAAGCGGTGTGTAACTGATCAACTTCAATATCGGCCTCGCGAACACGCGCTGCTTTAATCGTGTCCATTGTTAAACATGCGTCCATCACCTCTCCCAACATGGATTGGACCAAGTGGGCCATCTCCGTCACCCGCGAGAGCGATTCGCCGTCAATCGGGTCGGGCAGAATAACCTTGCACCGTTTGGCAATATTCTTTGCATAGTCACCAACCCGCTCAAGCGCCCCTGCAATTTTCAGAACAGCAATGATACGGCGTAAGTCTTGGGCCATTGGTGCGCGCAAGGCGATCAGGAGAATGGCCTGCTCATTTAGCGCGGCTTCCAGTTGATCCAGCTCGTGGTCCCGCGCAATCAGGGCATCAAGAGGCGCCGTTTGCCGCTGCTCAATACATTTGCAAACTTCAGCTAGCTGTGCCTCCGCTAGGCCTCCCAGCTTCGCCAAACTTTGATTTACTGCAGCAAAATCCTGATCAAACGCACTTAGAATATGAGACATAACTTATCCAATCTTCCCAGAAATATATGCTTCGGTTTGCGGGTTGCTCGGGCGCGTAAAAATTGTTGCGGTGTCGCCCATTTCGACCAATTCACCCATATGAAAATAGGCCGTCTTTTGCGATATCCGCGCGGCTTGTTGCATCGAATGCGTGACAATCACAATGGTCAATTGCTGGCTGAGCTCGGTAATTAATTCCTCAATAATCGCGGTCGCAATCGGATCGAGGGCAGAACAAGGCTCGTCCATCAATAAAACAGTCGGGCTGACGGCAATGGCGCGTGCAATGCACAGGCGTTGCTGCTGTCCACCCGAAAGACCCGAGCCAATCGCATCTAAGCGATCTTTGACCTCATCCCAGAGGCCCGCACGTTGCAAACTGGTTGCGACAATTTCATCGAGATCCGCTTTGCTTTCCGCCAAACCATGAATACGGGGTCCATAGGCGACATTATCGTAAATGGATTTGGGAAATGGGTTGGGCTTTTGAAATACCATTCCCATTTGCGCGCGAAGTTCCACCACGTCCACTGAGGGATCATAAATATTTTGATCCTCAAGCTGAATAGTACCTGTCACGCGACAATTGGCGATGACATCATTCATTCGGTTAAAGCATCGCAAGAAGGTCGATTTTCCACAGCCCGACGGACCAATAAAGGAGATCACGGCATTGGGTTGAATATCGATGGAAATATTTTTAATGGCATGTGTCTCGCCATAAAAAACATCGACACCTCGGGCGAACATTTTTGTGTCTGGGGACTGGCTTGGTGTTGACATCATCGCGGATCCATCTGTTTCATGCGGGAGAGGGGTTTTGAGCATTTTACCATGTCCTTTCGAAGCGACGGCGCAGATAGATTGCAACCGCATTCATCGTCAATAGGAAGGTAATTAAAATAACAATGGCCGCTGATGTTCGGGCCATAAATGCGCGTTCGGGATTATTGGCCCACATATAAATTTGTGCCGGCAAAACAGTGGCTTTTTCGACAATTTCCGTAGGGGTGTCGACGATAAAGGCCATCATCCCGATCATCAATAGGGGCGCAGTTTCACCCGCAGCCTGCGCCAGCCCGATAATGGTTCCGGTTAAAATTCCAGGCAGGGCCAGTGGTAAAACATGGTGCCAAATCACCTGCAAGGGCGAAGCGCCGACACCAAGGGCTGCCTGACGAATGCTGGGCGGGACGGCCGCCAGGGCTGCGCGCGAGGCTATGATAATTGTGGGCAACGTCATCAAGGCCAACACCAAACCGCCCACCAGCGGAGATGACCGCGGCATTTGGAAAAAATTGATAAATACTGCAAGACCAAGAAGACCAAACACAATCGACGGCACAGCCGCAAGATTATTGATGTTCACCTCGATAATATCCGTGATGCGATTGCGCGGGGCGAGCTCTTGAAGATAGATCGCCGTTAGGACACCAAGCGGCAAACATACCGCCAGCGTCACCAACAGGGTCATCAGGGTGCCCACCAGTGCACTGCGAATGCCGGCGAGCTCTGGTTCGCGACTATCGCCATTAATGAAGAGCGCAATGGCAAATTTACGTGACAGGCGCCCATCGGCCTCTAATCTCTCGATCCAGCGGAGATCTCGATCAGAAACAACCCGATCACTCTCAGGTAAATTTCGATCAATCAATCCTTTGACCAATTGATCGACATCATCGGAAACGGGGACCTCAACAGCGTAGGACTGCCCGGCCATTAAAGGCTTATCCGATAGCTGCCGCGCTGCTGCATCGGGTGCGCCGATCGAGAGTAACTGCCCTAATGCGCGCTTGTCCCGTCGACCTGTGACCTCTGGAAACAAATCAAAAAATGCGGTGCGGGTGAGTTGTCGCCAATCGAGCGCATCGCGCTCTTCGTCAGAGAGTTCGCCACCCTCGGCTGACGCCGGCACCATGACCTCCAGGCGGACTTCGATTTGCGTGAAAGCCGGTAGGGCTGACATGCCAATGCTGCCAAGCAGGGTAAATAAAATCAGCACGGCTGTCGACACTGCGGCAATTCCCAGGCGGCGGAACCGCCGTTCGGCATTTTTGCGTTTTTGGAGACGACGTTGATAATCGGTGCCTAAACCAGCCATCTTATTCATACTCCTCACGGAACCGGCGAACCACATAGAGGGCGATCACATTCAGCGCCAGTGTGATTAAAAAGAGCATCATCCCCAAGGCAAACGCCGCCAGCGTTTTGGGACTATCAAATTCTTGGTCGCCGACCAACAACATCACAATTTGAACCGTGATCGTGGTGACCGACTCGAGCGGATTGGCGGTCAAATTCGCGGCAACGCCGGCCGCCATCACCACGATCATGGTTTCGCCAATGGCCCGCGAAATAGCGAGCAAGATAGCGCTAACAATTCCAGGCAAGGCAGCAGGAAGAACAACTTGACGGATGGTCTCGGCGGAAGTGGCACCCAAAGCTGCCGACCCATCGCGCAAGGTTTGCGGGACAGCGCGGATCACATCATCGGATAGGGAGGAGACAAAGGGAATAATCATAATGCCCATTACCAACCCTGCGGCCAAAGCGGACTCGGATGAGACCGCTAACCCCAGTTGTGCGCCACCATCGCGCAAGAGCGGCGCCACGACAATGGCCGCAAAAAATCCATACACTACCGTGGGGATACCGGCCAAAAGCTCAAGCGCGGGTTTAATCACCGACCGAACAGATGATGTGGCATATTCAGACAAGTAAATCGCCGTCATAACGCCGATCGGTACCGCAACACACATGGCCAAAAAAGTAATCAGAAGCGTTCCTGCAAAAAGTGGAATTGCCCCAAATGCGCCCGAGCTTCCAGCTTGGTCAGCCCGAATGGCCATTTGTGGGCTCCATTTCAGGCCCGTTAAAAACTCGGAGACCGAGACCGTTTCAAAAAAGCGCAGCGTTTCAAAAAGGAGCGATAAGATAATGCCAATTGTCGTCAAAATAGCGATGATTGAAGCAATGATCATGACAATCAAGGTCAATCGTTCAAGGTGATGGCGCGCGGTGAAGCGAACCGACACACGACGAAGCGCCCACATAAAGCCAACAGCAATACTCGCGACGATTAAGAGCGTCACGTAGCGTTCGTAGCGCTGCTGCCAGGCATTGATATAATCAACCGCCCCGAGCTCTACATCACTCGCAATGGACGCGTCTAAGCTACCGCTCGCAAAAGAGAAAACCCGCGCAGCGGTTAATGAACGATCCGCACCCTGAATATCAAATTGTGCCAAATATTGGCTCAAATTATAATCTAACAATAAGGGAGAAAGACTGATCCAGCTAAAAAGGATCAAGATCGCCGGCAATACCGTCCAGAGGGCAACATAATTGCCGTGAAATACCGAACGAGAGTGCTGTTTTTGAGCTGAAACCAGCGCTAAATGATGAATTTTGCGCTGGCCAGCATAAAAAGCTAAGAGAGCTATGCCAAGTAAAACCAAGAAAATGGTAGAGTGTGGCATGAGCCCTCCTAGACTGTTCTTTCGAGTTTAACCTACATCGACAGCTTTGTCAGGTTCTTAACGTTCTGACGGATCTTATCACGATCACCTGTGGGAAGCGGAATGAGACCTTTCTCAACAAGGTAACCGTCTGAGCCATAGGCACGCTCACTGGTGAATTCAGTCGCGAATTCTTGCAGACCAGGCACTGTGCCCACATGTGCGAGCTTGATGTAGAAATAAAGTGAGCGGGAAATATTGTATTTTCCGCCAGCAATATTTTCAAATGTTGGCTCCAGACCATTAACGATCGCGCCCTGGATTTTCTCAGCATTTTGATCCAGGAAGCTGTAACCAAACACACCG
>CBFIIU010000006.1:43694-50603 GCA_965662735.1 Alphaproteobacteria bacterium
CACCGCCTTCAACAGCAAGCTCCTGAAACGCATCGCGCGTTCCGGATGTGGGGGGTGGGCCCAAAATTTCAATTTTCTTGTTTGGTAAAGCAGGATTGATGTCGGACCATTTTTTGTAAGGGTTCGCAATCGGCTCACACCAATCTGATTGGCAGGGCTTATTGGGATCGGGAACTTTTGCTGCTGTTGCAAGATAGATTTCCCGCAAGGTCAATTTTAACGGCTTAGACTCTTTGCTATTGGCCAAAACGATACCGTCAAAACCGATCACAACTTCGGTCATGTCGATGCCATTCGCTTTACACTTTTCGAACTCGCTCGATTTAATCCGACGCGACGCATTGGTGATATCAGGATGATTCAAACCAATACCGGCACAGAAAAGCTTCATGCCGCCGCCCGAGCCCGTGGACTCGATGACAGGTGTCTTGAAAGAGCTGGTCCGACCAAATTGCTCAGCGACAGTAGTCGCAAAAGGAAAAACGGTCGAAGAGCCGACGATTTGGATCTGGTCGCGAGCATAGGCCGCGCCAGCAAATAAAGTCCCGCACAATGCTGAGACGATCATTTTCTTGGTGATCATTAAAATCTCCACTCACTTTGATAAACGCCGGCTCATGACCGGTAGGACGTTATCGAAAGCCGTGGCGACATATATGTGACGCAAATATTAAAGTTTTGTGACAAGCCCCGGCCTCCCCCTATATAGGGGGATAAATATCAGTTCTATAAGGATATCAGCGGTAAAGAAACCGTAAAACTTGTTTGTTCGCCTGGATCGCTGGCGATGATTAACCGGCCTTGGTGCCATCGCACAATATGTTTCACGATCGCGAGGCCCAAGCCTGACCCGCCCAATTTGCGAGAACGGCTTTTATCGATCCGGTAAAAACGCTCTGTGACCCGAGCAATATGTTCCGGCAAGATCCCATCACCCCAATTGATCACTGAAATTTTTATATTTGAAGCACCTGCTCCCGAGGCCAGCGGTTCTGAAATAGAGAGATGGACAATAATGTCGCGTTTTGGATATCCATAATTGAGGGCATTCTCGATCAAATTATGAAACACTTGCACCATCGCATCGTGATCGGCATTGACCCGGGGCTTAAACCCTTCTGGCAGATCATACTCCATCAAAATGCGGCACTCTTTATCCTGCAAGCGATGACCAAAGGCCGAAATAGCTTGCTCGACACATGACATGATCGAGATCGGCGTTTTAGGCGGAACCGTCTCGTCCTCTTCAATACGAGAGAGGGCAAGTAATTCGGTGATGAGGCGCTGCATGCGGCCTGCCTCATCTCGCATGATGGGCAAGAACCGCGCGACAGCCTCCGGGTCCTGATGGGCGCCATCTTGTAAGGTTTCAATAAAGCCGATAATCGCCGTCAGCGGTGACCGCAATTCATGGCTCACATTAGCAATGAAATCGGTACGGATTTTTTCATATAAATTGGCCTGCGTGAGGTCGGTGAAAACCATCAACACATGATCTTGCGTGAAGGGCAGATAGCGAATTCTGAAATCCTTCGCAGGCAAAGTGGGGCGCACATACACCATCTCTGTGAGCTCGCGGTCCCGTGCGGCTTGCCGAACCGCTAATTGAAAATCCGGATGACGGATAAAATGATCGAGCGGCTGGCTATCAATATGAGGGCCGAATAAGGCATAGGCGGATGCATTGGCATATTTCAAAACGCAATTTTGGTCGGTGACCAAAAGAGGCTCATCTGAGAGTTTGCTCAGCAAATCGACAATTAATTCGGGCGTCAAACCGGTCATAATATTATTGGTTGCGCGCAGGGGATGGGGGTGAATATTTGCTGAACCGTGCATGAAGCCAAAACCAACTCTCAGGATACTGACGAATATACGACTCCAACCAGCTATAATAGTTTTGTGTCAATTGTGTGATAGCCTCGGCGCGCGCGACGGAGGCATCAGGCAAAGGAAGAGGCGCTTCAAAAGTCACCTCAAAGGAGAGCGGGTCGTCAGATCGGACGCCTCTGCGACAGCTCACAGGGATTAAGGCTGCTCCGCTGCGCCAAGCGAAAAAGGCGGCCCCAGAGGGGGCGAGTACTTTTTGCCCGAAAAACGTGACCTCAACGCCGGAACTATTATGCTGGTCTGACAATAAAGCCAAAGTGGTGCCATTGCGCAGCTGTCGCAAAATGCTCCGCACATCATCTTGGCTGGTCAACATGTGTGGCGAAAAAGACTGATAGATCCGACGAATGGCTGGCTCGATTAATGGATTATTTGCTTTACGGTACATGGCCGCACTGTCCGACACAAATTGGCGGATCGCGCACATGCTGACATTCCAATTTCCCAAGTGACCAGAAATGAAGACAATCGGTCGGCCATCATTGATGGCTGCGGCGACGTGCTCACTGCCGACAATTCGGGCCTGTTCTTTTAAATCGAGATGATCAATTTTGATAAACTCGAAAAATGTCCGCGCACTATTCTCCCAGACGCGATCGACAATATGACGACGCTCATCTGCCGAGAGATGCGGCATCGCTAAAGCAATATTCGCCGATGCAACACCGTCCTCGCGGCGAAACCGCCTTAAAAGCCGCCCCAAAGCGGCCCCCGCAGCGGACACCCAGCGGATCGGCATCAGGCGAACAACACCATAGAGCGGGTAAAAAACCAGCGCCTCTCCTACGTAGCGGAGCCCCTTAAAGATCTGAAGAAACCTCAAGAGGCCTTCGCTAACGCTTGCGCGAGGTCGGCAAGAATATCGTCTATATGTTCAAGACCAATGGACAGCCGCACATAACCCGGTGTGACACCAGAGGCCAACTGATCGTCAGCAGACAACTGGCTATGGGTGGTGCTTGCTGGATGAATGGCCAGCGACCGCGCGTCGCCAATATTGGCAACGTGGTAGAGCAATTCGAGCGCATCAATAAATTTGCGACCTGCCGTCGCCCCGCCCGCCAGTTCGAAACCTAAAAGACCACCATAGCCTCTCGACAAGACGGCATCGGCACGGCGCTTGGCTTCGCCGCTCATCAGGCTTGGATAAATAACCGATGAGACTTGCGGTTGGTCTTTCAGCCAGTGCGCCACTTTCTCGGCATTTTCGCAATGCGCCCGCATCCGCAGCGGCAGGGTTTCAAGCCCTTGTAAGAACATAAAGGCGTTGAACGGGCTCATTACGCCCCCCAAATCGCGCAGCAGCGTTGTGCGTGCCTTTAAGATATAGGCAATCGGGCCAATGGGTTTAGCGGCTTGCGACCAAACGGCACCGTGATAGCTGGGGTCGGGTTGGTTCATGGCCGGCTGACGATCACCCGCAGCTTCCCAATCGAAATTCCCGCCATCCACAATAAGACCGCCGAGCGATGTGCCATGCCCGCCAATATATTTCGTCGTGCTGTACACAATAATGGCGGCGCCATGATCGAAGGGACGGCAAATGCCCGCGGCGGCCGTGTTATCCATAATGAGCGGAATATGATGCGCCCGCCCGATCGCGGCCACTTCTTCAATCGGGAAAACCTGAAGCTTTGGATTGGGCAGTGTTTCGGCGTAGAAGGCGCGCGTGCGTGCATCAATGGCCCGCTCGAAATTCTGGGGATCCGCCGGATCGACAAAGCGAACCTCGAGCCCCATATCTTTAAGTGTGTTGGCGAATAAGTTCCATGTGCCGCCATATAAATCCGTCGACGACACAATATTATCGCCCGCTTTGGCGATGTTCTGGATCGCCATGGCCGATGCGGTTTGCCCAGAGGACAGCCCAAGAGCGGCCGCGCCACCTTCCAAAGCGGCGACCCGCTGCTCAAGCACATCGGTCGTCGGGTTCATGAGGCGCGTATAGATATTTCCAAGCTCACTCAAGGCAAATAAACTGGCCGCATGGTCTGTACTGTTAAATTGATAGCTGGTGGTCTGATGGATGGGCACAGCAACCGATCCTGTGGTGGGGTCAGCGCGCCAGCCGGCATGCAGCACAATGGTTTCAATATTCTCGATTTTTTTAGTCGCATCCGACATTAGTTTTCCTCACTCTTCCCATCAACATTTGAATTGACTTGTCCCATAGGTCGCTTTCGCAACGCGATGTGGACCGAGTTTAGCGTGAGTGGGACATGAGGTCTATATTGGCTGATCCGCGGCTTAATAGCAGTGTCACCAGAGGTTCAGCCCCGATCCGCCGCAGCCTCCTCGTTTAACCTGATAATGCCCGTAGACAAAATATGACGCATGCGTCATATTTTTATTTCAGTGTTTCAGACGAGCAGAGGTGAGGGTTATGCGTCTAAGACTTCAATATTGTGCCACTATTCTCTTAATTTCCGGCTTCGGAGCTGCCGCTCAACCCATAGGGATCGCGCCGGGCCTAACGCCAACCGGCGCTGAACAAGCCGGAAATGCCGCAGGAACAATTCCAAGCTGGACAGGCGGTTTGCCCAAGAGCGAACACCCCATCCCGTTTGACCAACAATTGCCCGATCCGTTCGCCGGTGATCAAAAACTTTTTTCAATTTCGGCAGAAAACTTAGAAACTCATCGCGATCATTTGAGTGCCTTTGAGCAAGCCATGCTGGCGCGTTACCCCAATAGTTATCGCCTCGATGTCTTCCCAACGCGTCGGAGTTGTTCGCTTCCCCAAATTGCCTATGACGCGCTGGCGAAAAACGCTCAAAACGCAAAATTGGTCAATGACGGCAATGGGATTTCAGGCGCCTTATTAGCAAGTCCCTTCCCGATGCCGAAAAATGGGTTAGAGGTTTATTGGAACCATAATTTGGCCTATCGGGCCCCTGAAATGACCTATAAAGCCTCAGGAGGGACGGTCTATCCCAATGGTCATTACACCCATGTAATCCGAGATGATTTGCGTCTGTCCTATTATCATAACCCGGAAACACCGTCATTTGAGGCCCTCGATAATATTGAGTCGCAATGGCGGGGGATTTGGTCGTCTCCTCCGCGCATTTCGGGCGCCGGCTTCTCTATGACCAACACCATTGATCAAATCGCAAAACCGCGCAATGGGTTCATGTATCGTCCCGATACGCGCCGCGTGATGCAAGCCCCACCCTCTGCCGTGAGCTATGATGCCCCCTTAAGTTCAGCTGAGGGAACACGCAATTCGGACAATATTTTTCTGGTCAATGGCGCGCCGGATCGATTTGAGTGGAAACTCATCGGCAAGCGCGAAATGTACATTCCTTATAATGTTTATAAGCCGGGCGCAGAAGGCTATAAAGTTGCCGATCTTGCCACACCCTATCATGTAAACCCCGATCTTATTCGTTATGAACTGCATCGCGTATGGGTGGTCGAAACAACTTTGAAGCCTGGCTTCGCACACCCAAACCCGCGACGCGTGTTCTATTTTGATGAAGACAGCTGGATTGCGGTTGGCTCGGACCTGTATAATGCAGCGGGAGAGCTGGTGGGTGGCCAAGTTGGATATGTTAAAAACGAATATACGCTTCCCGCCTGTGAGCAAGAATTTGATGTCATCTACACGTTTGAGAGCGAACGATACAATCTCGACAATGTGCGGCTTGATTTCGGCAGAACCAATACGGATGCGAAAATTCAGGAAACGGATTTCGGGTCAGCCGCCTTGCGCCGCTCCATCACGCGCTAAGGCCAAATAAAAAACGAGATAAAGAGCAAAATAAAGCGCCAGATCATGTAATGGCGATCCGATCGAGCGGGTCGCCATTTCTCTTCCTACCCTAAAATATTTCTGTGAAGGTCTATCATTCGCCCCGCAAAGGGGCTAAAGAGTTGCGTCCCCTCAGAAAGGCGCATTATGACCCGACGCAATATCGCGATTATTGCCCATGTTGATCATGGCAAAACAACGCTTATCGACTCGATCCTGAAGCAAAGCGGTATGTTCCGCGACAACCAGCAGGTTGATGAACGCTTGATGGACTCGGGAGATCTAGAGCGCGAGCGTGGGATTACCATTCTCGCCAAGCCAACCGCCGTGACTTGGAATAATACACGCATCAACATTATCGACACGCCAGGCCACGCCGATTTCGGCGGCGAGGTCGAACGGGTTCTGTGCATGGCCGATGGGGTTATTTTGCTGATCGATGCCGCTGAAGGCCCGATGCCCCAAACAAAATTTGTGCTCGGCAAAGCGCTGGCTCAAGGGTTGCGCCCCATTGTGGTGATTAATAAAGCCGATCGCCCGGACTCGCGCGCCGAGGTCGTGATCGACGCTGTCTTCGATCTCTTTGTGGCGCTGAATGCGAGCTCAGAACAGCTCGACTTTCCCTATCTATTTGCTTCAGGCCGCGATGGCTGGTGCGTTGCAGATCTCGAAGATGATCGGATCTCTCTCGCCCCCTTGATGGACCTGATCTTGCAACATGTTCCAGAACCACAGGTCAAACCGGATGAACCCTTTGCGATGTTGGCGACGCTTCTCGATAGCGATCCCTATATTGGGCGGTGCCTGATCGGACGCGTCGAGCGCGGTCGCGCCCGGGTGAATGATCCGGTGATTGCCCTCTCTTTGGATGGTGAGGTTGTTGAACACGGTCGTTTGACTAAATTAATGTGCTTTGATGGTCCACGTCGGGTTCCTGTTGAAACGGTGAGTGCGGGCGACATTATTTGCATCGCCGGGCTGACAGAGGCCTCTGTCGCCGACACCATTTGCGCGCCCGGCACAAATAATCCGATTGCCTCAACGCCCATCGACCCACCGACCATGTCGGTGACCATTACTGTGAACGATTCGCCTTTCGCCGGTCGCGAGGGAAGCAAAGTAACCTCAACCGTTATTCGCGCCCGGCTTCTAGCCGAAGCCGAGACCAATGTCGCGATCACATTTTCGGAAAGCGACAATAAGGACTCATTTGAAATTGGCGGACGCGGAGAACTGCAACTCGGCGTTCTCATCGAGACCATGCG
>CBFIIU010000006.1:50661-66998 GCA_965662735.1 Alphaproteobacteria bacterium
GCAGGCAATCGTCTCGAGCCGATTGAAGAAGTCACCATTGATGTGGATGAGGAATATTCGGGCGCCGTCGTCGATGCCCTGAATAAGCGAAAAGCTGAGATGCTTGATATGCGCTCGACCGGTCATGGAAAAGTGCGTCTGCTATTTCTCGCGCCATCGCGGGGCCTGATCGGCTACCCCAGTCGGTTTTTGACGGAAACGCGGGGCACAGGAGTTATGAACCGTCTGTTTCACAGCTATGACATACATCGCGGCGCTGTGACAGGTCGGCGAAATGGCGCCTTGATCGCCTCCGAAACCGGAACCAGCGTGGCCTATGCGCTGTATAATTTGCAAGATCGCGGCGCCATGTTTATTGGCCCGCAAACGCCTGTTTACCAAGGCATGATTGTTGGCGAGCATAGCCGCGAGAATGATCTTGAGATTAATGTGTTAAAGTCAAAAAAGCTCACCAATATGCGCGCATCGGGATCCGATGAGGCGCTCACCTTGGTGCCCCCTCGGCGCATGTCGATGGAGGATATGATGGCCTATATCAATTCCGACGAATTGCTGGAAGTAACGCCACAGTCTTTGCGGCTTCGGAAGAAATTCCTCTGCCCGCATGAGCGTAAGAAAAACCGCGACCAGGGCGATTAAAAAAGCCCCGCTTCTGAAGGAAACGGGGCTTTTCGATTGGGCTGGCTGCGGCGCTTAGGGCAGCGCGATGTTAAAGTCCGGTGTGAACTCCTCGAGACGACTGAACACAGCGTAAAGTTTCAGCGGATTCCCCGAAAAAGACACATTGCCAGTGATAATTTCTTTCGGGAAGCTCGTCTTTTTCATAATAATCTGATTGAACAGATCGCGGGTTAACACCAACGACACATCAGGATCGTCGAACAGCTGGTTGGGAACATTGTTCAGCACACTGTTGCGGACACTCAGCGCAAAAGTTTCATCCGTATCGCTAAATGTGAAATTAATCTCGGCTTCTAAATCTTCTGCATCCGTGGGGTCGAAGCGAACGCCCATAAAGTCGAAGAACAAACCCGTTGGGATGGCCGGGATCATGTCACTGTTTAACCCCCGATTAATATTCACAGGCTCAGACGAGCGCAACTCCAAAGCGCCGGTCAAATAGACATCGCGCCACGGACCGGACTCGGATTGATATCCCATTTGCTCATAACACTTGGCCAGCAATTCGCGGGCGGCTTGATGATTTGCATCTGCAAACACCAAATGGTTGACAAGTTCAGCCGCCCACCGATACTCACCCGCATCATAAGCGATTTGAGCCTTGGCCATCAGAGCATCGGCACCCCCCGCCAGATCTACATAGCGCGTGCCGGCTTGGGTAGGTGGCAAGGGGTTTAAATTCGCGGGCACACCGTCGAAATAGCCTAAATAGAAATTATAGACAGCGCGCACATTGTGGCTCACCGTGCCGTAATAATCGCGATTGTAAAATTCTTGCCCCAACGACTCCGGCAGGGTGATCATGTCCGCAATCTCAAGCGGCGTGTAGCCCTTATTCATCAGGCGAACGGTTTGATCATGGAGATAGCGATACATATCGCGCTGTTTCTCAATATATTCGAGACCGTCGGCTCCCCAACGCGGCCAGTGATGTGACCCAAACACTAAATCAGTACGATCGCCAAAAAGAGAAAGCGTATCATTCAAATGGCGCACCCAGATGAGGGCATCGCGGGTTTTTGCGCCGCGCAAGGTATAGAGATTATGCATCACGCCATTAACCTCTTCCGCGACACACAGGGCGCGAAACTGCGGGAGATAGAAAATAAATTCCGCCGGCGCCTCAGCATTTGGTGTCAGCTGAAATTCGAAGGTCACGCCATCGATCTCGCGAGTTTCACCCGTCTGCTTGATCACATCGGTTGGCGGCAGAAGCGACATTTGCCCCGGCGCCAATCCCTTTCCGAGCCCGCTATCCACATGCCCGGTCGCTGATTTAGGCAAGAGCATGCCAAACATCGGCCCGACCCGACGCAGCATCGCATTGCCGGCAATAATGTTTTCGCTCACAGCTTCCTCAAGGAACCCGTTAGGTGCAATGATCTGCACCTTACCTTGAGCGACATCATCTTCATTGATCAGTCCTCGCACACCCCCAAAATGGTCGGCATGGCTGTGCGTGTATAAAACCGCCCGAATGGGCTTTTCGCCGAGCGTTTTTGTTACCAGAGCCATCGCCGCCTTGGCCGCTTCAATGCCGGTCAGCGGGTCGACAATAATCCAGCCCGTATCCCCTTCAATGATCGTCATGCTCGACAGATCGTAACCGCGCACTTGATAAATGCGATCTTGGATCTGAAACAGTCCATGAATAGCGTTGAGCTGCGCCTGTCGCCATAGGCTTGGATGCACCGTATCCGGGCGCTCACCCGATAGAAAATCAAACTGGGTGCTGTCCCAAATCGGTTGCCCTTGCGGGCCAAAAATTTTCAGAGGCTCTTCACGGGCAATCAGCCCGCGCGAGGCAAGCTCAAAATCCTCTCGATTGGTATAGTCCAATTGGCTCAGCGCATTTTGCTGCGCCGCCTGCGTTGCTGGGCTCGCTGGGTTTTGCGCCGCCGCGTAAGGCGCAAACGCAACACCGATCGCGACCCATAAAACACCAAGAAGTGATGGGATGGAAATCAATCGAGACATTCAAAAGTCCTTTCTTTGATGGTCTATTGGCTTAATGCCGGGATAAGAAAACTTGCATTTAAAATGGCAACAGGCTTCGCCGGATCCGACTGATGCGCCGTGCTTCGCATTTGCATCACCCGCCGACCCTTTTTCACAATCTCGGCGCGAGCGATCAGATCTTCGGGGCCGGCCGATCGGACATAGGACAGCGTCACGCTAATCGGCACCGCCAGACGATCAACCGGTGTATTACCAAAATAATTTGCAGCAAAAATGGAAGATGTCTCCAAAAAGGATGCAATGGCCCCGCCATGGACGGCCGGTAAACGTTTATTGCCGACGAGCTTTTCAACAAACGGCATGCGGCATTGCAGATAGGTGTCGGTAAGCGCATCGACAGAGATCCCCAGCCACGCGCAATAGGGAATGTTTTTGATCTGGGCATTTAGAAGGTCAAGATCGTGGGGATCAGTCGGCATCGAGATTCCCCCAAAGTTCTGGCATTTCGGACGCCCCCTCGGGCGTATCTGGAAACTCGCTCGAATTGCGCATGAAGGTGCCGACGCTATGCGCCAGCGGTCGGTCGGGATCATCTTGAAAAATATCGCCGCGCGTAAACGCCACTTGGCGGGTCACACGATAACATTCGGCGCGACAAAAAATATCCTTATGGGGTTGCGCCGGACGCATATAGTCAATTCTAAGCTCAATGGTGGCAATGGCTTCGCGACGCCGAATTTTCTTAAACACAGACGCGCCAAAGGCTTGGTCGATCATCGCCGTGATCACCCCACCATGCACACTGTCTTGCGCCGGATTGCCGATTAAATGCGGCTCCCAAGGCAACCCCACACATACCTGATCGCCATTAAACCCAAATAAATGGAGCCCTAACGCGCCGCCAAATGGCGCCCAATCCATAAACAAAGCCATCGGCAAAGGCTGCTCAATAGAGAGCGGGAAGATGATTTCTCGGTGGGTGCTCATTCAAGCCCCGTCGCCCGCATCAGGGCAGATCACTAAACGGCCAATCACTTGCCGCTCTTCCATCATCGAAAAAGCCTCTCGCCAATTTTCAAGGGGCAGTTGCGCACAGACATAAGGGTTAATCGCCCCCTCTTCAGCTAATTTCCAAATGGCGGCCATGTTTTCAGCACCTTTTTGAGGATCCCGTCGTCCATATTCGCCAGCCCGCACCCCCACAACCGCGAACCCCTTAATGAGAGGCATATTTGCCGATACCGATGGGATACGGCCTCCGGCGAACCCGATCACCAGGAGGCGGCCATTCCAGGCAATGCAACGAATGCTTTCATCAAAGAGATCGCCCCCAACAGGGTCGTATATGACGTCTGCTCCCGCGCCGCCTGTGATCTCTTTAACGCGATCGCGAAAACCAGGCGCGCTTATGATGGTTTCATGCACTCGATATTGAGCGCGAATTGCCGCGAGCTTCTCTTCCGTGCTCGCGGAGGCGATGACCCGCGCGCCCAGATGCAGCGCTAAATCAACCGCTGCCAAACCAACGCCACCCGCCGCACCATGGATCAACACCCATTCGCCGGCTTGGAGATGCGCCCGTCGCACCAAAGCGACATAGGCGGTTAAATAGGCTGCACTCAGCGCCGCCCCCGATGCAAAGCTGAGCGATTGAGGTAGGGGACGGATAAGAGACTGATCATAACAGCCATATTCCGCAAACCCTCCCCCGACACTTCCTGTGACGACGGCATCGCCAACAGCCCATTGGGTCACTGCGGAGCCCACCTTTGAAACAAGGCCAGACACTTCTCCACCCGAGATAAAGGGGAGCTCCGGCTTATGCTGGTAAGCACCACGCGTCATCAGCAGATCCGGAAAGCCAAGCGTCGCGGCCTTAATTTGAACTTGAACTTGTTGATCGGAGGGTTCGGGAACGGCCACGTTTTGGATGCGCACGCCGGAATAATCTTCGCTTAACTCCGACACGCATAATGCTCTCATTACATGCTCGCTCACGCCAACACCCCCTCATTTTTGACACGCGCCTGTAAACCAAGCGACCGGCTGAGCCGAAATCATACCGGTCTGAGATCAATGATCAAGTCGCCCCCACGCGTGGATCCGCATTATGCCACATTGGCGAGCCAAGACAAAATATGCCGGTTCACCTCATCAGGGGCCTCTTGCTGTGTCCAGTGCCCCACGCCATCTAACATAATCGCGGCGTGTAACTCGGGAACATATGGGCGCATCGCCGCAACCACATCGCCGCGAAACATTTTCAACGCAAGGTCGCGGGTGCCGCCAATGTACAGCGCCGGCACGTGAATCGTATGATCCGCCCGAGCTGAGAGAAATTCGAAATCGCGGACGTGATTGCGATAGCGGTTCAGTGGGCCATGAAAACCTGATTGGCGAAAGGCCATCACATACTCATCGAGATCAGCGGCACTCAACCATTGCGGCCAGGCATCGCGAAGACGTGTCGCTAATTGATCGGTTGGCCGCTTATCGAGCGGCCACGCATCATCAGGCGCCTCGCCCGACAAGGCATAGTAAAATTTACGAAGCACACCCTCCGGGTCCGCTTCAAACTCTGCTTCAGCAACCCCCGGCTCTTGAAAATAGATTTGATAGAAAAAACGATCCCGCGCGGTGAACAGCTCGTGGAAGATCTCGAGCATGGGGCGAGGGCCGGGGGGCATATAGGGAATGGAGAGCCCCGCCACTGCGCGCACGCGTTCGGGCGAACACAACGCCGTTGTCCATGCAATCGGCGCCCCGTGATCATGGCCAATGACGACAGCCGGTTGGCCCGCGCCATAATGATCAATCAGTCCACATAAATCGGATGTGAGTTCTGCGAGAGAATAGGCAGCGGGATCGAGCGGATTGGGGCTGGCCCCATAACCACGCACATCGGGCGCAAGCGCACAATAGCCCGCTGCCGCGAGCGCCTGCATTTGCTGCCGCCAGCTGGTCCAGCTCTCTGGAAAACCATGCACCAAAAAGACCGGGGGACCCTCGCCGCACCGCGCCACCCGAAACCGACCTGCTGGCAAATCGACCCAATCAAATAAGGGAGCAAAATCAGGGGCAAAATCAGAGGCTGATTCAGAGCTAGGTTTCGCGTCAGGTTTCGAATCAGGGCCTGGTGTAAAATTGGACGACACCATCACGCTCTCATCCAGTGGCGCCCCATCTCCCGACGCAGATCCGCCACATATTGGTTGAAGTCCACCTGAATGGTATGGCGCTCGCTATCATAAAAATGGCCAAGATACCGCTTCTCATCTGCGACAATCATCCGCTCCATCTCGGCGTCGCTTGGAAGTTCAAATTTTCCGGCCAAGACAGCCGCAATATATTTTGATTGTTGTTCCGCCAAATTCACCAATGTGGGTAAGGGCTGAGCCAGTCCCATGAAAAACAGATTACGCCAGCCAGGCTTGATCATGCGGCGATAGAGCGGAAAACGGTTCCGCGAAACCGCTAGCTCATTTTGCTTTAAAAACGGAAAGCTGATGCGATAACCTGTTGCCCAAATAATCACATCAATGGCCTCGCGCGACCCATCGGTAAAAACAACATGGTCATGATCTAATCGCTCAATGCCTGGGCGAATAAGAATATCGCCACAGCCGAGCCGCGTTAGAAATTCTCCCGATACAGATGGATGACCCGTCAGGGGCTCATGGTCGGGACGCGGCAGACCATAATCCTCCATACGCCCAAGGGCGCGCTTGATCGTCCAGCTAGCCAGACGGCGTCCAAGCCCCATCGGCATCCAGCTGGGCAAGGCCACTTTATCGGCCGGCTGACCGTTCATATATTTTGGCAATACCCAGACACCGCGCCGCGTCGACACAAAACACCGCTCCGCAATCGATCGTTGAGAAACCTCAGAGGCAATGTCCATTGCCGAGTTCCCCACACCCACCACCAATACGCGTTTGCCTCGCAGATCGTGGGGCGCAAAGGGCGTATCATAGCTGTGGCTGTGCAGTTGAATGCCGTTAAACTGGCCCGGATATTCGGTTGGAATTTTCGGATCCCAGTGATGTCCATTGGCCACGATCAAGGCCCGATAGGATTTGGTTTCTCCGGTCGATAGTCGGACCTGCCACTGACCCGACGCATCACGCTGAGCATCCTCAACCCATGTGTTAAAAGTGATGTGTGGGCGCAATCCAAAATGATCAACATAGGCTTTGAAATACGCATGTAATTGCGTGTGATGCGGAAAATCGGGCCAATCGTCCGGAACCGGAAAATCTTCAAAGGCCAAACGATGCTTCGACGTATCGATGTGAAGTGACTGATAGCAAGCCGACTTGCCATTGGGGTTTTGATAGTACCAATTCCCACCAATATCATCCGAGCCTTCATATTGATCATAGGCGACCCCAAGATCTTTGAGCCGTTTAGCGGTGGTAAAACCTGAACATCCTGCTCCAATGATACAGACACGATCACTCATCTTAATTTGGCCTTTCGTCTTTTGATCTTCACATCTCGTTTGGTGTCATCGCTTTTTGGTGTCATCGCATTCCGTCGTTATCGCCCCTTAAGGCTTCACCAACAAACTCCCCGCTGTGGTGCGCGCTTCCAGATCTTGGTGCATGCGCACGACCTCATCCAAGCCGTAGGTTTGATGAATTTCAGCCCGCAAAACCCCCATGCGCATTAACTCAAACACCCGCGCCGCCGACCGCGCCATCCAGCCCGGACGGACGATATGGGTCGCCAAGGTGGGCCGGGTGAAATAGACCGATCCCGCTGCCGCCAACTGCCCAGGCGAAACGCTTTCAATGGGGCCCGAGGCATTGCCAAAGCTGACAAAATATCCAAGCGGTGCCAACAGGCTGAGACTTAAATCATAGGTCGCCTGTCCGATACTGTCATAGATGACAGGGAAGCCGGCATCGGGCGCCAAGAGGCGCAACTCCTCGCCTAGGTTTTTGCTGACACTGGAGACACATTCGGCGGCGCCATTGTCGCGCGCCAAGGCCATTTTCTCATCTGTGCTCGCGGTTCCGATTAAACGGACACCCAAATGGCGCGCCCATTGGCAGGCCAGTAAGCCAACACCCCCCGCCGCCGCATGAAACAAGATGGTCTCGCCCCCTTTGAGTGGAAAGCTCTCATTAAACAAATAATCGACCGTCATGGCTTTCAGCAAAATAGCGGCGGCCTGATCATCGCTCACCCCATCGGGAATTTTAACGAGCGAGGTTGCGGGCAAGTTAATGGCTTCGGCATAACTGCCCATGGCCATCGCGAAGGCGACGCGATCACCCGTCGAAAATTCGGTCACCGCATCCCCCGTGGCCACCACACGGCCCGCTCCCTCGCACCCTAAACCAGAGGGCAACGAGATCGGATACACGCCTTTGCGGTGATAGGTATCAATGAGGTTAACCCCCACAGCCGATAGTTCTACCATAACCTCATGCGCAGCTGGTCCTGCCAAGGGTGTGGAGATGACAGACATAACCTCAGGACCCCCATGCGCGCTAATCTCAACGCGGCGAATGGTTCGTGTATTCGGTGCGCTCATATATTTCTCCTCCACCCATACTCACTGTGACCCAACCAAGACGTTGAGTGACGTCAGCCGGTTGGGTTTTGATCGAAGCTTGGCAAACGATCGTCAGCCGGGCTCCATGCGGGCGCGGTTGAGCACCATAAATTCGCCGAAAACTGCACCCAATCCGACTGGTCCATGGTTCCCGCTTTAATGAAAACAATATCAGGCATTTCTGCCACATAGGTCAGTAATTGGCCGCCACAATTTGGGCAGAAGCCGCGTTGAATATGGCTGCCATTGGTGCCCACCACTTCATGGATTTTCACCTCTCCCGATAGCGCGACCGCTGATTTCGGGAAGTTCACAATACTGGCTTTGCCCGACCCCGTCGCTTTGCGGCAATCTGTGCAATGGCAATGATAGCCCCCTTGTGCCGCGCTTTCATCGCATGTGTAGCTTAATTGTCTGCAAAGACATGACCCTGTAATCATGATGTTCTCCCCTCGCCATTTGACGTTGGGCCTGAAGAAAGACCAGCCCTCACGTCCGTTCGAATTTATGTTAGTCTGCCAGATGTCTGCGTTAAGGCAAGACTGTTTTGAGACAAAGAGGACACCACATGATCGATCAAAAAGCCCCCGCAGAACTGGCCACGCCACACGACCTGAGCTTAGTGGGTGCCGCTGAGGCGCTTGCCCAAGTGCAGGCGGGTACAAAAATCCGATTTTTGGATGCCAGTTTCTTTCTACCCAATATGGGACGAGAGGCTGGCGCCGAGTTTGACAGCGCCCATATTCAAGGCGCTATTTACTTCGACCTTGAGCGGCATAGTGACCCTGCAAGCGGGCTTCCACATAGCTTACCCGCGCGCGAAATTCTGGCGGGGCAAATGGCTGAGATCGGCCTCGACGAAGACGACTGGATTATTTGCTACGATAATTCGCCCTTTTTATCCGCCGCCCGCGCCTGGTGGATGTTGCGTTATTTGGGTCATGCGCGCACGTCTATTTTAGATGGCGGCCTTCGCAGCTGGACCCTCCAAAACGGACCGACCGAATCCGGGCCATCCATCCCGCGCCGCGGCACATTTACCCTTCGGCCTTCCTTATGCGGCACAGCCTCTATCGATGACATCGCGCATTGGATCAATCATCCCAATGAGCGCCAAATTCTCGATGCACGCCCGCATGCGCGTTTCACGGGGGAAAGCCCCGAACCGCGTCCGGGAATGCGCAGCGGCCACATGCCAAACGCGCTGAATGTGCCGGTGACAGAGCTATTGGAGCCGGACGCCCTCACCTTGCGGCCGCTTCCAGAAATCGAGGCTGTCTTTCGGCGGGCCGGAGTTCAGCTCGAACAACCGGTCACCACCACCTGCGGCTCCGGCGTAACGGCCTGCGGGCTCGCTTTTGGCCTGCATTTACTCGGGCAAAATGATGTCAAACTATATGATGGGTCATGGGCTGAATGGGCCCCGGAAGCCCGCGATCCGGATCACTATCCCGTGGTCACGGGGGAATAATCGCCGCACACACAATAGTGGTGCTCACAAAACTGTCTGCACATAAAACTGAGTTGCATATAACACTGTGCTGCACCTAAAGCGGTGTGTGCTGGGCTGCCCGTTTTGAGTGTTTGAGATAAGTGGCGCACCGGGGAAGATTCGAACTCCCGACCCCCAGATTCGTAGTCTGGTGCTCTATCCAGCTGAGCTACCGGTGCTGCGCTCAGGATCAGTAGCCGATCTTGACGGTCATTGCAACTCTCTAAACAGCATCCGCAGCAAGCACAGGAAGCTCACGTTGCGGACCGGCCACAGGCAAGCTGAGCCGAAAAATCGTCCCCATACTATCGCACCGCTCCAAGGAAAGGGCGCCGCCATGCCATCGGGTCAGATCTGCGGCAATCAAAATACCAAGGCCAACCGCGCTGCTTTGAACGCCGACTTGGTGTCCCGCACAAATATCGCGCACCTGCTGCGCCTGTTCTTCAGACATGCCAGGCCCTCCATCCACAATATCAATGTGGATCATCTGATCAACTTTCTCTGCCGAAACATTGATATAACCGCGACCCGATTTATGCGCCTGCATCGCCTGAACCGCATTGAGAAAAACATTATACAAAATTCGGAAAATAAGCGTTCGTTCACCCACGAATGAGATGTCGGCATCGACCAAATTAACCAGCTCAACACGGTCCCGAGGATCGTGAAGTTTCACAAAGGAAAGAGCCTCATCGACAATCGGCCCCAGACGATGCGCTGCGACAGTCATATCTTCCCGTTTGTCCCGCTTATAGCGTGTGGCCCAGTCGCACAGCATGAGCGCGCGATCAATGTTAGCTTCCATGCGCTGCCCAAGCTTTTGGCTTTTTTCATCTTCCATGCCCGCAAACCGTTCTGCAATTAACCGCAGGCTGGCGAGCAGATTGCGGACATCATGGGCGAGGCGGCTGGCAGCAGACCCCAGCGAGGCGAGGCGAGCCTGTTCGGCGATATGTTTTTCAATGCTGAGATGATTATCAACCAACATTTGATTGAAGGCATCTGATCGCGCCGAGCCCGGTTGTTTACCATAAAGGCCTGCCACCAATCCGGTGAAGCTTCGAGCAACTGATTGATAGATCGCCCAGCGCAACAAAAAATGGCTGGCGATTAGCGCGCACAACACGACAATGCCACCTATGTTGAAGAGACCCCAAACATCGGCCCGGATATGTTTTTCAGACACAAAAACATCGAGTTGACGACCATCTTCTGCTGGAACGCCAACCACACGGATGAATTGATCATTTGCGGCAAACAAGACCGTCATCGCGGTCAGGCCATTGCGCATCCAGATCGGACGATCGAGATCATAGGTTGCGTCGGTTCGCGCCAACACATCGGTCGTATCGCCCAACAAAAAATAACTAGTGGGGTCAGCCTCATTTTGCGACACATAGATCGCGCCAATACCATGGCGATGGGCAAGCGTGAAAGGTAAAGCGCTGGCGGTCTCAGTATGGCGATCTGCATGCGCGCGGATGAGGCGATCCAAAACAGATCCGAAACTATGTGACATGCGCAACCCATGATCGAGATGGACAGCCAAGAACGCCGGCGCCACCGCTATGAACATGAGCAGCACCACCGACCAGAGGATAATGAGCGTGCGTCGTGCGAGCGTGGCCGGAAAACCCTTCCCAGATGGTTTTTGCCAAATTTGATAGAACCAATAACGCACCATACCCACACCCTCACACGCTGATTTACACACCGTGGCACAAAAAGGTTAACCAATAGTTAACCACTGAGTGACCACTGGATAACTCGTATCGAGGTTAGCATGTGAGATGGTAATGACAATCACGTCCGGCTTGAAGGCGCCGATCTCTAATCATTCTATCGGCGGAAGCGCCCCAATAGACCCACCACAGCGCGCATGAACGGCGAGAATAACCGACGGGCGTAAAAATCACCGGCGGCTCGTTTGCTGGCTTCGCTGCGCGTTGGATAAGGGATCACCAAACCCGCAATGTCGGCAAGAGACAATCCCTTGGCCATCACCAAAATCCAAGGCACCAAAAGATCGGCGGCATGCGCCCCGACAATGCTGACCCCCAACACCCGACCATTTTTCTGCGTGACAAGCTTGACCCGCCCCGTTCGGTCGCTCTCAGTGGTGGCCCGATCATTTTCGGAGAATGGCCATTGGCTGACCAAAATATCGCTCCGTAACTTGCGTGCTTGCGTCTCGGTGATGCCAATGCGAGCAAATTCAGGCTGCGTATAAATAGCAACCGGAACCCGCGTTTCATCGACACGCGTGGGTAAGAAAAACAGCGCATTCCGGATCACAATACCCGCGTGATAGCCCGCGCGATGGGTTGATCCCAATCCGCCAATAGCGTCGCCAAGCGCAAATATCCGTTTATTCGTGGTCCGCAATCGACGATCGACCTGTATCCAACCCTTCGTCGCCTCAACGCCGGCCCGGTCGAGGCCTAAACCGTCAGTATGGGCTTCACGCCCACAGGCCACCAAAAGATGTGACCCCGTGATGGTCTCACCTTTGATCGACACTTCAATCCGCCGCCCATTCTGGGCCACTTTAGAGATCGATGTTTCTTCATAGAAGGTGACGCCGTCAGCACTGAGCTGCGCTTTTATCAGATCGACCATATCGCGATCTTCTTGCCCGAGCAGCTGTCCTTGTTCGAACACCGTCACCCGCGCACCTAAGCGACGATGCGCTTGCGCCAATTCAAGGCCAACTGCCCCCCCTCCAATGATGAGCAAATGCTGAGGGCCGGCCTTTAAGTTAAAAATTGTTTCATTGGTAAGATAGGGAACCGTGGCGAGACCTTTGATCGGCGGAATAAAGGGTCGCGCACCTGTGGCAATGACAAAACGTTTTGCCTCAATGCGCTGATCACCGGCGATGAGAGAGGTTGGGCTGTCAAAATGTGCGGCGGCTTGGATCACGCGTACGCCAAGATCGGTAAAGCGTTCAACGCTATCGACCGGCGCAATTTCAGCAATCACCTCATGCACATAGCCCAACGCTTTGCCAAAATTCACCGATAAATCTGACTGGGCCAGTCCGGCTTGCACCAAGCTGCGCCCCGCTGCATCGGCATGGGCGACATGCAGAAGAGATTTGGAGGGAACACATCCTGTGTTCAGGCAATCGCCCCCCATGGCACCTTTCTCGACCAAAACCACATCGACGCCCAGCTGAACGGCGCCAGCGGCAACCGACAGACCCGCTGCTCCTGCGCCGATCACACATATATCTGTTTGGAGTGTTTGCATGTTCCCCTTACCGCCGTCGTTTTCGCATGATCACTGGTATTAACGATAGAACGCCAAGGCCGATCAGGGAAAGAAATATTTCTGGTCGGCTGAAGAGGCTCAGGTCGGGGGCCGTGCCGCCGGCAAAGGCTGTACGGAGCCCTGAGCCCAAACCCGCGTATACAAAGCCGCCCGGCATAATGCCAAAAAATGTGGTGACGGCAAATTGCCAGAAAGCGACACCCGCTAAGGCCGCTCCGAGATTGACAAGAAAAAAGGGAAAAAGCGGAACAAAACGCAAGACGAATAAATAGGAAATTGCGTCGCGCTGGAAGCCTGCTTCGAAAGACTGCAGCCTTGGGCCATAACGGTGCCGCAAACTATCGCCCACCACATAGCGTGCGATTAAGAATAACAGGCAGGCCCCTCCTGAGGCGCCTAAAACGGCGAATAATCCACCCCAAATAGGCCCAAACATAAAGCCCCCTGCGAGGGTCATCCAAATGGCGCCGGGTAAAGACAGGGCCACGACGGCAATATAGGCAAGAATATAGGCCGCCACAGACAGCCCATAGGCCGTTGACACGGCCTGCTCTAAGTCGCCCGAAAGCTGAGCCAGCGCCGTCCAAGACAAAAAGCGATGAAGATCAAGCATAAAAATGGCGACCAAAATCGCCAGGAAAATAGCGCCCAGTGCCAGTCTTTTTCGTGCCTCTGTCATCAAATCATCTCTTTCTCTTTTAAATCAGGGCGGGCTTTTGTATGAGGCCTTTATCTGAGGCCTTTATAAGAGGCTTTTGAATAAGGGCGGGCCCTTTACTCGGCCAAAGGCTCTCCCCATGTAGTGCCTCAAGACTTGTCTCAAGACTTGTCTCAAGTCTAACCAAAAGTCCAGCCCTATGCCGTGCCAAAGGTCATAAAACGAATGAGCAGCCCTCACCGCATGACCAAGGGCGCTGATCGGAGGAAAAACGGAAGGAATTCGATAGGATATTGCCGCATTTGATTGACTTTTACGCCTATTTTCGATAAATCGGCAACCAATACTGAGTTTTTGGCGCAGTTCCGTCTTTCAGGCGCCGCCGCAGGCAGAGAAATTAAGGAGTTCGACGTGAAAAGAACATTTCAACCTAGTAATCTAGTGCGCAAACGTCGTCATGGATTCCGCGCCCGGATGGCGACTAAAAATGGCCGTCTCGTGCTCAACCGTCGGCGGGCCCGCGGTCGCAAGCGTCTCTCTGCCTAATTGATGCGCTATGACGCAGTCTCTGACCAGGCTGCTGCGCCGCCGCGATTTTCTGCATGTCGCTCGCGGCGAATATCGCGTCGCCAAGGGTCTTGTCTTGCAAGCGCGCGCAGCACCCGATCTTGAGCACCCTCTCATTCGTTATGGCCTAACCGCGACAAAGAAAACCGGTAATGCGGTGTGTCGCAATCGCATCCGCCGCCGTTTGCGGGCACTGGCCAAAGATGTCTTACCCAAACTAGGGCACCCCGGATATGATTATGTTCTCGTAGGTCGTGGCGAGACGTTAACCCGCGCTTATGACGCGTTAAAACAAGATTTAATCTATGCACTTGGCAAAGTTCACCGCCAAATCGCAACATCTGGTGAGATCGTGAGGAGTGAACCGAATGAATGACAATAATAATTTTCTCTTTGCCGTTATTTTGAGCCTAGGGGTCCTGCTCGGTTGGCAGTATTTTGTCATTGAGCCGAAAGTGGCAGCTGAACGCGCCGCTCAGGCGGAACTCGCTCAAAAGGCTGCCGATCAAGTAGCACTCGATGGCACGCTGGCTCCTCAAAGCATGGATCAGGCCCTGCGTACCGAACTCGGTGCGCCATCGACCTCTCAGACGTTAGCCCCTCAAACCCTCACACCCCAGCTATCGGCTATTGCCGACAGTCCTCGCCTGCCTATCTCTTCCGATCAGTTTTCAGGCTCAATTGCGTTATTGGGCGCGCGGTTTGATGACCTCCATCTCACTCAGTATGTTGAGAGCCTCGATGAGGGCGCGCCTGCTGTCACTTTGCTGGCTGACGCCCAAAATAAAGCCAATTGGCAAGCAAGTTTTGGCTGGGTGACGGACCAATCGCTAAACTATGATCTGCCGACGCCTGACACGCTATGGGAAGCCGACCCCTCGCAAGTTTTGACGCCCGACACACCCGTGACCTTGCGCTATGTCTCGCGCGACGGGCTGATCTTTACACGGACAATTTCCGTGGATCATCAATTTATGTTTCAACTGTCCGATCGCGTTGAAAACACAGGTTCTAAGCCTGTGACCTTATATCCTTTTGGCCAGATTACACGACGTGGAAAACCCAATACGACGCCCATTTTTGTTTTGCATGAAGGGGCCATCGGCTATTTCAGTGGCGAAACGGGTTTGGTTGAGCTGAGTTATGACGATCTGACCGATGATGGCCCGCAAAAATTTAAAGATGCTAAAGGCTGGCTGGGGTTCACCGACAAATATTGGGCCACCGCACTGGTGCCGCCCCAAGACGAAACCCTAAATGGCCGCTTCACAGCGCGTGATGATAATGGCACGCCGATTTATCGAGCCGATTATTTGCTGGCTGGTCGTTCTGTGAATGCAGGTGAAAGCGTTGAACTATCCAGTCAGTTTTTTGCAGGCGCCAAAGCGGTTAACAGCATTGAACATTATGCCGAGCAGGGCGTTGCACGGTTTGATCTGCTGATCGATTGGGGTTGGTTCTACTTCCTCACAAAGCCCATGTTCCGCGCCTTGCAGCTGATCTATCACGGGGTTGGAAATTACGGTCTCGCAATCTTATTGGTGACTGTCATCATCAAACTCTTATTTTTCCCATTGGCCAGCCGCTCCTACGAGACCATGGCAAAGATGAAAAAAGTGCAGCCGGAGATGACGCGTATTCGCGAACAATATGCGAATGATCGCCAGACCCAGCAGCAAGAACTTTTAAAGCTGTATCGTTCTGAAAAACTCAATCCGCTCGCCGGATGCTTGCCCATTTTAATTCAAATTCCGGTTTTTTTCGCGCTCTACAAAGTTCTCTATGTCACCTTAGATATGCGTCACCAACCATTCTTTGGATGGATTAATGATTTAGCGGCTCCTGACCCCACATCCCTATTCAATTTATTTGGGCTCATTCCGTGGGATCCACCGGCTATTTTAATGCTGGGCGTGTGGCCGATAATCATGGGCATCACCATGTTTGTGCAAATGCAAATGAACCCGCCCCCACCCGACCCGGTGCAGGCCGTGATCTTCAAATATATGCCGATCTTTTTCACCTTCTTACTCGCGAGCTTTCCCGCTGGTCTGGTGATTTATTGGGCCTGGAACAATTTCCTGTCGGTCCTGCAACAGGGATATATCATGCGTAAAAATGGTGTGCCGATTGAATTGCTA
>CBFIIU010000006.1:67245-70163 GCA_965662735.1 Alphaproteobacteria bacterium
CGGTCGGACACAAGAGCTTAATTTCTTCATGCTCGCCCCGCAGCATAACGCCTTACGTCTGATCGATCTGCCTGGCTATGGTTATGCGCGCGAGTCGAAATCCAAAGTGGTGGCATGGAATAAACTCATTTTCGACTATTTGCGGGGGCGCGCCAATTTGCGCCGTGTGTTTGTGCTGATTGATAGCCGGCACGGGCTGAAGAAAAACGACATTGACTGTCTCGACCAGCTGGATACGGCAGCGGTGGTGTATCAAATTGTCCTCACCAAAGCGGATAAAATTTCCTCGACCGCGCAACAGAACTGTCTCGACCAGACCGCCGCCCAATTGGCGCGGCGCCCGGCGGCTTTTCCCGATATTATTTTAACCTCGAGCGAGACAGGCCTCGGGATCGACCTGTTGCAGGCAAGCATTGCGACACTGGTTGATCTGAATGCAATCGGTTATAAAAACGTGACGGATGAAGAAGGCTAACGCTTATGGTCAAAAAACCTCGTAAATCGGGCGCGTCGAGTGCCGACTGGCTGGCTCAAGCACATGTGCTCACCGAAGCCTTGCCGTTCATGCAGCGCTATGATCGCAAAATTATTGTCATTAAATTTGGCGGCCACGCCATGGGGGATGACGCGCTATCGCGCAGCTTTGCCCGCGATGTGGTGCTTTTAAAACAAGCCGGAATTCACCCCATTATCGTGCATGGCGGCGGACCGCAAATTGCGTCCATGCTCAGCCGGCTCGGCATTAAAAGCCGGTTTGCCGATGGTTTGCGCATTACAGACGCCCGCACCATTGAAGTTGTTGAAATGGTGCTTTCCGGCGTGATTAATAAAGATATTGTTACGGCCATCAATCAAGCAGGCGGCACCGCTTTGGGCCTATCCGGCAAGGATGGCAATTTGCTGGTTGCCAAAAAGACCCGCCGCAAAATGGTTGATCCGGATAGCAATATCGAGAAAATTGTGAGCCTTGGCTTTGTCGGCACGCCCGAAAAAGTCAACGCAGCGCTTTTGCGCAAGCTCGTGGAAGACGACATTATTCCGGTCATCGCCCCCGTTGCCAGCGCCTCTAATGGTCAGTCGTTAAACGTGAATGCCGATACTGCGGCAGGTGCGATTGCCGCTGCTTTGTCGGCGGAACGGCTTTTATTATTAACTGATGTCAGCGGTGTGCTCGATGGCGACGGGTCATTGATCGAGAGCCTGACCGTCCGTCGGGCCCAAGCCTTGATTAAAAAAGGTACGGCGCGTGGCGGTATGATCCCTAAACTTGAGACAGCGATTGCCGCTGTTGAGGGGGGTGTGGGCGCCGTCGCGATCCTCGATGGGCGCGTCCCCAATGCGGTGTTGCTCGAATTATTCACCGAATTAGGGGCGGGAACCCTGATCGGTTAACGAGCTTGAGCGTGACACATTTGATCCCCCCCTCGGACCGAACCGCCTCGACTTTATGGATGGCGCTGTGCGTTTTTTTGGGGACCGCGAGCATTGGTGCTGTGCCCGCTCAGGCTGTCGATAAAGTTCAATTATGTAATGAGACGAGTTATTTTCTGCGCGTCGCAACGGCCATTCGCAGCGGCGGCGCCTCGCGCAGTCAAGGCTGGCAAGTGCTTGTGCCAGGGAGTTGCGCCGACAGTATCATCCGACCGGAAAGCACGTCGGAAGCCTATGTTCACGCGCTGTCGGATCCGGTGCATGCGGGACCGGGTTTAATTTTCGATGGCCGCGAGCGATTTTGCACAGATGCCCTCGACACAGATTTTCAAATTGATGGGCGGCGCGAATGTCGGGCGCGGGGATTTCGCGACAGTTCCTTTGCCCCTGTTGACTTGCGCGGAAACGCGCCGAAAGTGACCTTTAGCGAAACCGATGAATATTCCCCTCAGCAAGCGCGAACGGCAGCGCTGCAGCGTTTATTGAGGGAAAATGGATATGCTGTCGCGCGCATTGATGGCGTCGCAGGTCGGCAAACCGATAATGCTGTTCAGAAATATCTGCAAGACCGTAAGCTCTCTTCATCTTTATCCACCAGCGCCCTCTTACAAAAACTATTTGATGATATTTCGCGTCAGAGCGATGAGCGCGGTCTGCGCATTTGTAATAAGACGCCGCATCAAGTGTGGGCTGCGACGGGACAAGTGACACAAGATGGCTTCTCTTCGCGTGGCTGGATCCGGGTCGACCCCGATGCCTGCACAACCGCAATTAACGCTGCGCTGAATGAGCGATTTTATTTTGCCTATGCCGAGGCCGTCGATGCCAATGGCGTCGTCATATCGGAGGGGGGCCGGCAGAAAATTTGGAGTGGCGATTTTGGTATGTGTGTGAAAACGACACGCTTTGTGATCAATGGCACTAATGACTGCGCGGAGCGTGGCTTTGAAGAATTTTCTTTTCAGCGCATCGATACGGGTGACGCATTGAGCTGGACCTGGACGCTCGAATAGATCATGGAACGATTTTCACAAATCACGGATTGGGTGTTTGATCTGGATAATACGCTTTATCCGTCTGAGCATGATCTGTTCGCTCAGGTCGATCAACGCATGACCGCCTTTATCGCCGAGACACTTGCCCTTGATGCCGTCGAAGCGCGGCGTCTGCAAAAACTCTATTTACGCGATTATGGCACAACCTTAGCCGGCCTGATGGCGCGTCATCAAATGTCGCCCGATGCGTTTCTCGATTTTGTGCATGATATTGATGTGTCGGTTTTACCGCCCGATCCTGAACTGGCTGGGGCGATTGATCGCCTGCCCGGGCGCAAATTTATTTTCACTAATGGGACGCGGGCCCATGCGGAACGGGTCGCCGGTCAGCTGGGGATTTTGCATTTGTTTGACGATATTTTTGATATTGTCTCGGCGAATTATGTTCCCAAGCCCCATCCCGACATTTACCCCAGCATGCTGGAACAGTTC
>CBFIIU010000006.1:71070-86390 GCA_965662735.1 Alphaproteobacteria bacterium
TTGGTAAAAATGTACATATCTCTGGGGGTGCGGGTATTGGCGGCGTTCTCGAGCCGCTGCAAGCCAATCCGGTGATTATTGAGGATAATTGCTTCATTGGGGCCCGTTCAGAGGTGGCCGAAGGGGTTATTGTTCGGGAGGGCGCGGTGTTGTCGATGGGCGTCTTTCTCTCGGCCTCGACCAAAATTGTTAATCGCCAAACTGGCGAGATTCATCGCGGCGAAGTTCCCGCTTATTCTGTGGTTGTTCCGGGATCGCTGCCCGGCGAAGCCGGAGCGCCCGCCTTATCCTGCGCTGTGATTGTCAAAACGGTGGACGCACAAACGCGGATTAAAACATCGGTCAACCAACTCTTGCGCGACGATGATTGATCCTATTGCTCTGACGGCTGCGCTTATACAGTGTCCCTCGGTTACCCCCGAGGATGCGGGCGCGCTGGATCTGATCCAAGGCGAACTTGAAGCGCTGGGCTTTGTCTGCCGGCGCCTTCCATTTGCGCAATCGGGAACGCCAACCATCGATAATTTATATGCGCGTCTCGGCACGCAAAGCCCGCATGTCTGCTTTGCGGGGCACAGTGATGTCGTCCCCGCCGGCGCCGAGGGTCGCTGGGCTGAAAATCCTTTTTCCGGCTCTGTGCGCGATGGCGCGATCTGGGGCCGCGGCGCGGCCGATATGAAGGGCGCGATTGCCGCTTTTATTGGTGCGGTTGATCACTATCTTCAGAATAATGCGTTAAACGGATCCATCAGCCTGCTGATCACGGGCGATGAGGAAGGCCCATCGATTAATGGAACCGCCAAACTGGTTGAGTGGCTGGCCCAAGAGGGCGAAGTTATCGATGCGTGTATTGTGGGCGAGCCCACCAACCCTGAGCATATGGGCGAGATGATTAAAATTGGGCGTCGCGGCAGTGCAAATGCGGTGTTGCGCGTTCAGGGGCAACAAGGCCATGTGGCCTATCCGCATCGAGCCGCTAATCCGATACCGCATCTGATCGGTCTTACATCGGCCTTGATCGCCAATCCACTCGATCACGGCACGGAACATTTTCAGCCGAGTAATCTCGAAATAACCTCAATGGATGTTGGGAATATGACAACCAATGTCATCCCAGCAGAGGCGACGGCGCGATTTAATATTCGATATAATGATCTATGGACAGCTGAAAGCCTCGAGCAAGAGATTGAGGGGCGCCTTCACTCTGTTCGCGAAACGGTCGGGGCCGACATGATCCAATTTTCAGTGGACTGGACCCACTCCGCCGCCTGTTTCCGCACCGATGCGCATGCTTTTGTCGAGCATTTGCGCGGTGCCATTCATCATGTCACCGGCCGAGAGGCTGAGTTATCGACGTCGGGCGGAACCTCGGATGCGCGTTTCATCAAGGATATTTGTCCTGTTGTTGAGTTTGGATTGATCGGCCAAACCATGCATCAGATCGATGAACATGTGCCCGTCTCAGCAATCGAACAATTGCGCGATATTTATGCGCAGGTGCTGACCTCTTATTTTTCGTCGTAGTCGACCTGCATAAAATAAAGGCCCTGCGCCGGAGCAACGGGTGGGCATGCATTGCGGTCGCGCGCGGCTAAGGCTTTAGCAACATCATCGACCGACCATTGGCCCGTTCCGGCCACTTTCAACGCGCCCACCAAAGACCGAACTTGTCGATGCAAAAAAGAGGGTGCCTCTGCATGCACATCAAATCGACCCTGACCCACCTCCTCTATGTCGAGCAAGGTGAGTGTTTTGATCGGTGAACGGGCTTGGCACTGAACCGAGCGAAAGGTCGTGAAATCATGGTGCCCCATCAAAAGCTGAGCCGCGTCGCGCATCCGATCGAGCTGCAGCTCTTGAGGAACCCACCACAGATAATCTCGATCAATGGTGGGTACAGCGGGGCGCGATAAGATACGATAGCAATATAGTCGTCGGGTTGCCGAAAAGCGGGCGTGAAAAGTCGACGAGACAGGAACCACATCAAGAACACTGATGGGATGGGGCTTCAGATGATAATTAATGCCGGCGCGAATACGCGCAGGCTCCCATTCCGCCTCGAGATCAATATGAATAACCTGCCCGCGCGCATGAACCCCTGCATCGGTTCTTCCGGCAGCGGCCATATCCAACACGCCACCACAAAAACCTTGAATAGCCCGTCGGACATAATCTTCGACCGCACGGCCATCACGCTGCGATTGCCACCCAAAAAAAGGTGCGCCATCATATTCAACGGTCAGCTTATAACGGTGCGTCACAAACTTTGCCCAACATCCAAACTCTGGCCGCGCAGAAACGTGGCATAATCCATCTCAGCCTTGCCAGCGCGTTGCACACGAAGGGGCTGTAGTGCGCCTTGCCCGCATCCAATCCAACCGTCGGCATCGAGTATCTGCCCATCGGGCCCTTGTCGCTTCAGATCAATGCGCGCCGATAATATTTTGATCCGCTGGCCCGACCCATCGGTCCAGGCTCCGGGAAAGGGCGATAAGCCTCTTATTTGCTGATGAATATGCGTTGCTGTCTGCGACCAATCAATGCGCGCTTCGCTCTTGTCAATTTTTGCCGCGTAACACGCCGCCGCCGCGTCTTGCTCGGTGGGACGCGCGGGCAATCGACCCGCCTGCCAATCATCCAGCGCCGCCAAAAGCGTCTGCGCGCCCAAAACCATCAAGCGATCATGCAGGCTCGTGGCGGTGTCGCTTTCCTCGATCGGGGTCGATGCAGACGTCCAAACCGGACCAGTATCGAGGCCTTCCTCCATTTGCATAATGGAGATGCCCGTCAGGTGATCGCCCGCCATCAGCGCCCGCTGAATTGGCGCGGCCCCCCGCCAACGGGGCAGAAGCGAGGCGTGAATATTCCAGCAGCCCATGCCAGGAATATTTAAAATAGAAGTCGGGAGAATGAGCCCATAGGCCGCAACAATGGCTAAATCCGGCGCGTAGCTTTGAAAGCGGTGGACGGCTTCATCCGAGCGCAAACTAGCCGGTGTCTCGACAGGAAGATCATATTGCTCGGCAAGTGCATGAACGGGAGAGTTCCGGATCTGCATCCCGCGCCCAGAACGTTGTGGCGCCCGCGTATACACAGCGGCAATGTCATAGCCGGCCTTAATCAGCGCTTCGAGGGGGCAAGCCGCAAAATCCGGCGTTCCCATAAAAATAAGGCGCGGCGACATTAGGCGCCACTTGAAATGCCTTCGTCGGCCTCACGCGCTTCTTTGCGGAGCCGCCGAATAGCGCGATCACGTTTGAGGCGCGATAAATGATCGAGAAAAACGATGCCGTTTAAATGATCCATCTCGTGCTGAATGCAGGTCGCGAGCAAGCCCGAACACGGAAGCTCTTGGGGCCGACCATCATAATCCAGATAACGCACCGTGCATCGATCGGGGCGCTCAACATCGTCAAAAAAACCTGGAACCGACAAACAGCCTTCTTGGTAATTCCGTGTCTCTTCGGATGTCCAAATAATCTCAGGATTCACAAAATAACGCGGGCCGGTCTCTGTGCCTTCCAGATCATCTTCTGGATCGGGTTCGTGATCTGGCTCATTCGAGCGCGATGAGAGATCCATCACAATGATCCGCGACGGAACGGCAATTTGAATTGCCGCCAAACCAATACCATTCGCGTCATACATGGTGTCGAGCATATCATCCATTAAGGCGCGCACAGCATCATCAACCTCGGCGACCGGGGTCGATATGGTTTTAAGGCGCCGATCTGGCACAGTAATGATCTCGCGAATAGCCATATTGATGAGATAAGACGCTGACGCGCAAGCGTCAAGCCACTCTGAAGCCAGTCTGAAGTCGCTGTGAAGTCTCTCTGAAGTCTCTGTGCCATGCGCGGGGTCAAATTCTATGCTAGGCTTGGACAAATTTTCAGCGGTGAGTCGGCGATCAAGGCGAACCGACACGAGGGAGAGCGCATGTCCATGAGCTGGTTTTTGATAGGCGGGGCCGCCTTTTTGGGCTTTTTGCTCGCCCTTATTTGGACGCGTTTGCGGTCAACCCAGGGGCTTGAGCCCTATTTAGTGGAGCTGCATCAAAAACAGGCCGAATTGGCGACCCGGTTGAGCGAGTTTAGCGAAACCCAAATTCGCGAACGCGGTGAACTAACCCGAAACCTCAATGATCGATTGGATCAGGTGAGCCGATCGGTCACCCATAACATCTCTGAAACATCCGAGAAGACGGGCAAAAGCCTGGCAGATTTGACGCAAAGATTGGCTCTCATTGACGCCGCGCAAAAAGATATCTCGGCTCTCTCGGGACAAGTGATCGGCCTTCAGCAAATTTTGGATAATAAGCAAGCACGCGGGAGTTTTGGCGAAACACGCCTCAATGATCTGGTGCAAGATGCGCTGCCACGCGATGCCTTTAAACTGCAGCACACATTGTCCAATGGCCGCCGCGCCGACTGTCTGATTTTGCTCCCCAATCCACCTGGCCCGATTGTCGTGGATAGTAAATTTCCGCTCGAAGCCTATCAAGCCATGCGCAATGCGGAAACCGATGTGCAACGCAAAGCGGCGCTCACTCAGCTTCAGCGCGACACGCTCAAACACGCGCAAGATATTGCTGAGCGCTATATTCTGCCGGGTGAGACTGCTGATGCAGCGCTGATGTTTTTGCCATCTGAAAGTGTCTTTTCGGAATTACATGTTAATCTGCCCGACGCGATCCAAAAATGTCGAGAACTGCGCGTGTATCCGGTTTCGCCCAATACAATGTGGCTGACCCTCAACACAGTGCGCGCAATCATGCGTGATGTTGAAATGCACCAAAAGGCAAGCTTGATCCAGCGCGAAGTGGCCGTGTTAATGGAGGATATTGATCGGCTGGTAACGCGGGTCGATAATTTGCGAAAACATTTTGTGCAAGCCGATAAAGACATTGGCGAGATTGAGACATCCACGCGGAAAATTGCCTCGCGCGGCGATCGTATTCGCAATGCCGAGTTAGACGCCCCCAATGAGGAAGGCGATAAGCTCCTCGATTTTCCAGAACGTTAATCCGTCCCGCATGGAGGATCTCCGCAAAACATCGCGCGCCTATATTTATGGATTTATTTGTGGGTTTGTTTAGCTCTGTCTGTCCGCTCTCAAAACGCCTAGCCATCTCTCACGAGAGATCTCTCACTAGAGATCCCGCATTGGCAGGCGCGCCTGCATCGCCGCGGCGAGCGTGCCATCATCTAAATAATCTAATTCTCCACCCACGGGCACACCATGCGCCAACCGCGTGATGGTTACATTGCGTCCGGTCAACATATCGGTGAGATAATGCGCTGTGCTTTGGCCTTCCACTGTTGCGCTTAACGCCAATATAATTTCGGAGCCCTCATCACAGCGCCCCATCAAAGAGGCCATGTTTAATTCAGCCGGGCCAATGCCGTCCAGCGCAGACAAAGTGCCCCCGAGGACATGATAATAGCCGCGCATGGCTGAGGCGCGTTCAAGCGCCCATAAATCACCCACATCTTCGACGACGCAAATCAGTTTTGGATCTCGACGTGGGTCCGCACAAATACTGCAGGGATCGCACACATCAATATTTGCGCATACGGAACAGGTTTGAATGGCATCATGTGCGGCCGACAGGGCCTGCAATAAAGGGGTGAGAAGCACTTCTTTTCGACGCAAAAGCTGCAAGACCGCGCGCCGTGCCGAGCGTGGCCCCAGGCCCGGAAGCCGCGCCATAATTTTAATGAGCGTTTCAATTTCATTTCCGGACACGGATTAGATCTCGCTATCTAGGATATCATCAGCCTCATCGCCGGCATCGATGAGCTCATGCTCCGGCACGGCAAGCGGCGCCGCGATATCTGTGATCGCCGTAATTTTAGCGTCGGGGAAATGCGCCCGCACAGCTTGAACCAATGGGTCCGTTTCCACTCGATCGCGCAGCTTTTGCTCATCCGCTTGTTTTTCCTGAGCTATGGTTGAGCCCGTCGGATTGGCCGACACAGAAACCATCCAGTTCTGGCCTGTCCACTCGCGTAATTTGCGGGTGAGCTCTTGAGGCAGCGTTGTGCGATCATCGGTTAACCCAATTTCAATGCGGCCAACATGATCATGCGTAGCCGGAGAAAATGAAACCAGCACAGCCTCATGCTCGAGCGCGTGGCGCAGGCCAATATCCATTTTGCTCGAAACGAAATCGAGCAAATGCTGAAAACTGGTGATCTCGGGCGCAGAGGCATCTGCGAGAGCGGGGGCTGCGCTTAAGGTGGCCCCTGATGTCGCACTGCGCATTCTATGTTCCCCAGTTCTATGTGCCCCAGCTGGCGCGGCCCGCTCGCTCATGGCCCGCTCTCCCGATAACGCCTCGCCGTGCACTCCCTTAATGTGCGATGATGAGGAAGCCGTCGGTCCTGAGGACACGGGGGCGCTCGACCCGCTGGTATCAGCGGTCGCCCCGCTGGCACCCTCAGACTGATAGGCGCGCACCAGATCATCGGGTGTCGGCAAATCCGCCAAATGCGCCAAACGCATCAACACCATTTCCGCGGCGGCTTTGGGGTTTGTCGCCGATTGCGTTTCGCTTTGGCCTTTTTGCAAAAATTGCCAGGCTCTCGATAAATGCCGCATTGAAAGCTGCGACGCCATTTGACGTCCGCGCTGGCGTTGTTCCGCGGGCAAGGTCACATCATCGGCGACGTCATCCACAAATTTTATCCGCGTCACCCAATGCGTGACATCGGCAAGATCGGCGATGACAACCGCGGGCTCTGCGCCCATTGCATATTGGGCATCGAATTCGGCCAAACAGGCCGCCACTTCTCCAGCCATCACTGCTTCAAATAAATCAAAAATACGGCTTCGGTCAGCGAGGCCCAAAAGGTGGCGCACCGTGTCGCCATCCAGCTTTTCGGTCGCTTCGCCGGCATGCGCCAAAGCACGATCGAGCAAGGATAGGGCGTCGCGCGCCGAGCCCTCGGCGGCCCGCGCGATCAAACCTTTAGCCTCATCCCCCAAAGCAACATGTTCGGCGGCGCAAACCTTATCGATGAGCTGTGCCGTATCATCGGGCGATAGGCGCCGCAGATCAAACCGCTGGCATCGCGACAAGACAGTAACCGGAACACGTCGGATTTCTGTCGTCGCAAAAATAAATTTAACATGGGGGGGCGGCTCTTCGAGGGTTTTCAATAGGCCATTAAAGGCAGCCGTCGAGAGCATATGGACTTCGTCAATAATATAAACTTTGAAGCGCGCTGAGGTTGGCCGATATCGGACACTTTCAATAATTTCGCGAATATCGCCAATGCCCGTGCGCGAGGCGGCATCCATTTCCATAACATCAACATGGCGCCCTTCCATAATCGCGGCGCAATGTTCCCCCTCCTCCGACAAATCCGTACTGGGCTGTTGGCTTTGCGGGGTACTATAATTCAAAGCGCGCGCCAGAATTCGAGCCGTTGTTGTTTTGCCGACGCCGCGCACGCCGGTGAGCATAAAGGCATGCGCAATACGCCCCGAGGTAAAAGCATTGCGCAGCGTCCGCACCATGGCCTCTTGGCCAATTAAATCGTCGAAACTGCGGGGGCGGTATTTGCGTGCCAGAACTTGATAGGCTGTCGACACTTTATTTTCGGCGTCAGCCTCGGCGAGCAAATCAAAACTCGGGGTCTCGTCAATGCCGGAACTCGGCGAATCAGTGACAGAATTTTCTGATGTTTCTGAGGGTTCTAGTGAAGCGGACCCAGCATCAGGCGCATCATGATCTGGAAGGTCGTCATGCATTATCGTGCCCCCATTGCCTGTCTGTTTAAACCGCCGCGAACCAAAAAATATCTCATCTTTTATAGGCTGACAGTACATAAAATGATGCGTTCAATGTCAAAGAGAATGTCGCATTTGCTCACAAGGATACACAGACCATAGGGGATAAAAAGTGAGGGGATAAAAAGTGAAGGGAAGAAAGGCGCTGGGAAAAAGGTGAGAGGCTGGACAGGCAACCCGCACAAACTCGTTAGGGCTGCTTCCTTCCGGACCTGACCCGGTTGGCGAGGGATACGTCTGCCGCCAACCTCTCGCCCCTTATATAGCAAATATAATTGGAAATACAAATCCAAGCCTTGCCCAGACACAGAGCCCATGTCACTCTTGGGTTTTAATGAGGAACTTAGCGTCGCGGGCCACAGCTCAATGGCTCGAAAAGGAGCGTAGCGAATTATGTCTTCCCCGAAACCTTCCCAAGGGCCCCTTCTCGCGCCGGCTCTTGAGCCCATGATTTTTTCACAAAACCCGCTTAACCGGGCGGGCCATGAACGGAATAATCCGGAATGGCTGACCGAGCAAGCACACCGGCCGGAAGCCTTATTCGTTCCCGTGTGGCATCTCAACCCCCTCATTTTGCCGGCTCTTGAGCCCACTCAGGGGCGCGATGTCGGCTGGCTGCCCCGATCTGCCATGGGGCCGGAACTCGCCCAATGGCCGGTGGTCTTTTTAGGCATTAATCGCCGCAATAAGCCACTTTTTGCTGTCGATGTCAGCTCCCTCGCAGATCCCGAACATCAAGGCCCCTTCGCTAATATGGGGCAGTTTGAAGATATTCGAGGCTTGGCCGCAGGCGAAGACATGAGCGCCGGCGACCTTGCTATTCTGGCGCAAGCGCGCGCTTTGATAGATTGGCACGCGCGCCATCCTTTTTGCGCCCAATGCGGCGGCGAGACCATTGCAGGTGATGCGGGGTACAAGCGGATTTGTTTACAATGTCAGGCAGAACATTTCCCCCGAACCGACCCCGTGGTGATTATGTTGGCCATTGACGGGGATCGATGCCTTTTGGGGCGTCAAGCAGGCTGGCCGGCGACCATGTATTCGGCTCTGGCCGGCTTTATTGAACCTGGCGAGACGTTGGAAGAGGCCGTCGCGCGCGAGATGGTGGAAGAAGCCGGTATTCGCGTATCTGAGGTGCGCTATGTGGGATGTCAGCCTTGGCCGTTCCCCGCCTCGCTGATGATCGGCTGTGTGGCGACCGCAGAAACCACTGAAATTATCAATGATGCGCAAGAGCTCGAAGACGCGCGGTGGATTAGCCGCGAAGAAGCCCGCGCTGCCCTTGCCGGCACAGGAGAGATCAGCGCTCCACCCCCCATGGCCATCGCTCATCATTTGCTCCGTTATTTCGTTGATATGGAATAAAGGCTTTCGCACGGCCTGCGGCGGCGCTTATTGATAACGTTCCGCAGCCGCTGGATAGACGCCCAATATATTGAGCTCGGAACAGTAGAAACGCAGCTCCTCTAACGCCCGCTGAACATGAGGTGCGTCGGGATGGCCTTCAATATCGGCAAAAAACTGGGTGGCCGCAAAAGAGCTATCGGGCTGATAACTCTCTAATTTTGTCATATTGACCCCATTGGTTGCGAAGCCGCCCAACGCCTTATAGAGGGCGGCTGGCACGTTCCGCACTCGGAAAATAAAGCTGGTCATAATATGTCCCGCATCGGGTTCGGCATCATCGGGTTGCGCCGCCATCACCAAGAACCGCGTGACATTTTGGGCGCTATCCTCAATATCTGACGCTAAAATCGTCAAACCATAGGTCTCAGCCGCTAAAGCGGAGGCAATCGCAGCCTGTGTGGGGTCTTTCAACTGCGCGATATAGTGCGCCGCCCCTGCGGTGTCGGCCGCCACAACGGGCACTAACTTGCGATCCGCAATGATGTTTCGACACTGCCCCAGCGCCATTTCATGGCTCCACACATGCGTCAATCCCTCGAAAGGCGCATCCGGCACGCCGAGCAAGCAGTGGCGCACGCGCATAAAATACTCGCCAATGACAAACAGCCCGGAATCCGGCAACAGGCGATGAATATCCGAGACGCGGCCGGCCACAGTGTTTTCAATGGGCATCATGGCCAAATCAACACTGCCCTCTGCCAGGGCGCGAAATGCGGCGTCGAAGCTCGCAAAAGGCGTGGCTTCATAATCGGGATATCGAGTTTGACACGCAATATGAGAATTGGCGCCCAACTCGCCTTGAAAGGCAATTTTTTTAGACATGTAATCCTCTCATAACCCCGGCAAACCGGCTGCGAGCATTTCGCGCGCCTTTTCTAAATCCTCAGCCGCATCAACGCCTAAGGGCACAGTATCCACGATCGCGGCATGAATGACAAACCCATCCTCTAACGCCCGTAATTGCTCGAGTTTTTCACTTTTCTCTAATGGCGAGGGAGATAAAGCCACGAAACGATCAAGCGCCGCACGAGAATAGACATAGAGACCAATATGATGATAACGCGGTGCCGAACCGGTTGGCACATTCGCCCGACTGAAATACAGGGCTCGGCGATACGGGCTGGAACCCGGGGCCGCCAACACCGCTTTCACCACATTAGGGTTGTCGCATTCCGATGGCTCAGAAATCTCCGCCACGAGCGTCGACATATCCGCCTCGCCCAACGCGTCGCATGCCTGTCGAATGAGGCGAGGATCGAGCGTCGGCAAATCTCCTTGAACATTGACGATCATTTGATGGCTGCCCTCAGGATCAATGAGCTGTAAAGCGGCATAAATTCGGTCCGTCCCCGAGGCCAAATCGGCGGATGTCAGCACCGCCTCGCCCCCAACCGCTTCGATGGCCTCGACGATCTCGCGATCGCCCGCAGCCACCACGACACGGCCAAGCTTGGCCTCGATCGCGCGGCGCCAGACATGCACAATCATGGGCTCTCCGTGCAGATCCGCCAGAGGCTTATTGGGTAAGCGCGTGGCCGCCAAACGGGCTGGAATCAAAATAATCGTGTCTGAAGAAGCATTCATGAGAAAATCGGTTGTCTCTATCCAGGCATTACAACGGAATGTATTTGCGGTCTTGCGAAAACCACCTTATTTCATTACTTTGTGCGGCGCTTGGCCGCAAGATTAATTGCAGAGGCCACGGTATAAATATTCGTGTCGATTTAGACTGATAGCTTTGACATTGGGGGTATTCGATGGACTCTTTTGAGTTAAATAAAATCGCCGGAGCGGTGCTGTTTACACTTCTCATTTATCTGGGTGTCCGGAATTTGGGTGATATTTTGTTTGACGTCGAAGCGCCCAATCCTGACAGCTATATTGTGGAAGGCGTGGAAACAGGCGATACAGCCATTGCGTCGGCGGAGCCAGAGGTTGAAGTCCCTATTTCTGAATTACTTCTGACGGCCTCTGTCGATAAGGGAATGAAAGTAGCCAAAAAATGTGCCGCATGCCATGAGTTCGCTCAAGGAGCCGCCAATAAAGTGGGGCCTGCTCTTTGGGGTGTTGTCGGGCGCGATATTGCGAGCCTGTCAGATTTTGGATATTCTGGGGCCTTATCGGGTTTAGAGGGAAATTGGACAGCTGAGCAACTGAATGGTTTCTTGGAAAATCCGAAGAAATATGCCGAAGGAACCTCAATGGCTTTTGCGGGTCTGCGTAAACCGTCCGATCGCGCCGATATGATCGCCTATCTGCAATCTCTCTCGAATTAAATCAGCCCATTGCTTGCGAATATCTGTATGATTTGCTTCACTCTTTCACAGTCTGAGGAGTGGATTGGTTGTGATCACGCAAAATTCTAGCGCCATGCAATATTGCACCGATACGGGCAACACCGGTCGCGACCGGTTGCGGCCTCTATGGATCGGATTGGTTGCACTGAGCTGGTTCCTCGCACCGTTTAGCGCCAGCACGCAACCCCATGCCGAGCCCAGCCCATCCCCCCGTGCCGTCCCTCACTCTTCAACCCTTGCCGTCCCTCACAATGCGGATCACGCCCAACACGCCCGGCACGCTTTTTCGCTCTTTGATGCCCCGAAATACCCAGCCGATTTTGCGCATTTTGATTATGTAAATCCGGAAGCGCCAAAAGGAGGGACGTTTCGGATGGCCGCGATCGGTAGTTTCGACAATCTCAACCCCTTTACCATTAAGGGGCAGACGGCCGCCGGTATTATGACGATTTACGATTCATTGCTGACAGCGAGCCTCGATGAACCCGGAACGGCCTATGGCCTGGTGGCACAAGAAGTCGTGGTCGCCGCTGATGGCCTATCCGTGCGCTTTTCGTTGAACCCGAAAGCCCAATTTCATGATGGTGAGGCAATCACGCCGGAAGATGTGATCTGGTCGTTTAATGCTATTCGTGACGCACATCCATTTTACAAAGCCTATTATCATGATGTTGAGAAAGCCGAACAAACAGGCCCTCTTCAAGTGACCTTTTATTTTAGAGAAGCCGGCAATCGCGAATTACCCCTGATTTTAGGACAATTACCGATTTTGCCTCAGCATTATTGGACCGCCAATGGCCGCGATTTAAGCCAAACCACGCTCGAGGCGCCTTTGGGAAGCGGCCCCTATCGCGTGTCGAAAATTACCGCGGGACGAACGATTATCCTGGAACGCGTGGAAAATTACTGGGGCGCCCAGCTAAACGTCAATGTCGGCCGACATAATTTTGATGAACTGCGCTTCGATTATTTCGGCGATGACACGGTCGCATTTGAGGCCTTTAAAGCGGGCGAGCTGGATTATCGTGAAGAATATAGCTCCAAAAATTGGGCGACGGGATATGCGGCCGTCGAACCGCCAAAAGGCCAGATGATCCGGGAAGAAATTGCCTTGCAAAATGGTGCGGGCATGCAGGCTTTCGTGCTCAACACGCGGCGGGCGCCATTTGACGATGCCCGTATTCGCGAAGCCTTTAACCTCGCCTATGATTTTGAATGGACCAATAAAAACTTATTCTACGGGCAATATGCGCGCACCAATAGTTTTTTCGAAGGCTCTGAACTGGCGGCGACGGGCTTACCCTCCTCTGCCGAGTTAAAAATATTGGAGCCCTATCGAGACCAATTGCCGGACCAAGTCTTCACAACCCCATTCAGCAACCCGACAACCGATGGCCCCAGCGCCTTGCGGAAAAACCTCCGACGGGCGCGATCGCTATTAACGGAAGCGGGCTGGCAACTAAATGCGGGTCAGCTCGAAAAAGACGGCACGCCCCTGAGCGTCGAATTTCTGCTGGTGCAGCCCAATTTCGAGCGTGTCATCGCTCCTTATATCAAGAATTTAGAGAAGTTGGGAATTGCCGCGCGCATTCGGATTGTTGACCCAACCCAATACCAAAATCGCATCAACATTTTTGATTTCGATATCATTGTGGATAGCTTCCGCCAGTCTCTTTCCCCCGGTAATGAGCAACGTGACTTTTGGTCTTCCGCCGCCGCACAACGTGATGGCGGGCGGAACACAATCGGCATTTCGAACCCGGTTGTTGATGCGCTGGTCGACAAAATCATTTTTGCGACAAGCCGCAACGAACTCATTGCCACGACGCGGGCGCTCGATCGTGTTTTGCTCTGGGGACATTATGTGGTGCCCCAATGGCATGCCCCTGCGCATCGTCTGGCCTATTGGCCAGGTCTGTCACATCCAGACCCGATGCCGCCCTTTGGTTTAGGTGTCTCTGATTTGTGGTGGCGAAGCGCCCCACCCCCTTATGCGCCATGATCTATTATATTTTGCGCCGCCTCTTGCTGATGATCCCAACCATTATTGGGATTATGGCGATCAGCTTCACAATTGTTCAGTTTGCGCCGGGTGGGCCCGTCGAGCGGGTCATCGCTCAACTTCAAGGACATGATCAAGGTGCGACCGCGCGCTTTGCAACAGCTGGCGCGGAGCGCTTGGGCGGAGATAGTAAATATCGAGGCGCTCAGGGTCTTGATCCTGAGTTTATCGCCGAGCTGGAACGCCAATTCGGTTTCGACAAGCCCGTCCATGAACGCTTTTTGTTAATGGTTCGGAATTACGCCCAGTTTGATTTCGGGACGAGCTATTATCGCGATATTGCGGTCACGGATCTGATCATCGAAAAACTTCCAGTCTCAATTTCCCTCGGGCTGTGGACGACCTTACTCACCTATCTCATTTCGATCCCGCTTGGCATTGCCAAGGCGCGTCGCGACGGGGCCGCCTTTGATGTTTGGACATCCTCCATCATTGTGATTGGCTATGCCATTCCTGGATTTTTATTTGCAGTGGCGTTGATCGTCTTATTTGCGGGCGGTAGCTATTTTGACGTTTTCCCGCTTCGCGGATTGGTCTCAGAAAGCTGGGCGAGCCTACCATGGCCCGAACGCATTCTCGATTATTTGTGGCATATTTTTCTTCCCGTCTTGGCGCTGAGCATTGGTGGCTTTGCAACCACAACCTTGCTGACGAAAAATTCATTCCTCGATGAAATTCGGAAGCAATATGTCCTCACCGCACGCGCCAAAGGGCTTGAGGAGCGTCGTATCCTGTATGGGCATGTGTTCCGAAACGCCATGCTCATTGTTGTGGCGGGCTTCCCCGGCGCTTTTGTTGGGGCGTTTTTCACGGGATCCTTGCTGATCGAGACGATCTTCTCACTCGATGGTCTGGGGCTGCTTTCTTATGAGAGCATCATCAATCGGGATTATCCGGTGGTGTTTGCCTCGCTTTATATTTTTGGCCTGATGGGTTTGGTCGTCACGCTGATTTCCGATCTCACATATGTGTGGATTGATCCGCGGATCGATTTTGAGGCGCGCGACTAGATGGCACAGCAAACCATCCAACAGCGCCGTTGGGCGAATTTTAGAGCCAATCGTCGGGGCTATTGGTCATTCTGGATTTTTATGGTGCTGCTGACGGTTTCCATGGCGGCGGAGCTCATCGCCAATGACAAACCACTGCTGATCCGTTTTCAAGATCAATTCTATTTTCCTGTCGTAATGATGTATACGGAGACCGAATTTGGTGGTGATTTTGCAACCGAGGCGGACTATCGCGACCCCTATGTTCAATCATTAATTACCGATCAGGGCGGATCCATTCATTGGGCGCCTTTGCGCTACAGCTATGACACGATCAATCTTAATCTCGCTGTGCCAGCGCCGGCGCCCCCTTCGGCAGAAAATTGGCTCGGAACCGATGACCAAGGACGCGATGTGGTCGCGCGATTAATTTACGGATTTCGTCTCTCCGTCTTATTCGGTTTAGCGCTCACTCTCTCTTCATCGGTCATTGGCATTTTTATCGGCGCGGTGCAGGGATATTTTGGGGGCTGGACCGACCTCGGAATGCAGCGCTTTATTGAGATTTGGACCAGTGTGCCGGCGCTATATCTGTTGATTATTATCGCCTCGGTAATCGAGCCCAATTTCTGGATTCTTCTCGGCATATTATTGCTGTTTTCTTGGGTGTCTTTGGTCGGTGTTGTCCGCGCTGAATTTCTGCGCGCACGTAATTTTGAGTATGTGGCCGCCGCCCGCGCTTTGGGCGTACCAAACTTTCTGATTATT
>CBFIIU010000006.1:86489-89077 GCA_965662735.1 Alphaproteobacteria bacterium
TTGCCCTTTGTGCTCAATGCCTCGATCACAACCCTCACATCTCTCGACTTTTTGGGATTTGGGCTACCTCCCGGCTCACCATCGCTCGGCGAATTATTGGCCCAAGGGAAAAATAATTTACAAGCGCCCTGGCTCGGGCTCGCCGGCTTTACCGTGATTGCCCTTATGTTATCACTGCTTATTTTCATTGGCGAAGCTGTGCGCGATGCGTTCGACCCGAGGAAAACCGTGCAATGAATGTGCTGACCATTAAGGATCTGAGTATTGACTTTGTGCAAGGTGATGAGCGCACGCAAGCTGTGAAGAACCTATCGCTGTCGATCCCTGAAGGAAAAACACTCGGGCTTGTCGGTGAGAGCGGATCTGGCAAATCGGTTTCCGCTTTATCGATTTTGCGTTTGCTGCCCGAGCCGCCGGCGCAGATCCGAGCCGGCCAGATCCGCTTTGGCGATCGTGATATGGTGACCTGTAGCGAAGGCGAGATGCGGCACATTCGCGGCAATGAAATTGGTATGATTTTTCAAGAACCGATGTCCGCGCTGAACCCATTGCATCGTGTGGGCGACCAAATTGGTGAGGTTATTCAACATCACCAAAACCTCAACGATGCCGCGACCCGCGCCGAAACCATTCGCCTGATGGAGCGCGTCGGCATCCCTGATGCTGATCTGCGGGCCCGCGATTACCCGCATCAACTATCGGGCGGACAACGCCAGCGTATCGTCATCGCCATGGCCATTGCCAACCGGCCGCAATTGCTGATTGCCGATGAGCCCACCACCGCATTAGACGTGACCATTCAACGGCAAATCCTCGATCTCTTGAAAGATCTCCAGCACGAAATGGGAATGAGTATTTTGTTGATTACGCATGATCTGGGTGTGGTGCGTTATATGGCCGATCATATTTGCGTGATGCAAAATGGCGCCATTGTCGAGAGCGGGACGCGCGACGAAATCCTCGACCGGCCACAACACGAATATACGCGCAGTCTGATCGGCGCCGTGCCCGATGCCGGCCCCCCCCAAATTACGCCGGAAACACCGTTGGTTCAGGTCAAAAATATGTCGGTCAAGTTTCCGCGACGTAAAAATTGGCTGGGTCTTGCAACGGAATATTTGCGCGCCGTCGATGACGTGTCCTTTGACCTCTACCCTGGCGAATGCCTGGGCATTGTCGGCGAGAGCGGCTCGGGCAAAACGACGCTCGGGCGGGCTTTGTTGGGCCTCCAAAAAGCCGAGGGCGCGTGCATTTTTGATGGGCGGGCGCTGTCGGCTTTAAGTGCGCGGGAGAAGCGGCATTTGCGACAAGATATGCAAATTGTTTTTCAAGATCCGTTTGGCTCGTTAAGTCCACGAATGTCGATCGGGCAGATTATCACCGAAGGGCTCAATATTCATCGACCGGCTTTGTCGGCAGACCAACGTCGCGCCGAATTAATTGAGGCCATGGAAACAGTTGAGCTCGACCCCGCCGTTGCAGAACGCTATCCGCATGAATTCTCGGGTGGTCAGCGCCAGCGTATCGCGATCGCCCGCGCGCTGATTTTAAAGCCGCGCTTGTTGGTTTTAGATGAACCGACAAGCGCCCTGGATCGATCGGTTCAAGCCCAAATCATCGCTTTGCTACGGCAGCTGCAGCAGGAACATGGACTTGCTTATCTGTTCATCAGCCATGATCTCGAAGTCGTTCGTGCCATGTCTCACCGAGTGATTGTCATGCATCATGGCAAAGCTGTTGAGGCTGGAGACCATATTTTCACGCAGCCGCGCGAAGCCTATACACAAGAACTTTTGAAAGCCGCGCTGTCTGGCTCGGCCGCTTAATTTCTCTTTGAAGTCGTGACATCGCAGATTTTCGATGGCCGCCCGATGGAGCCCGAAAACCGAGCGGCCAAGGCAGATTGCGCTCGTCGGGTGATCAGGCTTTAGGCGCGCGGACGCCGGACAGAGGTTACGAGGCCAGTGCTTTGGGCAATTCGTTCAATGGCCTGCACGAGCGGTTCCTCGACCACTTGCATATGGGTGGCATTGGCATGGATTAGGCTCTCGCCCTCGCCCACAAGTCCGACATGACCCTTCCAAAACACCAAATCGCCGGCGCGCAATTCGCCGTCTACCGAGCTTCCGACACTTGCTTCTTGCAGATCACTATCGCGCGGACAGGCAAGCCCCGCTTGCATGAGGCTGATTTGAACCAAGCCTGAGCAATCAATCCCCATGCTTTCGCGCCCCCCCCAAAGATAGGGTGTATGGATAAATTGTCGGGCCAAGGCCACATAATCTTTGATCGGTCGATCGATCGAACGAATATGCTCGGTTACAATAAAACCACCCGTCGTGAGCTCGCTAAAGCGCCCCTCTATATCAGCGATAGAGAGGCGGGCACCTAAAGAAACCGCCATAAGCGGCCGTGACTTAATATCGGGATCTGTATAAATATGTGCCCGCAGAACCGACACACAATGCGATGGCGATTGGCATGACATTAAGTCATCGACCCGAACATAGCCCACATAGTCGTCATGTTGGCACTGCCCCCACGCCCAGGCGCCTTTTTGATCATAAACCCTAAACCGTTCTCCGAAG
>CBFIIU010000006.1:89091-102817 GCA_965662735.1 Alphaproteobacteria bacterium
CGCCAAGGCGCCGGGGGCGGGCGACCGATGCACATTTGTGACCGGTGCGCGCACATCCATGTCGCGCCCTTTCACAAATTTAGGCGCGTTAATTTCGCCGCGCAAATGATCTGCAGCGAGATCGTCGCGCCACGGATTGATGCGGGGATCGGGCTTATGCGCGTCGAGTTTAGGACTGGGCATATCGGGACTCGAGATAGCTGTAGACGGCGCGCAAGGCCGTCGCCTCACCTCCGACGGGACGCCCAGGACGCGCCTTAATGTTCCACCCATAAACATCAAAGTGAACCCAAGGATGCGCATCCGGCACAAAACGTGACAGAAATAGAGCGGCTGTAACAGAGCCCGCCATAGGGGAAGAAGAGACATGGCTGATATCAGCAACAGAACTGTCGAGCCAGCTCTCATAGCCGCTCCAAAGGGGCAAGCGCCATAATGGATCATGTTGCGCGGCGCCATGCGCCATCAGCTGCGCAGCCACCTCATCATCGCGCGTATAAAAAGGCATCACCTCAGGCCCCAAAGCAATTCGGGCGGCACCCGTAAGCGTTGCAAAATCGATTATTAAATCAGGGTGATGGGCGATGGCTTCGCTCAATAAATCGGCAAGGACGAGGCGGCCTTCAGCATCTGTGTTACCGATTTCAACTTGCATACCCTGCCGGCTCGACAAAATATCTCCTGGACGGAAGGCCCCTGGCCCAATGGCGTTCTCAACAGCTCCAATTAACAGGCGCACACGAACCGGCCAGTTTGAGGTCGCAATCATTTCGGCGAGGGCCAGCGCAATGGCCGCGCCGCCCATATCCTTTTTCATAATATCCATATAGGAGCCTGTTTTTAAATTGAGGCCTCCCGTGTCGAAACAAACCCCTTTACCAACAAGCACAATCTCGGGAGCGGCCTCATCGCCCCAGACCATTTCAACAAAACAAGGCGGCTGTGCCGCCGCGCGCCCAACGGCATGGATCATAGGATAGTTTTCGCTCAGCAAGTCATCGCCAATAATGGTGCGCACCGTGCCCTTCACGCGGGCGGCCATCTCCTCGACTTGCTGAACCAAAGCCAAAGGCCCCATCGCCTCGGCCGGCAGGTTGATCAAATCGCGTGCCCGAAAGACAGCGTCAATCATCCGCTGGAGCCGGGCGATATCTGTCGTCGGCGAAACCACCAGGGACGGCCAATCCTGACGTGTTTTCTGGCTCAAATAGGTCGAGAAACGGTATGTCCCCAAAGCCCATGCCAGGGGCGCCAGGGGGTTGGTGTCGTCACTGAGGCGATAGGTGCCTTCGGGCAGTTGCCGAGGTAAGCGCGCTAGTGCAAAAGGATCTGGCTTCGAGCCCACGCCTAAGACGACCCCATCAATGCCTCCAGCATGGTTCGGCAAAATAACCATCTCGCCATCGGCACCGGTAAACCGATTGCTATCGAGCCACGCTGCGCGCTGGCCGGCATGGGTCTCGCGCCAATGCGCAAGGTCGCCCGGCCCGAGGAGCCATATCGGACAGGCCGCTTTGCCTTTATCGCTCACAAATAAAGGGGACATGGACCTCTAGCGCGCGGACAGGCCGTGATCAACAACGACCTCAGATCCGGTCATATAGGATGAGGCATCGGAGGCCAGAAATACCACCGCATTCGCCACATCAATCGGTTGACCCAATTTTCCGCCCGGCACGGCCATTTCTGCAACCAACTCACTACTCGGACGATTATCTCCCTGATCCACCCCAGCCAAGGCTTGGTCCGAGGCATTCGAAATTTCTTTTTCCCAGATCGCGGTATCAATAATGCCTGGATGTACCGAATTCACACGCACGGGCAAATCCGCCATCGCCATTTCGATCGCCACGCCTTTGGTAAATAGCCGCACGCCGCCTTTGGTGGCATTATAAGCAGAAAGGCCCGGCGCCCCAATTAATCCGGCGACAGAGGAGATGTTGATAATCGATCCCTTGCCGCTTTTGGCCATTCGTGGAATGGCGTGTTTTGTGCCCAAAAACACCCCATCCAGATTTATCGCATTTTGCCGTTGCCAGTCGGCCAAGCTCATCTCTGTAATCGGTGAAGCCACTGCAATGCCGGCATTATTCACCAGAATATGCAAAGCGCCTTCCTCAGCATCAATCGACGCATATACCTCGCTCCACGCGGCTTCTTGCGTAACATCATGCACCATGGCGCGGGCTGATCCGCCAGCGGCTGTGATCAGCGAGACCGTTTCCAGGACGCCGGCTTCATCAATATCAGTGGCGACAATGCGGGCGCCATGCGCCGCCAGAGCAAGGGCGCAAGCACGGCCAATGCCCGCTGCGGCGCCTGTTACTAGGGCGATTTTACCTGAACAATCCATTAGCCTTTGATCCTGACCATCATGCGCGCATAGCCTTTGACAAAAGAGGAGTGAACCCGTGTCGGCTCAGACAAAACCTCAATATTTTGGAAGCGCTTCATAATCTCTTCCCACAAAATGGTCAGTTGAAGCTCGGCCAAACGATTGCCCACGCAACGGTGAATGCCGAAGCCGAAAGACAAATGACGACGCGCATTTGGACGGTCAATGATCAGCTCATTCGGACGGTCAATGACGGTTTCGTCGCGGTTGCCCGAAACATACCACATCAAGACTTTCTCGCCTTTTTTGATGGTCTTGCCATGCATCTCTACATCTTCAAGCGCGGTACGCCGCATGAAGGCGAGCGGTGTTTGCCAACGGATAATTTCCGATACCATATTCGGAATAAGGTCCGGATTATCGCGCAATTTTTGATATTGCTCGGGGAATTTGTTCAACGCATAGAGCCCGCCGGTCATAGAATTGCGGGTCGTATCATTGCCGCCCACAATCAACAAAATCAGATTACCTAGATATTCGAGAGGCTGCATATTGCGGGTGCTTTCCCCATGCGCCAGCATTGAAATCAAATCGGTTGCTGGCTCGGAATTCACCCGATCATTCCAAAGTTTGGTAAAGGCTTCGAGACATTCAAACAGCTCGGCACGCCGCTGGTCTTCGCTGTCGATAATACCCGAATCCAGATTGGCCGTGGCCACATCCGACCAACGGGTCAATTTTCGACGATCCTCAAGAGGAAAATCAAATAGGGTCGCCAACATCAAAGTGGTAAGCTCAATGGAGACGAGATCGACCCAATCAAACTCTTCATTGATCGGCAAACTGTCGAGAACCTTTTGGGTCCGCTCGCGAATTAACGTTTCCATATTCATTAAATTAGCGGGCGCAACGATCGGAGACACCGTCTTACGCTGAATATCATGCTTGGGCTGATCCATCGCAATAAACATCGGCAATGTGAAATCATCTTCCGGGTCGTTCAATACGATGGTCGGCTCAGATGAAAAGCGCTTATGGTCCGTATCGATTGCCATAATATCATTATAGCGAGTAACCGACCAATAAGGCCCTTGTCGCTCCTCGCCATTTTCATTCAAGCTGTAATGGAGCGGATCTTCTTTGCGCAGGCGCTCAAAATAAGGCCAGAAATCTTCATTGGGCCAAAGTTTTACATCAACCGGATTGATCTCTTCCAATGGCATAGTCCATGCCAAGTCCGACAGGTTTTGCGTTTTGATTGCTTCACTCATTTTTCCCTCACCAACGTCATATCATCGTCACCACGTTAAATTTGATTGATTAGCTTAACATTAATTTTCATTCCGCCAACAGCTTTATACAGTCTAACTTGTCGCATCGCTTGCCCCATCCACACGACATTCCTATAGTGTCTCTCAATGAAGTGCCGCTCAAAGCGGCGGCAACAGTGCAAGGAAAAGCCGTGTCATCATCTATGCTGTCATCCGATCCATCCTCTTCTGAAGCAACGGCGAAAAAAACCTCCGAAGAGAAGGCCCGTCATCCGCTTTTTTCAGCGGAAAATGCGCATGTGGATCAAGCGGCCGTCGAACAATTGCCAAATAGCGAAAAAATCTATGTGCACGGCTCGCGCGCGGATTTGCGGGTGCCCATGCGCAAAATCACTCAAGAAGACACCCCAACTGATATGGGCGGCGAGGCCAACCCCCCAATTTACGTCTATGACACATCCGGCCCATATACCGACCCCGACGCGCATATTGATATCCGAGCGGGCCTGCCGCCCTTGCGCGCGCCGTGGATTGAAGAGCGCGGCGATACCGAGCGTCTGGATGGGCCGAGCAGTGCCTTTGGTCAACTCCGGCGCGATGACGAGAAACTCAAAGACCTGCGCTTTAATCTTGAGCGCCAGCCAAGGCGCGCGCGTGACGGTAAAACTGTGACACAAATGCATTATGCACGTCAGGGGATTGTGACGCCCGAAATGGAATTTGTGGCGCTTCGTGAAACCATGAACCGGACGGCCTATCTAGACAGTCTGCGTGCAACTGGCGAGCGCGGCCAACGCATGGTCGAGCTTTTGTCGCGCCAGCACCCGGGTCAGTCTTTCGGTGCTTCCTTGGCCGATGAAATTACGCCGGAGTTTGTGCGTGACGAGGTGGCTCGCGGGCGGGCAATTATTCCGGCCAACATCAATCATCCCGAAAGCGAGCCCATGATTATTGGCCGCAATTTCTTGGTGAAGATTAATGGCAATATTGGCAATTCCGCTGTGACGTCCTCGATCGGGGAAGAAGTGGATAAAATGACATGGGGCATTCGCTGGGGCGCCGATACGATTATGGATTTGTCGACCGGTAAGCATATTCACGAAACCCGCGAATGGATTATCCGCAACTCGCCCGTCCCCATTGGCACCGTGCCGATTTACCAAGCCCTTGAGAAAGTGGATGGTAAGGCTGAGGAGCTCACATGGGATATTTTTCGCGACACACTCATCGAGCAAGCCGAACAAGGTGTCGACTATTTCACCATTCACGCCGGTGTTTTACTGCGCTATGTGCCGCTCACCGCTAATCGCCTTACCGGCATTGTCTCGCGCGGCGGATCCATTCTGGCCAAATGGTGCTTGGCCCACCACAAGGAAAATTTCCTATACACGCATTTCGAAGAAATTTGCGAGATCATGCGCGCCTATGATGTCTCCTTTTCGCTTGGCGACGGCTTACGGCCGGGCTCGGTGTGGGATGCGAATGACGCGGCTCAGCTCGGTGAGCTTGAGACCTTGGGTGAGCTTACTCAAATTGCCTGGCGCCATGATGTGCAGGTGATGATTGAAGGCCCGGGCCATGTGCCGATGCAAATGATCAAGGAAAATATGGACAAGCAATTGGAGTGGTGTGACGAGGCGCCCTTCTATACGCTGGGCCCACTGACGACCGATATCGCGCCTGGATATGATCACATTACCTCGGCGATCGGCGCTGCACAGATTGGTTGGTATGGCACCGCCATGCTGTGCTATGTGACGCCGAAAGAGCATTTAGGCTTGCCCAATAAGGATGATGTCAAAACCGGCATCATCACCTATAAGCTGGCGGCACATGCGGCCGATCTTGCAAAGGGCCATGTCGGAGCGCAAATTCGCGATAACGCCCTATCGAAAGCGCGCTTTGAGTTTCGCTGGAACGACCAATTTAATCTGGCGCTTGATCCTGATACCGCACGCTGTTTCCATGACGAAACCTTGCCCAAGCAATCCATGAAAGTGGCTCATTTTTGCTCCATGTGCGGCCCACATTTTTGTTCCATGAAAATTACGCAAGATGTGCGCGATTACGCAGCCAAGCTCAATATGGATCCCGAGATGGCCCTGCAACAAGGCATGCAGGAAAAATCGACCGAGTTCCGAATTGGCGGCGCCCAGGTTTATAAAAAACTCTAGACCGGGAGCGTCAGCCCCAATTGCGACACCAGATGGTGGTAGGCAATCACAACGATGATAATCACGGCGAGGAAACCGGCAAGCCGGAGCCAGACCCCATGTTCATGGAAGCGGTGTCGGTCGCGATGCGCAAAAACATCGAGCATCTCATCGCCAAAATGAATCGATAAAAATGTTCCGAATGCACAGAGGACAATCAGCCCCCAAAACGGATAGGGTGTGGTGAGAATTTGGTAAAATAGAGATGTGATAATGGTTTTACCAAATAGATCGGGCGCGTAAAAAACACCCCATGCGCTGATCGAGAACGCCAAAATCCAGACAGCAATTTCAGTGACCACCATGCGCACTTTGAATAAAAGTCGAATAGGAAAGTCGAGTAAAAAACCCGCATCCGCGATCGGGGTGCAGAGCACGAAAAAGGCCCAACTGAGGGCGGCAATCGCGCCTCCCGTGGCCGCATCAAACTTCCACGATAAATAGCCGAAATAACTTCCCACCACTGCCAGCAATAGAATGAATTTTCCCAGTGACTCGCGGTGGGTCGCATGGCCCAAGTGAAGTGTCATGATGTCAGTCCGAGATCAACTTCCAGTTCTGAGATCGCATGTACAAAATTCGTTGGCGCGTGCGCCTGCTTGCCCGTCCACCGTATATTGGGAAAACGATCAAGAATGCGGCGATAGGCCGTATCAAGCTGCATGGTGGCAATACGTTGTCCCAAACACACATGCGGGCCCGTGCCGAAAGATAAATGATCGCCCGCATTATTACGGAAAATATCCATCCGATCGGGGTCGGCAAACACATCCGGGTCGCGATTAGCGGCGCCATACCACATGATCACTTTTTCACCAGCGGCAATTTGTTGCTCGCCAATTTGCGTATCTTCTTTGGCTGTCCGCCGCATATACATTACGGGCGACACCAGCCGCAGAGCTTCCGGCACCATTTTGCTGACCAGCTCACGATCTTCCAGCAACATGTCTTTCTGATCTGGAAACTCTGTGAGCAACCGCATCGTGCCCGAGAGCGAATTGCGGGTTGTATCATTTCCGGCAAAAATAATCAGAAGCCAAGAGCCATCTAAGTAAGAGCGGGTCATGGGCTCGTCGGCGATCTTAGCATTTGCAATCACCGTCAACAGGTCATCGCGGGGCGAACGTCGACGATCTGCCAAAACCTTCTCGCCATATCGGAACATTTGCCGAATATTCCATAGAAATTTCGCCACAAAGATCGGGCTAATTTTTTTCTCGGGATTGCCGATAATGTAGGAGGCCAGTTCCAAATAATGCATCCAGCGCACAATTTTAGGACGATCTTTCTCATCAACACCCAGCATTTCGCACAAAGTGTAGAGCGGAAGCCACTGTGAGAAATTTTCGACCATATCAACACGGCCGCCATTTTTCTTGGCCTTGGCTTCCATCTGATCGAGCAATCGGTCAACCTCGCCCGCCACTCGAACTTGCAGTTTGCCGATGTAATCGGGCGTAAAAAACGGCCGGTGCTCCATCCGCAAGGGCACATGATAGGGCGCATCCAAATTGATAAGGCTATCAAGCGCCGCCGCCCGCAGGCGTTTCGGCCCCGACGATTTAGAATTATTCCCCATGAGAATGCCCCCCGCTTGCGACGAGAAGGTCTTGGCGTTGAGGTCCACCGCTTTTACGTCCTCATAGCGGGTCAGCGCCCAAAAGCCGGCCATCCCGGCCGAGGCAGGCATGTCCCACCAGGACACAGGGGCCGCGCGGCGCAACTGATGGAAATAGGCATGCGGCTGGCCTTGCGTAAACTGCATAATATCCGTCAAATCCCATCCCTCGGGCCGATCGGGAAAGGCAATGGGAAACTTTGGCTTATACTGCGGATCTTCATCCTGCAAGGTGGTCGATAACGCGTCCATATTATTCTCCTCGCCGACCCAGCGGCGTCTGCAAAATTTGCGCTAAGATAAGCAATTCATAGCCCTTGAAGCAAGTGTGACATGTTTCCCGCAGACGGACGGCCGTCAGCGAATTGCATTGGCCCTCAAAATTCGTTATGAACATCGCGTGGAGAGGTGCCGGAGTGGTTGAACGGGGCGGTCTCGAAAACCGTTGTGCCCTTACGGGTACCGGGGGTTCGAATCCCCCTCTCTCCGCCATAAAATGTACAAGTGACGGACCCCCATAAATCAAAATAGTATACGGTACCAGAGCATCAGCGTGGCATGCACCCCTAAATATCCCTTCCCCGACAGGCTGGGCGCCTATTTCTATGTGAAAAGCTGGCATTTAATGAATAAAAAAGGGCGATTTTTCGTGGTAAGGCAGAAAAATGACTAGAGGTGTCATCTATGTGCTGACCAATCCCGCTATGGACGGGTATGTAAAAATTGGCAAGACGACCAATCTGGAGCAGCGTCTCAGAACGCTCGATAACACCAGCATGCCGCTTCCCTTCCGGTGTGTGTTCGCTGTTGAAGTTGATGATATGGACAGCGTAGAGAAGCTGGTACATGAGGCATTTAAGAAGGATAGAGTGAGATCTAATCGAGAGTTTTTCGAGATATTCGAGGAGCAAGCTATAGCCACCCTCAAAATATCAGGCGGTAAAGACGTAACACCTAAATCGGATATTGGTGAAGATGATGAGGCTGTTGCCGCCTTGAATGACGCCACACAGAAACGAAGCCGATTTAAGTTTTCTTATGTCGGCCTGAAGGCGGGAGATGAACTTGAATATCTAAGGGATCCTTCTGTCAAAGCCCGTGTGGTAGATGACACATCAATTCAACTGGGTGGTCGGGTCACATCTCTCTCTGCCGCTACTCATGAACTGCTAGTGAAAGAAGGAATAAACTGGAAGACGGTACAAGGTCCCCGCTATTGGACGAGTAATGGTGAGATATTAAGTGAGTTGAGAAAGAAGATAGAGCAACAGGGCGACTAGGCTCAACAGCCTTTGTAGTTCTTAGCCACACACTCTCTGGCCATCTCTTGTGCTTTAGCTATTTGAGAGGGGGACAACTCATTATTAATAGTATCATATAAATCTCTGCCTGACTTTTTCCATTGGGAGAATTCATCACGAGACATTTCGTATTCGGAGCTGTAATCCCCGGCCGACAGCCCAATATTCAACCACATATGCGCCTTTAAAGGGTCTCGAGTGACTCCTTCACCTGATAGATACGCCAGAGACATACGCAGTTGAGCTATCGTGTGCCCCTGCTCGGCCGCTTTTTTTCCCCAATTGAAAGCTTCTGTGGCGTTTTGAATTACACCGTCGCCATGTTCATATTGGCGACCTAGACGGAATTGCGCTTCACGATGTCCAAGCTGCGCCGCCTTGGTAAGCAGTTGTATAAACTTTTCTTTGCTGGCAGGAAACCCGTCTCCATCACGATACATTTTAGCTAGAGCAAAATAGGCCCAGCCTTTTTCATCGACAATTGCCTTATTAATTGCTTTCAACCGTTCTTCTCTAATGGTAAGGAGCGCCAAACCAGCTTTGCCGGCCGTATTTCCCATTGCCGCCGACTTTTCGTACCACTCACGTGCTGTTTCTAAGTCCCCAGCCTTATACGCCAGGTCGCCTTTTTTATTATATTCGCGCGACTCATCACAATTGGATACGAAACCAAGTAATAGGAGTACAAAAATCAATTTTACTGGAAATATTACTTTTCGAACCACAGGAATAAACTCTCTTAACTATATTTAAGCCAATCTGAATACAGCTTATGCCAGAACAAGCCGATGACACAATAAGCCTCTGTATGACTCTCTATAGCCTTCCTGGGGGTATTCGTTAATCGGCGCTCCCTTTCTTATCGATGATCTTAGCAGATGGCCGCGAAGCGCTCTTCGAGAATGCTCTTAGAGAGCTCATGAGCAAGGCGAGTGACAGTATTCTGCTGGCGAGCCTCGCAAAGATGAGGCAACCACGATCTTTACATTAAAGTTAGAGGCTTGTATCACCCAAGGATCGGATGCGTTCATCGTAGCGGCTGGGTGTGACACGGGTCACCCCATCATCTGCGTCTAGGCCGACCCAATTAAGGAACGATATAAGAGATCTTTACATGCCTTCGCTCATGCACAAATTGTCCGATCGGTTGAAAGGCTTCCGTCAGCAAGGCCAAGTTCTCGCTGATATTAATCCGATCTCTGCATTGGCCGATGAATTGGGCGAGCAACTTTATCGAGGCGAGCTGAGCGAAACCGATCTCGCCGAGGCGCTCGATGAGATTGGCCAAGCCTTATGGGAGCAACAAGGGAATTATTTGCGGGTCAAAACTGGATTATCGGCGCCGCAGGCCCTTCCCCAAGAGAGCCTCACCGGCCTTGATTTCTCTAAACCGCTTTATACCGCCGTGTTTACCGCGCATCCCGTTTTTGCAGCCACTCATAGCGCCACAAAGGCGCTTGCCGAGCAAGCTGTCGGGCAGACCTATGACATGCCAAAGGAGGCCTATAGCCCACGCGCTAGCGTGAGCTTGTGGGACGAACATAAGGAGGCGATGGACGCGGCCAGCCACGCCCGTGCCGCCACGCGCCATGTCACGCGCGACCTATTAGAATTATCCGGCCGTCGCGATACGCTGCCTCAGCTTTTGGGCATCGCCAGCTGGGTAGGCTATGACCTGGATGGGCGGGACGATATTAGTTGGGTGGATAGCTTCCGCTTACGACTGATCGAGAAGCAAAGCGCCCTGCAGTCCTATTGCGCCCTCAGTGCGCCTATTCCGTGCTTGCGAGACATTCATGAGCGCCTTGTTCACGAATATGAAGCCACGCAACAAGATGTGATCCGGTTTGACGCGCTGGCTGCTGGCACAATTGACTTTGCGGAGGCCGCTAATGCGCTCACCGATCGACCCAATAAGCTGGTTCACAGCATCAGCTTGGCTGAAGAGATTTTTGCGCGTTTGAGCAAAGCGCAATCAGATGCCGAGGCGCTCGACATCCTGGTTTTAGCCGGTGACATGGCGCGACATGGGTTTGGGATTGGCGAAATTCATCTTCGGGTGAACGCTGTTCAATTACGCAATGCGATGCGGGCGGTGGATGGTCGAGCCATTTTGCAGTCGGGCGACCACATGTCGTCGCATCTTTTAATTGAAGGCCTTGCGGAGCGCATTCGCGCTGAGGACAAATGGCAAATTAACTTTGCCAGCCTGCGCGATGAAATGGCGACGGCCCGGCGACAATTTATGCTGGCGACGCAAATCCTCAAACATGTGGATGCAGATCAACCTATTCGCTTCTTAATCGCTGAATGTGAACAACCCACCACCATGATGTCGGCCCTCTATTTGGCCCATAAATTTGGCGTGGCGGATAAAATTGATTTGTCGCCCTTATTTGAGACCAATTTTGGCTTAGAGCATGGTGCGAAGCTCATTGAGCAATTATTGACGACGCCCACCTATCGCGACTATCTGCTCAAACGCGGGCGACTTGCGGTGCAAATGGGCTTTTCAGATGCAGGCCGGTTCTTAGGACAGATTGCAGCAAATCTCGCCATTGAACGTCTGCAAATTAAAATTGCGCAATTGGTGCACGAGCATTTCAACAATAAGATGGACTTGTTGCTGTTCAACACGCATGGGGAATCGATGGGGCGAGGATGCGCGCGTGGCGATGTGCAACAACGCCAGAACTTTATCCTAACCCCTTACGTGCGTCGTTTATGCGAAGGCTTGGGTGTTCACATTCAACACCAATCGAGTTTTCAAGGGGGCGATGGCTATCGACTTTTTGCCAATGCCGCCCTCGCCGAAGCGACCATCCGGCATCTGTTTATTGCCGAGCGCGATCATCATGATGAGGCGCAAGCCATCGATCCATTTTATGAGCGCAGCGATTTCTCGCTCGATATGTTTCTGTCACTAAAGTCATGGCATGAACGGCTGTTTTTCGACCCCCATTATATCGAGCTGTTGGATATGTTCGACACCAACCTTCTGCCCATTTCCGGATCGCGGCCCGCGAAACGTGTGACACAAGCAGGGATGGGACGTCGAGACCCCTCGAAAATTCGTGCCATCCCGCATAATGCTGTCTTGCAACAATTAGGGTTTCTGGCGCATGTCATCTCGGGCTTTGGCGGCGCGGTGCATGTGGATAGTGATCGCTTTGCTGAAATTTACCCGCGCTCACCGCGCTTACAGCAATTACTCCGCCATGTGTTGCACGCCAAGGAGCGGGGGTCGTTAAACACCTTGTCAGCTTATGGTCGCATTTTGGATCGGTCGTTTTGGATCGATCGCGCCTATCACGATTATCAACCGAGCAATTTGCGAAGCTATCGGCGTATTGGTGAAAGCCTAGGTGAAAGCCGCCGCGCGACCGCCACCCGTCACATGGTCGCGAAGCTGCGGGATGATTTGATCGATCTCTACCGCGCCACGCGGCAAATTGGCGAGACCGGTGTGCGGGTGATGGGCGATGACCGTATTTTGCTCGATGTCCTGCATGCCATCCGCATCGCGCTCATCTCGGAGGCGCTGGTCTTGGTGGCGCGCGTTCCCCGCTTCTCAGAGGCGAGCCGCAACAGCAATGCCGATGTGATCCGGCATGCGCTTCGGCTTGATTTTGCGAGCGCGGTCGCCATTATTCGCGAAGAGTTTTCGCTTGACCGAGGGGATGGTCACGAAGACAGAATTTCGGAAGCTGAGAATTATCGCGCCGCGAATATGACCAGCTATCGGGCCATTGATGAAAAAATTATTTCGCCGCTCCGGTCGAAACAAGCGCTGATCATTCGGATCACCCAAATGGTAAGCGCCTGCTTTGACGCACATGGGTAAGGCGCCATCGATGGAAACCGACCAAAGATATGGTGTTTTAGTCAGCCTCGGCTTGGCCGTCATCATTGCCGTCTTATCCCTCACCCCAGTTCCTGACACCCCGCTTGTGGGCGGCTCTGACAAGCTCCATCATTTTATTGCTTATGCGGCGATTGCCCTGCCGTTGGGGTTGCAGGCCCATGGGTGGCGGTGGTCCGTGATCGCGCTCGGTGCGTGTTTTTTTCTTGGCGGGATAATCGAAATTATTCAGCCCTATGTGGGACGACAAGGAGAGTGGGCGGATGTCGGTGCGAATATATTGGGAAGTTCGGCAGGCTTTGTGATCGGCGCCGTCATGGCCAATATCATGTCCCGATATGGAGAAGAGACAAACCGGCACCTTGACGACTGACGGCCGTCTCCCGATTAAGGCACGCTTAAGCTATCCCATTTGGTTGAAGCCGCGCTTGTTCGAGCTCAACCAAATAGGGAGGGTTCATTAGCCCACAATTCCTGATTAGTTTTCGCGGCGCAAGGCCTGTGGCATTTATCGGCTAGATCTCTTTGTGAGATCTTTTCCTTAGATCTCGCCAAAGGAGCATGCCATGCGCGCTTTTTCAGTTCATCGTTTTTTATCCCGATCCCAGACCCCCGCTAATCAGCAGACGGATTTCCTACTCAGCGGCACCGCCGGATCTTTAGGGACCGGCTTTGAGATGGGCTTAGAGATGGGTTTAGGACGGGATCGATCTGGACGAAAAACGATGTTTGATCGAGGCGTGTTGGGCACAGTATTCTGCGCCATCGCGCTTGGATCAGTTTCACTGATCAGCCTCACCACGCCAGCTTCAGCGGATGGCGACCCGGACGCCTATATCGAACACAGCTATCGCGAGGTCCCCCCCACATCCCTATCGCCAGCAGAAGATGTTGTAGAACCCGATATCTTCCCATGGGCCAACAACTCAGTTGCTCAAGAACCAGAATCTGACACTTCGACCGCTATGGCGCAATCTGAAAAATCGACTGAGTTTATGCCCAGATGGGAAATGGGCGCGACGTTAGGTTATGTTCGAGATTTCAATTCGGACCTCCGGCTTCCTCCTCACATTTCGGCGACACCGGTGCGCGCCAATTGGAGCGGCGATAGCGAAGATTTTCCGCA
>CBFIIU010000007.1:0-8548 GCA_965662735.1 Alphaproteobacteria bacterium
CGCCCGCGTCTCAAGCTAAAAACGACGCTCTGACGCGGTGAGCGCACAAAGCCTCTCGCTCGCTAGATACCAACCGCCAGCATGCGTTGAAAGGCCTCACGTGCCTGAACCTTGTCGAGCCAGGCTTTAATGGCCGGATATTGTGCAAAATCAGGCCTGAGCGACATGAACATGACACCAAACCCCATTAAGCAATCCGCTGCAGAGAATTTTGTGCCGCCAAAATAAGCGTTCTCGCTCAAATGCTTCTCAATAAACTGAATGGCCTTTAATTGTTCGGCCTGCATGCGGGTGTTGAGCATCGTGTTCTCGGCTTCGGCGGCCCGAATATAGACCGTCATTAAGAAAGGCAAGAACGGGGCTCCCTCAGCGGCATGGATCCATTCAATATATTTTGGGTAATCCGGATCATCGATCTGCGGATGAAATTTATGCTCCGGGTCATATTTTGCGACCAGATATTCGGCAATAGCACCCGTTTCAGCAATCACCACGCCATCATCTTCAAGCAGGGGCGACTTACCCATGGGATGCACGGCAAGCAGGCTGTCGGGCGCCAAATTTGTCTCGGTATGGCGCGTGTAATGCACAATTTCATGCGGCACCCCCAATTCTTCGAGCAACCAAACAAGACGTTGCGAACGCGATGCGTTTAAGTGGTGCAATTTAATACTCATAGATTTTCCTCCAGATCAACGAGCTATCAGCCTTACCCTAATCAACCAGAATAGTCATCTCTTGTTCGCATGAGAAGCAGCGCCCCGGCACAAAGTTTGTGCGCTCCCTTGCCAGCTGGCGTTTGCGGCCGTACCTTTTAGGGAGAAGGAGAATTTAGTCATGTATACAGAGTTTGAAGTGGCACCACTTACCCCTGCCATTGGGGCCGAAATTGTGGGCATTAATATAGCGACCGCCTCGGACACGGCCATTGATGAAATACGGTCCGCTCTCCTCACCCATCAAGTGATTTTCTTTCGCGATCAGAACATCACTCGACAAGACCATATCGCCTTCGCGCGGCGGTTTGGAGATCTCGAAATTCACCCCGCCACTCCCTCCGATCAAGAGGATCCAGAGGTTTTGCACATTGCCTACGGATCTAAAAGTCGGGGCCGTGAAAACATGTGGCATTCTGATGTCAGTTGGCGGCCCGAGCCGTCCCTCGGGTCAATTTTGCGCGCCATCGAATTACCGCCGCTGGGGGGCGACACTTTATTTGCCAATATGGTCAAAGCCTATGAGATGATGCCCGAGGATCTGCGCGATAAGGTTGAGGGACGAAACGCCATTCACGATTTTACCCGTGTTTTTAATTCAAATCGGCGTGGAACGGCGGTTGCAGATACACCGATAGATGAATTACGCGCACGCTATCCGTTAATGTCGCATCCGATTATCCGAACCCACCCCGAAACGCGGCAAAAGCTGGTTTATGTCAATGGGGCCTTCACCTCACATATCGAGGGTATGGATGAGACGGAAAGCGCCGAGACCCTCAACCAGCTCTATGCCCTTGCGCAAAACCCAGAGATTCAATGCCGTTTCAGATGGAAGCCAGGCTCGATCGCGTTTTGGGACAATCGCGCCTGTCAACATTTTGCCGCCTCCGACTACTTTCCGCATGTGCGGGCCATGGAGCGCGTCACGATTGCAGGCGATCGCCCCTTTTACGCCTGAGCCCCTACCCGCTGATCTCATGACCCCCTACCCCCTGATTTAGAGAGGACATTATGGATCCCTTATTTGACTTTACTGACCAAATTATTCTGGTCACCGGCGGCAGTCGGGGGCTTGGCTATCAGATGGCGCGGGCATTTGCAGAACGGGGCGCGACGTTGATTATTGCCAGTCGCAATTTGGAGAACTGTCAGAAGGTTGCCGATGAACTGGCCGCATTGGGCGGCACGGCACTCGCGGTTTCAACCCATGTCGGGCGATGGGCCGAATGCGACCAATTGATCGAGACGGTGTATGATCGATTTGGTCGCCTCGACGTGCTGGTCAATAATGCAGGCATGTCGCCGGCCTGCCCGAGCCATGACGTGACCGAAAAGCTCTTCGACTCCGTTCTTAATTTAAATTTCAAAGGGCCGTTTCGCTTGGCCAGCCAAGCCGCCCATCGCATGAAGCAAGCGGGCGAAGGACGGATCATCAACATATCATCATCGGGTGCATTGGTTCCATTGCCCTATGCGGTTCCCTATAGCGGTGCAAAAGCGGCCCTAAACGCCATGACGGTTTCTTTGGCCAAAGAATATGCGCCGGAGGTTCGGATCAACACCATTTCGGCAGGCCCATTTTTAACAGATATCGCCCAAGCCTGGGCGCCCGAGGCCCGCGAGAAACAGCCCGTTTCCCTGGGGCGCCCGGGCGAAGCCACTGAAATTGTGACAGCGGCCTTAATGCTCGCCAGTCGCAGTTCCAGCTACACCACGGCGGCGCTGCTGCGGGTTGATGGCGGTATGTAGCTCTAAATCTTTCCGGTCAGGCTTACACAACCAGCTCAGCCATCGACTCCTTGCTATATGGCAATAAAGCGTCTAACTCGCCATTGCGAATTTTGTTGGGCCACCGCGGATCAACCAGCAGCGCACGCCCCACCCCAACAAGATCAAACTCACCTTTTTCGAGGCGCTCAACCAAACCATCAATGGGGGCCACGCCCGCCCCTGCCCCTTGAAAGGACGCAACAAACTCGCCATCCAAGCCAACAGAACCGACTGTAATCGTCGGCTGCCCCGATAGCTCTTTTGTCCATCCGGCTAAATTACGCGGATCTCCCTCAAATTCAGGCTCCCAGAAGCGTCGGGTTGAACAATCAAACACATCCACGCCAGCGGCCACCAATGGATCTAAAAAGGCTTTTAGTTGATCGGGTGTTGGCGCCATTTTGTGCTCAAAATCCTGTTGTTTCCACTGAGAATAGCGCAGGATAATTGGATAGTCATCGCCGACAGCCGCCCGAATAGCCGCCACAATATCGCACGCGAAACGGGTGCGTTGCACCAAATCACCGCCAAAAGCATCTTCGCGCAGATTGGTACCCTCCCAAAAAAATTGATCGATGAGATACCCATGGGCGCCATGGATTTGCACACCATCGAAGCCGCATTCGCGAGCCGCATAGGCACTGCGGGCAAAAGCCTCAACAATCTCTGCGATCTCTTTTTCGCTGAGCGTCTCCGCATTTTGCTTTGCCGGATGCTTGAGACCAGACGCACTAACGCTGGGCGCATCGGGGTGAGGCCCTGTTCCGGGATCGCGCATCGAGCCCATGTGCCATAATTGTGGCATGATTTTACCCCCTTCCCCATGCACCGCCGACACCACTTGTGCCCAGCCTGCAAGCGCTTCCTTCTCATGAAAATTTGGAATGCGCGGATCGGCACTTGCCGACGGATGGTCAATGGTTGTCCCCTCTGTGATGATCAGGCCGACGCCACCAGCGGCGCGAACGGCATAATATTGGGCAACATCGGCGCCCGGAACGCCACCAGGCGAGAAGCTGCGTGTCATCGGCGCCATGACGATGCGGTTTGAAACAGATAAGTTGCCCGCATGAAAGGGCTGAAACAAAGCGTCATACATTAGAAAATCCTTACGGTTAAGATGCTGTTAATGCGCAAAAAAGCGGCGGGGGTTATCAATTAAGATATGGTCGATGTCTTCTGCGCTCAGACCTGCTGCGCGCAATTGCGGAATAATATTTTCGAAAATATGCGTAAGCCGCCAATTCGGCAAGATCTCCGACAAGGCTTCTGCGCTCGACACGCCTGGCGGGCATCCTTGCCAGCACACCACATAGTCATGCGACATCATAATTTGATCGCGATAGCCCTTCTCGATCAGTGCCATCATATTTTTGATCCGTGTGGCATCAGGAATAATGGTCTCAATACCAAAGCGATCAAACCCAATAAAAACACCCCGTTCGAGAAGCGACTCTTGATAGCTCAGATCATCTGTACCGTCCGAATGGCCCACAATAAAATGCTGCGGCGATACATGGTCGCAAATAATGTCGATCTGCTCATGACCACAGGTGCAATTTTGAGTGTGCGATAAAACCGGCACACCTGTGCGGGCAGCGGCCTCGGCGGCGGCGCGTAGCACCTTGTCTTCATAGGGCGTGATATGCCCTTTACCTGTCGCAATTTTAATAACGCCCGGTCTTACGCCTGTCTCTCCGACGCCATCCTCAATTTCTTTTTGAAAGATCTCAGCGAGTTCCTGTTGTTCGAGATGTGCGGGGGTATAGGTCAGACCGGCCTCTTCGTAATAGAGCCCCGTGGCGCACACAACATTCATGCCGCTGCGTTGTGAGATTTCGGCATAGAGCGCGACATCGCGCCCCAAATCAGCCGGACACGGATCGACAATGGTCTGAACGCCATAGTCTTTTAATTGTTGAAAGGCATCGACCACCCGAGACAGGGCGTCTTCGCGCTTAAAGCTCGGCTGCCGACTATCGAGAAACCAGCCCGGAAACCCCACAAGTGCATGCTCATGGATCAGCGTTCTGCCCAGCCCCGCCGCCGATTGCTTGCCGAGCGCGGTGTTGATCGCATTTTCCTCTGTCATGTTAATTCTCCTGACGATCGACAGTTTTGATGGGGTCATGCGACCGCACCGGATAGTTTTGACCTTCAACCATGGTTGCAATAACCCGGATATCTTTGATCCGCTCATGCGCAATGGTCAGGGGATTGTCTTGCAAGATGGTCAAATTGGCAAATTTTCCAACATCGATCGTGCCATATGCATCCTCGAGCCGCATCATGAAAGCCGACCGATCCGTGATCCCTCGGAAGGCGGCCTCAACCGACAGACGATGCTGAGGTCCGGCCACTTCATCCGCAAAATTGACACGGTTGACCGCCTGATGCATCAAAAACAAAGGAGCCGCCGGCGCCATGGGCATATCAGAGTGAAGCGCGATGGGCAGTCCCGCTTGCTCAGCCTCGCCCAGCGGCACCATATTATGTGCGTCTGGGCCAATGCCGCGGCGCGAATAGAGATCCGATAATGCGGTGACGTAATAAGGGTTGGCGCTCACCACCGCCCCTAATTTTTGGGCGCGCTCAATTTGATCGGAGGCCGCAAAACCGAAATGAACCAAGACCGTCCGATGGTCGTCGCGCGGCGCACGTTGCATATTCGCGTCCAGCGCATCCAAAACCCGATCTAAGCCAGCATCCCCCGTATGATGAACGTGGATTTGATAGCCCGCATCCCAATAGAGGCGGAAGGCCGCTTCAAATTTTTCTTTATCCATGAGCCACGCGCCCTCATGCCCATCGAGATATCCCTGCCGCATCTGCATGGCTTGCGAGAACATCGCGCCATCGGAAAATAATTTAATTTGCTTGGGCAAGTAATCGACCCGCCCTTTTCCCCAATTCTGCACAATCTCCTCGGTGCGCGTCAGTAATTCTGACATCGGATGGCGAGCCGCCAGCATCATGCCACTGACAATAAAATGACTTCTAAAAGGCGTGGTTTCGGCCCCCAAAACGGCATCCTTTGCGGCTTGCAATTGTGGGTCATACATGGCGCCCGGATTGCCAATCATGGTCACCCCATTGGCATGCAAATACGCGCTGAGCTGATGCAATCCCCGCATAAACTGCGGCATCATTTTGGGCAGAACCCTCCCCACGATCGCAATCGCCCCTTGCTCTGCAAAAACACCGGTTTGCACGTTCATGTAAGGCTGAGCAGAGGCGGGCGCTGCCGCGATCAGCTCTGGGTTAATGCCGAAAAACTCGATGGCTGCACTGTTTAAAATGAATTCGTGAAACGAGCGATGAATGATCAAGACCGGCCGGTCTCCTGCGAGCGCGTCGATCTCATCGCGTTCGAGCGTTTCGTGAAAATAGTGATGATAACCCCATGTGATGAATAGCGAGCCATCATCCGGCGCTTTCGCAAGCTCCGTTCGCAACCGCTCTCGATAGCCTGCCCCATCGCGAACCCCCGGCCGAAACGCTTCGGGGAGATCCCAATCCTCGATGGCAATGACACTCGCCCCAAGACTAATGGCGGCCAGAAAGGGATGAACATGATGCTCGATAAATCCAGGAACAATCACCTTGTCGCGATAACGCTCATCAATTTGCGCTTGCGGATAATCGGCTTTTAAGGCCTCCAATTCTCCGACCGCCTGAATGCGATCCCCAATCACGTAAATTGCGTTCCCTTCGGCTTCACTGAGGGTCACGAGCTCTCGCGCGGGATAAATTGTTTGCGCCAACACTTGAGTGGCAATGACTGCCGCTCCCAGCCCTAAGAGACCGTTTTTGAACCATCGATATATCATACGCAATCCGTTTGCAGTGGTGGGGCTAGATCACCATGCTGAGGCCGATGGTGAGCAAGGTTGCAATCACCGGAACGACAACCGTAATGATCCCAATATCTTTATAGGCCTGTTTATGGGTGAGACCTGTAATCGTTAATAAGGCGACAACGGATCCGCAATGCGGTAACGAGTCGAGCCCGCCACTCGCCATCGCAACAATACGATGCAATTCAGCCGGCTCAATGCCCAATGCCACATAGCTATCGGCCATAGTCGCCATGAATATTTGCAACCCACCCGAGGCGGAACCCGTAATCGCCGAGACCGTCGAGATCGCGGTAAAGGCTGATAATATGGGCGGCAGGCTCGATTCTGTCAGCATCGTCGCGAAATTTTGAAACCCTGCCGTCTGCACAACGATGCCGCCAAAACCGATCACGGCTGCGGTGTTGATCAGGGGCATGATGCTGTCTTGAACGCCATTGCCAAAGACAACCAAACCCCGCCCCTTTAACCCAGGAATAATCAGATAGGCAACGAGGCTCCCAACAAACAAAGCTAAGGATGGCCAAAATATCGGCTGTTGGCCGGCAAATAGGACAAGATCAGCCATCACGCCGGAGGCGGGCACAATCTCGAGGGATGTCGCAAGCCGCGGCGCTAAAATTGTACCGATCACCAAGAAGAGCGGCACCAGCGAAAGGCCCCATGATGGCAATTGCTCGACGGGCGTCGTCGAAATCGTATCGGTTGGGCTGGCCTCAAACCGCTCACCATTCCTTTGTGCTCGGCGACGCTCAAACTCCAAATAGGACATTCCCAAAATGAACATCACCGCGGCTCCAAACAAACCCAAAATAGGTGCAGCAAACAAGTCCGTCCCGAGAGCAACGGTTGGAATAACATTATGAATAGACGGCGTACCGGGCAAAGCCGTGAGGGTATAGGTTCCCGCTCCTAGAGCCGCGGCGCCGCAAAACAAGCGCTTGGGAATATCCGCCTCTTGAAGCAAACGTAACCCGAGTGGGTACATCGCAAAAATTACAACAAACACAACAACCCCGCCATAGGTCAGTGCTGTGCTGGCCAATACGGTGATCCATAAAGCGCGATGCGCGCCCAACCAACGCACAAGCGCCATGGCAATGCTTGCAGCGGCCTGGCTCTCTCCCATAACCCGCCCAAACACAGCACCAGCCGCAAAAAGCAAGAAGAATTTACCCGCAAAGGTGAAGGCCCCTAATTTTCCGGAAGCGTAGTGATCCATCATGGAGGTCGCCACATCGAGCTGGTTGCTAACCGCCACAATCAGGCCGCACAGCAGGGATGCAAAAATAATATTCACACCTCGCAAAGCGAGCCAAATTAACAACACTAAGCCAATCAGCAACCCAAGATACGCCATCTTTACCTCCCCTATAGCCCACACATTACAGCTTGGTTTGTCTTCTGAAATCAAGCGCTAAGAGTGCTGTTACAGGAAATTAAAGGGAATTGGCGATACCCAAATATCCAAACAAGAAACCAGCAACCAAGCTGCACAAAAGGAGGAAAATAAATAAGATCAGCGCCCGCACCACATGCGTGAGACCATCCCATAAGCGGCCTAGAAGGCCTTGTTGCGACGCCTCCCGCGCAGCGGGTGTGGCTGACTTTTCGACCGACATCTGGGCCGGCAAGGGCTGAACGAGACTACCCGCTTGCCCTGGATCCGATTGAGGGGTCGTCAAACTTACAGTCGTGTCTTGTATCGGCGCTTCTATAGGCGCTGGCACCGGAGCTTGTATCGGCGCTTGCGTCGGTGCCTCGACCTGCGCTTGAGTCTGAGCCTGTATCTCAGCTTGAGTCTGAGCCTGTACCTGCGCGTGTGGAGAAGCCAAAGGCCGATCGGAAGCCCTCTCCCGTCGGCGCGCCAAGGCGTCCGCTTCGGCACGAATTTGATCTTTGACAAACGCATCGAGCGCCGATGCCATTTCCACATCCTCCCCACTGTCGGATGCCGATGAAAGAGGATCAGATGCGGGGTTTTGCTGCGCCCCGTTAGATAAGGGTGAAGAGATTGAAGATCTACGGGAAGTACGGCGTGCCGATGGTTTCTCCGGCATCGGGGATGTCATACTCGACCCCGCCAAGGCCGCTTTTAAAAGGGGAGACTTTGTGAAACGCGGTTGTCCAGTGAGCGGGGCCTGCTCGGAGTCCGCCTCATCAGGGGCCTTGGGGATGTCCAGATCCGCCGTGGCGGCAGTG
>CBFIIU010000007.1:8874-10256 GCA_965662735.1 Alphaproteobacteria bacterium
GACGTCCGCGGAATAACTCGTATTTTCACATCACCAATCAGCATCACTGCTTGGCCCGGGCTCCAGGTGACATCCGGATCTGCTTCTTGAACAATGCTAATCAAGTCTCCGGTCTCATCCATTTTAATTAAAAGCTGAACACCTTTTTTGCCCGTCAGTACTTTGCCCGCGACATTGCCCGCCACACCACCGGCAACAGCACCTGCTGCCGTAGCCGCTGTGCGTGTGCCATCGCCTTGGCTGCGTGTCGCTTGATTGCCGATCACGCCGCCAACAAGCCCACCAATAATCGTCCCGATTTTACGATCGCCCTCAATGCTCACTGGTGTGAACTCGACCAATGTGCCAAAGCGTACTTTCTGAACACGTTGGGCTTCATTAACCCCAACAACATCCGGCCTTTGGCTTGTGGTACTACAGCCCGTCAAGGCAATCCCGCTTAGAAGCGCGACCGTTACAATGACCGACCCGTTAAACCAATTTGGCATCCTACTTCTCCTTTATTCCGTCCGCGGACATCGCTCGATCGCATCAGATAACGCGATAATTTTGTCAAAAAAAAGGCAGTCAGATCGGCGCGCGGCTTATCCTTTTTGCTGCGCTTCCGCTTCCTCTTTTTCGCGACGAATTTCAGCTAAACGCCGCTCGACCGACCTGATCCAACGGAAGGCATCCTTTGCAACATTGTCATCGTCGCCCGCTTTGCGGAACGCTTTGATGGCGGGTTCCCATTTTTCCAGCTTGGTCCGCGTAATGCCGAGCAAAAGCCATGTCCGCCCCTCATCATCCAAGTCTCCCTTTTTGAGAGCCTCGGAAAGCGCCTTTTCAGCATCGCTCCATTTTTCGTCTTGCAAATAAGATTGCCCCAGTTGCAGATAGAGTTTCCCCTTCTCCGATTTTTCGGCGGCAACCTTCAGCGGGGCAATCGACTTCCCCCACTCGCGCGAATGCATGTAGGCATTTGCCAATAATTCGTAATTTTTCTCGGTCTTCTCGATTTTCCCATTTTTCAAGCCATCTTCTAAAATCACAGCGGCCTTAATCGGAACATCATAATACATAAAAAGCTGCGCCATGCGGGTCAGTTCTTTTGACGAGGTCAACATGCCCTGCACATACATTGCCTGCTGAGCCACAAATGCCATTTCTTCCTGGTTCACCTCATAGTAAACAGCCGAAATCTGTTGCCAGAACGCCTTCTCATCCGGCCAGCGCAGGACGGCGTCTTCCAAAACAGGTTTGGCCTCTTTGAACCGTTCGCCATTCAATAAAATCGAGGCTAAGATACGAATCCACGTTTTTTTAGGCTCTTCAGATTTTGAGAGCGCCTTACGGATCGCCACCTCAGCTTTGGGATAGTCTTCCATAATCATGTGAATTTG
>CBFIIU010000007.1:10315-17936 GCA_965662735.1 Alphaproteobacteria bacterium
TGAGCAAATCTAAGGCTTTTTGATTTTTACCCTCGGCTAGGTTTAACTGCGCGAGATTATAGGTGAGGTCATTAACAATGCGGGGCGGCAAGTCACCGGTGGCAATGGCGCGCTCGAAAATTTGCATTGTGCGCGTATAGTCGCCCTTATCGGCATAGACAAACCCCATGGTCTGCAACGCCACCGCCTTCTCATAGGGCTTATATTTTGAGCTATCGATCAAGCCTTGTAAGACGGCAACCGCCTCATCATGCTTATCTTCACCCAGTAGGTTTTGCGCCTGTTCGATTTTTTCAAAGGCAGCCTTACCCAAAACTTCCGACTTGCGGGTTTGCGGTTTGCGTGAATTTTCTTGAGCGATTGCACGATCGCCACCCATCGTAAGGGGCAAAAACGCCCCCCCCACTGCCGGCAACACACCGACAGCAATTAGCAGAACAAATTTTCGAATGGGATGCATCATGAGAACACTATTTGGCTATTTGGAAACTGATAAGTTGGCGAACACCCGGACGCGGAACGGCGCGACCGCCATCCATCATCGGCCGATATTTCCATTTTTGAACAGCATTAATGGCCGCGCGATCAAAAATGCCAGAGGGCTCAGAGTCCACAACGACAGGGTTCACAGCGACACCCAGCTCAGAAATCGTGAACTCGAGCAAAACCCAACCCTCTATGTTACGCGACAAGGCACGTCGTGGATATTGGGGGAGCACGCGAACAATGGCGAGCGCGTCCCCATCAACTGGCGCATTCAGGTTCATCCCTGCCAATCCAAAATCATCGAAATTGGCTGAGGTAGACGCCTTGTCCATATTCGGGCGTGTCACCTGATCTAATTTTGGCGGTGGCGGCGGTTCATCCGGCTCTTGCTTAGACGGGCGCTTTAAATCACGAGATTTTTCATTCACATCTTCATCGCGCTCGACCCGAACAAAATCAATCGCAATACTCGCGAGGGCCTCTTCGGCTTCGAAATCTTGCCCAGTCACAAGAACTTTCATGACCAAAAAAAGAGCAACGGTTGTGACCAAAGCGAGGCCACCCGTCATCAACAGCCGCGTGATGCCAGATTGCGCCATTAGACTTATTTCTCCTCAGCCGCGATCGAAATAGAGCCCACACCCGCAAGCCGCACTTGATCCATAATCTCGACCAAAATACCCGTTTCAGCTTTTTGGTCGGCTTGGATCACGGCGCCGCCCTGAGGGTTTTCCGCATGCAAGCGCTCCACATTGGCGCGCACCGCCGCAAGGTCAATCTGGCGACGATTAATCCACACTTCATTATTCTCATTAATCGCGATCAAGATACCCACGCGCGATTGCTTTACCGCTGTTTCCGCATCGGGACGCGTCACATCAATGCCACTTTCTTTCACGAAGGTAGCTGTCACAATAAAGAAAATCAGCATGATAAAGACGATGTCCAGCATCGGCGTCATATCAATGCCCATATCTTCGTCGGCTTTCGCTCTTCTTCTGCGCATAAATCCTCCAATGCGCTGACTAATCAGCCAGCATCAATTCATCTTCAATCTGTTCAACGGCGCTGGACGCTCGGCGTTCCAGGCTTGTTGTGAAAAATAGACCGGACAGGGCAACCACCATCCCCGCCATCGTGGGCAAGGTTGCTTTCGAAATACCAGCGGCCATGGCGCGCGCATTTCCAGAGCCCGTGACCGCCATTACGTCAAAAACTTCGACCATGCCGGTAACGGTTCCAAGCAAACCCAAGAAGGGCGCGAGCGCAACCAGAACCTTAATATAGATAATATTCCGATTAGCTTCGATCCGAGCCAGACTGATATATTGACGGCGAATTTGGTGCGCAGCCCAGCTTTTGTGCTCCGTCCGTGCCACCCAACGCGACCGCAAATCATCAATGAGGAGCGGAAAATTGCCCCGCATATAGCTATAGCGTTCGTAAATGAGCGCCCACAGCAACACTGTGACAATCATAATTGCCACGAGCACGCTGCCCCCCATATCGAGGAAATCGCGTACACCACGATAAGCCTCGAATGGGTTCAGAAATAGCCAAATGATATCGCTAAATTCCATAGATCAGACCTTAGCGTTTACTTCCAGATTTCTCAGCATGGGCAGCAATAAGCCCTGTCGCCTGCTCTTCCAATATTTGCACAACTTCGCGTGAACGCGTTGCCGCTGCGGCATGAAGGAGAAGGATCGGGATTGCAACCACCAAGCCGAGAACCGTCGTCACCAGGGCTTGCGAGATACCGCCAGCCATCAGCTTCGGATCCCCCGTCCCAAACAAGGTAATCGCTTGGAAGGTTAAAATCATCCCGGTCACGGTTCCGAGGAGACCCAATAAAGGCGCAACCCCAGCCAGTAATTTCAACATAGGCAATCCACGCTCGAGCGCAGGCATTTCTTTCAAAATGGCGTCGTCGAGTTTTAACTCGAGCGCTTCCACATCGGCTGACGTGTTGGCCTCATAGGCGCTCCACACACGACCCAAAGGAGAATCGCCCTGAGCTGAGCCAGAGGCAACCTGCTCGCGCACAAGGCGGGCGGTTTTCGACAGCGTCAAAATACGTTCGACCGCCAGAGCAACACCCAATAGACCAAGCAGAATAATAATATATCCGACCAAGCCGCCCTGGTTGACGCGCTCAAACAATGTTGGCATTTGCAAGAACAGGTTCAAAATTGCGCCGCGTGATGGATCAACAACCCCGGCCACAACCTCACCCACATCAGCATCTTCCAACTCATCTGACACACTCATGAAACGAGAGGGAGGCTGACGTCCGAGATCGGCATAACGACCGTCACCTGCATAGCGAACAAAATCGCCATCAGAGATCGCCGTAAATGGGCCAACGCGCAGAACGTCTGCCTGGCGCACGGTACCATCGAGATTGATGATCTCCGCAGGGAAGGACACAACTTGACCTTGCGCCGTCATTTCCTGGGTCAGGGCAAACCACAATTCTTCAAGTTGCGACATTTCGGGCAAACCTTTGGTCTTGGCCAAGGCTGCCAATGGCGCTGCCCGATCTTTGAGCTGACCCGAAATAAGGCTTTCATCAATTTGAGCCCGGGTTTCGCCCGCAACTTGACGGACAATACCGAACAACTCGCCATACACGCCCAGACGCTCATTCAGGAGGGCTTCAAGCTCCGCAAGTTTCAGCTCATTCGCATTGAAGGAGTTTTCCAAACGCTCACTGCGCGCTTCTTCCGCGGCAATGGCATCATTGGTTTTTTTAAGCAATGCTTTTTGTTTGTTGCGATCAGCGCGGAATTCTTCTTCGCGCTTAGTGTAAAAGCTCTTATCGCGCGACCGGCCTTCGCGAACGCGATCCAGCAATTGTTGGAGAGTAGCCGCATCAGCATCCGCAACCGTCTCTTGACTGATCGCTGGCGATGACACCATCGAGGTCAGAAGAAAAGCAAACCCCAGAAGGGACAAGATTGGATTTCGTAAGTTCATTGTGTGGTCCCCCCTATTCCGCAGTCCGTGCCACAGGCACGATCAACAGGTCAGGCGCAGCTTGTTGTTTAGCAACCCGTAAGGCATTGCGAATCTCAGAATCGAAATCACCATCGAGGTCCTCGAAACTCCGTGTCGCTTGCGACCAGACACCGCTGTCGCCGCCGTCTAGCGTTTGATAAATCAACGACACACGACCAATCCGCAAGAAGGCTACAGTGCGCATCTCACCTTCGACCTCCATTTCGCCCTCATAGGCTTCAATGGTACGTCCATACTCGTTCTCGATCTCATAGGCCTCTAAGATTTTCCGATATTTTTCAGCCGGGCTTGCATCAGAACGATCCATCAGCTCACGCAGATTGCTCACGCGGGCATTTCGTTCGTCCATCATGAAGGGTACATCCAGCTTCACAAACTGCTCTAATGCATCGATCATCCGGAACATGAGCGGTACAATGGTCCGATCGACATTCGTCACATCTTCGATTTGCTTCCGAATACTCACCATTTCTTCTTTTTGCGCCACAATCAACTTTTCAAGCTGCGTGTTGTATTCGCGCAATGACTGTAACTGCGACAGAGCCGCGCGATATTCGCGAACCAGCTGGCTGGTCTCATCATCGAGCTTATCGATTCTTTGTTGAGATTGAGCGCCATCAGACACACTGCCGCGCGCTTCGCCCGACAAATTATCGATTGTCTGGGCACCAGCTGCCACAGGCATCACTAGAGCCAGAGCTATCAAATAGTGAGCGATTTTCATGTAGATTCTCATTTTGGTTTCCTGGTTACATTGCGATAGGAGACCTGCCCGATAAGCCACGAACATGCCCTCCCTCGCCGCACATGGTGCGACAATTGGGCAGACCCTAGTCAAATTAGTGCAGTGTGACAAGGCCAGTTTTTTCGGTTTTTTGGAGAAGATAAAATTTACTGTGGGTTGTTAAAAGCTTATGCGCTGAACAGCTGAAATGCGAGCCGATACAATCCCAAGCATCAATAATCCTGAGCCTCAAAAATCCTGAGACTCAGAAATCCTGAGACTCAGAAATCCTGAGCCTCCAAAATATTGAACAGATAATAATTAGACGATTGTCATCTCGAAATCGGAGTGTCAAACTGAGTTCACGTTTTATCAACGTATGCGAATTGCATGACAAAGTTGTAGAAGAGAGGAAACACGATGAGTGAAGCTTGGATTATTGACGCCTGCAGGACGCCGCGCGGTATTGGCAAAGCGGGCAAAGGCGGGCTCGCCCACCTGCACCCCCATCACCTTGGGGCAACCGTATTGAAGGCATTGGCTGAGCGGACAAAAATTGACACCTCTGAAGTGGGTGACATTATTTGGGGAACGAGCTCGCAAAAAGGTGTTCAAGGGGGTGACCTCGGTCGCATGGCCGCTTTGGAAGCAGGCTATGATGTTAAATCAAGCGCCATGACACTTGACCGGTTTTGTGGTTCAGGCATCACCACCGTCAATATTGCGGCCGCAAACATCATGTCCGGCATGGAAGATATGTGCGTCGCCGGCGGCACCGAAATGATGTCACTTTATGGAAGTGAAGGATTTAAGGGCTCTCCATTCCTTGACAATGGCAATCTGGTGCTGCGTGACATGCACCCCCAACCGCATCAAGGCGTTTGCGCAGATACGATTGCAACTTTAGAGAACATTCCGCGCGAAGCCTTAGACGATCTGGCCTATGTCAGCCAGCAGCGTGCCAAGCATGCGATTGAGAATGGGCATTTCGATCGCTCATTGGTTCCCGTCTACAATGCGGACGGAACGGTGGCGCTCGATAAGGAAGAATTCCCGCGTCCACAAACAACGCGCGATGATCTGGCAAAATTAGAGCCATCTTTCGCCAAGCTTGCAGATTTTGCGCTTGACGAAAATGGCACGACCTTTCGCAAGCTGGTCTTGCAGGCCTATCCTGATCTGCAAATTAATCACGTCCACCATGCCGGCAACTCATCTGGCGTCGTCGATGGCGCCGGTGCCTTGTTGCTGACTTCCGATAGCTACGCGAAAGCCCACGGCATGAAACCGCGGGCGCGCATTGTTGCCATGGCCAATATGGGCGACAGCCCAACATTAATGCTCAATGCGCCTGTTCCTGCGGCTCGAAAAGTTCTGGAAAAGGCAAAGCTCTCACTGAGCGACATTGATGTGTTTGAGGTCAATGAAGCCTTTGCGGTTGTCGCTGAGAAGTTTATTCGCGATCTCGATATTGATCGTGAAAAAATCAATCGCAATGGTGGTGCGATGGCCCTGGGTCACCCCATCGGTGCCACGGGCGCCTTGCTCGTTGGAACCGCGCTGGACGAGCTGGAACGCAGTGATGGTCAATTCGCGCTGATCACCATGTGCGCCGCTGGCGGCATGGCACCTGCGGTGATTATCGAGCGTATTTAACGCCAACCGAATTGAGGGGCGCCCGCAGGCGCCCCTTTTTTTAACTTTAGATTTGCGACACATGAGCGACCTATGCTTTTGTGTTCCTCACGAAGAGGACTTTCGCGCGCATGTCAAAAATATTAAACCGGTATATTGCCCAATATTTTCTTCAGTGGGTTGGGATTGTCGTGCTGGCCATGATCGGCCTCGCTGTGATGGGCGGCTTTGTTGAAAATCTGAAGTTGATGCAAAAAATCGGAGGCACGACACCGCAGGCCCTCTTATTAACGATCTATGGTGTTCCTCAACTCGTCCCCAGCCTGGCCCCCTTTATCTTCTTATTTGCGAGCCTAATCGCTTTTATGCGGCTCAATGAGAGCCAAGCAATTGCTGTCCTGCGGAGTGCTGGCCAATCCGTCTGGCAATTCGCTTTTCCAGCCCTTCTCACAACACTCCTTCTCGCGATCGTCACAATCACACTCATCGACCCCCTTGCCGCTCGAAGCGCACAACTGCGCGATCAGTTGGAAAACCAGATTTTGGGGCGCGACGACCAGCTCAACATTCTGAGCACCGGCGTCTGGATACGGCTTCGACAAGAGAGCGGGCACTATCTCATTCGAGGCCAATTTGTCTCCGATCCCACAACCCTGCAACTCAAAGGGGTCGATGTGTTTCACTATGGGACCGACCATAAATTGCACGAACATATAATTGGTGAGAAAGCTATTTTGAAGGACAATGTCTGGACCATTGAAACCGACAAAGGTGCCCGAGAAATTTTATCGCTCGACCCCTTGTCGCTCGAAAGTTTGCGGGATCGACTTTTTTCAGCGCATGCCTTGCCTGTCTGGCGTCTCCCATCCCAGATCTCCAGTGGCGAGAAAGCGGGACTGGACATGACCCAATATCGACTGCGCTTTCATACCTTACTAGCTTTGCCCTTTTTCTGTGTCTTTATGGTTTTAATTGCGATCGCTTTTAGTATTCCGCGCGGTCGTCTCGCCTCAACGGGGCGAACCATAGCCACGGCGATCATGCTCGGTTTCGGCGCCTATGCGGGTAGTCAGCTGGTTAGTAAAATCGCTCAACTTTCGCTTCTTCCTGTCGCCGCAGCGGCTTGGATTCCGACGCTAGTTCTTCTATTACTATCGGTCAGTATTCTGATCGAGCGCGAAGAAAGAGGATGAGCCCCTCGCCTTCCATTTTGATCATCCGTGAAAAAGCGCGCTGCGCTGTTTATGTGTTGGAGAAGTTATGTCGGATCATCTGATCAAGTCTGATTTTGTCGAGGCGAGTGAAACACGGTGGCTGGATGCTGTTGAGAAAGCGCTGAAGGGCGCTCGCATTGACACCCTCACCTCGACGGAGCCAGGAGGCCTCACCCGGCAGGCTTTATACACGGCCCAGAACACGGCTGTTGAAGCGCCAACACAGGCAGGACAATTTCCTTTCACCCGTTCAGCGCGAGGACAGAACAATGCGCATCTTCCCTGGCACATCGCCCAGCGCGTTATCCCAGGGCGAAAAGGCTGCGATAATGCCGCGATCTTAACCGACTTAATGGGGGGTGCGAGCGCGCTTACGCTCGACCTCTCAATGGCCCCCGAGCCGGCGATGATTGAGGCCCTGATGAGCAATGTAATGCTCGACATTATTGCCTTAAATATTTCCCCAGGAACTGAATACCAAACGGCGCATAAAATTCTGGACCATATTTATGATGCTCAGAATATTTCCGCTGAGAACCGA
>CBFIIU010000007.1:18143-41674 GCA_965662735.1 Alphaproteobacteria bacterium
ACCCGTCACCTGAGCACGCACAATAGCGACACGCCGACAGAGGTCCATTTTCGCCAAATGACCCTAGGGCTCGCGGCCGATGTTGATTTTTTTGCCACCATTGCAAAATTCAGAGCGGCACGCTCAATCTGGGCAAGGATCACCGAGGCCTGCGGGTCTTCTCCCGTGGCCCCCAGCCTGATCGCCGATACAAGTGAACGCTGTTTCGCAACAGCTGATCCGTGGGTCAATATATTGCGCGCCACAGTGAGCGCCGTCGGCGCCGCACTGGGCAGTTGCGATGTCTTAACAGTTGCCCCCTGCACATCCATTAGTGATGCCGATAATGCGCTGAGCCGTCGCATTGCCCGCAACACACACATCATTTTGCAAGAAGAAAGCCATTTCGGGCACGTCGTCGACCCTGCGGGAGGCGCCTGGTATATTGAGCAACTGACCGCAGATTTGACCCGATCGGGCTGGGCGTTTTTCCAAGCTATCGAGGCCCAAGGAGGGCTGATGCAAGCCATTGCATCCGGCTGGCTAGCGGAGCAAATTGCACAGACGCGCAACACCCGATCCGATGCGATTGCCCGACGCAAAATTGCGCGGATCGGCGTAACCGAATTTCCCAATCTTGAAGAGGCACCGCTTACGCCGCGCCCCCCACAGGGGTCGGGCCCGCTCGGCGAGCAACGCGATGTCGAGAAATTTGAAGATCTGCGCCACCATGCTCAACCCGTCAAACCCAAAGTTTTTTTGGCGACCTTAGGTACACAAGCCGAGTTTTCAGCGCGGGCCAATTTTGCGTCTAATTTATATGCCGTTGCCGGCGTCAACAGCGTGACAGGCGATGGGGGGAATGATCTGCCCCAGATCATTGACGCGTTTAAAGCCAGCGGATGTAAAATCGCCTGCATTTGCGGAACCGACAGCGCCTATGATGCGCAAGCCGACGCCGTCGCAGTGGCGCTTAAAGAGGCCGGCGCTGTTCACCTCACCCTGGCGGGGAAACCTCGGGAAATTGAACCGATCGATGATTATTGTTTTGCGGGCTGCGATACATTTGTTTTCGCGACACAGATCCACCACACGCTTGGACTGGAGGGTTAAATGACTAATATTCCGGATTTTACCCAAATTGAGATCGGCGACCTCAAAGCCGACACGACCGCATCTCTGCCGGCACCGCATTGTCGTCAGACCCCTGAAGGATTGGCCGTCAAAAGTTTGTATACGGCGGAAGATATTGCAGGCCTGCCCTATCTCGATAGTTTTCCAGGCCTGCCGCCTTTTATCCGCGGCCCCTATCCGACCATGTATGTCAATAAACCATGGACGGTTCGTCAATATGCGGGGTTCTCAACAGCAGAAGCATCAAACGCCTTTTATCGGCGCAATTTAAAGGCAGGCCAGAAAGGCTTATCGGTTGCCTTCGACCTCGCAACGCACCGAGGATATGACAGTGACCATCCGCGTGTCATGGGGGATGTGGGCATGGCCGGTGTGGCCATCGACTCGATTTACGATATGCGCACGCTGTTCGCCGGCATTCCGCTCGACACGATGAGCGTGTCGATGACCATGAATGGCGCTGTCCTTCCGATCATGGCGCTGTATATTGTGGCGGCTGAAGAGCAAGGTGTATCGCCTGAGCAGCTATCGGGCACTATACAAAATGATATTCTCAAAGAATTCATGGTTCGCAACACCTATATCTATCCGCCCAAACCATCCATGCGGATCATCTCGGATATTTTTGCCTATACCTCCGAGCATATGCCAAAGTTCAATTCCATCTCGATCTCGGGCTATCACATGCAAGAAGCCGGAGCGACCGCCGATCTCGAGCTCGCCTATACATTGGCCGATGGAATTGAATATGTGCGTGCCGGCATGGCGGCAGGCTTGCCGATTGATGCTTTCGCGCCACGCCTGTCTTTCTTTTGGGCCATTGGTATGAATTTTTTCATGGAAATCGCCAAAATGCGCGCCGCCCGATTATTATGGGCGCAACTCATGCGCGGGCTGGGCGCTGAAAATGAAAAATCAATGGCTCTGCGCACCCATTGCCAAACATCAGGATGGAGCCTGACCGCACAGGACATTTACAACAATATTACGCGAACCTGTGTGGAAGCCATGGCCGCCACACAAGGCCACACGCAATCGCTACACACGAATAGTTTCGATGAAGCCCTGGCCTTGCCAACCGATTTCTCGGCCCGCATTGCCCGCAACACCCAATTGGTTTTGCAAACAGAGAGCAATACAACAAAAGTGATCGACCCATGGGGCGGCAGTTACTATGTGGAACGCTTGACCCATGATCTTGCAGCCAAAGCGCTTGAACATATTCGCGAAGTCGAGTCCCTCGGCGGCATGGCTGCCGCCATCGAGCAAGGCATTCCCAAAATGCGCATTGAGCAAGCGGCCGCAGAAACGCAAGCGCGCATTGATAATGGCACGCAGACCGTTGTCGGGGTCAATAAGTTTCGACTAGACCAAGAAGATGCCGTCGATGTTCTGAAAGTGGATAATAGTTCCGTACGGCAAGCGCAAATTGATCGACTTGCGAAATTGCGTGCAGCTCGGAATGAAGAACACTGCCAAGCCGCTCTCGAGGCGTTAGCCCAATGTGCCGCCACCGGCGACGGTAATTTATTGGCCTGTGCCGTTGATGCCGCTCGCGCTATGGCGACGGTTGGCGAAATGTCGGATGCCATGGAAAAAAGTTTCCAACGCCATGCGGCCACACCGCAAACCGTGACCAATGTGTATGGCGCGCAATTCGGACAGACATCAGAATCGTTTAAGCGCGTCGCGGATATGGTGTCGCGTTTCATCGAACGGGAAGGACGAGCACCCTGCATCTATCTCGCCAAGATGGGACAAGATGGCCACGACCGTGGGCAAAAAGTTGTCGCGACAGCCTTCGCCGATCTCGGCTTCGACGTGGTGACCGGCCCGCTTTTCCAAACGCCTGAAGAGGCCGCACAAGACGCCATTGACGCTGGTGCCCATGTGATCGGCGTGAGCTCATTGGCGGCAGGGCATTTGACGCTTGTCCCTGAGCTGAAACAAGCCCTCGCTCGCATTCAAGGCGATGAGATCATGGTTGTTGTGGGGGGCGTTATTCCGCCGCAAGACTTTGACGCGCTGAGAGAAGCTGGCGCAAAAGCCATCTTCCCCCCCGGCACCATTATCCCCGATGCCGCGGCAGAACTCATCACCACACTCACGGCGCATCTCGGCCACAACGTCGCCGCATAAGCGACTCCACACCGTCGCCGCATCGGCGCTCATGGTTGAGCGGTTTTCCGCTCTGCTTTAGTCGTGCACGCGGATCAAGCCTTCTTGCGCGGCTGAGCAAATAAGTTTCCCAGATTGCGTGAAGAAGTGACCAAAATTCATACCGCGCCCGCCGGCACTTGCAGGAGAGTCTTGAACATATAGGATCCATTCATCTGCTTTAAACGGGTGATAAAACCACATGGCGTGATCCAGGCTCGCCGATTGCAGTTTTGGGTTCATAAAGCTGAGACCATGGGGCCGCAAGCAGGTATCCAATAAGGTCGTATCAGAAATATATGCAAGCAGAGCTTGGTTTATATCAATGTCGTCAGGCATGGGTTCACTTGCGCGAAACCACACCATTTGCGATGCCTCCCGCTTTACGGGATTGAAAAAATTAACGGGTGTGACGGGCCGCATATCATAGGGACGCCGCCGCAAGAAATGATCCCGAAAGGATGCGGGAATTTTATCCGCCACTTCTTGGCGTAACTCCAAATCCGATTTCAGCGTCTCAGGAGCTGGCGCTTCTGGCATTTCCACTTGATGTTCATTGCCGACTTCAAACCGTTGAAAGCTAGCAGCGAGGTTGAAAATTTGCTTCCCATGTTGAATGGCGATCACCCGTCGGCTGGCAAAACTTTTGCCATCGCGCGCATGATCAACCTCAAAAATGATCGGACAGTTCGGGTCGCCTGGGCGCAGGAAATAGGAATGAAAGCTGTGGCAAATCATATCCTCGACCGTATGCGTCGCAGCGCGCAATGCTTGCCCCAAAACTTGGCCCCCAAAAACACGCTGGCGACTTTCAGCAGGACTTTCGCCCCTGAACAAATTGACTTCAAGGCGCTCCAAATTGAGCATGGTCAACAGCTCTTCTAATGTTTGTCCATTCGCCATCGGTTTCTTGACCCCCATATCGCCTCTGACCGATCGCATTAGAGCGTCCGGCCAAAATTTGTTCTTCAGTTCACGCTAAGTTTACGATTGTTGCGCCGGTATTAATGTGACGCTCTCACCACACCCACAGGCATCGGTCTGATTGGGATTATTAAAAACAAAACCAGAGGACAGCTTGCCCTCTTCATAATCCAGCTCAGTCCCCAACAGAAACAACAAAGCTTTGGCCTCAATATAAATGCGAGCACCACGATCTTCGACCACCTCATCCAGATCGTGAGCCGTGCGCGCGATATCGAGCGTATATTCCATACCCGCACAGCCTCCGTTTTTGACCCCTAAGCGCAAACCCAGAGCGCCATCATTTTGCGACATCAGCGCATTAATTCTGTCGGCGGCGCGTTGCGTCAGGGTAATTGCTTTTCTCATTTCCATATCCATCACCATTAAAACATATTGAGGGCTACGCGCGCCTCGTCCGACATCCGACTTGGATCCCATGGAGGGTCAAACACCATATTCACCTTAACATCTCCAACGCCATCCACCGAGCGCACCGCATCCTCGACCCAACGCGGCATATGTTCCGCAACCGGACAGCCCGGCGCGGTGAGCGTCATATCGATCTCTACATCACGCGCGTCTGAGACATCGACACGATAGATTAGACCCAACTCATAGACATCGACCGGAATTTCAGGATCGTAAACGCTTTTGAGCGCACCGATCAAGTCATCCGTCAAGGCTGCCAATTCAGGCGATATATCCTGCTCCAGCGTTTCATCCGCTGCCACGAGCTGCTCCTCACCTGGTGGTATGGCAGTGCTGTTCGAGCTGTTGCTTGTATCATCCATGGCCTGTCCTCATGCAAACATCGTGATAGCGCGTTTAAGAGCGGCGACAAATATGTCTGCCTCTTCTTGAGTGTTGTAAAGCGCAAAAGAGGCCCGCGCGGTTGCAGGCACATTCAGGCGGCGCATTAGAGGTTGCGCGCAATGATGCCCCGCCCGAATAGCAATACCATTTCGATCAATAATCGTGGCGATGTCATGTGGGTGTGCCCCGGCAACGGCAAAGGAGACAATCGAGCGTGGATGGTCGCCTCCAAAAAGGGTGACTTCCGGCATCGACCGTAACTCGGCAATCGTCCGCGCGGCAAGCGCGTGCTCATGCGCGCGAATGGCTGCGCGGTCGAGCTTCATCACATATTCCGCCGCGGCCCCTAAGCCAATGGCTTCAATGATTGCAGGTGTTCCCGCCTCAAACTTATGGGGCGCCGACGCATAGCTGACGCGATCCTCATACACTTCTTCGATCATCTCTCCGCCGCCGCGATAGGGACGCATCGCTGCCAAATGCTCCGCCTTCGCATAGAGCACGCCAATCCCGGTTGGCCCATAAAGCTTATGGCCCGACATCACATAAAAATCACATCCGAGGGCCGAGACATCCGTATCCAAGTGAACCGCCCCCTGACAGCCGTCAACCAATACAGGGATATTATTGGCCCGCGCGAGCGCCATAATTTGCTCAATCGGCGTCGCCAGACCCAATACGTTTGACATTTGAGTAACAGCGATCATTTTCGTTTTGGGCGTAATGGCCGAGGCAAAGGCATCTAAATCTAATCGGCCATCCTCCGTCAGCCCCACCCATTTTAGAACAGCGCCCTGCCGTTCGCGCAGAAAGTGCCATGGAACGATATTCGAATGGTGTTCCATCGTTGTTAAAATAATTTCATCACCTGGCTGAATGGTGGGGGCGAGAAAACTATCGGCAACAAGGTTGATCGCGTCGGTTGCACCCGCCGTAAAAATAATTGTTTCATTGCTGGGGGCGTTTAGGAACTGGCGCATGGAGTGGCGCGCCTGTTCGAATAAATCCGTCGAACGATTGGACAGATAGTGCAGACCGCGATGCACATTTGCATAATCATGCTGCATCACCGAACGCATGGCCTCTATTACACATAGAGGCTTTTGCGCCGAGGCCGCATTATCGAGATACACTAGCGGCTTTCCATAAATTTCCTGAGCTAAAATCGGAAATTCCTGCCGTGCGGCAAGCGCATCAAAAGAGTTAAAGTTATGTGTCATTTCTGTCATTTCATGCGCCTCATACGCCTTGGCTTTGTAAGGGCCCTCGGTGAACCATTCGTTCAATGCGGCGGGTCACGAGCTCTTGCATAAAGTTGCGTAAATTCTCATCGCGAACGCGCGATAGCCCAACAGACATAAAGCCTGAAATAAGCATTTCGCGTGCCTGTGGCTCGGGAACACCCCGCGAGCGCAAAAAGAACAATGCATCCGGGTCCACCTCGCCAATCGTGGCCCCATGGCTACACGCCACATCATCGGCAAATATTTCAAGCTCCGGCTTAACACTCATTTGCGCCGTTTCAGACGACAACAAAGTGTGTGCCGCCTGCTGGGCATCAATATGTTGAGCATCCCGATGCACCAGAATTTTGCCTTGAAAAATGCCATGAGCGTCATCTGTGAGAACACTGCGCACCAATGTATTACTGTTGCTGTGCGGGGATCGATGCTCAAGAACACTGGTCACGTCGCACTGGGCTGATTGCCCTAAAAGAAGCGTGCCCGTGAGATCAAATCGCGCGTCGGGGGCATCCATATAGGCATGCGTTTCGTGCCGCGCCATATGGGGGGCATAGGCCAAATAGTGACGGTTCACCCGCGCCGACCCGGCGAGATGCGCTTGGTTAACGGTGAGCACAGCGCCATTTTCGTGCAGGATCATATGCTCCAAAGAAGCGCCCTCTTCGAGATCTATGTTAACCGACGTGTGACACAATTGCGTGGCGGCATAATGTTCGCACAGGGTTAGCTCGGCCCCTTTTTCTAATCGAATGATATGACGCAAAACGCGATCAGAATTCCCACGATAGGAAAAACAAACTGGAAATTGGGGGCGGCCTGTAACCGTCACGTAAACTCCGCCTTCAAGAAGGGCAAGGTTATAGGCATCGAGGGCGACACGATGATCTGACGCCGTCAGCATGGGCGCCCATTGCTCAGGCGCGCGGTCGAAAATAGATGTCACGGTAATGGCGGGATCTTGTAACAAGCGCTCGGGCAGGTGAACCCCATCATCGTCTGACACGATCACATAAGGCGATAGCTGTAACAAATCGGCGGGCGCCGATAATGGGGCGCTTGGGCCTTGCTTGAGAAGGCGCGCGAGATCGGTGTAGTGCCACGCCTCAACCCGACGCGAGGGAAGCCCCAGCTGTTCAGCAACCGCCAGAGCCTCCGACCGACACGCCGAATAATTCGGAGCGCCAATCTGCGCCCGCGCGGTCGATGTTTCGCGCAAATTAAGCATGGGCGCGATCCACATAACCGGCATAGCCTGTTTTTTCGAGCTGATGGGCGAGATCCGCCGATCCTGTTTCTATAATCTGACCCTTCGCCAATACATGCACATAATCGGGCTTTATGTAATCGAGGAGACGCTGGTAATGCGTGATGACAACGAAAGATCGTTCTGGCGAGCGCAATGCATTTACCCCCTCGCCGACGATGCGCAGCGCATCGACATCCAAGCCGCTATCTGTTTCATCGAGAATAGCGAGCCGAGGCTCTAAGAGAGCCATTTGCAACACTTCATTGCGCTTCTTCTCGCCGCCCGAGAACCCCACATTAAGCTCACGCTTTAACATGTCATCGCGCATACCCAGCCCCTGCGCCTTCTCGCGCACCAAGCGCAGAAAAGAGGCTGCGTCCAATTCGCTTTCTCCGCGTCCCTTGCGCACCGCGTTTAAGGCCGTCTTCAGGAATGTCATATTGGTCACACCCGGTATCTCGAGCGGATATTGAAAGGCGAGAAAAACCCCCGCCCAAGCGCGTTCTTCAGGCGACATCGCCAAGAGGTCGCTGCCATCCAAGGTCACAGATCCTTGGGTGACCTCATAATGATCACGCCCCGACAGAACATAGGAGAGGGTCGACTTGCCCGAACCATTCGGCCCCATAATTGCGTGAACCTCGCCGGGCTTTACGCTCAGAGACAGGCCTTTCAAAATATCTGCTTCGCCGACCCGTGCATGTAAATTCTGAATATCCAACATCGCACTCATCCCACGCTTCCTTCCAATGAAATCCCGACTAATTTTTGAGCCTCGACCGCAAATTCCATCGGCAAATGCTGTAACACTTCGCGACAGAACCCGTTCACAATCAGCGCCACTGCTTCCTCGGCATTTAACCCGCGTTGCTGACAGTAGAATAATTGATCGTCGCTAATTTTAGAGGTTGTCGCCTCATGCTCGATTTGGGCGCTCTGGTTCTTCACTTCAATATAGGGCACGGTATGCGCGGCGGAGCGCGCACCAATGAGCAAACTGTCGCACTGGGTGAAGTTGCGCGCATTCTGCGCTTTGCGATGTACACTCACCTTGCCGCGATAGGCGTTGCTCGAGCGACCAGCCGAGATACCTTTAGAGATAATTCGGCTCGATGTGTTGCGTCCCAAATGCAGCATTTTTGTGCCACTATCGACCTGCTGCATATTGTTGGAGATGGCAATCGAGTAGAACTCGCCAACCGAGTCATTCCCGCGCAGCACGCAAGATGGATATTTCCACGTCACGGCGGATCCCGTCTCAACTTGCGTCCAAGATATTTTTGAGCGGTCTTCGCGACAATCCCCTCGTTTGGTTACGAAATTATAAATGCCGCCGCGCCCTTCGGCATCACCCGGATACCAGTTTTGAACAGTCGAATATTTAATCTCAGCATCTTCAAGCGCGACCAACTCAACCACCGCCGCGTGCAGCTGATTTTCATCACGCATGGGCGCCGTGCAGCCTTCTAAATAGCTGACATAAGCACCTCGATCTGCGATCACTAAAGTGCGCTCAAATTGCCCTGTATTCGCTTCGTTGATCCGGAAATAGGTCGACAACTCCATAGGACAGTGAACACCTGGGGGGATGTAGACAAACGACCCATCGGAGAACACGGCCGAGTTAAGCGCCGCAAAATAATTATCAGATTGCGGCACCACGGATCCCAAATATTTCCGCACCAAATCTGGGTGCTCGCGCACCGCCTCCGAGAATGAACAAAAAATCACGCCCGATTTCGCCAGCTCTTCGCGAAACGTTGTACCAACCGATACGCTGTCGAACACTGCATCAACGGCGACTTTGCGCACGCCCGCCAAAACTTCTTGCTCTACAAGTGGAATACCTAATTTTTCATAGGTACGAAGCAATTCGGGGTCGACATCATCTAGGCTTTTAGGCCCATCTTCCATGCTTTTTGGAGCCGAGTAATAGCATAGATCTTGGTAGTCAATTTTCGGATAGGCGACATGCGCCCATTCCGGCTCTTCCATTGTTTGCCAGCGCTCATAGGCTTCGAGCCGCCAATCCAAAAGCCAAGCCGGCTCTTCTTTTTTGGCCGAAATAAAGCGAATAATATCGGCATTGAGCCCGTTTGGCGCACGGTCTGCGTCAATATCCGTGACAAAACCATATTTATAGTTCTGCCCAGCCAAATCGGAGACTTGGTTAACGGTTGCATCATCGATGGTGGCTTTAGCTTCACGCATTATGCAGACTTCTTTCTCATTTCAACAGGGAGTTGGCGATTAATTTCAGTAAGCAGAACGTCGATGCAGCGCGCCAAATCCGCCTCAACATAATTATCCCAGCCCAAGCTGACCCGGATCGCAGCCTGCGCCAGCTCGGGCGCGACACCCATCGCCTGCAACACATGACTGGGGGCCACTTTGCCACTTGAGCAGGCGGAACCAGAACTCACCGCAACCCCCGCCAGATCAAGCGCCATAATCAAGGTTTCCGCTTTAACACCAGGCACCGCAAAGCAGCAGCTATTCGGCAAGCGCTCGGCTTGGTCGCCAAAAATACAGACCGTTTCAAACTGTTGTTTCAAGGCGTGCTCAAAAGCGTTCCGCGCATCGGCGGTCACATGATCTTCGGCCGAGCAAGCGATCGCAAGCGCCGCCGCCATCGCACTAATCCCTGCAACATTTTCCGTTCCAGCCCGACGACGCAATTCTTGTCCGCCGCCATGAATGCGCGCGGCCACAGGCAAAGCCGGACGCACAATAAGTGCCCCCACGCCCGCAGGCCCGCCAAACTTATGGGCCGAGATCGCCAGCGCGTCGACGCCAAGCCCCAGAAAAGAGACCGGGATTTTCCCCACCGCTTGCGTGGCATCACAAAATACAAGCGCCTGATGTGCCCGGGCGATTTCAACAATCTCAGCGATCGGTTGAATGACCCCCGTTTCATTATTCGCAAGCATCGCGCAAACAAGGCCCGATCCGTGTTCAGCCAATAAATCTGCAAGCGCCGCACAATCGATCTGGCCATGCTGATCGACGGGTACACTGTGAACGGTGCAATCTGAATAAGCCGCCGCTTGACGAACGGCATCATGCTCAATCGCGCTGACATAGAGATGCGCAAAGGGACGCGTGTCGGGCGCCCAGCCCAGAATAGCCTGATTGCACGCCTCGCTGCCGCCGCTTGTAAATATTATGCCCGCAGAAGGCGCATGCAAAGCCGTCGCCAAAGTTTGGCGGGCTTTTTCGATGGCCGCCTTAGCCTCCCGACCAGATTGGTGCACAGATGACGGGTTAGCAGCCCGCCCCAGCCATTGTTGCATCGCCGCAATAGCTTCGGGGCGCATTGGCGTCGTCGCATTGTGGTCGAGATAAACCCGCTCTGCAAATTGAGAATGACCAACCATTAGCTCTGCCCATCCAGCGACATTGGCGAGGCGACACGGAGCGCTGATAGCGCCCCTAAAGTGTCGTTTAAATTACCCTCAACGACATCGGCCAATGAAATTGCATCAAAAAACTGACGAATATGAAGGCTCAACTGAAACCATAAATCATGGGTCAGACAGCGGCTCGACTGACTAAGACAGCCATCAACCGATTGACAGCGCGTGACATCAACCGCCTCATCGACCGCGTCAATGACTGCACCCAGCGAAATCTCATGCGCAGGGCGGGCGAGGCAATAGCCGCCTTGCTTGCCACGCATACTGGTTACCAGCCCCTGTTTGCGCAAATCGACGAAAATTTGCTCGAGATAAGGCAATGAAATTTCTTGAGCCGCGCTAATTTGCGCCAGCGGAACGGGCGCGGGCGCGTTTCCTCGCTTCGCCAGATCAACCAGCGCCATTATCGCATATCTTCCGCGCGTCGAAATTTTCATAACTATCTGTTTCTATTTATGAATAAATAATTTTCTTGCATTTAGTCGGAACCCTTGGTTATGACCAGTGCACATAGGGGATATAGTAATCCTGACTAGCCTAGTCAAGTTTTGGCGACAAACTTTTTATCAGTGAGGTTCAAGAATGCCGGAAGTCATTTTTGCGGGGCCAGATGGCCGTTTAGAAGGGCGTTTCACGCATAATAAGAAAAAGGGCGCGCCCATCGCGATGATCCTTCACCCCCTGCCCCAGCTTGGCGGGAATATGAACAATATTATCACCTACCAGCTCTATCAGCAGTTTGTGAACCGCGGCTTTTCCGTCCTGCGCTTTAATTTTCGGGGTGTCGGTCGCAGCCAGGGGCAATTTGACAATGGAACGGGCGAATTATCGGATGCGGCATCGGCCTTAGACTGGATCCAAAGCCTGTGTCCCGATGCGCGCCAATGTTGGATCGCGGGATATTCTTTCGGCGCCTGGATCGGTATGCAGCTTTTGATGCGTCGCCCTGAGATCTCCGGATTCATATCGATTGCACCGCCGGCCAATCTCTATGATTTCACGTTTTTAGCGCCCTGCCCCGCCTCAGGCATTATTATTCATGGCGACGAAGATCGCGTGGTTCCGCAAGAGGATGTCAATAAATTAGTTGATCGCTTGCATGCTCAAAAAGGGATTGAGATCACGTATAAAACCATCCGCGGCGCCAATCACTTTTTTGAAAATGATCTGGATACGATTGAGGGCCATGTCTCGGACTATCTTGATCAACGCATCCCTGAAATTGGTGGGCTGTAAGGTTTTTTGGACGAGGTGAGCGCATTTCCCGCTCAGCCTAATTCCTACTCAGCTTAAATTCCTGCTGAGCATGGATGCGCGTCACTGATGTCGGGCCCGATGCAGAACACCACCCGTCATTGGGCGCGCCACCCCCGTTGTGCTGGGCAAGCTTAAGACAGCCCCATTGAGGCTTCGCACCGCCAACCACGCAAAGGCCTGCGCCTCGAGTGCGTCGCCATCCCATCCTAAAACATCACAGTCGCGCACCGGAATCGCGAGGCGCTGCCGGATCCCGTTCATTATGGTCGCATTATGTCGCCCGCCTCCACACACAATCACCTCCGACATATCCGCGACAGACTGCAACTCCAGAACAATTGTCTCGATCGTGTAGGCGGTCAGCGTTGCCGCGCCATCGGCGGCAGACAAGTTCTTGCAGGCGTCGAGAACCGAGAGCTGATTGCGGTCCAGAGATTTAGGTGCCGGACGTTTGAAATATGGATGCATCATCCATTGGGCCAGCACTTCATGATGAATGCGGCCAGAAGCCGCGCAAGCCCCGTCGGCATCATAGGGCTCATCCCGCTGAGCCATCATCCAATCATTTATCAGCGCATTACCTGGACCCGTGTCAAAAGCCACGATATCGCGATCGACCGCCTCTGCGCCTCGCTTGGCACCAAGAAGCGTGACATTAGCAACACCGCCAATATTGACGATCGCGACCGGTTTCTCCATATCGACACATAAGGCCGCGTGAAAGAGCGGCACAAGGGGGGCTCCTTGCCCGCCCGCCGCAACATCGGCCACTCTAAATTGATCGACAACATCAACCCCCAAAGACGCGGCCATAAATTGCCCATCCCCCAACTGTACGGTCATCCCGTGCTTGGGGTCATGCCAAACGGTCTGACCATGAAATCCGATCAGGTCGATTGCGCGATCATGCGCGCCGGCTCGGATCGCATCGATATGGGCTTGCGTGACCCGTTGCGAGAGCGGATCGAGATCGGGATCTGTTTGCCAATTGACTGAGGCCGCCCGCCGCATCAGGGCCGAGAGATCCCGTCGTAAAAATTCATCCATTGGATGCGTTGAGAAGCTAAGCGCCTTGAAATAAGCCGCTCCATCCGTCTCAACTTCAGCAATATCGATGGCATCGAGCGAAGTGCCACTCATTAACCCCAAAACGCGATAACGCTTGTTCCCCATTACGTTTTTTAATCCCTCTCCCATCCAGCAGCCTTTTGGGCTGAAAGGTGTCGCCTTGCCATTCTATACTGGTCATTGCCATTCTATACTGGCCATTGCCATTCTATACTGGCCAGTGCCGACAACCAGCTTTATGTTGATTTTTCTCTCAGCTTCTCGTAACCAAACGCATCATGCATAACCAGTCATACACGTACAAATCTGATTTTCTAACCACGCTCGAAGCGCGGGGCTATATTCATCAATGCTCCGACCCAGCCGGCTTGGACGAGCAGGCCTGTGCCGGCGGGCTCACCGCTTATGTCGGCTATGATCTGACGGCCCCGAGCCTACACGTTGGCAATCTCATCTCCATCATGATGCTGCGCAAATTACAACAAGCCGGTGGCAAACCCATTATTGTCTTGGGCGGCGGGACGACAAAAATTGGGGATCCTTCGGGCAAGGATGAAAGCCGAAAACTTTTGTCCGCCGAACAAATTGAAGATAATAAGCGCAAAATAGCCGAGAGCTTTAGTCGCTTTATCACATTTGGTGATGGCCCGACCGACGCGGTGATGGTGGACAATGATAGCTGGCTGAGCGATCTCAACTATATTTCTTTTCTGCGCGATTATGGGCGCCACTTTTCGATCAATCGCATGTTGACCTTTGACAGCGTTCGGCTGCGTCTGGAGCGCGAGCAGCCCCTGAGCTTTATCGAATTTAATTACATGATTTTGCAGGCCTATGATTTTGTCGAATTATTTAAGCGCTACCAATGTCGCCTGCAAATGGGTGGATCGGATCAATGGGGCAATATTGTCAATGGTATCGAGCTCGGTCGTCGCACGGCGGATGCGGCACTGTTCGGCCTCACCACGCACTTATTAACCACCTCTTCAGGGGCCAAAATGGGCAAGACGGCGCAAGGGGCGATTTGGCTTCACCCTGACCTCCTCAGCCCCTATGATTATTGGCAGTTCTGGCGCAACACGGAAGACCCCGACGTCGGTCGCTTTTTACGTCTCTTCACAGAATTACCTCTGGACGAGATTGCGCGACTGGAGGCCCTTGAGGGTGCAGACCTCAACCAAGCCAAAACGATCCTTGCGACGGAAGCCACCCGATTAATCCATGGTGATGACGCTGCGCAGGCCGCTGCCGACACCGCGCAAGCAACATTTGGCGCTTCAGCGCGCAGCGAAAACTTACCGACGCTCAGCCTCCCTGAAACCGAATTAGCTGCCGGGGTTGGCTTGCTGGATTGTTTCGTGCAGCTGGGCTTTGCCCAATCAAATGGCGAAGCGAGACGATTGGTGCAAGGTGGTGGAGCGCGGATCAATGATCAGCCCATTCAAGACCCTCAATATCGGCTTAGCCTATCGGATCTGGAAGATGGCGCGATTAAACTTTCTGCTGGAAAAAAACGCCACGGCTTAGTGAAACCACTCTAGGCTGCCTGCCCAGTTGACGAAAAATTTTTGATTATCTGGAAATATTTCCGGTCCCCAACTCAAAGAGTTGGCGAACAAACCCTGGCGTAAATACGGAAAGAGGATTTACCAGAACCGATGGCGCATCCGTTGCGCCAAAGATGCGATAGCTCACGCCGACAACGCCCTCGCCCTCGCGACCAGCCAAAAACCGACCTAGAACTGGAATTTTACCCAGTGCACTATTCAGGCCATAAGCAGGCACTAGCGTGCCCCCCAAGCTCAAGCGTCTCACTTTACGGTCAATTGCCCCTTGAACCGAGATGCCGAGCGACGGCCCTGTTAGCAAGCCGTCGGTGAGGTCTAACCTTTGATTATAATACCTGAAATTCCCTTTCGCATTGGTGAAGCGAATGCCCTTACCCGTGAGCGTGTCATTCAGGCCGCGCAGTGATGCGAGGGACAAGAGTTGCGCCAAAACCGGCACTTTTCGAACGGTAAACGGCGACAAGGCATAGCTCCCATCAAGACTTCGTATGGTGCCATCTTCCTCAATGGGTGTGTCATATAAGGTGCCCGATAAACTCAATGCACCGCCTTCAAGAGCTTCTGACAAATCGATCCCGCGCAGCAAATGATCGACGTTTTCAGTCTGCAACAAGAACCGCCGCGTCGTTTCACTATCGCGGAAAACCTCGCCATAGAGCTCTTGTCCATCTGTGAAATTAGCGGAGCTGATCAATTTTTCGATCAAACCATTGCGGCGGAAACCTGATATATGAACAACCGGCAAAGTGATCTCCTGCGCCCCCACAACATTGGTCGCGCGGAGATCGAACTCAACATTTTGCGGCCATTTAGGAAGCGCTAAAACCGGATCCCCTTCCCCCGGAGCCTCCACCCCGCCGCGGTAGAGAATACGCGACATATTAAACTGGTCACTTTTCAATTTAAGCACCAGCGCATGTTCGGCCATCTGTGAATTCACAACGAGATTATAACCCTCCCCTAAGTGAAACTCGGGCACCTCAATGTGATCAATTATGCCATTTGGGGATTTTACAGAGATGATGACCGCGTCTTCTTGCGATCGATACGCGATATCGATTTTCTCGATCTGACGATCCTGCGATGCGGACAGGCGTCCAGTAATCTCGGCATTGCGCCCAGCGGGTTTTTGATAGCTGAGAAATTTTGGCGCAATGTCGAGGGGCGAGCCATCGACCTTGAAGTTGATTTCTCGGCCCCCGTCTGGATTGAGGGTAAGCGTTAGATCCAGGCCAGCGGCGCCAGAAAAATGATCGCTCAAAAAACCAACATTGAGCTTTTCAGTAATTTCAGAGGATACTTCACCCGATATCTTAATTTGGGTACCGCTTTTTTTTCCAGCGCGCGTGCCAGAGACTAAAAAAGGAACCTCATTGATTTGAAGTGGTCCATCGAAGGCGATCCGCTCGGGCGTGACATGAACGGTCAAATTTCCCTTTGAAAGGCGATAGCGCTCAATGGGACGGGTCACGTCAACATTTTTAGTTACGGCGGTCACATCATACCCCACCGACAAGGGCGCCCCTTTTTCACGGCCCAACGGCACAGACAGCGCCACATCAGCAACCAGATCACCCGATAAATCCTCAGCCGCAAAGGGCAACCCGCGCATGGCAAAAACGGGCGCCTCACTTAATGTTTGCATGATGGGTTGCAAATCACCCTCTGCTTTCAAGCGAACTTCCGCGTGGCCATCTGGTTCAAAAAATGGCGGGCCTTTAAAAAAGCCATCGTGGATCGTCATGAGGGGCATCACGCCCTCTTCCAAATTATCACTGAGCTCGGACGAGTTTGTGTCAGACGCGTCTAGATCGCTTTTCTCCGACGACACCTGCTGGTCTTTTTGTGGATCCGATTGAGCCTTCCCACCAACACGGACAACGCCCTCCGATAAGTCAACAGTGATGCGATGACCGCTCGCGTGAAGCACCCCCGCACCCTGTTCAATCGGCGGCATGGTGCGCGTATATTTCAGCGTCAAACCTGAAAAATTAAGATCACCTGAGAGAAATGTCTCCGCGGGGAGCTGGCGCTGCCGAAGTCGACTAAACTCGGAAACAGGCCCTTTAAAGGCCACCCAGCCATTTTCAACCATGCCCGCGCGGATATTCGTGTCAATCCACTGACGTGTCCGCGGCGATTGATCGGGGGGCCAAACCGATAATGCCGAGCGCAATTCAGTGCGGCCAATCTCGGCCCGCAGATCAATTTCGGCTTCACGCTCCGGCGTTCCCATGTTCACCACGCCAGAAAGTTCGATGGGTATTGCTCCCACCACCCCTTTGAGGGCGTCGATAGTAACCCGCTGATCGGGGCGGTGAACCCTGATCATTGCTGAAAGTGACTGCCCTGACAAAACAAACGGATTATCGGGATTAGGACGCCACGCCCATTCGGAAATATCGACGGAACTGCTGAGCCCGCGCAACCGGCCTTCTGCATCTACCGAGTAATCGGCATTCGCAGAAAACGCGATATACTCGCCGCCCGCGCGGAGCCGTGCGTCTTGCACAAAAAAAGTCCGATCTTTGAGGTTCAGGAGCAGCCCCGCCGTCACGCGGTCGATCGGCCACGCCCGCCGACCAATAACGATCGCCCCGGAGCCCAGAGACAGATCCGCTGTGACAGCCTTTGGCTGACCCGCGCTATCAATGTCGAGCGTACCGATAATGGCTACCGGACTTGTTTGCTGCGAAAGGAAATCAAGCGGAGGGGCCAAAGTGGCGATATCGCGAGGCGAAAAACCTTTGACTGAGAATTCAATATGTCCGGGCTCACCGCGGATCACATCCCCCAGCACGACAATTTCAGCTTTCCGCGCCGAGGTCTCATAGGATAAGCGTACATCCACCAGCGCCTGATCCGCCTCTTGCACCCACTTCACATAAGACGGTGCCGCGTTCGCCTCGGGGCTCAAATCAGGGTGCACCAGATAAATTTCGGATATTGTGAGCGATTGCAAGGAGAGATTAGTGGGCTGACCGGCGCCCGCTTGAATAAATTTTCGGAGCGTCAACAGCCATCCACCATCACCCAAATCGGGGGCGCGATTAGCATGAATAATGACGCGGTTAATGCTCAACGCACCGGCCGCGAAACGTCCAATGAGGAGCGACTTAAGATCTGGCGTCAGCACTAATTGGTCGGCCTCAAGCTGGTAGCCTGATGCGGCCTCATACCGGATCTCTTCAAGCCCGAGGGTCATACGATTTGTGTCAGGCGCTAAAAATAAAGACACGCTTCCAAGGCTGAGCACGCCCTCATCTAAATCATCGCTGATCGCAGATGATATAGCGGGGCCCAGCCACTCTAAGGAAATTGGGCCCGATGACAGCCGGAAGATCAAAAGGGCGACGGAGACTAAGCTCACGAGCAAGAGCCCGCCCAAAACTTCCAAAACTATTCTATTAAATCTATTTAGCGCAGCCACGAATTTTCCTAAGCCACAGGGGTTTTAATACGCCTTTTTGACGGTAAGATGCTGTTGCGTATATGTAGCTGTTTACGTGAACCGAAGCCAGCCCAACAAGAGACTTTTCAGGAGACTTTTAATGACGACACTGACCCTAGGTGATCGCGCGCCGAATTTTAACCTTGAGTGTAGCGATGGGACGACCTCTTCGCTCGCTGATTTTAAAGGGCGGCGACTGGTTCTGTATTTCTACCCGAAAGATGACACACCGGGCTGCACGACCCAAGCCATCGCCTTTTCCGGCGCCCAGGGGGCCATCGAAGCGGCGGGCGCGGAAATTTTAGGGGTCTCTGCCGACCCGTTGACCAAGCACGGAAAATTTATCGAAAAACATAAACTTTCAATTCGCTTGGGCTCAGACCCAGAGCATCAGATGCTGACAGCCTATGGCGTGTGGGTCGAGAAAAGCATGTATGGGCGCAGCTATATGGGAATTGAGCGCTCTACATTCATTATCGATGAGGCCGGTAAGATCAGTCATATTTGGCGCAAAGTGAAAGTCAAAAACCATGTTGACGAGGTTCTTGCAGCCCTTCATGGCTAGGCAAATTTAATCCATGGATCCGCTGCCTCAACCGAGTTTGTTCGAAGCCATTTGCTCCGCCTATTTATGCGAGAGCGCGAATGAAAAGGCACTGCAAACGCTTGCGCTGGTGCGCCAATGGCGCAATGACGGTTTTGTAAGCCCCCTCCTCGCGCAAAATCTAAACCAACAGCCCTGGCCGGATCGCCCTGGACGTCCGCTCCACCCGCCTTTACGGGCACCGCGTGAGATGCCGCGGCGGGGCAGAGGCCAAGCGGGTCGGATCGCCTTATTGCATGCTCTTGCCCACATTGAGCTGAATGCGATCGACCTCGCCTTAGATATTATTGGACGGTTTTTCGGTGACCTCCCGCAAGCCGATGACGATAAAATAGCTTTTATCCATGACTGGCTCAGCGTCGCCGCAGATGAAGCGAAGCATTTTTTAATGTTGGAAAATCGCTTAAATACACTAGGAAGTGGCTATGGAGCGCTCCCCGCACATGATGGACTATGGGAGGCCGCCTGCGACACGGGAGACGACCTCTTGGCGCGATTGGCCATTGTTCCGCTCTCGCTCGAAGCGCGCGGTCTCGATGTGACACCCGATATGATTGCGCGCATGGAAGGCGCAGGGGACGTTGAAAGCGCCAAAGTTTTGCAAATCATTTACTCAGATGAAATCACCCATGTGCGCTATGGCATGGATTGGTTTTTGCGGCTTTGTCCAGAGCGCGGACAAGCGCCTGCACCCGCCTATCAACATTATGTGGCGCAATTCTTGCATGGTGGGCTGAAGCCGCCTTTTAACGTTGAGGCGCGCGATTTAACAGGCATGCCCAGCGCATTTTACGCATCGATTCCAGAGAGTTAATTCCCCGGGACGGCCCGAGTTGGCACTGGACATTAAGGCAAAACACGGCAATAGTGCGGCACAATCGGACAAGTATCAATACGCGCTTGCTATTGCAGGTAAATTTTGAGATGTTCTGGCCAAAACGGGGGTTCCTGTGTCAGGTTTAATTCGAAAGATAAAATGGTTTTTCAGTAGCTATTTTGTTGAAAAACAGATTTACATTCGCAGCGCAGGAAGCGTGCGCTACATTTCACTGTCAGCGCGCTCGCAGGCTCTTTTGGCCATCTTTGTACTTTCAATCTGCCTGTGGACGGGATTTGCAACCGTTAGGTCTATTTTTGCCGAACAGATTGCCCAACAACAAACCGCCAATTTGCGTCTGAAGTTGCTGGAATACCAAGATCGGCTCAACCAATTACAAGTGGCCTATGATGGCTTGAATGGGCAGCTGGCTCTGACCAAAGATTGGTTCAATGAAACAACCGCGCAATTAGAAGCGCGTCACAATACGCTGACCGATATGCTCGAGCGGCACGCCGCCGTCACCGAGAATATCGAGACCATGCAGGCTCAATTTTCTGAAACGGCGCGAAAAACGAAACGCGGCTACGGCGACACCACATTGGTCGCGCGCATTGGGCGCGTCAGCGGTGTTGACCTCGAGAGCCGGCTATCGCGCGTGACGGCACAGAAAGGTGAGAAAACCCTTACCCGGATCAGTGATCGCCAAGAGCGCGCTGACACCTCGCCCATGTTAACCCCTGTTGTCGAGGCACCCGTTCCGCTCATTGATGAGAGCTTGTATCAGCGGATGACCAATTTAAAGACACGCCAAAGCGATTTGGTGGATGCACTGGAAGAAAATACTGACCGAAATATCCGCGAATATAATGCCATCATTGCGAATACCAGCGTCCTCGACCCGAAAACCTTTGTTGCTGAAATAGCTCCGCAAGATAGCCCGGGTTTGGGGGGGCCGTATATTCCCCTGAAGTCCACATTGAAACTTGGGCAAAACCTCGACCAGCAAATCAGTCGGATTGCCGCCAATTTGGAACAGCTTGAGGCGCTGAGCTTCGCTGTGTCACACATTCCGCTGGCGCGTCCCATTCACAATTTTCGTATGACCAGCGGCTTCGGCCCGCGAATGGATCCTATTCGCAAACGACCTGCTTTTCATGCTGGCGCTGATTTCGGAACCTCGACCGGCACACCTGTTCACGCCACGCTTTCTGGCGTCGTGACCTATGCTGGTAATCGCGGCCCTTATGGTCTTGTAGTTGAAATTGATCATGGCAATGGGTTTAAAACGCGCTATGCCCACCTTCATCGTGTCCGCGTTCGCCGCGGGCAAACCGTTGTTTTCCAGGAGCGTATTGGGGATGCGGGGAATACGGGGCGCAGCACAGGGCCACACTTGCACTATGAAATTTGGTATAAGGGTCGCGTACGCAACCCCGAAAACTTTCTTTCCTCGGGCAAACAAATTTTTAATGTCGCAGAAACTTTAGGCGTTGAGTAATCATGTCAGACCCCACCTCTGAAAAGAAAAAATCTGGGCGAACTGCCCCCTCGATCCTCAGCGCAGATCTGAAGATAAAGGGCAACATATTCTCATCTGGCGACGTGCAGTTGGATGGGAAGCTCGATGGAAACATATTCTCCCATGCCGTTACGATTGGCGAGAGCGCCCATATTCGTGGCGAAGTTGCGGGCGAAATCGTAACCATCCGTGGGATCGTTGACGGAACAGTGCGCGCCCATCAAGTACATTTGTGCTCGGGGAGCCGGACAACAGGCGATATTTATCACGAAGTCTTGGCGATCGAGTCCGGAGCGGAATTAAACGGCGCGGTCAAGCGCGAGAAAGACCCTCTTTCCGAATCCACGATTAAGCCCGAGCAATTTGGGGCACCAAGCCGCACCACCCAAACAAGTTAGCAACAGCACCGCCCGTATACAGCACCGCCCGTATAGTGACAAACCGGGCGTTTGCGCCTGCGGATGACATACGGCTTATGACCGCGCTGCGTCTCCCGTGCCCATACGTTGTGCCAGCGCCGCCTCGATAAACGGATCTAATGCGCCATCAAGCACCGCCTGCGGGTTGCCACTCTCGACACCCGTGCGGAGGTCCTTCACCATTTGATAAGGCTGCAAGACATAGGATCGAATTTGGTGCCCCCACCCGATTTCAGTTTTATTGGCGGCCGCATTGAGCGCCTCTTCCTCACGGCGCTGCAACTCTCGCTCATATAAGCGCGCCTTTAACATCGACCAAGCTGTCGCGCGGTTCTTATGCTGCGAGCGTTCATTTTGGCACTGCACAACAATCCCACTCGGAATATGCGTAATTCGCACTGCGCTATCGGTCGTGTTGACGTGTTGGCCGCCGGCGCCACTGGCGCGAAATGTGTCGATGCGCACTTCCGACTCTGAAACCTCAATATCAATTTCATCATCAATCTCAGGATAACAGCCAACACTCGCAAAACTTGTATGACGACGCGCCTGCGAGTCGAAAGGCGAAATGCGCACCAAACGATGGACACCTGTCTCGGTTTTTGCCCATCCATAGGCATTATGGCCGCTCACCAAAATCGTGGCCGATTTAATGCCTGCCTCTTCGCCATCCATTTGATCGATGATGTCGGCTTTAAAGCCTCTTCGCTCTGCCCAGCGCAAATACATTCGCAGCAGCATGCTCGCCCAATCCTGGCTCTCGGTTCCCCCGGCTCCTGCGTGAATTTCGATAAACGCCGAATTACTATCCGCCTCGCCAGACAAAAGTGTCTCCACCTCCATCCGTTCCGCTGTCTCGCGCAACCGCGCCAGGGACGCCAGCGCATCGGCAACGATATCCTGATCGTTCTCGGCCTCGGCAAGCTCGATTAACTCAGATTGATCGACCATGTCGCGCTCAATGTCACGATAGGATTTAATCGCGTGATCGAGATGGTTTCGCTCCTGCATGAGCTTTTGCGCACGCTCGGGATCTTGCCACAAGTCTGGATCTTCCGCGGCGCTATTCAGTTCTTCCAAACGCCCAAGAGCCACATCCCAGTCAAAGATGCCTCCTCAGCAGGTCAAGAGCCTGCTTAATGCGGTCTACATGATCTTGCGCTTCAGCGTTCACGAAAGGTCCTATTTCTCGAAAAAGATGAACGGGAAACTAGCGAGTAGTACGCCGTTAGTAAAGCCCGTCTGTTGTGCGCCCCCCGTCCGGGCTATCCCCGCGTTCGGAGGGGCTGGTATTGCCGTCAATGATCCTTTGACGACGACCCGAAGAAGGTTCCGTCCCGACTTTGAACGCCTCTAAAATCACATTGCGGTCACTTGCCGAGGCCAGCTTCCCGGTCTTGGCATTAATTCGCACCAGGCTGACGGCAGGCGGAATACGAAACGGCGTCACCGGCGCGCCTTTCAAAGCAGCAGCCATGAAATTCTTGAATATAGGAGCGGCAACGCGCCCACCGGTCTCGCCAGGGCCCAAGGGACGATTATCATCAAAGCCGACATACACCCCCGCCACTAAATCGGGCGAAAAGCCCATAAACCAGGCATCACGACTATCATTGGTGGTTCCTGTTTTGCCGGCCAATGGACGACCCAGCTCACTCACGGTGCGCCCCGTTCCCCGTTTCACAACCCCGTCGAGCATCGACACAATTTGATACGCGGTTTGCGCCGGAATAATTTGAGGGCGATTATCGGGAAGGCTCGGCGGCTGCTGGTATGACCAACCCGGGGGGTTGCACGCTGGGCATGCACGCTGATCCTGACGAAATACAGTTTTACCATAGCGGTCTTGCACCCGATCGATCATGACTGG
>CBFIIU010000007.1:41681-91452 GCA_965662735.1 Alphaproteobacteria bacterium
TTGCACGCTGGGCATGCACGCTGATCCTGACGAAATACAGTTTTACCATAGCGGTCTTGCACCCGATCGATCATGACTGGCGTAATCCGTTTGCCACCATTCACAAAAATCGAATAGGCCGATGTCATTTTGAGCAAGGTTGTCTCGCCTGCGCCCAACGCCATCGCCAGCACAGGCGGCATGGTATCGGTAATGCCGAAGCGCTCGGCATAATCAACCACTTTTGCCATACCAATTTGTTGAGCAAGACGAATTGTCATGAGGTTGCGGCTTTTTTCCATGCCTAGGCGCAAGGTCGAGAGACCATAAAAGCGTCGCGCATAGTTTTCAGGCTTCCACAAGCCCTTCTCGCTTCCTTGATCAATAACGAAGGGCGCGTCGAGCACCAAACTGACAGGCGTATATCCGCTGTCGAGCGCCGCTGCATAAACGATCGGCTTAAACGCCGATCCCGGCTGCCGACGCGCCTGCGTCGCCCGGTTAAACTCGCTCAGGCCAAAGCTAAACCCACCCACCATTGCAAGCACACGTCCGGTATGCGGATCCATTGCCACCAATGCACCGTTGATTTCCGGCACTTGCTGTAAGTCGTAGCGCCCCTCCTCTCCCCGAGGACTGACATAGATCACGTCGCCCGCGCCCAACACTTGATGCAATGTGCGGATCGGGGCGCCAAGCTTATCATCGGGGTTCGCCCGCCGGGCCCAGCGTGCATCATCCAACAAAATGAGACCTGTCTCAGGAGCTTCGTCCTCCGCCAACAGAGCCTCAGGCCGCAATCCGATCTCGGCCTGTCCATCATCCACCGATATCACAACGGCCAACCGCCAGGGGCGAATATCATCGGGCACATCTCGCTGCCGCAATATTTCAGCCCAATTTTCAAGTTCATCGAGTTGCGTCAGGGGGCCGCGATAGCCATGGCGTCGATCATAGTCAACCAGCCCGTCGCGCAATACCGTCAGAGCAATGCCTTGCAGCTCGGTATTCAGCGTTGAGCGGATCGACAGGCCACCCCCATAGAGTTGCCGATCACCGAAAAGATCATAGGTCTCGCGGCGTATTTCTTCGACAAAATATTCGGCCTCAAAACGTTGCGCACCAATGGGGCGAAAGGATACGACCAGATCTTCTTGCCGCGCCGCATCGGCCCGTGCATTCGAGATCCATCCATTTTCATTCATACGGTCAATCACCCAATTCCGACGGGCAATCGCACGCTGTTTGTGTCGAAGCGGATGATAATTATTTGGCCCTTTGGGGAGGGCAGCCAAATAGGCCGCCTCGGCAACGGATAATTCATCGAGCGATTTATCAAAATAGTTTAATGCTGCAGCGGCAACGCCATAACTACCAATGCCCAGATAAATTTCATTTAAGTAAAGCTCCAAAATTTGCCGTTTGGTAAACGTGCTCTCGAGCCGCAGCGCCAAAATCGCTTCTTTGAGCTTACGCTCAAAGGTCACATCATTGGTCAACAAAAAGTTTTTGGCTACTTGCTGGGTAATGGTGGACGCGCCCTCAAGGCGTCGGCCCATGGCGACATTAATCACATTTTGAACCGCCGCGCGAATGATGCCAAAAAAATCGAGCCCTAAATGGCCATAGAAGTTTTTATCTTCGGAGGACAAAAACGCATTGACCACACTCTCGGGAATTTCATCGATCGGAACGAATAAGCGGCGCTGCTGGGCAAATTCAGCGATTAGCTCGCCATCACCCGCATGGGCGCGCGTGGTCACTGGGGGGGCATAATCTGCAAGATGCTGATAATCGGGCAATTCGCTGCTGACCTGCCACAAATAGGCCCCCAGCAAAAACGACGACACGGCTGCCACAATAAGACTTAAACTGATAAATATTTTTAGCGCGCGCATTTTTCTTTCCGATCCCGCGCAGTCTACCGATTTTGGTGCTTAAATCTATGGTTTTTAGGCCAAAAAATTGCGTCAGCGCTTGATTGACGCAAAATAACCATTAATCGCTGTCAGCAATGCGTTAGCCACCTGCCGACGCCATTTTGTGGATTGTAACTGGCGCTCATCAGAGCGATTAGTCAAAAAGCCAAGCTCAATGAGAACCGATGGCACATCCGGCGCCTTCAGCACCCGAAACCCGGCAAAGCGGTGGGTTCGATCCAGCAAAATTGTCTTTCCCTTCATTTTATTGACCACCAAACCGGCAAATTTCACAGACAAGTTTTTTGTCTCCCGCTGCGCCAGGTCAATGAGAATATTCGTCACCTCGGGGGGCTGGTCGCCAAAATCAATTCCCGCAATGATATCTGACCGATTTTCCTTCCGAGCGAGGGCAGCCGCCTCGCGGTCGGAGGCGGTCTCCGACAATGTGTAAATTGATAATCCGCGCACATTTTTTCGAGAAATCGAGTCCGCATGTATCGAAATGAATAAATCCGCATTACGACGACGCGCAATATTCACCCGCTCGCCAAGAGGGATGTAAATGTCGCGATCTCGCGTGAGATGCACCTCATATGCGCCGCTTTTGCGCAACTGATCGCGAAGCTCTTTTGCAAAGCTGAGCACAACGTGTTTTTCGTGAACCGAGGCACCTTGTGCCCCCGGGTCAACACCACCATGACCGGCGTCAATCACGATAACGGGTTTCTTATTCTTTGCAGGCGCCGTGGGCACAACAACCTCCGGCACGGGGGACGCCGTCACCGGTGCGCCTTGCCCCGGGCGAGCGGCAACCAACTTTTCAAACTCCTCCTCCGAGGTTGGCTCGAGATCAATCACCAGTCGATGTGGAAATCCGGCTGTGGGCGGCAAAACAAAGGCTTTTTGCACGCGCGCAGGACGTTTCAAATCCAGGACAACACGTGAGACCGTTTCTTTGAACTCACCAAACCGCAGCGCATCAACAACGCCGGTTGTTTGAATATTCTGTCCCTCAGGCCAATCGAGAGCAGGCAAATCAATCACAGTCCGCTTAGGGGAATTAAGGAAAAATAGATCATAGCTGACCGTCTCGCTCAGCTCGATAACCAGTCGCGTCAACGGCCCGTTTTGACCGAGCCGAACATCTTTGACCGTCGGTTTGGCGGCGGCCTCTCCTACGAACATCCCCGAGAGCATCCCCATGAGCATCACACTCGCCAAAAGAAGCGCGACCCTTGCTCCTCCGATTTCCCGTCCCCTGTGACGGATAAGACGGAAATCCAAGCCACCAATGCTTCTTTGCAACAGGTGCAAGGTCGCGCAAAAACTGCGTACCAGACGAAGCATTGCGGGGGTTGGACGGCAAGACACGGTAACCTCACAGGATCAAATTCATTATGTGAGGGGCACTATGACCCGAATCGTCGCGTGGTGACAATCGCTCTTCCGAGTATCTGCGACAAACGACCCCCATCAAAACTGCTTGAAGCTAGATAAAAATCAGTACCTTACAGCGCGTTCCGTCATCGCCAGCCGAATAAAACGCTTGCCACCATGCGACCGCGCCTCTAAACATGATTCAGATATTTGTCTCTCGGCGATCGCCAGCGATCATCGCGCGACCCCAACCGAGCCTCTAAATATCCCGTACCTCTCCGGTACGCCCTTTATTCATGGCCGTTCGGCCCCAAGGAGTATGACGTGTCTTTAGCCCAATCTCATCTACAGTCTTCGGACTGGCTCGAGGCTGATGCTCTAAGCACCCAGATATCCGAGGGGGGCTCGGCCCTCACAACATTAAGTGCGTTCAGTGCCAGCGAGATGCTCGCGCACACCGACGCATTTGGAGCTCCATCTTATGAATTCGCGTATGCTTATCGACGCCTCCCATCCGGAGGAAACACGTGTTGTTGTTCAGAACACCAATGCCATCATCGACTTTGATTTTGAATCTGCCACCCGCCGACCTTTGCGGGGAAACATCTATCTAGCCAAAGTTACCCGCGTTGAACCCTCTCTTCAGGCTGCGTTTGTAGACTATGGGGGAAATCGCCATGGTTTCTTGGCGCTAAATGAAATCCACCCTGATTACTATCAAATCCCTCTTTCTGATCGCGAAGCCCTTTTGCGCGAACAGCAAGAGGAGGATCGGGCATCTGCTAAAAATGAAGCCGCAAATGAACCATCGGACGAGGATGCTGCGGGAGACCAAGATACGTCTGAAGACACGGATGAGAGCGGCGAGACATCTGCGACACGTGTGGAGAATGTCGGGGGCGACGCGCATGAAGAAGCCTCGACCGCTGGGCGCCTGCGCACGAGTACGCGCAAATATAAAATTCAAGAGGTTATAAAGCGCCGTCAAATTATCCTTGTACAAGTCGTGAAAGAAGAACGCGGCAATAAAGGCGCGGCACTGACCACCTATCTCTCGCTTGCAGGACGGTATTGCGTCTTGATGCCGAACACCGCGCGCGGGGGTGGAATTTCAAGAAAAATTAATCATGCGAGCGATCGCAAAAAGCTCAAGAAAATAGCTGAAAGTCTCGATGTCCCAACCGGCATGGGGCTGATTATTCGGACAGCAGGGGCTGAGCGCACCGCGACCGAGATCAAGCGAGACTATAACTATTTGACCAAAACATGGGCCGAAATTCGCGACCTTACACTCAAAAGTACAGCCCCGGCTTTGGTGTATGAAGAGGGAACGCTCATCCGGCGCTGCATTCGCGATCTCTATGACAAAGATTTCGATGAAGTTGTTGTCGACGGCGAGGATGCCTATCAAGAGGCGCGCTCCTACATGAAATTGCTGATGCCGAGCCATTTGCGAAAAGTTAAGCAGCATAAAGAAACGGACCCGCTCTACCGATCGTCCGGCGTAGAAGACCAACTGACGGCAATGTTTAATCCGGTCGTCACCCTTCCCTCTGGTGGTTATCTGGTCATCAACCAAACCGAAGCCCTTGTGGCGGTGGATGTGAACTCTGGGAAATCGACCGGAGAGTTCTCGATTGAGAAGACCGCCGTCAATACCAATTTGGAGGCGGCTGATGAGGTTGCGCGGCAAATGCGTCTGCGTGATTTGGCAGGGCTCATCGTCATCGACTTTATTGACATGGATGAACACCGCAATAATCGGTTAGTTGAAAAACGACTGAAAGAAGCACTTAAGTCCGATCGCGCCCGCATTCAAGTGGGACGCATCAGCCCCTTTGGTTTGCTCGAGATGTCGCGCCAGCGCACGCGCTCAGGCGTGTTGGACAGCAGCAGCCATACCTGTAAACACTGCCAAGGCAGTGGCCTTATTCGCTCTGTCGAGAGCCGCACTTTGCATGTGCTGCGCGCCCTCGACGCCCGCGCCGGCCAACATGCGCAAAGCGAAATCATGCTCGCCTTGCCTGCCGATGTTGCGGTTTATCTTCTGAACCAAAAACGGGCGGCCTTACGCGAGCTAGAAGAGCAGCATGGGTGCGTGATTTTGATTTCCATCGATGACACGCTGATGGCCATGGAAATGCAGTTTGGCGATAATCAATCGGGGCCGACCCGCATGGATGCGGCCCCCGAGCCCGAGCGGCGAAACGGAGACCGCAATCGGCGGAACCGGCATAATGATCGTCATAACGACCGTCAAAATGAACGCCAAAATGACCGCCAAAGTGATCGACGCGAAGCCAAGCCTCAAAATGACACTGCCGCTGACGGGGAGGATGATGCACCTTCATTAGAGGCATCCGCCGCAGATAACGGCACGCGCGAACAAAACGCTGAAGAGCCACGGGGTCGGCGTCGCCGGCGTGGCCGTCGAGGCGGACGCAATCGCCGTCAGGAAAATGGGGAGCAGGCGGCATCTGATGCAGCAGGCCCTAATGCGCCTGGCTCTGATGCGACTGGCTCTGATGCAGCTGAAGCTGATACTACTGTTTCCGACACGGAAGATCGGTCAACTCCCGTAAGCGCGCCCAAAAGCGAGCCCGTTTTAAACGCTTCAGCCGAGGGCGATCAGCCTGCTGACAAAAAACCGCGTCGGCGTCGTAAAAAAGCAGCGAGCTCAGACGATACGGCAAGCGATGCAGAGGATACGGCGATTAATGCAACCGATGAAAGCGCTGTAAAAGAGCCAAAACGTCCAGCTCGCTCTAAACGCACGAAAGTCAGTGATGCGGAGCCTGCCCTTGAGGGCGCGAATGACGCAAAAAAAACTGACACAAAAAAAGGCAGCGCGAAAAAGAGTGATGCGAAAAAGAGTGATGCAAAAAACAGTGATGCACAGGAAACAGGTGAAAAACCTAAACGGGGTCGTCGAAAAAAAGCGGACGCCGCTGAACCTGCTGACGTGAGCGCGCTCAAAGAGGTCGCAAACCCAACAGCTTCTGCAGCGCCGGAAAAAACACCTACAGAGGAGAGCGTTTCGCCAGACACTCCCCCAAGCGCTTCAACCTCTGACAGCAAGGCTCCGACCCGCAAAGGATGGTGGCGTCGCTAGTCCTAATTCGGTCACATTTGTCGTGTTAAATAGGGGTTTCGTTGGCGCGATCCCCTTGCACGCGCGGTCAACCTGCATCACAGTAGATGTCGATTGGGCGTAACCGGCATTTAAAAAAGGATAGGCGCAGGGCACAATCAAGGGGCGAGACCCTAGCGATGAGGAGAACCTGATGGCGCAGGCAAAGCTTAAACTCACCTTTTGTTTTACGGCTTTGTTGACGTGTCTCCTCGTTTTTTCTGTGAACGCGCGCGCCGGATTTATTCGCGATGCTGAGGTGGAACGCCTCCTATGGGACTATACAAACCCCTTGGTCGGCGCGGCGGGCCTCAACCGTAATAGCCTTCAAATTGGGGTCATTTCCGATCCGCGTATCAATGCGTTTGTCGCTGGCGGACAGAATATTTTCTTTCATACAGGGCTAATCACCGAGGCCGAAGAACCGAATATGGTGATCGGCGTTATTGCGCATGAGTTGGGCCATATCACAGGGGGACATTTAGCCCGGTCCGGCGAAGCCATGGCGCGCGCCTCCCGCCCTGCTTTAATCGCAACGATTTTAGGGCTCGGATCCTTACTGGGCGGGGCGCCCGATCTGGGCATGGCCTTGATCACAGGCGGACAACAATTATCGCTCGCGAGCTATCTCACCTATAGCCGCGCGCAAGAGGCCAGCGCCGACCAAACGGCACTGCGCCTGCTCGACGCCACACAGCAATCAGCCCGTGGTATCATTGACCTGATGAACAGCTTGGCCGATCAAGAAATATTGAGTGAAGCCAGCCAAGACCCTTTCATGCGCTCCCACCCAATGTCGCGCGACCGTGTGCACGCGTATGAGGCAAGCGCCAAAAAATCGCCTTACTTTTACACGCGCGACCCAGCCGAGCTGCAATTTCGCCATGATATGGTTAAGGGAAAACTGGACGGGTTTATCAACCACCCGCAATCCGTTTTGCGCGCTCGAAAATCTGACAGCGCCCCCGATCGGTATGCGCGCGCGATTGCCCTGCACCGCCTCGCCCAACGCGAAGAATCGATTGCTTTGATTGACGGATTGCTTGCCGATTTTCCGGAAAATCCATGGCTGTGGGAATTGCGCGGGCAAGTATTATATGAAAGTGGGCTGGTTGAAGAAGCCATCCCCTCCTACCGGAAAAGCTTGGTTTATGCGCCGCGCGAACCCTTATTAATGATTGGACTCGCGGCATCGCTGATGGCCACGGATCAAAACACATCGACACCGCGCTATAATGAAGAGGTGATTACTCTCCTGCGCGACACACTGCGTATCGAGACCGATAACGTGCCAGCCTATATGCAATTAAGCAAAGCCTATGGGCAATCCGGCGACATTGGTTTGGCCGAATGGGCTGTCGCCGAATATTATGCCCTTCGTGGCGACCGGAGCGCTGTTCAACACGCACAAAAAGCCATTAAGCTGTTAAAACCTGGACAGAGCGAGCGACTGCGAGCGCTCGATATTGCCAACTCTGATTTTCGTTAAGTTTAATTTTCGATAACCTCAAAAGGAAACAAGAGATATGAAACTGTTGCGTTATTTGATGATGAGCATCTTTACCGTCGTTGCGGGCCTCACTCCCGTGGCGGCGCAAAGCCTGACCAAAGATCAGCGCTCTGAAGTCAATCAAATGATTGCGGACTATCTCAAAAATAATCCTGAAGCATTGGCCGCTGCCCTCGATAATATGCAAGATTATTATCGCAATCAGGCGCAACAACTCGAAACGCGCGCAATCGCAGATAATCGCGATCAAATTATTTCAGATCCGCGTGATCCGCGTTTTGGGCCCGCCAATGCGCCAAATGTGATTGTTGAATTTTTCGATTATAATTGCGGCTACTGCAAGCGAAACTACACGGCCATTCAAGAACTGATGAATAGCCGAAAAGATGTTTTATTTATTTTCAAAGAGCTTCCCATATTGTCGCCCACCTCAGAAAAGGCGGCGCGCATGGCGCTCAGTATCGACAATCAGGATGATTATCAGCGTTTTCATGCGGCTTTGATGAAAAACGCAGGAACACTCGACGCCGCCGCATTGTCATCCATTACCGTTTCTCTGGGCTTAGACGAGAAGAAGTTATCGACGCTCGCTAAACGCGCCAGCATTACCGATCATTTAGAAGACACGAAGAAACTCGCGAGCACCCTTGGCATTTCAGGCACACCGAGTTTTTATATAAACGGCAAAATCTATAAGGGCTTGCAATCAGCAGAAGACCTTAAAGCCATTCTCGCTCAGTAAAGCGGCACTGCTAAATCAGCCCTGCCAAAGGTGAACTGGGATCGGCATAAAGTCGTTTGGGCATGCGCCCGGCCAAATAGGCTTCTCGGCCAGCAATGACCGCATGGCGCATGGCGCGGGCCATGCGAATGGGGTCTTTTGCCGCCGCAATGGCCGTGTTCATCAAGACACCATCACAGCCGAGCTCCATCGCAATGGCGGCATCCGAAGCTGTTCCGACCCCCGCATCCACCAGCACCGGCACCGATGCTTGCTCAATAATCAGCCGAATATTAATCGGGTTTTGAATGCCCAAACCAGAGCCGATCGGCGCCGCCAATGGCATAATCGCGCAACAGCCAATCTCCTCGAGACGTTTTGCCAAAATGGGGTCGTCGCTACAATACACCATCACGTCGAAACCATCTTTGATTAACAGCTCAGCGGCGCGCAAGGTTTCGGGCATGTTGGGATAGAGCGTTTTTTCATCTCCCAAAACTTCGAGCTTCACAAGCGACCACCCACCCGCCTCACGCGCGAGCCGCAATGTGCGAACAGCGTCTTCGCCCGTGAAACATCCGGCCGTGTTTGGCAAATAGGTGTATTTTTTTTGATCGAGATAATCCGCCAGCATCGGGGCCTTGGGGTCACTTAAATTGACCCTTCTGACAGCAACCGTCACGATTTCCGCGCCTGCCGCTTCGGCGGCGTCGGCGTTTTGCTGGTAATCGACATATTTGCCTGTTCCCACGATCAAGCGCGATGAAAAGCGTCGCCCGGCAATTTCCCAACTATCCTCAGCTCCAACCTCAGCACTATCCCCAGACACCGTTAACCTCCTCCAATAAAATGGATAATCTCCAACCGATCTCCGTGTCGGAGCCATGTTTGATCGAAGAGAGAGCGCGGCACAATTTCCAGATTACGCTCAACCGCGATCTTCTCGCGCGGCACGCCCAAATGCTCAAGCATCGCATGCACGGTTAATTCCTGATCAAATGTCTGGCTTTCGCCGTTAATTTGGATAGAAATTGACATTAAGAAACCTCGCTCCGTTCCTTTACTAGTATCAATCGGGAGCCACGCTCAAGCCTTTTTCTGCCCTTATTTCCTTGCTTTAGCGAAAAAACTCGGTTACCCACATAAAAAGTGTTACTCGACGCAAGAGAGCTACCGCACGCTATGACGCGATCCGTTCACATCGTTAACGGCCCAAACCTCAATCTGCTAGGTCAGCGGGAACCGCATATTTACGGTCACGAAACGCTAAACGACATTCATTCTGCCTGCATCACTCGGGCTTCCGAGTTAGGGCTTGAGCTGGTCTTTGAGCAAAGCAATGACGAGGGTCGTCTGGTCGACCTCGTTCAAGCGGCGGGCGCCCAAGGTCTTGGCCTCATCCTTAATGCCGGCGCCTACACCCACACCTCCATCGCCCTCATGGACGCGCTGAAATCGCTGTCCTGTCCGATTATCGAGGTTCATATATCCAACATTTTCGCGCGCGAGAGCTTCCGCCATCATTCCTACATATCGCCCGTCGCCACCGGCGTATTATGTGGTTTTGGCTCCCGCGGCTACATCATGGCGCTCGATGCAATCCATGCACTGACTGAAAAGGGGGAATAAATGGCAAGATCAACCGATAGCAGAACCATTCGGGAACTCGCTGATATTCTAAACGAGACAAATCTCTCCGAGATTGAGATTGAAAAAGAAGGGCTTCGCATTCGCGTTGCCCGCATTGCTGGCGGCATCCCTCAAATCACTTATGCCACAAGCGGTCCCGCGCCAGCCCTTGCCGCGGCGCCCAGCCCTGGCGCAGCCGCGCCCGAGGCCCCCGCGGCTTCAGAAGCTGCTCAAGCTGCAGCGGGCAAGCCCGTCAAAGCGCCCATGGTCGGCACCATTTATCTCGCGCCCGATCCCAATTCCGCTCCTTTCATCAAAGTCGGGGACACAGTGTCGGCCGGTCAGACGCTATTCATCATTGAAGCCATGAAGACAATGAACCCCGTCACAGCTACGCATGGAGGCACGGTGAGCGCCATCCTCGTCACCGATGGACAACCCGTCGAATTTGACGAAGTGCTGACGTTGATCGACTAAACATGATTAAACGAATTTTAATTGCCAATCGTGGCGAAATTGCCCTTCGCGTTATTCGCGCCTGTCGGGAAATGGGCATTGAGAGTGTTGCCATTCACTCCACAGTCGATGCCAATGCTATGCATGTTCGCCTCGCAGATCATAGCGTATGCGTGGGGCCCGCTGCCTCTGCACAAAGCTATTTGAGCATTCCCGCGATTATCGCCGCGTGCGAAATCACGCAAGCGGATGCGGTCCATCCCGGTTACGGCTTTTTGTCCGAGAATGCAAAATTTGCCGACATACTTGACGCACATGGCATTACCTTTATCGGACCAACGGCCGAGCATATTCGGGTCATGGGTGATAAAATTGCCGCCAAGGATACAGCCATTCGACTAGGCATTCCCGTCGTGCCCGGCTCGGATGGGGCGGTCAACTCGGTCGATGAAGCTAAACGCGTTGCCCATGAAATGGGCTATCCCGTCTTAATTAAAGCCGCCTCTGGCGGCGGCGGGCGCGGTATGAAAATTGCGCTGAATTCAGCAGGCATTAAAGAGGCCTATGAAACAGCGCGTTCAGAGGCGCGTTCAGCCTTTGGCGATGACGCCGTCTATATTGAGAAATATCTCGAAAAGCCGCGCCATATTGAAATTCAGGTTGTTTGCGACACCCATGGCAATGCAGTTCACTTAGGTGAGCGCGACTGCTCGCTGCAACGCCGCCATCAAAAAGTACTTGAAGAGGCCCCCTCGAGTGTCCTTTCCGCCACCCAACGTGCCGAGATTGGCGATATTGTCGTGAAGGCCATGAAGGGTCTTGGCTATCGCGGTGTGGGTACGATTGAGTTCCTCTACGAAAATAATGAGTTTTATTTCATTGAAATGAACACACGCCTGCAAGTCGAGCATCCCGTTACCGAGATGATCACTGGCATTGATTTGGTGCAAGAACAAATCAAAATTGCCGATGGGCACGCCTTAAGCTTCACGCAAGACGACATCCAAATTTCAGGTCATGCCATTGAATGCCGCATCAATGCCGAAAACGCTCAGACATTTCGTCCCTCGCCCGGCACTATTACAACCTATCACCCGCCTGGCGGATTGGGCGCGCGGATCGACAGTGCTGTGTATTCGGGCTATGCCATCCCACCCTATTACGACAGTTTAATCGGGAAACTTATCGTGCACGGCGCCGATCGCGAGCAATGCCTGCGGCGCCTCGATCGTTGCCTCGATGAATTTGTTGTCGATGGGGTCGAAACCACACTTCCCTTATTTAAACGACTGATTGAAAACGACGCGTTCCGCGCCGCTGATTATGATATTCACTGGCTCGAGCATTTCCTTGAGGATGGGAGCACCGAGTAAGCCTTGGGTGCACCGCCTTACGCCCTCAATCCGATCGATTTGCTCGCCGCCTATGCCAGCGGCATTTTTCCGATGGCCGAGTCCGTCAAGGATGATGAGGTTTTTTGGGTCGATCCCGATTATCGCGGCATTCTTCCCCTCCACGCGTTTCATCTCCCACGGCGCCTAAAGCGTCGACTACGTCAAAAACCTTTTCGCGTAACTATTAATTCTGATTTTGAGGGCACTATGCGCGCCTGCCAAGCCCCCACGGCCAACCGGCCTGAGAGCTGGATTAATGAGACAATTCTGCACGCCTATACCGAGCTGCACATGATGGGGCACGCTCATAGCATTGAATGCTATCAAGACGAGGAGTTGGTGGGGGGCCTCTATGGCGTCAGTTTAGCGGGCGCTTTTTTTGGGGAGAGCATGTTCTCCCGCGCGACCGATGCGAGCAAAATTGCCCTTACATATTTAGTCGCGCGCCTGAAGCATGGAGGATTTTCATTGCTCGACTGCCAGTTTAAAACCGACCATCTGGCCCAATTTGGTGTCGTTGAAGTGCCGCGCGGGCGCTATCACACCGGTTTACAAACAGCGCTCGAAAAGCCTGGAAATATTTATTCGCTTCCCGAATATATATCGCCAGAGGAAGTTCTGCAGATTATTGGCCAGACATCGTGAATGGGATGCTCGAGCGCATGCATGCCAGGGCTTGACGCAAACATCCATCCTGTAAATAAACGGCGGGAGACCCCATCGCGCTCTTCATCAATTTCAAGAAAGGCGCTGGTCTCGGGAGGCGCTTCGGGCGGAGCCGTCTTGCAGCTTCGCATCGTCAAGGTGAGGCGTCCCAGTTTAATAGGCTCATTGATCGGCAAGCGAATAATACCTGTTCGCGCCGTCACCTTATCCAGGGTTTTAAATGTACCAATCAGATCGAGCGGAATGGCACTGAGGCCATCGGGCCGATCCACTTGAAGCACTGGCACATTGATCACGGAAGACGGATCATCTTGGGTCGGCGCCGTCAAATCCGGCAGGACATTCGGTGCTGTATTTGGTGACGCTGAGGGGAAACCAGTGCGTCCTTGGCCCAAGAGCGGCGGAGCCTGCGGCTGATCCAAGAGCGGCGGAGCCTGCGGCTGGTCCAAGAGCGGTGGAGCCTCTTGCGCCGCGAGGGGCTCGGCCCACAGAGCCGCCAATGCTATGGCGAAACTCAGGACCCGCAAATGGGCTCCACGCCTGAAGGCCCGACCGCCGCGTGAAGAAACCCGGTCGATGCCCCCGTCAGCTTTATTCCGACGCATCACCAGCGCTAAACATGGCCTGACTGATCAAGCTGATCAAATCGACCGAGCCTTGAGTATATAAAATTTCTCCGCCTTCTTCGAGGGACAAGTCGCTCCCGCCTGGCACGAGCGAAATATAGTTGCCCCCAAGCAGACCCTCGCTAGTAATTTTAGCACTGGTGTCATCGGGCAGCTTCAATGCCGAGTCGATTGCCATAGAGACCTTAGCGCTAAATGTATCGGGATCTAACGCCAAAGACATGACCGTTCCCACTTTTACACCTGAGAGACGTACATCACTGCCCACGGTCAGCCCATCAACGCGATCAAAAGCAGCGCTGACACGCAATTGGTCATCGCTATCCCCTTCGGTCACGGAATAGCCATAAACCAAGAAAGTGATGGCAATGACCAACACAATAGCGCCAACGAGGGTCTCTACTAGATTTTCTCTCATATCATTGATCCGAGTTTATTCTGGCCGCCAGGCATCATAGCCATCAGGATATTGAACCGCTTCATCATGGCCACGAGGCCGATGCGCGGATGACGTGCCTGTTGGATTGATTTGATGCGGCTTGAACCATTTACGCCCCGCTTCGCCAGAGGGCGGCAGGTCAACGGTATAGTGCAACCAACCATGCCATTCGGCTGGCACACGGCTCGCTTCGACATCGCCATTATACACAACCCAGCGACGCGGCTTGCCATTTATGCTGCGCCCAGCCTTATCCTCGAAATAACGATTACCTTGCTGATCCTCACCAACCACACGGCCCCGCAAAACCGTATGTAACCAAACACCCAGGGTTTGGCTGTGCCACCAGGTAAATACCATTTTCAGAAAATTCATTGACGTCCCCATTTGGTCATCATGTTACTTATTTCAGCCAGTATCGCACTGGTTTCGTGTCGCGTCTAGATATTGCGTCCTGCCAGGTGCACAGATGTTGCGCACCAAGCGTTCTTTAATCGCGCTCAGCGCGCATTTCTCCGCTTAAGAACCAAGCGCTTAAGAGCCGCTGGCCTTAGGGGCGCCTTCTAATTGTTTTTCGGCGGCGGGCGCCAGGCGAATATGCAATTCACGCAATTGTTCGTTCGATGCAGGCGCCGGCGCTTTCATCATCAAATCCTCGGCCTGTTGGTTCATCGGGAACGCCACAACCTCGCGTAGATTCTCTTCCCCTGCCAATAACATCACAATGCGGTCAACACCGGGAGCAATGCCTCCATGTGGCGGCGCCCCATAGCGGAAAGCGTTGAGCATACCCCCAAAGCGGCTTTCCACCTCATCGGCTCCATATCCAGCAATTTCAAATGCTTTGAGCATGATATCAGGTTGATGGTTTCGGATGGCGCCCGATGATAATTCGATACCATTACACACGATATCATATTGATACCCCTTGATCGACAAGGGATCTTGGCTTTCCAGCGCCTCCATCCCACCTTGTGGCATGGAGAAAGGATTATGGGAGAAATCAATTTTCTTCAGCTTATCGTCATACTCATACATCGGAAAGTCGACAATCCAACAAAACGCGAATTGATCGGCATCGATTAAGTTGAGATCCATCCCCACTTTGACCCGAGCGCGACCGGCAAAATCTGCAAAAGTTTTAGGGACACCCGCACAGAAAAAGACAGCATCTCCGTCCCCAAGGCCCAATTGGGCTTGCAGGGCTGCGGTGCGCTCTGGACCAATATTTTTTGCAACGGGTCCCGCACCTTCTCCATCTCGGAAGAATATGTAGCCCAAGCCCGCTTGCCCTTCGCCTTGCGCCCAATTATTCATGCGATCGCAAAACGCCCGATTACCGCCCGTGGGAGCAGGGATCGCCCAGATCTCGACCTCGGGGTCTTTCTCGATCATGCCCGCAAAAACTTTGAACCCCGAACCAGCAAAGTGGTCGGTGACGTTTTGCATCTCCAATGGGATGCGCAAATCGGGCTTGTCTGACCCATATTTACGGATGGCCTCATCATACGGAATTCTGGGGAAGCTCTGTGAAACCCGTTTTCCTTGCGCAAATTCGACGAATAGATCCCGCAAAACCGGTTCAACGGCCTGGAAAACGTCTTCTTGCGTGACAAAGCTCATTTCAATGTCGAGCTGATAAAACTCACCCGGCGAACGATCGGCCCGCGCATCCTCATCGCGGAAACACGGTGCAATTTGAAAATAGCGATCAAAGCCGGCCACCATGAGCAATTGCTTGAATTGTTGAGGCGCTTGCGGCAGAGCATAAAATTTTCCGGGATGCATCCGCGATGGAACCAAAAAGTCGCGTGCACCCTCTGGGCTTGACGCCGTCAAAATCGGGGTTTGGTATTCGGTGAAACCGCTATTGATCATCCGCTGGCGCAGCGACGAAATAATTTGCGACCGCAAAACAATATTGCGGTGCAAGGTCTCGCGTCGGAGATCTAAAAAACGGTAGGTGAGGCGAATATCCTCAGGATAGCTGGGCTCGCCAAACACAGGTAATGGTAGATCTTGGGCCTCAGACAGGCATTCAAGAGCGCTGATATAGACCTCAACATCGCCCGTCGCCAGATTGAGGTTGCGGGCATCTTCAGCGCGCGCGACCACGCGCCCTTCAATCCGAATAACGCTCTCCGCACGCAACCGCTCGGCGATAGCAAAATCTTTGTTTTCGGGCTCTAAAACCAATTGGGTCAAGCCATAATGGTCGCGCAAATCGATAAATAACAGCCCACCGTGATCACGTTTCCGGTGAACCCAGCCCGATAGCCGGACTGTTTTATCAATATCCTCTGAGCGCAAATCACCACAACGATGGGAGCGATATTCGTGCATGGTCAACCTCTTCAACCCGTTTGAGGGGAAAACACACCGCTTCCTGCCAAAAGTCAAGCTCAAGGCGCTAAAAAGGCGACAAGCTGCTCGGGCTCGTGTATAAGCCCAGCATGGAGTTAATACGTAGCACTGAAGCGCTCGCGTCTTTGTGTCAAAGCCTCGTCACGCACCCTTACATCACGGTGGACACAGAGTTCATCCGGGAAACGACTTTTTGGCCACAGCTTTGCCTCATTCAAATCGGCTATGAAGGCTCGGGATATTTAATCGACCCTCTAGCGGAAGGGATGGATCTCAGCCCATTTTTCGAAATTTTAGCTCATCCGAAGATCGTTAAGGTGATGCACGGTTGCCGCCAAGACATTGAAATTTTCTACAAGCTGTCTGGCATTATTCCGCAGCCCTTATTTGACACCCAAATAGCCGCAATGGCCTGCGGCTTTGGCGATGCGGTGAGCTATGAAAATCTGATCCGCAAAACGGTCAATGTGCGCATTGATAAGGGACCACGATTTACCGATTGGAGCCGCCGCCCCTTAACCGACGCGCAATTAACTTACGCCTTAAGTGACGTAACGCATTTGTGCAAAGCCTATACGCATTTACAAGAGATGCTAGCGCTCAAAGATCGGATGCATTGGCTCGAAGAAGAAATGTCGGTTCTCATTAATCCGGAAACCTACGCTCAATCGCCTGATCAAGCCTGGCGTCGCCTCAAAATGGTCGATAAACGCTCCCGTGTCTTGGGGGTATTGGTCGCGGTCGCCGAATGGCGCGAACAGCTCGCACAAGAGCGCGATGTTCCGAGAAGTCGAATTCTCAAAGACGAGGCCATTCGAGAAATTGCCCTACAAGGCCCGCGCGATGTGGCCGCCCTATCCCGCCTGCGCTCGATTCCCAAAGGCTTTGAAAATAGTCGTCAATCGACAGACTTATTGGCCGCGATTGAGCGTGGATTAGCGGCCGACCCCAGCGAACTCCCCAAAATTCAGCAACCGGCTGATAACCGGCCGGGCATCGGGCCGCTTGTTGAACTCCTCAAAGTTTTGCTCAAGCAAAGATGCGACGCGTGCGATGTTGCTCCAAAATTGATCGCAAATGTCTCTGACCTTGAACGTATCGCCAGTGATGACGCCCCCAATGTGGCCGCCCTCAAAGGTTGGCGACACGAAGTCTTTGGTCAATATGCCATTGATCTTAAATCGGGAAAATTAGCTCTCGCCTGCGAGGAGGATCGGGTGATCTTAATTCGTCAGAATTGATCGCGCGCGCTTTACACACATTATCGACGAATTTCAGCCTGAAGCCCCATCGCTTGGCTCAACTTGGCCAGACGGTTTTCAATAATAGGCGCGTATAGATCTTGCCGCGTATGGCGCATATCGAGCACCAAGCGGTTACCTTTTCGTTTCAAGCTCGTCTGTTTCAAAATACCTGGTAAAGACGCCGATAGTGAGTGAGCCAATCGGAAGGCTAGACCCAACATCTTACCCAGCCGCGCCGCCTCGGCATGCATCGGTAAATGACCCAAAATGATGGGGTCTTCATTGATCTCATGGCGATAGGCCAACGCATAGGCCATGAGCAGGCGGCCGCGGTGACATATCCCATTAAAAGGCGCCTTCAGCACCAAGCCAGAGGCGAGTTCAGCGCGAGAATTGGGGTGCATCGACCAAGCAATATCCGATACCAAACAGGCCGCGACACGGTAGCGATCATTATCGGGGCTCTGATCACTTTCTGAAAAAATGTGATCCGTCCACATGCTCAATTCATGCCCATAGTCAGCGGACTTACACATGCGTTCGGCCATTTCCTCACACGCCAAAAGCAACGGATCAACGGCGCGGTCTTTATCCTTAAGCATGCTGAACAAAACGCCCTCGCGAACACCTGTCGAGGACACAATCAGGCTCTCTGGTGCTGCAAAATCACATAAAATGCGCAGAATTTTTGCCGCCACCGGCAAGGCTTCGCGCCGCGACCGAGAGGCCTGCGTGAGATCAAATGTATTCTGCTTTTCCGCCTTAGCCATTGACGTCAAAAATGCTTTTATGTCGCCTGATGTCGGCACACGATATTGATGCAAGACGTCGAGCTCATAGCCAATATGGGCCATGTGAACGCGCATCAGATTGCGCCATGCCCCGCCCACCATATAAAGAGGCTGGTCTCGAACCTCGCTAAGCCAGTCAACCTCCTTCAAATGCGCCTTAATCATCGATGACATTTTCGACGGGTTCGTCCGACATGTTTCTGAAACAGTAAGAACCCCCAATGGCAAGGTCGTCGACTTCACCACCTCACTATTTTCGACATGCGCGAGCTCGAGGCTTCCTCCCCCGAGATCGGCCACTAAGCCATGCACGTGAGGAATGGCGTGCATCACGCCGCGTGCCGATAATTGGGCTTCCTCCTCGCCAGCAAGAACCCGCACCGGCGCTTTTAGGATTTTCTCCGCCGCCAATGTGAATGCTTCTCGATTTTCCGCATCGCGCACCGCGGCAGTTGCAAAAACCGCGAGCTTCTTAATGCCAAGCTGATCAGCAATGGCCCGAAACCGCGAAAACGTGGCCATAGCGTGGGTATAATAGGCCCCCTCAATTCGCCCAGTCGCAGTGACGCTAATCCCGAGACGGCAAAAGGCCCGTTCATTGAATATCGGCAAGGGCGTCCGTGTTGACCCACTATAGCCCACCAAACGCACAGAGTTCGATCCAATGTCCAACACGCCGATCGGAGATTGGGGATTTACCGGCCCAATCCGCCTTAAAATGCGGGCCAGCCGAGCCGTCCTTGATTTACGCATTATGATTTTCCCGATCTTGTGATTTTCTGGTCAGCCGCGCTGCCATCACTCCTCATTGAGCTTCATCACATTTGAGGCCCCGACTGGTCCACCTTGCCCTGACAAACTCGGATTAGTCATGAAATAATTATGTGCATTGACGACTTCCTCTGCCTCAGTGGGAACATATCTCTGATAGCTTCCATCGCTTTGCATATACCAACTTTGCTGATTATCTGCCAAATTAGTGAGCATGATCTGATCCATGACTTGGGCATGAGTGGTTTTGTTAAGCACAGGCACCAAAACCTCGACCCGACGATCTAAATTTCGCGGCATCCAGTCGGCCGATGATATATACACATGCGCTGTTTCCGAGGGAAGACCCGCACCATTCCCAAAACAGACAATACGCGAATGCTCCAAAAAGCGTCCGACAATACTCTTAACGCGTATATTCTCCGATAAACCCTCGACGCCGGGTCGCAAGCAGCAAATCCCCCGAATCACGAGATTAATTTTAACCCCCGCTTCAGAAGCGCCATACAGAGCGTCAATAATGTGAGGGTCAACCAGCGAATTCATCTTTGCCCAAATCGCGGCAGGCCGGCCCGCTCGGGCATGCTCAATTTCAGCTTCGATATGGCTCATCAGACGTTCACGCAGATTAACAGGCGACATCGCCAATTCTTGCAAATGAGCAGGCTCGGCATAGCCCGTGAAATAATTGAAAACTTGCTGCGTATCACGGGCGATCGCCTGATCGCAGGTAAACAGGGAGAGGTCTGTATACACGCGAGCGGTTTGCGGATGATAATTGCCAGTGCCGAGATGCACATAGGAGCGCAAATGGGTGCCCTCACGACGAACCACCACACTGACCTTGGCATGCGTTTTCAGCTCAAAAAACCCAAACACCACCTGCACGCCTGCCCGTTCGAGATCACGGGATAGGCGAATATTGATGGCCTCGTCAAAACGGGCTTTCAGCTCAACCAGCGCCGTCACGGATTTACCGGCCTCCGCGGCCTCAATCAGGGCAGCAACGATCGGGCTATTTTCCGAAGTCCGATATAAGGTCTGCTTAATCGCGATCACATTCGGGTCGCGCGCGGCTTGCCGCACAAACTGAACAACCACATCAAAGCTCTCATAGGGATGGTGAACGATGATATCTTTTTGACTGATCGCCGCAAAACAGTCGCCGCCAAATTGGCGAATGCGCTCTGGAAATCTTGCCGTATAGGGCTGAAATTTTAAATGCGATGGACCAGCATCACAAATTTCTGATACTTGCGATAAGCCTAACAAGCCATCGACCGAGACCACACGGTCATCCCCCACTTCCATTTCATCAGCAATCAATTTTCGCAAACTGGGCGGCATCTCTTGATCCACTTTGAGCCGGATGACAATGCCGCGGCGACGGCGCTTCAAAGCGGTTTCGAACAAGCTCACCAGGTCTTCCGCTTCCTCTGCAACCTCAATGTCACTATCGCGAATAATTTTAAAGGCCCCTTTGCTCAAAACGTCATAGCCCGGAAAAATGCGATCGACCAACATAGAGACGACAGTCTCGATGGGGACAAAACTATGGGCGCCGCCGCCCAAATTTTCAGGCAATAGAATAAAACGGCTCAGTTGCTGAGGAATGGTTAAAAGCGCATTCATCGACTGCCCATCGCTCCGACGCATTAATTGCAACGCCAGCCCAAAACCAAGATTGGGGATGAAGGGAAATGGATGCGCCGGGTCAATTGCCAGCGGCGTGAGCACTGGCATGATGTAATCTAAAAAATATTCCTCGAGCCAAGCCCGTTGTGACGCAGACAGCCCATTGGCATCTAAAATATTGACGCCTTGATCGGCTAAGTCGGATCGGATTTGGCGCCAGGCCTGTTGCTGATCAACGATCAATTGATTAGCGCGCTCAACAACAGCCGTTAACTGCTCACGTGGTGTCATCCCATCTTGGCTATGCGCATCGACGCCCGCATTAACCTGCCCCACCAAACCCGCGACACGAACCATAAAAAATTCGTCGAGGTTGCTGGCTGAGATCGAGAGAAATCGCAATCTCTCCAAAATCGGGTGGTTAGTATTATTAGCCTCTTCAAAAACCCGCTGGTTAAAGGCCAACCAAGATAATTCGCGATTTATAAAGCGCTCTTTTCTTGAAAAATTGCGCACAATCTCGGATGCTTCCAAGGAGGTGCGTTTCTTCTTTTCAGGATGATTTATTCGATAGGGCACGAATTTTTTCCGTTCAATTTACTCTAAATGACGATTTTGATACCGCAAGAGCGCCAAGATGGACCTAAATCTCTCAGGCGGGAACCCTCTATTTCACAAGCATATGTCACTTTTATGAACTTTGTGAAGACGCATAAAAGCCCTGTGCTGCAGGAGACCTCCCTCACGAAATCACCCCCTGCATCGCATTAAGCGTGTCGGCGGCCAGCCGGCGTGTAATCGGCCGTTTTTCATTTAAACTGCGTCGATCAAGCTCCTCACATAGAAGTACGACTGCATCACACCGCCGCTCAATTCGCGTCACGATGTAGTCGAGCGTCTCTCGATCAATTTGCAATTGCCGATCGCGCATCAATTTGGCCAGCAACCCTCCGAGCAAGGCGTCGTCGGGGGCGCCCAATAGCACATGCGGCACCGCAAATAAGCGCGATTTCAAATCTGCCGTCTTAATCGACAATTCGGAGACGGCCAGCTGGCTGGTCATTAAGATCGGAAAGCCGTCATGGCGCGCTGCATTGATCAGATGAAACAAAGCCTCCTCATTTTCCGGCGTAATTTGCTCGAGACCCTCAATAATAACCGCTGAGGCCTGATCAATCAGTTGCGCTAAATGAAGCGAAAGGTCTGACAGAGAAACTTGGCGTGCGTGCGCGCGTGAGCTCCACACAGCCGCCAGATGCGACTTACCGCTCGCCGCAGCACCCACAATGAGGGCGCTACACTCTCGCCAATTTGGCCATTCATCAATCAGCGCAACAGCTTCGGCATTACAGCTCGACACTAAAAAACTGTCGCGATCAAGCGCCGTACGATGCGGTAGATTTAGCGATAATTGCTCAGCCATCCCAGTCTCACAAAACGCCTAAGATCCTAAAGTCATCCTGTGCCAATTGCGGATCAGTTCAGCACGACCAACCGATAGCCCTGGAAACCAGGAGACAGGCGCAGGCCTTTTTGCTCCAAATTCCGTGACAATTGGTCGAGTGTTCCCACAAAATCAACCGAGATTTCGGCATGGCGATGCGACAAGGCCTTGATCCGAACATTTCGAATAAGATCCGTATCTGATAATTTTTTCTGAATGGCCCGCCACTCTTCGGCGCCATGAAAGCCAGCATCCGCAATAAGCTGGGTTTGGTTGTCGGATACCACGGCTGTGGTTCGCTTCCATTGATCCGCCCAAATCTGCATCAAATCTTGCACCGCTTTGCGGGCCAAACTGACATGATCTTCCTGACCCGAATAGCTGTACACATCGACTTTTGTAATATCAGGCCCGTAGCTATACACGGTCACGCCCAATTGGCCATCAATATCGGCCAAGGCATGGACGACATAAGCCGTATCGACGTCGTAACGCATTTTCAACAAATCGATCTTAAGGCGATTGCCGGCCAAGACGTCCTCAGCGGGCGAGTCGATGGCTTCGCTGACATCGCCCATTGGCAACACCATTGGCGTTAAGCTGTTCTCAAGGTCATAGTGCATCCATTCGGCGCGCCACCAATTTTCGCTCCATAAGGTTGCCCCATTGCGATCTTCCATCACCGGCAATAAAAGCGCTGGCCGCGATTGAATTTCGGAAATCGGGACATCCAAGTCATGCATCAAGGCACGCACGCTATCCGCTTTAAAACTAATCGACAGCTCGGCCACATAGCGACGTGGGCTGGTCTTTTCATCATTGACCCTGAACCCTTTGAGATAGCTGTCAATATTTAACGATCCCACATCCGGCAAGCGTTGCCAGTACATGCGAGGGGCCAAACGTCGCAAAATTGTTTCAAGGGCTTGGCGTTGACCTATCAAAAGCGCCTCGGCCCGCGCATCCGAAGATGTCCGCGAGGTGACATCAACTTGAACATTATCGACGGCAAACACATCCCCCGCTCGAGCCTGATCTGTTGCCGAAACAACCAACATCCCGATCCCAAGAAGGGTCAGGGCGATAAACCTCAAGATTTTTTGGAACCCTTGCTCAATCGAACTCGGATCATTTTGCACGTAACTTATCATGGCCTCGGTTTAGCACGAGTTTTCAAACTGCGCACAGGATAATGTGAACAATTCACGGGTCGAGATCAGATTATGGGTTACATCGGAGGCGCATCTGGTTATTTTGAGCGACGCTCTCACCGTCATGGGTGACGGCGGAATTATGATAATGGAGAGCATCCGGCGTGTCGTCCGATAAACCAATCACTTATGCTGATAGCGGCGTTGATATTGATGCGGGAAATGCATTGGTTCGCGCCATTGGTCCGCTCGCCCGAAAAACCGCTCGGCCCGGCTCAGATAGTGGCCTTGGCGGTTTTGGCGGCTTATTCGATTTAGCGGCGTGTCACTTCAAAGATCCGGTTTTGGTCGCCTGCAATGATGGTGTCGGCACGAAAGTGAAAATCGCTATTGAAGCAGATCAGCACACAACAATCGGAATTGATCTGGTTGCGATGAGTGTGAATGATCTGATTGTTCAGGGGGCTGAACCCCTGTTTTTTCTAGATTATTTTGCAACATCGCGTCTCGACATTGACACCGCCCAGGCGGTGATTGCGGGCATTGCTGAGGGGTGCATTCAGGCGGGATGTGCGCTCATTGGGGGCGAAACCGCCGAAATGCCGGGCCTTTATGCGCCCAAAGATTATGACCTTGCGGGGTTTGCCGTTGGCGCCGTCGAACGCGATGCGATCTTACCCCGCCCGGACATGCAGGTGGGCGATATTATTCTAGGATTGGCCTCGGATGGCATTCATTCCAATGGGTACTCGCTGGTGCGCCGCCTCGTCGAAAAATCCGGTCTGTCCTGGAGCGACCCCGCCCCCTTTCAGCCCGAAACATCACTTGCCGAAGCCTTGCTGACGCCCACGCGTATTTACGTGAAATCGATCTTAGCTGCGTTAAAGCAGGGCCAGCCCATTAAAGGGCTCGCGCATATTACGGGCGGCGGACTGACCGAGAATATCCCCCGCGTGTTACCTGAACATTTAACGGCGGAGATCGACCTCAACCGCTGGTCTCTCCCTGACACTTTTCGCTGGTTGCAAGCCACCGCGCATCTTGATGATGAGGAGCTTCTCAAGACATTTAACTGCGGCATAGGGATGGCCGTGATTGTGCCTGCAGATCATGCCGATGCCATCCAAACAGCCTTAACCCAAGCCGGCGAAACTGTCGTTCAGATCGGGTCTCTCGCCGCAAGAAGTGAGCCGGACCGGCCTATCTCCTTCGCGAATAAGTGGAAATGAGCCTGCGGATTGCCATCATCTATTCCGGACGCGGCAGCAATATGCTGACGCTTCTTGACCACATCATCGCCCACCCTGAAAAATTTGAGCTGGCAACCTTAGTGTGCAACATTTCGACGGCGCCCGGCATTGAACGAGCACAGGCAAAAGGCTTCGCGACCCACCTCATTGCGCATAAAGACTTTGCCTCACGCGATGCGTTTGAAACGGCCCTCAACGCGCATCTGCAAGAGCAAAATGTTGATGTGGTCTGTTTGGCGGGGTTTATGCGCTTGCTCACCGATCGGTTTGTGGACGCATGGGCGGGTCGAATGATTAATATTCACCCATCGCTCTTGCCCCTTTACAAAGGGCTGCACACGCATGAACGCGCCCTCGCGGACGGAGCTTTAAAGCATGGGTGCACCGTGCATTATGTTGTCGCCGAAATGGATGCAGGCCCGATAATTGTTCAACGTGAAACAGATGTTTTGCCGGGCGATACACCGGACAGCTTAGCCGCGCGTGTGCTTGAGCTTGAGCACGAGGCTTATATTGAGGCGCTGAACCAAATTGCCGACAAGAGTAAAAAAAATGGCCCTAACACCAATGTGTCAGGGCCATAAATTCCGAAGCGCGATCGGCACTTAGCCGACGATTTCCGCATCGCCAAAGAAGTAGCGAATTTCTTCAGCCGCTGTTTCCGGCGCATCCGATCCATGGACAGAATTAGCCTCAATGCTCTCGGCAAAATCTTTACGAATAGTGCCCTCGGCCGCATCAGCGGGGTTGGTTGCACCCATAATTTCGCGGTTACGTGCAATCGCATTTTCCCCTTCGAGCACCTGCACAACAACCGGCCCAGAAATCATAAAAGATACGAGATCATTGAAGAAAGGCCGCTCTTTGTGAACAGCGTAGAAACCTTCAGCTTGCTCTTTGGTCATGTGAATGCGTTTAGACGCAACAACCCGCAGACCAGCAGACTCGAACCGATCAATAATTTTACCGGTCAAATTACGTTGGGTGGCATCGGGTTTGATAATTGAAAATGTACGTTCGACGGCCATGTCGTTCTCCTCGATCTCGTGTGATGATGAGCGGCTTATACTGAGTTCACCCCCTCAACGCAAGCATTTGCATCCGCTAAGCCTGCTGCGTCCACTGACCCGTATTTGACTGTTGCCAATAACTGATCTCGATATCCGCTTGCTCTTTGATTTCTTTCCAATGCGCCCGCGCCGCTGTTAAGGCTTCGGGGTCCTCACCATTAAACAAATAAATCACGCGCTGAAGCCCGCCATGGTCACCCGCCCGCATATCCTCAAGCAGCATCACGACATGCGGCTGATTGGGCGTATCTTCGCCTGTCGTCAACCAAATGGGCTGATCCGCTGCATAGATGGCCGCCGCATCGCCTTCCCGGGCATGGGCTAGAAAGCTGCCTTCTCCGAAACTCCATAGGGCTTCGCTAAGGCCATTAAGCGTTGCTTCTTGCCGCGCCCGAATAACCACTCGCCAGTCGCGATCGAGGCATAATTGCGCCAAGCGTGGCACAACCTCAGCCTCCGACTGATGGGTTAAATGGTAAAAGAAATACTCCACGTCGTCTTCATAACGTCCTATTCGTAATAGGCGCGCACCAGACGATCCAAAAGTTTCACCCCATAACCGCTCGCCCATCCTTTACTCGTGGGCGTTTTGGGCGACCCCATCGCAGTTCCGGCAATGTCGAGATGAACCCATGGCACATTATTCACAAAGCGCTGCAAAAATTGTGCGGCCGTGCTGGATCCGGCATAACGGCCCCCAATATTTTTCATATCGGCATTAGGCGTGTTGATCATCTTGTTAAAATTATCATTCATGGGCATACGCCACACCCGTTCGTGCTCGCGCTTTCCGATTGTATCGAGCTTTTGGCACAGATCATCATTATTCGAGAACATGCCCGCATAATCTTGCCCCAAAGCAATCATTATAGCGCCGGTGAGGGTCGCAAGATCGATCATGAATTTTGGCTTAAACCGATTTTGCGTATACCAAAGTGCATCCGCCAAGACCAATCGCCCTTCCGCATCTGTGTTCAGCACTTCAATGGTCTGACCCGACATGGACGTCACAATATCGCCAGGGCGTTGAGCTGTGCCTGAGGGCATATTCTCAACAAGACCCAGCACACCAATCACATTGGCCTTGGCTTTTCGCCGTGCCAAAGAAGTCATCAGGCCGGTCACCGCGGCGGCGCCCCCCATATCGCCCTTCATATCTTCCATGCCAGCCGAGGGCTTAATCGAAATACCCCCTGTGTCAAAGCACACACCCTTGCCAATGAAGGCGATGGGTTGCTTCGATTTTGCGGCGCCTTGCCATTGCATCACAACCAATTGGCTTGGGTGCACACTGCCCTGCCCCACGCCCAAAAGCGCGCCCATGCCAAGGCGTTTCATTTGCGCCTCAGACAGCACCTCCACCTTCACCCCCAATTTCGTGAGTTGCCGCGCCCGGCGTGCAAATTCGGGAGGTGTTAAAATATTGGCCGGCTCATTCACCAAGTCGCGCGCGGCGGCCATACCTTCAGCAATGGCTGAGAACTCGGAATATAGTTTTTTCGCTTGAACCGACGAGCTTAGCGCAATGGCCAAGCGAGCGGCCTTCGGCTTATCTTTCTTATCTGTTTTATAGCGGTCAAATCGGTAAGCGCCCAATTCCGCGCCCAAGGCGACACGGGCTGCTATTTCACCCGTCGAGACACCATTTTCAAAGCCCTGCACGAGAACATGGCCAGCGCCGCCTTTCGCCAAAAAGCCAGCAATCTTACCACCGATATTCTCGAAATCATGCTCCGAGACGGTGTCCGCTTTTCCCACACCCAGCAGTATAATGCGCTCAAGCCGGACACCATGCGGGGCAATAATCGTCAGCGACTGTCCAGCATCGCCCTTAAACGATTGACTGCGCATGGCGCGAGTGATCGCCTGTCCCGTTTGTTTATTGAGCGCCTCTCCCCACGTGCCCAAATTTCGGCTGGATGGAACTAGGATAAAAACGGTTCCATTCTTGGGAACAGATGTGCCTGAAAAACTGACGGTTATAGACATGATATGGCTCCTCACATTTGATTGAGATCATTCATTGCAGTGCGATAAACGATGATCCTATGGATATAGAGTGGAATACACCAGTTTGACAGAGTTTCCCCGCTAAATTTAGGCCTTTCTGCATAAATTCTTTGTGGCTCTATGGATATTGAGTGGATTATGATACACAAAAGTGATTCAAGGGGCCTCAACCACACTTGGGGCCGTTTAACTTTAATTCAATGGCTCTCGGTCTCGGCTTGGGGTCTCGGCTTGAGGTCTCGGCTTGGGGTCTCAGCTTCGTGTCAAAACTAACAACGAGTTGATCGCGGTTTCACCAAATAGAATATGTATGTGCTGATGTTCTCACGCTTCCAAAGATTGCTGGCAGGTCTTGCCCTTAGTGCCGTCGTTTCTCATTCCGCGATGGGCGCTGCCACGCGTGATGTCGAGGGTATCGCCGCCATTGTGAATGACGAGGTTATTTCATTATACGATGTCGACCAGCGGGTTGATCTATTTTTGGCAACGTCAGGTATCCCCCGTTCACCCGAAACCATTGATCGCCTGCGGGGCCAGGTTTTGCGCTCATTGGTCGATGAGAAACTGCAAATGCAGGAAGCTCGTGAGGTCGAAATCCAGATCTCTAAAAGCGAAATCGATGACGACATGAAGCGCATGGCCCAGCAATCGGGTCGGACGGTTGATCAAGTGCTCGAGTTTCTCAAAGAAAATAATATTGACGAAAACACGCTCCGCCAGCAAATCATGGCCGAGTTGGCTTGGGATCAATTTGTGCGTCGCCGCTATGGCGGTCGAATTGCCATCAGCAAAACAGATATTGACGAGCAGTACCGGCGCGCCATTGATGCGATTGATCAGCCCAGCTATTTGATCAGCGAGATTTTAATATCAGCAGATAATGCCGCCGACGAGGATCGGTTGCGCGGTGTGACGGAGGAAATTATCCGCCAGCTTAAAGCGGGGGTGGATTTTTCAGCCATCGCTCGCCAGCTTTCATCTTCGGCGTCATCCGCCCGGGGAGGCGATGTGGGCTGGGTCTATGAGAACCAGCTCGACCCGCGCGTTCAAGCCGTGTTGCGCGAAATGCAACCCGGTCAAATTTCCGCGCCTATTCCAACACCAGCGGGCGTTTACATTATCGGCCTGCGTGACAAACAAGAGAGCGGCGGGCGCAATCCATTACGCAATCAATTCGATCTTCTCAATGTGGCCTTTGCGAAAGACGCCAATCCAGAGGTCATTCGCTCCCTTCATGACGGCTTTAAAACCTGCAAAAGCACCCAAGAAGAAGCCTCGGCCAAAGGCGCCACGATCAGCCAGCGCACCGGATTGCAGCCCCTTGCTGCCTTCGACCCCGGTTTACGCACCGTCATTAGCGGCCTCGAAGCGGGTCAGCGAACCGACGTGATGGAAACAGCCGATGCGATGGTATTTGTCGCCGTATGTGATCGGAAAGATGATATCGGTGTTCAAATTTCACGCGAAGCCATTGAAAATAATCTCTATTCGCAACGCGTTTCGATGATGGCGCGACGACATTTGCGCGACCTTCGCCGCGATTCCATTGTTGAATATCGGTAACGCCTATGCCCATTGATGACCTGCCATCTATTGGCGAGGTAATCCGAAGAGATGATTTGCGCGCCCGAAAATCGCTCGGCCAAAATTTTTTACTCGATCTGAATCTGACATCGCGCATTGCCCGGGCCGTTCCTTTTCACGATGATCCCGTGGTTGAAATTGGTCCTGGTCCAGGCGCATTAACGCGCGCGCTGTTGGCCACGGGCGTCCGCAAACTTATTTGCGTTGAAATGGATGAGCGGTTTTTGCCCGCGCTCAATGAAATTTCCGCCCACTACCCTAATCGTCTGGACATTGTCTCCGGCGATGCCCGGACCGTTCCCCTTGCCGAGCTGACGCAAGGCCCGTTTCATATCGCTGCCAATCTGCCCTATAATGTGGGAACCCATTTACTCACCGGTTGGCTCGAGGCCGATTGGCCGCCAAGCTGGAAATCCCTCACATTAATGTTTCAAAAAGAAGTCGCGGAGCGACTGATTGCCCGCCCGAACCAAAAGCAATATGGACGCCTCAGCGTCCTCACGCAGTGGCGTAATCACGCCGATATTTTGTTCGACGTATCGGCATCGGCATTTGTGCCGCCGCCCAAGGTCACTTCCAGCATCGTCCAAATTATGCCCAAATCGCCTCATCGCGATGTCAAGCCAAGCCTCTTAGGCGACATCACCCGACGAGCCTTTGCACAACGACGGAAAATGTTGCGCGTCAGCTTGAAACAGCTATGCTCTCAGCCAGAGGATTTATTAGCAAAGGCAGGTATTGACGGGCAGCGCCGGGGCGAAACACTCAGTGTTGATGAATTTTGCCATCTCGCTGCGATTGCCGAGAGCCTCGGCATCGGAGACGATCCCCCGTTAACACCCCGTCAGCACAGAATATGAAACCAAGTTTAAAGCAAGACAGAATAGATAGAGGGAGTTACAGATGAAAAGTCAGGCCGTCACGCAATATGGGGCACCGCTTCAGGAAGTCGAAACCGCACAACCCGACCCACAAGGGTCAGAGGTCGTTGTGGAAGTCACCCATTGCGGGGTCTGTCACTCTGATGTTCATATTCATGATGGTCACTTTGATTTTGGGAATGGCAATAAGCTCGACCTTACGGGCAAGCCACTGCCCTTGACCCTGGGCCACGAAATTGAGGGAACCGTCGTCGCTATTGGGCCTGACGTTAAAGATGTTAAAATTGGCGAGCGTAAAATCGTCTATCCGTGGATTGGCTGCGGCGACTGCGCGATCTGCGACCGCGGTGATGAACACATCTGCAACACGCGGGCCCTTGGCGTCAATCTTCCTGGCGGCTTCGCATCCCACTGTTTGGTTCCTCATGAAAAATATTGCCTTGACGCAACAGGCATCCCGGAAGGGCTCGCGAGCACCTATATGTGCTCGGGCATCACCGCCTATGCTGCCCTTAAATATTTCAAACCGTTGGCCCCGGGCGAGCAATTGCTGATCGTGGGCCTTGGCGGTGTCGGCATGATGGCCCTTCAATTTGCCTTTGAGATGTTCGATACGCCGCCTTTAGTTGCCGATATTGATGAGCATAAATTGCAAGCTGCATTGGGGGCCGGAGCGGCCGCCGCCTATAATCCGAAGAATCCAGATGAGCTTAAGCGACTGCTCAAAGACACCAATGGGGGTGTGCCCGCAGCAGCCGATTTTGTTGGATCGGAAGGCTCGCTTAATTTTGCCAATGGCGCCATTCGCAAAGGCGGCGAAGTGCGAATTGTGGGCCTCTTTGGTGGGGCTTTCACAACACCCATCCCGCTCTTCCCGATGCGCAACATTTCCATCGCTGGCTCTTTCACCGGCTCACTTGCCGATACAATTGAAATGCTGGAATTGGTGAAACAAGGCAAGATCAATCCAATTCCGGTTGAAAAGCGACCAATGGAGCAGGCAAGCGCGACCCTTGATGATTTGCGACACGGACGGATATTGGGACGCGTCGTCCTGACGTCCTAACGCGACGCCGAATTACAGGCTATCGCGAAGTCGCTTCACAAAATCGACGAGGCCGGTCTGGCGCGCGCGCTTTTGCCGTTCCGCATACAAAATAGAGCGGATGATTTCGAGGCTGCGATCAACGTTATCATTGATCACAACATAGTCATATTCTGCGTAATGACTAATTTCATTCGAGGCCTTGGCCATACGTTGCGCCACCACTTCCGCACTGTCCTGGGCGCGCGTCAGCAGACGACGTTCCAATTCAGCAGCCGATGGCGGCAAGATGAAAACGCGGACCAAATCATCGGCAGCGGCTTCCTGCAATTGCTGCGTCCCTTGCCAATCAATGTCAAAGAGAACATCACGCCCCTGCGCAAGCGCCTGCTCAACGGGTTCGCGCGGCGTGCCGTAATAATAGTCAAACACTTTCGCCCATTCGAGCAGCGCCTCGCGATTGCGCATTTCGCCAAAGCTCTGCGTATCTACAAAGTGATAATCAACACCATCAACCTCGCCGGGCCGCGCAGGGCGCGTGGTTGCGGAGACAGACATGGTCAGATCCGGGTCACCATCTAATAGTCGGCGCGATAAGGTCGTCTTCCCCGCTCCGGACGGTGACGACAACACCAACATTAACCCGCGTCTTTTAACATCATAAGCTGACTGCATGGGGGTACTATCGACGATTCGAGCGCCATTTGATGACATTTTTATTGTGCTCTGAGAGTGTTTTTGAAAACACATGCCCCCCCGAGCCATCTGCCACAAAATAGAGATACTCACTGTCATCAGGATTGAGGGTCGCCGCGAGGGCGGCGCGCCCAGGATGGGCGATCGGGGCTGGGGGCAAGCCCTTAATGACATAGGTATTAAAAGGCGTTTCCTTGCGCAATTCACTCAAGCGAATGCCTCGACCAAGCCCTCGCCCGCCAGTTAGGCCATAAATAATCGTTGGATCGGATTGCAGACGCATCCCAAGACGAAGCCGATTAATAAAAACCGACGCGACATAGGGACGCTCGCGGTCAACCCCCGTCTCTTTTTCGACAATCGAAGCCAAAATCACGGCCTCCCGCTGTGTCTTTAACGGCAGATCCATTTGCCGTCGCGCCCACAGCTCCTTCAGAACTTCCGCCTGCGCTTGTTGCATAAGCTCAATCACGGTTCGACGATCGGTTCCGCGCGAGAAATAATATGTATCCGGCAGCACACTGCCTTCGTCGAGCGATGCAATCTCTGGACCTGAGAGAAAAGCTGTTCCGTTAATCTGATCGATGATTTGGACGCTGGTAATTCCCTCAACAATGGTCAACGGATAAAGAAAAACCCGTCCGTCGCGAATCTGGCTGGCGACATCTGCCATGCTCAGACGTCCCGCAAAACCATATTCCCCTGCTTGCAATTGATGCGCTTGCTGGCGCAATCGGATCATCACCGTGAAAACGGGCGCCGAGCGAATAATGCCCGCAGAGGCGAGAGATTGGCTGATTTGGCGTAAGCTCGCCCCTTGGGGGATCGTCACACGCTGTTCGGGGTCAATTGAGACAGGAACGAAGTAAACACTTAAAAACCCGATAAAGGCGAGCAGCACAGCAAGCCCACCTCCAATTAACAGGATAAAGCGCCGCCCCGAGGTCACTCCACAGCCTTGAAGATCAAGGATGCATTTGTCCCGCCAAAGCCAAAGGAGTTTGAAAGAGCGATTTTAACGGCACCCTCTTTGGGCTGATGCGGCACCAAGTCGATTTTAGTTTCAACCGACGGGTTATCGAGATTAATGGTCGGGGGCACAATGCCATCGCGCATGGCTAATAATGAAAAAATGGCCTCGACAGCGCCCGCGGCCCCCAACAAATGCCCGACGGAAGATTTGGTGGAGGACATTCTCAGTCTCTCCGCATCGGCCCCGAAAAGCCGCTCGACGGCGCGCAGTTCGATCTCATCGCCCACGGGGGTGGAGGTGCCATGCGCATTCACATAATCAATTTGGTCGGGCTGAACGCCGGCGCGCTTGATCGCTGCTTGCATGGCGCGAAAACCGCCCGACCCATCTGGCGCTGGAGACGTTATGTGGTAAGCGTCTCCCGACAAACCATAGCCGATCACTTCCCCATAAATCCGCGCCCCGCGTTTTTTTGCGTGCTCATATTCCTCAAGCACTACAACGCCCGCACCTTCTCCCATCACAAAGCCATCTCGTGCTTCGTCATAAGGACGCGAGGCCCTCTCGGGCGCGTCGTTGAAGTTGGTTGACATGGCGCGGCACGCACAAAATCCGGCAAACCCAATTCGGCCAATCGCCGCTTCGGCACCGCCAGCAATCATCACATCGGCATCATCGAAAGCGATCAGGCGCGCCGCATCACCGATCGCATGCGCACCCGTTGAGCAAGCAGTCACCACCGAATGATTGGGGCCGCGAAAACTATGGCGGATAGATACCTGCCCCGAAACCAAATTAATTAATTGTCCGGGAATAAAAAATGGGCTGATCCGACGGGGGCCTTTTTCAAGCAGCACTTCAATGCCCTCGGCAATGCCATTGAGCCCGCCAATGCCGGCCCCAATCATCACGCCCGTGCGATTTTGCTGCTCTTCGGTTTCGGCCAGATAGCCGCTATCGGCGATCGCCATGTCAGCAGCCGAGATCCCAAAGGTGATAAATTGATCGATGCGCTTTTGCTCTTTCGGCTCGACAAATTGATCGGCCGAAAACGCCCCCTCGCCCTCAATCGGCACCATGCAGGCAATTTGGCAAGGCAAATCGCTGACATCAATATGGGATATCTTTTTCGCCGCGGAACGACCCGACAATAAGGCGGCCCAACTGGTCTCCACGTCGCGGCCGAGCGGATTCACGGTTCCAATGCCTGTAACTACAACGCGTCTCATCGCAGGCAGTTCTCCACCAAACGCTCGCAGCGTTTGTTTAGGGGGGTTAGGAAGCTTCGCTGATAAATTTCACTGCGTCAGCAACAGTCAAAATCGACTCGGCTGCATCATCTGGAATTTCGATACCAAACTCTTCTTCAAATGCCATAACCAACTCAACCGTATCCAAGCTATCGGCACCCAAATCGTCAATAAAACTTGCAGATTCAGTCACTTTTTCAGCTTCAACGCCGAGATTTTCAACTACGATTTTTTTAACCCGATCAACTACTGAGTCACTCATGATTTTTCTTCCCCGAAATAACCCAAACCCCGTCGGGGCTGGCATGATTGTTTAAATAACCCGTGACCTAATCGGGCCACTGAAAGGGTCTCTATCATCGTTTGCAGCCCTTGTCTAGCAATCATACCCAGCCAAAAACGACGAAAAACAGCCATCAATTGGCAAATTATGTGCAGCCTTTCGAGCTGCGCTAGATCATGGCCATCCCACCATTAATATGCAGGGTTTGGCCCGTAATATAGCCAGCTTCCTCGCTGGCGAGATAAACGCAGCCCGCTGCGATATCTGCGCCCTCGCCAAACCGGCCCGCCGGAATGCCCGCCATCATGCCGGCGCGCTGGTCATCGTTCAGCGCATCGGTCATAGGGCTCACAATAAAGCCGGGGGCCACACAATTCACCGTAATTCCGCGACTAGCCACCTCTTGCGCCAATGATTTAGACATTCCGATCATGCCGGCTTTAGAAGCGGCATAATTTGCTTGCCCGGCATTACCCGTCACCCCAACGACGGAGGTGATGTTAATGATCCGTCCAAATCGGCGCTTCATCATGCCCCGCATAACCGAACGACAAAGACGAAAAGTCGACGTCAAATTAACGTCTAAAACATCCGCCCAATCCTCATCCTTGAGGCGCAAAGCGAGATTATCGCGCGTAATCCCCGCATTATTCACGAGAATATCCAAGCCACTCCATTGCGCTTCGGCAGCTGCGATCAAGCTCGCCGCGGCATCCGGATCGCCCAAATTGGCTGTGAACACATGCGCGCCCTGCCCCAACTCCGCGGCGATTTCCTCCAGCACTGCTGTGCGCGTGCCGCACAAGCCCACCTCGGCTCCGGCGGCATGCAGCGCCCGCGCAATCTCGCGACCAATGCCCCCCGATGCTCCCGTAACCAAAGCTGTTTTTCCACTTAAATCGAACATGTGATCTCCCAAGCTGATGCGATGTCGCAGCGATTTAGGTTTTGATTATGACGCATCCAACGAGTCGAGGAAAGCCGTCACCGCCTCAACCGACGACAGGGACAGCCCCTGCAAACGGGCATCATTACGCTTCGCGAGACCGCCCAGCACTTTCCCGGCCCCTAATTCGACGAGATCGGTAATCCCATTTTCTGCAAGCCACTGCATGCTCTCGCGCCATCGCACGCGACCCGTAACCTGCTCAACCAGCAACCGTCGGATCTCTTCAGCATCCGTAACAGGTGCCGCGGCGACGTTTGCGATCAACGGTATTTTGGGTGCGGATAAAGATATTTGCGCAAGCGCCTCGGCCATTTCTTCTGCCGCTGGAGCCATTAAGGCGCAATGAAAAGGGGCGCTGACCGGAAGCTCAATTGCCCGTTTGGCTCCCATTTCCTTGGCTTTCTCAATTGTCCGCGCAACCGCCGACATGTGGCCCGATAAAACCACCTGTCCGGGCGCATTATCATTGGCTGCCGCACACACATCGTCGCCCGCAACGCTCGCAGCAATCTCGGCACATTGGTCGAATTCAAGACCCATAATGGCGGCCATTGCGCCCACACCGACCGGCACAGCCCGTTGCATGGCTTGACCCCGTAATCGCAAGAGGCGCGCCGCATCGGCCAAGCTCAAACTATCGACTGCGGCAAGCGCAGAATATTCCCCCAAACTATGCCCCGCCACAAAGCGCGCGTGATCCGGCAACAGAACCCCTCGACCGGCTAAAACGGCGACAACCGCCATCGACACGGCCATCAGCGCCGGTTGCGCATTTTCAGTTAGGGTCAGTTCTGTCTCGGGGCCTTCCCACATTGTCTGGCTTAATTTTTCGCCAAGCGCCGCATCGACGGCATCAAAGACGGCTCGCGCCTCTGGAAATGTGTCTGCTAAGTCTTTCCCCATTCCGACGGCCTGGCTTCCTTGACCAGGAAAAACAAATGCGCGCATGTCGCCTCCCGTGCGATCGCCCTGAAGGGGCGATGTTCTTAGTTTGTGATTCACCTATGTTTAGGGCATGTCGCGTGCGAAAACCAGCTTGCCAAGCGGTCATCATTTCGTGTATGACAACGCCGTCGGCTGAAGGCTGAACGGAACGAAGAGCGCTTTTGATAGTAAGAGGCGCTTTTCAGGGTCATACCGGGTTCCCGTGTCTTCGCTCTCGCGTTTGCTTGTGAGCCTCTCAAATCTTGGCTCGCTGGAGGCTCGGCGCCGACATGAGAAAAAAGGAGAGGCTTATGGCTTTATACGAGCATATTTATATCGCGCGTCAGGACATCTCTGAGCAGCAGGTGGATGCAATCACCGCTCAGATTTCGGCAATTGTTGCCGAGCATGGCGGAAAAATTGGTAAAACAGAATATTGGGGGCTTCGGTCCCTCGCCTATCGGGTGAAAAAAAATCGCAAAGGGCACTATGTGCTGATGAATATTGATGCCAGCCACGAGAATATGGCTGAAGTCGAGCGTCAATTGTCACTGCATGATGATGTGTTGCGGTTTATGACCATCCGTGTTGAGGAGCATGAAACCGGGCCCTCTATGCCAATGAAAAATAAAAACCGTGACGAACAACGCCGTTCAGATCGTCGCGATTTTGAGAACAAACCCAGCCAGGAGGAGCAATCATGAGTCAAGCTCGTCGTCCCTTCGGTCGCCGCCGCAAATCTTGCCCATTTTCGGGCGAACACGCTCCGGCCATTGATTATAAAGACACACGTTTATTGCAACGCTATGTGTCTGAACGTGGCAAAATCGTTCCCCGCCGCATTACCGCTGTCTCTGCAAAAAAGCAGCGCGAATTGGCTCGTGCGATTAAACGCTCACGCTATCTCGCTTTAATGCCCTACGTCGTCGACTAGACCGTTCTCGTCGGTGATCTTACGAAGCGTCATAGCCGCGCTCGCAGGGTTCATTCTGCTGGTCGGGGTCATCACGACCCCGCTCACCCCCATTGCCTTTTCCTATCTTGCGCTCGGCCATTCCTTATCGGCCGCGGCACTGGCATCGGCACAATTTTTTGCGATTTCTTGGGTCATCCTCGATCTGCCAACCGCGATCGCGAGCACGGCTTTATTTGCACTGCCCGCGCTTTGGCTTAGCCAGCGCGCTTTGCTATCGCGGAAATCGGATCAAGCCCTGACGGGCACTGACTTCTATCCCATTGGTCGCCTTTTGCTGTGGATTTCCGGTTTCGGAATTGGCTTCACTGTTCTGATTTTCAGTTCTGCAGCGGATCAACCGGGCGGCTTACCGGCCGTCCTCGCGGCACAATTCAGCGCTCTGATCGAGAGCATTCCCGAGCTTACTGTCAATTCTGAAATCTTGGCCGCGCCCTCCACGCATGCAATGGTCGTCTTCGTTTTGGCCATTACCCCAAGCACCTGGATGCTGAGCTTGGCTTCCGGCCTTTTTCTCGGTCAAAAATTGGCGGAGCGGTTTGGCGTAAATCGCCGACCCGGACCAAATGTTTATGAGTGGCTAATGCCACCCATTTACGACATATTCGTCCTTATATTATTCCTTCTCGCATTTACCAGCAGCGGCACGTGGCAGGTGTTTTGGTCGACCATTACGATTTGTGCCGTGACACCATATTTTCTATTGGGTTTATCTGTCATTCATGCTATTGCGATGCCCATACGCGGTCGGGTTTGGTTTCTCGCCGCTATTTATTTAGCATTGCTTAGCTTCCTATGGGCGGCCACCCCGGTAATTATTTTGGGACTTCTCGAGTCACGTTGGGCTCTCCGGCCTAAGTTTGTGGGACCCTACAATGCAGATAAAACGGATGATAATCGGCCTTAAAGGCTGTCAAGGAGTGAGAAATGCAAATTGTTCTGCTTGAGCGCATCGCCAAACTTGGACAAATGGGTGACATCGTCAATGTGAAAGACGGCTATGCCCGCAATTTCCTTTTACCTCAAGGAAAAGCCCTGCGCGCCAACAAAGCCAATTTGGCTCAATTTGAAAATCAACGCGGCCAGCTGGAAGCACAAAACCTTGAGCGCAAGCAAGAGGCTGAGAGCGTCAAAGGCAAAATGGACGGAACAAGCGTGGTTGTTATCCGCCAATCGGGCGACACGGGCCAGCTTTATGGGTCGGTCAATACGCGCGATATAGCTGCCGCATTGAAAGAGAATGGATTCACGGTCGACCGAAACCAAATTATTCTCAATGCGCCGATCAAATCTTTGGGCATTTATGCGTTGAGCGTGGTCTTGCATCCAGAAGTGACAAGCTCCATCTCCGTAAACGTGGCCCGGACAGCCGATGAAGCCGAGCGTCAAGCGCGGGGTGAAGATGTGACTGCTGAAGTTCTCGATGACGAAGAAAACATCGATCTGGCTGAAGTGTTCGATGACGGCGTAGCCGCTACTCTAGAGACGGACAACCAAGAAGATGCTTCTGACGCGGAAGAGAATAATTAGGCAGCAATTTATTTAGGGATAGTTTTAGGCCAACTGGCCGACACTTTTCCCCATAGTTAACAAGACGGGCGGAACCTTTTTCAGGGATCGCCCGTTTTTTTCTGGTCTGTCTGTGATGGCCGCCTTATGGTCCCCTCCATGGACTCGAACGTAACTCCTTTCACATCTGAAAATAATTCAACAGACGACACGCTCGCTCTGCCGCATAACATTGAAGCGGAACAAGGGCTTTTGGGTGCGCTCCTGCTTAATAATGATGCCTTTGACCGTGTCTCTGATTTTTTGCATGCGGAACATTTTTACGATCCGGTGCATGGTCGCTTGTTCGAGGCGATCGGCAAGCTCATCGCCAATGGTAATTTGGCCTCCCCTGTCACGCTGAAAACCTATCTCGAGCACGATAGCGGCCTAAACGAATTGGGCGGAGCAACCTATCTCGCGCGCCTCGTCAGCAATGCCACCACCATCGCAAATGCGCAACAATATGCGCGCACCATTCACGATCTCTCTATTCGCCGCGACTTGATTGTGATCGGCGAAGACATGATCCATACGGCGCATCATCCGGATATTGATAGCAAGGCGCATCAACAAATCGAGCAAGTTGAACAGGCCCTTTATAATCTGGCCGAAAACGGCAATGTCTCACAAGGCTTTATGGATTTTGGATCATCGCTTGCGGGCGCCATTGACATTGCCGAAAAAGCCTATGCGCGTGAGGGCCGATTGTCGGGCTTATCGACAGGTCTCAAAGCGTTAGACGATCTAACGGGTGGACTGCAACGCAGCGACCTTCTCATTCTTGCGGGCCGACCCAGTATGGGTAAAACAGCGCTCGCCACTAATATTGCGTTTTCTATTGCTAAAAATTACATGATCTCGAAACGCGAGGGCAATATCCGCCGCACCGATGATGGCCGTGAAGAGGTTTTGGATGGCAGTGTGGTTGGTTTTTTCTCTCTCGAAATGTCGGCCGAGCAATTGGCAACCCGGATGCTCGCCGAGCAATCGGCGATTTCGTCCTCAAATATTCGTCGCGGCGATATTCATGAAGATGAATATAGCCGACTGGTCTCAGCCGCGCGCGATTTGAATGACGTGCCGTTCTATATTGATCACACGGGCGCCATCCCTATGGCCACCTTGGCGGCGCGCGCGCGTCGCCTTAAACGTCAATATGGATTGGGCTTGATCGTGGTCGACTATTTGCAGCTGGTGCGGGCCTCTAACCGTCGCAATTCCGATGGCCGTGTCCAAGAGGTCAGCGAGATTACGCAAGGGCTCAAAGCCTTGGCGAAAGAGCTCGATGTTCCCGTCCTGGCGCTGTCGCAGCTCTCGCGGCAAGTTGAGTCTCGGGACGATAAGCGACCTCAACTCTCAGATTTGCGGGAGTCGGGATCGATTGAACAAGATGCAGATATTGTGATGTTTGTTTATCGCGAGTCATATTATGTTTCTCGTGAAAAGCCCTCCGAAGGAACTGAAGAGTTTTTGCGGTGGGAAGAACGAATGGCCGCTGTTGATGGAACCGCCGAGGTGATTGTTGGAAAAAACCGACACGGCCCCATCGGCATTGCGCGGCTCGCATTTGAGGATCGCTACACACGTTTTGCGGATTTGGCCGAAGATGACAGACTCCCCGAGCGCTATTTCGACTAGTTCCGCAGCAAGCGGATATGATGGCGCTCGGCTGACCATTAACCTCAAAAATCTTCAAAGCAATTATCAGTTTTTTCAAGCGCATGCACCGTCGGCCGAGGTGGCAGCGGTCGTGAAGGCCAATGCCTATGGCCTTGGCCTAGAGGTTATTGTTCCAGCCCTCACAGAAATTGGCTGCAACACATTCTTTGTGGCGCAAATGAGTGAGGCCCTGCTGTGCCGCTCGCTCGCGCCAATGAGTACGATATACTGCTTTAACGGATATAGCGTTACCGATGCACAGCTCTATGTCGCGCAAGCGATCCGCCCGTGTTTAATTTCCATCCAGCAAGTCCGTGCCTGGCAAGAATTGTCGCGCGCGCATGGGAAGGCTTTATCGGCCGCCTTGCATATTGATACCGGCTTTAATCGGCTCGGCGTCGACGAAGCGGAGTTGACGGATTTATGCGACACACCCGCCTTATTTCGAGATTGGACAATGAGCTTGATCATGAGCCATCTGGCCTGTGCCGATCGCCCCGATCACCCGATGAATGCCGCCCAATGTGAGCGGTTTCACTCTGCCTGTGCGCGCCTGCCCAAAGCACCCACCTCGCTCGCCAATTCAGCGGGAACCCTTTTAGGGTCGGCCTATCATGGAGACCTAGTACGGTGTGGCATTGGCCTCTATGGCGGCGCACCGGCAGGGCCAGGAACCGCCCTCGAGCCGGTGATTTGCGTCGAAGGTCGCATTTTACAAATCCGGTCCATCAGCGCAGGTGAGACCGTTGGCTATGGGGCGGACTACGTCGCCGAACACGATCAGGACATTGCAATTGTCGCAGCCGGCTATGCCGATGGCTATTTGCGCAGTGCCGGCGGCGGCGCCCCACCCTTTACACAGGCCCATATTCTCGGGCATCCGGTTTCCATTATCGGGCGCATTTCCATGGATTTGCTCGCCGTTGATCTGTCCCATGTGCCACACGATATTCTTCAAGCCATTCAAAACCTCGATGCGAGCTCTCCGATGGTAGAATTAATCGGCCCAAATAGCCGCATTGACGATATCGCCCAATCTGCGGGAACCATTGCCTATGAGCTTCTCACCCGCCTCGGAAACCGCTATAAGCGGCACTATAGTTAAAGGGGTCGTCATCGTGAATTATGTCGCTGTTATTGGACAGTTTTTTATCAGCTTTATGGCTAGTGTCGGCGCGCTCAGCATCTTTACGTTGCGCGGAAGCGCGGCGATCTTTGCGCCCCCCATGTATTTCCGGGTCGTCCTTCAGCAAATCATGCGCATTGGCTATTATTCCCTGCCCGTCGTGGCCCTGACCGCTTTTTTCACAGGTGGCGTGCTCGCCTTGCAAATTTATTATGGTGGCAATCAGTTTAACTCCGAGGCAATTGTCTCCACCATTGTTGCGCTTGGCATCACGCGCGAATTAGGCCCTGTCTTGGGCGGCCTCATGGTTGCCGGGCGGGTCAGTTCTGCGATTGCCGCTGAAATTGGCACCATGCGGGTGACCGAGCAAATTGACGCGCTCACCACATTATCCACTGACCCCTTTAAATATTTAGTGGCACCGCGCTTAATCGCAGCCACTTTGTGCATGCCGCTCTTGGCCTTGATTGCCGACATTATCGGTATTTTTGGTGGGTTTGTGGTTGGCACGCAATCCTTGGATTTTAACGCCGCGCTTTATGTCCAGAGAACGATCAATTTTCTTGACGCTGACGATATCAGCTCGGGCCTCATTAAGGCGGCTGTGTTCGGTTTTATCATTGCCCTGCTGGGGTGTTATCACGGCTATTATAGTCGCGGTGGCGCACAAGGCGTTGGCCGCGCAACCACCAATGCCGTGGTCTCTGCCTCGGTTTTGATTTTGGCCGCCAACTATATTATGACCTCCTTGTTCTTCAGCGCTTAATCCATGATTTCGATCCGCCAGCTCCATAAATCCTTTGGCCCAAAACAGGTTCTGCGTGGTGTGAATCTGGAGATTGGCACCGGACAATCTGCCGTCATTATTGGTGGATCCGGCTCGGGAAAATCGGTTCTTCTCAAGAATATTCTCGGGCTCATGAAACCCGATCAAGGTGAAATATGGATCGACGACCAGCGTGTCGATCACCTGTCACGCCATGAACGCGCGGCAGTCGATGCCCGCATGGGCATGTTGTTCCAAAATGGCGCTTTATTTGACAGCCTGCCCATCTGGGAAAATGTCGCTTTTGCCGATCGCCAACATAAAGGGGTTGATGAGGCGACGGCGCGTCAGATCGCGCGCGAAGCCCTCGAACGGGTCGAACTGGGAGCCGACCTTTTAGATCTTTATCCCGCCAGCCTATCGGGCGGCATGAATAAGCGTGTCGGCCTCGCCCGTGCCATTGCGCATAAACCCGATATTATTTTTTTTGATGAGCCGACAACCGGCTTAGACCCCATCATGACCGATGTGATTAATCATCTGATTGTTGAGTGTGTGCGCGATCTTGGCGCCACAACCTTGACCATTACCCATGATATGTCGAGTGTCCGCGCCATCGCCGACGTCACTGCTTTTCTATATCAGGGGCAGTTTTTATGGACCGGCAGCCAAGAAGAACTCGATGATGCGGCTGATCCTTTCTTACGCCAGTTTATCTCGGGCGCCGCCGAAGGCCCCATTGAGATTGACGGAACCACGCATTAATGGCGCGGCAAGCTAAAAACTATATCTGCCAATCATGCGGTTTTGTTGCCAGCAAATGGAGCGGGCAATGTGAAGGATGTGGCGCGTGGAATACATTCAGCGAAGAGCTGAGTTCCGCAACGCCACCGCGCGGCACCCAAGCGCGCAGCACCAAAGGACAGAAAATTCCGCTGAGCCACTTATCGGCAAATGATCAAGACCCGCCCCGTCACCCAACGGGAATGGCCGAGCTGGATCGCGTTTTGGGCGGGGGTCTGGTTGCCGGCTCTGCCATTTTAATCGGCGGCGATCCAGGGATTGGCAAATCAACCTTACTTCTCCAGGCAGCAGCAAAATTGGCCCAAAGCGGCAAGTCTGTCATCTATATTTCTGGCGAAGAAGCCCTTGCCCAATTGCGCCTGCGGGCGGCTCGGCTGGGCCTGAGCGATGCCCCGGTCCTGCTTGGCTCTGAAACCAATACGGCGGATATTTTAAAAACGGCGGAAGCTGAAGGCCATGTGGATTTAGTGGTCATCGATTCCATTCAAACCATGTGGTCGCCCGCACTCGATGCCGCTCCCGGCACGGTGAGCCAAATTCGGATTACCGGCCAAGACCTTATTCATTTTGCCAAGAAGTCAAATACCGCCCTTATTTTGGTGGGTCATGTCACAAAAGAAGGGCAGATTGCGGGGCCACGCGTCCTTGAGCATATGGTCGACACGGTGATCTATTTTGAAGGCGATTTAGGGGATCAGTTCCGACTATTGCGATCGGTGAAAAACCGGTTTGGCCCTGCACATGAGATCGGTGTCTTCGAGATGCGCGGCTCTGGCCTTGAAGAAGTGACCAATCCATCGGCGCTCTTTTTAGAGGCACATGATGAGGGCGTTGCCGGAACGGCTGTGTTTGCCGGCATTGAGGGCACGCGGCCTGTCTTGGTTGAAGTTCAGGCGCTTGCCGCGCCATCGAGCCTCGCGACCCCTCGGCGTGCCGTCGTTGGCTGGGATCAAAACCGTCTATCGATGATCCTCGCCGTGCTCGAAGCACGCTGCGGCGTGTCGTTTTCAGGGCGGGATGTGTTTTTAAACATTGCCGGCGGATTAAAAATCTCAGAACCCGCCGCTGATCTGGCTGTTGCCGCGGCATTACTCTCATCCCTCTCTGGCAAACCGACGCCCAAGGCCTCAGTATTCTTTGGCGAAATTAGTCTCTCGGCCGCGGTGCGTCCCGTCACGCGCACAGATATTCGATTGCGTGAAGCTGAAAAATTGGGGTTCCAGCACGCCTATGCCGCGATATCATCAAAAAAATCAGAAGCCGATAAGATTACATCTTCATCTATTCAAATATCTGCTATAGACAGCCTCGACAGCTTGATACGGCTTGGTCATTTCTTTGAGGGCGACTATGAATAAGACCGGAGTCCCGCGTGAATAATTTACAAGCACTCGATATTATTATTATGGTCATCATTGGGCTATCGACCCTCATGTCGCTAGCGCGCGGGTTCACCCGCGAGGTTTTGTCTCTGGCCAGTTGGGTGCTAGCCGCTTATGCGGCCTTGTTTATCGGGCCACTCCTCATTCCGATGATCAGCGACTATATCGCGATTATGTGGCTGGCCTCTACCGTGGCATTCGGTGTCGTTTTTGTTGTGGTGTTAATTATCAGCTCCTTGCTGGCCCAACGTTTTGCTCATAATCTTAAAAATAGCAGTATTGGGGCGCTTGATCGCACATTGGGCATTATTTTTGGCGCGCTACGAGGCGGGCTCATCGTCTCCCTCGCCTATCTTCTTCTCCTCATTATTTTGCCGCGCAATGAGCAGCCCAACTGGCTGACCCAAGCACGCCTTTATCCGCTCGTTCAAACGGGAGCTGCAATTGTCTTGTCTCTCGTCCCCGAAGATGGTTTGCCCATCGATATCGAGAAACTCAATGGCATTATCGATACGGTTCCCCCCATGCCCAAGCTCCCCCCTGAAACCATTCCAAATGCTTTGGACGCGCTGACAAAAGGCCAATCCCCTGCAGAAGAACAGGATAAAGGCAAAGACAATCAGACCGGCAAAGGCTATACTGGCGCCGATCGGGCCGTTTTGGATAGTCTGATTAAAGGGACACAAAAAGTAGAGTAATGATGTCGACGCCGTCGCAACCGTTTTCGATGCCCTCTCAGTCTACGACCTCACAGTCTTCGACCGCAGGGGCCCATGTTCCCCAGCTCGCTGGTGCGCCTTCAAATTCGTCTTCCGGTTCGCTTTCGGGGTCGAACGCCCACGCGCCGAGCGGGAGCCCTTCAAAATTTGAGGATGATCGTTTGCGCGAAGAATGCGGCGTCTTCGGCATTTTCGGACACCCCGACGCCGCAGCACTGACCGCGCTCGGCTTACACGCCTTACAACATCGTGGCCAGGAAGCCGCCGGTATCGTCAGCTTTGATGGACACCAGTTCCACGCCGAGCGCCGGATGGGTCTGGTCAGCGAACACTTTACAAAATCGCAAGTGCTCGATCGATTGGCCGGGTCGGCAGCTGTCGGCCATGTCCGCTATTCGACAACGGGCGAAACTATTTTACGGAATGTGCAGCCCCTATTCGCAGATCTTGCCGGCGGGGGGTTTGCAGTTGCCCATAATGGAAACCTCACTAATGCCCTGAGCTTGCGCTCTGAGTTAGTTCGTAAAGGCGCTATTTTTCAGTCGACCTCAGACACCGAAGTCGTCTTACAGCTTGTTGCGCGAAGCGACCGACAAAACACTTTGGAACGGTTCACGCATGCTTTGTTCCAAATTCAAGGCGCTTACGCTTTGGTTGTGCTGACCAATAAAAAATTGATCGGCGCCCGCGACCCCTTGGGCATTCGTCCTCTCGTTCTCGGCGAGCTTAATGGTCATTATATCCTCGCATCCGAGACCTGCGCTTTCGATATTATCGGCGCACGGTTTATTCGCGAGATCGAAAATGGCGAGATCGTCGTCATCACAGAAAAAGGCATTGAAAGCCACAAGCCCTTCCCAGCTATGGCGCCACGCCCGTGTATTTTTGAATATATTTATTTTGCGCGCCCCGATAGCACGGTGCAGGGAAAAAGCGTTTACACCGTACGTAAGGCTTTTGGCCGCCAACTGGCAACCGAAGCTCAACTCGATGCCGATATGGTCATTCCCGTTCCCGATTCCGGTGTGCCCGCGGCGATCGGTTTTGCTGAGGCCTCTTCTGTTCCGTTTGAGCTGGGGATCATCCGGAACCATTATGTCGGCCGCACCTTTATTGAACCCACACAGAATATCCGAGCCTTTTCGGTCAAGCTCAAACACAATGCCAATCTCGAATTGGTGAGCGGCAAACGCATTGTGCTGATTGATGACTCGATTGTCCGTGGCACCACCTCGGTTAAGATTGTGCAAATGATGCGCGATGCGGGTGCGCGCGAGGTACATATGTGTATTGCATCGCCACCCATCACCCATCCAGATTACTATGGCATTGACACGCCGGAGCGCGAGCAATTGCTGGCGGCCACCCATTCGTTAGAAGAAATGCGTCGCTATATTGGCGCCGACACTCTGACTTTCTTGTCTGTCGACGGCTTGTATAAAGCGCTTGGTCACGACCAGGGGCGCGACCCCGCCAATCCAGCATTCACCGATCATTGCTTTACGGGCGAATACCCCACCCCTTTGATCGATCGCGATGGCGGTGATGGGTTAAAGCAACTCTCTCTTTTAGCCGAGCAAATCTAATGGGGCGTTTTACCGGACAACTGGCTCTGGTCACCGGAGCAACCCGCGGCATTGGCTACAGCGCCGCGCGGCTGCTCGCCAAAGAGGGGGCCCATGTGCTGCTGATTGGACGCACCCAAGGCGCCTTGGAAAATCTGTATGATCGGATCACGAAAGATGGCGGAAACGCCACTGGCATTCCGATGGATTTAACCGATTATGAGGCGATTGACCGCCTCGGCGCCTCGATTTTCGAACGTTGGGGTCGGCTCGATATCTTATTAGGTAATGCGGGTGTACTCGGGCAGCTCACGCCAGCTTCCCATATTTCTCCATCGGAATTTGAGAAAACCATGAGTGTGAACCTGACAGCCAATATGCGCCTGATCCGGTCGTTGGAACCTCTTTTATTGCAAAGTCCGGCGGCGCGATGCGCCTTCATCACATCGGGCGCCGCGCATAAAATGCGGCCATTTTGGGCGAGCTACGCCGCCAGCAAGGCCGCGCTTAATGCCTTAGTTCTGAGCTGGGCGGCCGAACATCAGTCGGACCCCATCCGCATCAATTTAATTAATCCGGGCCCTATTCGCACCCAGATGCGCGCCCGCGCCATGCCGGGAGAAGACCCCGCCACGCTGCCCTCGCCGGATGATCTGGCGCCGTTTATTCTCGATGCATTAGCGCCTGCGCAAGCCGAGACAGGAAAAATACTCGATTTCCCGCGCGCTTAACCGCAGACGCCCCTGCTTTAACACACTATTGAAGCACCACTATTGAGATGCCTTTGAGCTTTAGGCCTCAATCATAGGGGTTCTTGCCCTTACGGATAAAAATCCGAACCGGCACACCCGTCAGGTCAAAGCTCGACCGCAAATTATTTGCCATATACCGCAAATAGCTGTCGGGCACGGCGTGACCTCGGCTGGAAAAAGCAACAAAGGTGGGTGGACGACTTTTCGCTTGGGTCATATAACGCAGGCGCACCGGTCGTCCCTTATCTGCCGGAGGGGGATGCCGCTCGGTCACCTCGCCTAACCATCGGTTTAGTTTACCGGTCGAGATGCGGGTATTCCAAATCTTATATTGTTGGACAATGGTCGGCATGAGCTTTTCAAGCCCTTTACCGGTCAAGGCGGACAACATCACAATCGGCACACCCGAGAGTTGAGGCAAAGACTTTTGCATCACATCGCTGATGCGCTGACGCACTTCCTCACGATCAACTTTAAGATCCCATTTATTGATACCAATAACCAATGCGCGTCCCTCGCGCTCAACCATATCCGCGAGCTGAATATCTTGCTTATCGAAAGGCGTTTGCGCATCGATCAGCAATACGCAGACTTCTGCAAACTGAATAGCGCGTAGCCCATCGGCGACGGATAGTTTTTCAATTTCATCCGTCACCCGAGATCGCCGACGCATTCCCGCCGTATCCCAAAACACAACCCGTCGCCCCGCACCCGAGGGGTCATAATGCATCCAGTCGACCGAGATACTATCGCGGGTAATTCCAGCTTCCGGCCCAGTTAAAACCCGTTCATGCCCGACGATACTATTAATCAGCGTCGATTTTCCGGCGTTTGGGCGACCTAAAATCGCAATCCGGATGGGCCGTGTTGGGTCGTCCTCAAAGGGAATTTCAGGATCAAAGGCTTCTTCGGTTTCGTCGATTTCATCGGGGTCGAGCGACCCATCTCGCGCAATAATTGCGTCGCGAAATAGCCGATAAAGATCATCAGTTCCATCCCCATGCTCTGCCGATAAAGCAATCGGCTCACCCAGGCCCAGGCGAAAGGCTTCAGACAAACCCGCGGCGCCCGCATTTCCCTCCGCCTTATTTGCCGCCAGTATGACCCGCTTGCCGCTTTTGCGCACAAGGCGCGCAAAGGCCTCATCTTCTGGCAACAAGCCCGCGCGGGCATCAATAATCATTAAGACGAGATCCGCTTCATCAATGGCGCGCTCGGTTTGCGCCCACATTCTCTCCTCAAGAGAACCCGGCTTGGCTTGTTCAAACCCCGCTGTATCGATCATCCGGAAGTGCAAATCGCCCAGTCGGCCCTCTCCCACACGGCGATCGCGCGTCACCCCCGGCTGATCATCCACGATCGCCAGCCGCCGTCCTGCAAAGCGGTTAAACAAGGTCGACTTGCCAACATTCGGACGCCCGACAATGGCAATATAAAAGGGATGAGCCTCGCGCATATTAGCGATAGGCGATGAGCTCACCCTCATCGGTCAACAAATAGAGCGTCGCATCAGCGACAACAGGCGAGACATTCACGGGATCATCGAGATTAATCGCTCGCGTGACGCTGCCATCCTCGGGTGAGACGAAATAAAGATCACCCTCGGAAGAAGCCAAGATCAGCTGGCCGCCAGCAAGCACCGGCCCCGCCCAACTAATGCGTCCCTCGCGGTCTTTGGGGTCTTCATAGGCAGGCAATTGGCTCACCCAACGAATGCGGCCCAAATTGCGGGTCAAATTCACTAATTGTGCGTCCAATGTGACAACGATAACAGAATCTCCCGTCACCCATGGCGTTTCAATCGATCCCACATCGACCGTCCAGGCCCGCTCGCCCGAGCGCAAATCAATCGATAACATGCGGCCGCCATGACTAACGGCAAAAACGCGATCACGATCAATCACGGGGCGGCCCACAATTGCCGTGAGCTCTGACATGGGCGTCACCTGCGTTGAGCGGGATGACAGGCTGTCCGACCAATTCGGTGTGCCGTTTAAAACACGCAAGGACACCACTTCGCCGGAATTAAATCCGGCCACCACAACTTGATCGGTGACCGCGGGGCTGGAGGCCCCCATTACACCTGCAGTCTCGGTAATGGCCAAATAATCCCACACAAGACGCCCATCCTCTGTTGAGAAAACTTGCAAACGGCTATCTTGGGACACCACATAAATGCGGCCAGCGCGCACAGTTGGCGCATTTGAAAAAGGCACTTCGGTGCGGTGGCGCCACAAGATCTCTCCATTTCCTGCGCTCAAGGCCAGAATTTCGCCAAAGCCCGTGGTGACAAATATTTTACCCTCGCCA
>CBFIIU010000007.1:91550-94557 GCA_965662735.1 Alphaproteobacteria bacterium
TAAGGCGAGATGATAGGCCGCATTACTGGGAAACCCGCCGGGCTGGGTCCATTCGCTATTGCGAAAGCTGGGCGGAATAATCATCGCATTCTCCTCAGCACGAGGATCAACCGTTAAGCTCCGCTCATAGGAAAGCACTGAAATCCGCTCTCCGGGAAGTTCTACCTTGGCATCATCACTATCACCGCAACTCGCAAGCGCAAGGGTCAAGCAGACCGCGACCTGTTTTACACATCGATTCATTGTTTATTCGCTTTTCTCACTGGCGGGTTGACTGCGAAGCGCATGATTGGCTTCGTTTAATAACACTTCTGCCCGAACCCGCATGGGCGGTGTCGACGCTGTTTCATCTATGTGACGCTGCAAAATATCGCGCGCCATAATCGGCTGATCGGCCACCAAATAGGCCAACCCCATCACCTCACGGGCCGCCCCTTGCAGACCGGAGGACGATGTCAGCATACGTTTTAAACGTGCTTCGATATCTTCAACCGCAACATGTGATAGGGAGACCGTCGCCGCTTGCAAATTAGCATAATCGCGCACAGCAATTGGTAATTGACCGTTCGCCGCAATGGACTCATAGCCTCGGGCAGCGGCTTCCCAGTCGCCCTTCTCGGCTTTATCGGCCGCCAGCTGAAATTGAGCGAGCACCCGATATCCGCCCTGCTCTTCGGTTATAAATGCTTCAAAAGCGGCAGCGCGATCGGCTTCAGACGCTTCTTGGGTTTGCTCTAGAAGCGCCATGTAGCGCGCCGACGACGCCTCGTTTTGCGCGGTTCGCCATGCCTGGTAGATTTCGACACTTGCGACGATCAAGACCAGACCAATCGCACCAGAGATTAATAAAATCCCATACCGATCCCACAGCGACTGCAGACGATCGCGGCGTAATTCTTGCTCAACTTCTTGGAAGATATCACTCATTATTCTCTCTCATGGCGTCGGTCTCAATCGGGCTGGTCACCCAAAATCCGTTTATCTAGCTTGGGTTTATAGTGTCTCGTCATCCGTGCGCTTTGCGGAAGCCTGCGTCTTATAGGTGTGCTCCTCAGCGGGAAACCGGCGCGCACGCACCTCGGTCGCGTAGGCCTCGGCGGCACCCGCGATTTGCGCGCCAAGCGTTGCAAATTCGCGCACGAATTTAGGCACGCTGGGCGACAAGCCCAACATGTCTTCACTCACCAAAATTTGCCCGTCACAGGCCGCGGAAGCGCCAATACCAATGGTTGGGACAGCGACGGCCTGGGTGATTACTTTTGCCAGCTCTTCCACCATGCCCTCTAAAACAATCGCAAACGCGCCCGCTTCTGCTAGCGCCATCGCGTCATCTTGGAGCGCTGGCCAATCCTCTTTGCTCCGGCCTTGGGTTTTATACCCGCCCATCACATTAACGCTTTGCGGGGTCAATCCGATATGTCCCATAACAGGAATGCCGCGATCCGTGAGATAGTGCACCGTCTCAGCCATGCGGCGCCCGCCCTCGAGCTTAATTGCCTGACAGCCGGTTTCTTTGATCACGCGCACCGCGTTACGAAAGGCCACTGACGGGCTTTCCTCATACGTGCCAAAAGGCATATCGACGACCACCAGGGCCTGCTCCGAGCCACGCACAACAGCCGCCCCATGAGCGATCACCATATCGAGTGTCACCGGCAAAGTGCTGTCCATCCCGTACATGACCATGCCCAAACTGTCACCCACCAGCAAGAGATCCACATAGGGATCGATATAGCGGGCCGTATGGGCGTGATAACTGGTCAAACAGACGATGGGGTCGCCGCCTTTTCGCGCGACAATCGCGGGCACGGTTTGCCGTTGTACAGTTTTTCTGATCGACATATTTCTCTCCGGGACGAGTTTCCCAAACGCAAGCGAAACTAACCCAATTGCGGTCAACAGACAATAGAATGGACGAAAAACCCCGTGAATCCCTGCAATTAGCTCGTCTTAACTGCATCCAACACGCATAATGGCTCTAAATTACGGTTGCTTAACGGCCTGACGGTCTTTAGAGGAGAACCATGTCCGTTTTCAGTGATCCTCGCGCGCGTCGCAACATCATCACTTTAGTGCTTGCCCAAGCCTTAATCGGTGCGCAAATGCCGATGATCTTTACGATGGGAGGGCTCGCGGGACAGTCATTGGCCGAGAACCCATGTTTAGCAACCCTTCCCATATCCCTGATTATGTTCGGGTCGATGTTGGCCGCCAATCCGCTAGCCAGCCTGATGCATCGCTATGGACGCCAAACAGGCTTTTGGATCGGTGTCGCCTGCGGGGGCATTGGCAGTGCCTTGGCGGCCTATGGTCTATATACCCGCCAATTTAGCTTTTTGATCGTTGGAAGCCTCATCACCGGCGTCTATATGTCGGCGCAAGGTTTCTATCGTTTTGCGGCCACCGACACCACGCCCCTCGAACATCAACCCACAGCCATTTCCTATGTGATGGCAGGGGGGCTAGCGGCGGCAATTATCGGGCCACAATTAATGAAACTCACCAGCGATCTGTTCGTGACCCCTTTTCTAGGCAGCTATCTCGTTATTGTGGGTATCAATATTTTGGGTGCGTTCCTCATCAGCCGAATAGATATCCCAAAACCAGTCGCTCCACAGGGCCAAACTTTAACCCCGCGCCCTTATCGAGAATTATTAAAATCTGGGCCCATTCGTGTCGCCATGATATGTGCCATGGTCTCATTCGCGCTGATGAGCTTGGTTATGACATCCGCTCCCTTAGCGGTTGTCGGATGTGGCTACGGCCGTCACGCCGCCGCTGACATTGTCTCCGCCCATGTCCTCGCCATGTATATTCCCTCATTTTTTACGGGGCACCTCATCACCCGGTTCGGTGTGACCCCGATCATTAGTTTGGGGCTCCTCATTTTGGCAGGTGCGGGCGGTGTTGCTTTATCGGGTGTCGAGCTCAGCCAATTTTTCATCGCCATGGTCATGCTGGGCATTGGTTGGAATTTTGGTTTCATCGGCGCCACAACCTTATTGAC
>CBFIIU010000008.1:0-17407 GCA_965662735.1 Alphaproteobacteria bacterium
TTAGGCCTGCCGCCAGCGTTCGTTCTGAGCCAGGATCAAACTCTCAAGTTTGATTCTCGCATCATCACAATTACTTAAAACGTTCAAATATCTACCTACCGAAATAGGTAGATGACGAGTTCCCACTCTTTTACTCAGCCAAGGATCAAAGACCCACAGCCAAGATTTGAGTGGCGAAACGCGAACGTCGTTTTGTCATAATGCGTTATAGTTTTGTCAGGATTACCTGACACGCTAGAACACCGCCGTCCACGTTTCTCTTTCCATATCAACAATGTCAAACAGCACAACTGTTCCACCCAAACCTCCCGAAGATCAACATGCGTCTAACCCTTAAAAGAGCTGACCCACATTGCGGAACATCCGTGGTGGTGGACAGTCCAAACCTTGCGCATTTCGTTTGCCAGAAAGCAAATGACCTAAACACACAAGGCCGAGCCATCGGAGCCATGTCCGACAACGTTCGGGGTTTATAGGCGCAGCATTTGGGACTGTCAAAGCATTTTTTTCGAATTTTCTTTTTTTTTAAATATTGCTCGGGACTCGGGCCCAGAAGCGTTGCCGAAAGACGCGCGACTTGACATGTGACACGAATTTTAGTCTTCACATAGAATGTCAGAATCAGACGATAGGCGCAGAAATCAGCCAATGAACGAGACCGTGGGACAAAACGGAGCACCCACCCAGGCTGGTGCGCTTGAGGGACCCAAAATTGGGGAGGAAAATGTTGGCGGGTTGAGCCCTAGCGCCCTTCCCCGCGACGATATGGGTAACATCATCGGCGACGACATGAGTAAAAGTGTCGGAATCAATAATCAGAAGAGTGAGACAGACAGCCCCGAAGAGGCGAGCCTTTCTCAGGCGCCCGACTTTGTCTCGCGGCGTCTTCGTCGCCGTGTGCGCCAACACCTTTTAAGACTCATTGTTTTTTGTGCCCTTGGTGCCGGAAGCGCTGCATATTTAGCGAATGTGATCCTCGCGCCGGACGATTTTGGGGCCCGATTGAGTGCTCAGCAAGCGCCGCCAAAGGCCGATTGGGCGCCGCAGTGGCGCAATCTTGCGGCAATGAACCGAGATTTCACAACGCATATCTTAGAGCAAGGGAGCTCGCTCGCGCAGTTAATGAATGAACAGCAGGTCCCTGCGGCCGAAGCGCAATCGGCTCTCGTTGCTTTGCGCAAGATATTTGATACGCGCTCGCTCAAGCCCGGCCAAGAAATCCGCTTGTTTTGGGAGGGGCCCGCGGATGACGCATCCGCCCAGCGCCGTTTTGCTGGTTTCGATTTCATCCCACTCCCGCGGCAACATATCGTTGTCAGACGCCTCGCACGACAAAGCTATGATGCTGTGAATTTTGATCGCCCCCTGACCGATCGTCAGTTTTTTGCAAATACGCTGGTGGAACGCAGCGTCTATGAGGCCGCACGCGGGGCCGGCTTGGCCCCCATCACAGTGATACGGCTCATTCGGCTGTTTTCTTATAATGTCGATTTCCAGCGCGATATCCGGGAAGGAGACCGGTTAGAGGTTCTGTATACACGCCGCTTCGATGAAGAAAATAACCTCGCCGAAGAAGGACATATTTTATACGCCGCTCTCACAAATAATGGGAAAAGATTGGCGTTTTGGGGCCTCGAAGGCCCCGATGGACGAACTGGCTTCTATGATGAGCAGGGCAAAAGTGCTCAACGGCTTTTGATGAAGACACCCGTAGACGGCGCCCGTTTGTCATCGCGCTACGGACGACGGCGTCACCCCATTTTGGGCTATACCCGGATGCATCGTGGGCTTGATTTTGCAGCCGCCTCGGGAACGCCCATTTATGCCGCTGGTGATGGCACCATCACGCGCATTGGAAAAAATGGCTCTTACGGCAATTATATTCGAATTCGGCATAAAAACGGGTTCGAGACCGCCTACGCCCATATGCGTCGTTTTTCAGCAGGATTGAAAAAAGGCAGCCAGGTTCGGCAAGGCGATGTCATTGGCCAAGTGGGCCAGACGGGCCTCGTTTCCGGTCCGCATTTGCATTACGAAGTCCTGCAAAATGGTAAGCACATTAACCCAGCAACACTCGAATTACCGGCCGCACGGACGCTTGATCGTGCGAGCATTGACATGCTGGAAACGCAGCGCGCTCAAATCAACGACACCATTCGCATGCTCAGTGCGGCCGATACTGGCCAAACGCGTTTCAGTGCCTCGACAGTGTCGGCATCCCAGGCCGCCCCGCCCAACCGCGCCCCAGCAACAGACAGGGGCGCCGCGCGATAGGCTGATCAATGGACCGCCGTCACCTGCTCTGAGGGTACCACACGAATATTGTCGGCAATTTGCTCAATGGCCAGATGCGCTCCCTCCGAGATTTCACCCGCAAGAATTTGATCTGCCAGTTGATCCTGAACATATTTTTGCACGACCCGCTTCAACGGACGTGCGCCATAGACCGGGTCATACCCCCGCTCCGCCAACCACTCGCGCGCGCTATCCCCTAAGGTGAGCGACAAACCTCGTGCCTGTGCAAGCTTGGCCAAACGGGCCATTTGAATATCCACAATTTCGCCCATCTGCGCGCGCTTTAAGCGCTCAAACAAGATAATTTCATCCAACCGATTCAAAAACTCTGGCCGGAAATGCGTCCGAACTTCCTCCATCACAAGCTCACGCACCTCTTCAACATCCGCGCCCTCTTCTTGCCCTGCCAAGTGATGCGACCCCAAATTGGAGGTCATGATAATGAGTGTATTTCGAAAGTCGACCGTGCGCCCCTGTCCATCGGTCAAGCGACCATCATCCAAAACCTGTAAGAGAATATTAAACACATCGGTATGGGCCTTTTCGACTTCGTCGAAAAGCACCACTTGGTAAGGCCGCCGTCGAATAGCCTCGGTCAAGGCGCCTCCCTCATCATAGCCCACATAGCCAGGAGGCGCGCCAACCAAACGCGAGACGGAATGTTTCTCCATGTATTCTGACATATCGAGCCGGCAAATCGCCCCCTCATCATCAAACAAAAACTCCGCCAACGCCTTGGTCAGCTCGGTCTTGCCGACACCTGTTGGTCCCAAAAACAGAAACGATCCAATGGGGCGTGACGGGTCTTGCAATCCCGCTCGAGCCCGTCGCACCGCTTTTGACACAGCTGAGATCGCCGGGTGCTGCCCAACAACACGGCGATGCAAGGCGTCTTCCATATTCAATAATTTCTGACGCTCGCCCTCCAACATTTTTTCAACGGGCACTCCGGTCCAGCGCGATACAACAGAAGCGATATGATCTTCATTCACCACTTCTTCCAACATGGGTTGCGTATCGGTATCGGCCTCAGATGCGGCAAGCTTCTTTTCAAGATCTGGAATAATCCCATAAGCCAGCTCGCTGGCGCGCTCCAGCTCACCCCGGCGTTGCACCTGGTCCAACTCAACCCGCGCCGCCTCGAGCATTTCTTTCACTTTTTGCGTGTCGGACAGCCGATCTTTTTCGCTTTGCCAGCGCGTCATTAAGGTTGCCATTTTTTCTTCAAGCTGCGCCAACTCAAGTTCCAATTTTTCCAGACGATCCATTGAACCTTTGTCGGTTTCTTTGGTAAGCGCCGCCCGCTCAATTTTTAATTGGATAATCCGCCGATCTAATTCATCGAGCTCTTCTGGCTTGCTATCCACCTGCATACGGATCCGGCTCGCTGCTTCATCCACCAGATCAATCGCCTTATCTGGCAAGAACCGATCGGTGATATAGCGATTAGACAAATGCGCAGCAGCAACAATCGCCGCATCCGAGATGCGCACACCATGATGCACTTCGTATTTCTCTTTCAAGCCTCGCAAAATGGAAACCGTGTCTTCAACGGTTGGCTCTTCAACAAAAACCGGCTGGAACCGTCGCGCCAATGCGGCATCTTTCTCTACATGCTTACGATATTCATCAAGCGTAGTGGCTCCAATACAATGCAATTCGCCGCGCGCCAAAGCAGGCTTTAGAAGATTGGATGCATCCATTGCCCCATCGCTAGCCCCGGCGCCCACCAATGTATGCATTTCATCGATGAACAGGATCACGCCGCCTTCTGCGGAAGAGACTTCTTGCAAAACCGATTTCAAGCGCTCTTCAAACTCGCCCCGATACTTCGCGCCGGCAATCAAGGCGCCCATATCGAGGGACATTAGCCGCTTATTCTTCAAGCTCTCCGGCACATCCCCATCAATAATTCTCAAAGCAAGCCCCTCAGCAATTGCTGTCTTACCGACCCCCGGCTCACCGATGAGTACGGGATTATTTTTGGTTCTCCGCGACAACACTTGCATTGTACGACGAATTTCTTCATCGCGTCCGATCACCGGATCGAGCTTGCCCGATTGCGCTTCGGCGGTGAGGTCGCGTGCATATTTTTCGAGGGCTTGATATTGATCTTCTGCGGACGCAGAGTCAGCAGTGCGCCCTTGCCGGATGGCGGCAATTGCTCGATCAAGCGCCTCTGGATACAGGCCAGCTTCAGTTAGAATTTTGCTGGCCTCATTTTTCGACGCCATAAGAGACTGAAGCAAGCGCTCCGTCGTGACAAATTGGTCGCCGTCTTTTTGAGCATTTTCCTGTGCGGCCGATAATAGCTTGGCGAACTCCGTGGCAATCGTCATTTGGGCGGCATCGCCCGTGACTTGCGGTAATTTTCTCAAGGCCATGTCGGTTTTTTCGCGGATCTCGACAGGCTGACCGCCACTCGAAACGATCAGTTGCAAGGGTAATCCTTGATGATCATCTATCATTGCTTTGAGAAGATGAATGACCTCAATCCGTTGATGCGACTGATTGAGCGCCACCGCCTGCGCAGCTTGAACATAACCCCGCGCTTTATCGGTAAATTTACTGAGTTCCATTCGTGTCTCCAATATGCCCGAAGAGCGTTATTAAGACTTATATGGGAAGCCCATTGCGCAAGCACAATGGGGGTCTTCAGTTTTTAAGCTTGCTCGTTATAAAACGTCTTTGATAGCCGACCTGCGGCGCGATCGTGATTATTCGCCAACCACACTTTCGAGATCGGTGGCGTCAACAGGATCATTTTTTGGTTCCTTACGACGCAACGGCCCGCGACGACGTCCGGAGCGAACGGCGCGCCCACCGTCTTCTGACGCGACAACCGTTTCATCCTCGGCAGGAGCCTCGTCCTCTTCAGACACATTGTTACGGCGTAGCACCAAGGGTTCAACAATTTCGCCCGCGAGATCACCACCGATTTCATCTGACCCGTCATCGATGCCCGTCAAGTCTGCGCCCTCGATGTCTTGGTCGTCCTCGCCCTGACTGATATCCGTGCGCACCAACTGGTTGCTCAACATAATGCGGTAATAATGTTCGGCGTGCTGAAGATAATTTTCTGCAGCTATTCGATCGCCCGATGCCTGTGCGTCGCGGGCAAGCGTTTGGTATTTATCGAAGACCTGATTGGCCGTTCCCCGAACCCGGACATCCGGACCATTACTATCATAGCTTCTATTCGCTGGATTTGACTGACGTCTTCCGCGGCCACGCGTACGTTTCATTTATTTTTCCTCTTATCTGCCAGAAAAATCCAACAGTGCCGGATGACGCCGACAGCATGTGATCATCATTAAAATTATTTGCTAACCCATCAATTGCCAGGGCGTCTCGGATTTGAGGTCCACTGAAATTGACGACCATCGAAAACCCTGTTTTCGACGTAGGCGCACACTACCCAAATTCATTTTACTTTTCAAACATCTTTTTTAGCTTTCATAAAGTTTAAAAGAGGAGGAAAATGACCCTTTCAAAGGATGAAGCGACAGTCGTCCTATCGGGCGATGGCACGGTAGCGCCCCCGGACAACACGAGCGCGATCGGTTAAGTCCTTCACGATATCGATGTCTCCATATCCTGCGTCGGCAAAAATCTGCATCACCTCATCTTCCTGCCCCAACCCGATCTCGCACACCAACCACCCGCCCGCTTTGATATAGGCAACAGATCGCGGAACGATGACCTCATAGGCGGACAAGCCCGTCCGTCCGGCAAACAAAGCACGGACTGGATCAAATTTCGCCACCTCGGGCATCAATGTGCGGCGATCTGAGATCGGAATATAGGGAGGGTTCGACAAGATAACGTCAAATGCATGTCGATGTGAGGGGCTGAGCGGATCAAACCAATTGCCGTGTCGAAAAAATACCCGCTCATCCACGCCCAGCCGGGCCGCATTAATGCGCGCCATCCGAACAGCACGGGCTTGCACATCTACGCCGACGCCCGACCAATTCGGCAATTGGCGCATGGCCGCAATCAGCAAACACCCGCTTCCGGTTCCGAGATCAAGTATCTGACCCGATTGCGACGCAGGCAATTGGTGCGCCACATTGAGCACCGCCTCAACCAATGTTTCACTATCTGGCCGCGGATCAAGTGTTGAGGTATCAATGAGATAGTCGGCATCATAGAAGCTGCGCCGACCCGTAATACGGGCCACCGGCTCACGACCGACACGGCGGTCCAGCACGCGCTCATATGCCCGTATTTGAGACCCATTTAAGAGGTGATCGGGCGACGCCAGAATGTCGTTATGACGCGTTCCACTGATAAACTGCAATAACAGACGCGCGTCGAGGGCGGCACCTTCAATGCCTGCGGCCTGCAATCGCGCCCGCCCATGCTTTAGCGCCTGCGCGAGCGAAAGAGACCGATCCGCTTGCGACGGCTTAGCCATCCCCAGTCGCGCTCAAGCGACGCAATTGGTCTTCACTGATGAGGCTGTCAATTAACTCGCCTAGCGCCTCGCCCGCCAAAACCTTGTCCAACTTGTGCAATGTGAGATTGATCCGATGATCGGTGACCCGACCTTGCGGATAATTATAAGTTCGAATTCGTTCCGACCGGTCTCCAGTTCCTACTTGAGACTTTCGATCGGCGGCTCGTTGGCTCTCCGCACGTTCACGTTCCGCTTCAAATAAACGCGCGCGTAGCACCTTCAGCGCCTTCGCCTTATTTTTATGCTGTGATTTTTCATCTTGCTGGGACACCACAATGCCCGTCGGAATATGCGTAATCCGAACCGCACTATCTGTTGTATTCACCGATTGTCCGCCTGGACCACTGGCGCGAAACACGTCAATGCGGAGATCCTTGTCCTCAATCACAATATCCACTTCTTCGGGCTCAGGCATAACGGCAACAGTCGCTGCAGAGGTATGAATGCGCCCACTGCTCTCTGTCTCTGGCACACGCTGAACACGATGGACACCACTTTCAAATTTCAATCCCGCAAAGACCCCGACGCCGCGCACTGAGGCGATAATTTCTTTAAAGCCTCCTACGTCGCCTTCTGACGTCGAAATGATCTCAACTTTCCATTCCCTCAGATCTGCGTAACGTTGATACATGCGGAACAAATCGCCCGCGAATAAAGCGGCTTCATCTCCTCCCGTACCCGCACGAATTTCCAAAATAACGTCAAGACGGTCGGCCGCATCACGTGGCAAAAGTAATATTTGCAACTCATGTTCAAGGTCTGGCAGGCGTTCGTATAAATCTGGCAACTCGACCTCCGCCAGAGCAGCCATTTCCTTGTCATCACTTTCGAAGAGTGTTTCAAGGTCGGCAATTTCTCCCACCAAAGAGCGATAGCGGACAATCACTTTGACGATGGGATCAATTTCCGCAAACTCTTTCGATAGAGAAACGAACCTCTCAGCCGGACAGTCGCGGCTCATTTCATCTTGAATTTTTTTCGCACGCTCAAGAATGGCGTCGAGACGATCCTGGGGAAGCATGTTTAATCTCTTTTCTTCTGATCCGCTTGACGTTTCTCAGATACACGCTTTTCCACGAGTTCAACCAAATGATCGACCATTTCTTCATGCGGCAATTTATGGTTGGGGCGCCCGTCAATGTAAACCATACCTTGACCATTGCCGCCGCCAGTAAACCCAATTTCCGTTTCGCGCGCTTCCCCTGGCCCATTCACAACGCACCCAATAACCGACAAGGTTACTGGCTCCGCAATATGCGCCAAGCGTTTCTCGAGATCCGACACGGTCTTGATCACGTCATATCCCTGACGGGCACATGACGGGCACGAGATAATCGTGACACCGCGATGTCGCAGACCTAACGACTTTAAAATTTCAAAGCCCACACGCACTTCCTCAACAGGATCCGCCGATAACGAGACGCGCAACGTATCGCCTATGCCGGACCAGAGGAGCGCGCCAAGACCGATCGACGATTTCACCGACCCACTCGACAATCCGCCAGCTTCAGTAATTCCGACATGCAAGGGACAATCGAGGGCTTGGGATAATTGTTGGTAGGCGGCAACCGACAGGAACACATCCGAGGCCTTCACGCTGATCTTATAATTCCGAAAATCATGATTTTCGAGTATCTCTGCATGATAAAGAGCACTCGCTACCATCGCTTCAGGACAGGGCTCCCCATATTCCTCGAGCAAATGTCGCTCAAGCGATCCGGCATTGACGCCAATGCGGATCGAACAACCATGGTCTTTCGCCGCTTGCACCACATCGCGCACGCGGGCCGCATCCCCAATATTGCCAGGATTGATCCGCAGGCAGGCAGCGCCCGCCTCCGCCGCCTCAATTGCGCGCTGATAGTGAAAATGGATATCGGCGACAATCGGTACATGCGCCGAAGCCACGATCTCTTTCAACGCTTTGGTCGAGGCCGCATCCGGACAGGAAACGCGTACGATATCTGCACCCGCTTGTTCGAGCGCATGAACCTGCGCGGTCGTGGCTGCAATATCATGGGTTGGGGTGTTGGTCATCGACTGCACAGCAATCGGTGCATCGCCCCCGACAGGAACATGCCCTACCATAATTTGCCGCGTCTTCCGGCGTTCAATATGTCTCCAAGGTCTAATCATGCTGGGCTACGGCCGACTAAAATAGCGCGACCACTCCACCAAGCGTCGCGCCACCACTTCTCCATTGCGACCAAGACGCTCAACGCGCTTGTCATCCGCTCGAATTTCAATCGCCCCCGCATCGCGCGTGGCAACAAAAACATTCTCTGATGTCGCCAAATCATAGGAGGCCCCCGCATCGATAATGCTGGAAAACAAAACCTTTCCGTCCTCATTGGATACACGCAGCCAAGTTGTCCGAACAGCATAGAGAGATATTTTGACATCGGGAATGACCATGTCAGGCGCTTTTTGCTCTGCCTCGGTTGCACTCGGGTCTTGCGCGCCAGCTAGGTCACTCACCGCCTGGGCTTCGTCCGATGGTGTCGCACTTATCGCGCCAATACTTTCGAGCGCAGTCGCATCTGGGGTGGTCGCAGCTGATGTCAAATTTGGCTCTAAATCTGACGGTAATGTGTTATCCAATACTGCAGCCCCGCTGCCTGAGAATTGCTCTTGGGCGGCGCCCGCCGCATCAACACTGTCGAGACGAGCCTGATCAAAATCAGAACGACCCAACGGCGTCATGGTTTCGGTTGGACCAACACCCGAGCCCGCACTATCTTCCGATGGACCCCCGACACGAGAGGTCGCATCGAAGTCAGGGCGATCGATTTGCTGCGCCGTTGAGATGAGCGCAGTCGCATCTTCCAATGATCTCTTCTCCCCTCCACTGGGTGGAGCCAATTGCGACCAAACCAAAATAACAGCACTGAAGGCAATAACACCGGCTCCCACCACAACGGGGCGTGAAACCGGTTCATCGACACTTAGATCCATAAGCTCGCGCTCAAGCCGATCGACTTCTTCCTCTTTATCGAGCGCTTCTTGGAGGTAACTCACGGTCGCATTTTCATTCAGGCCTAAATATTTGGCGTATGTTCTTAAAAACCCGATGGCATAGACGCGCGCCGAAAACGCGTCGAGATTTTCGTGCTCAAGCGCTTCCAATAAATGCGGCGCAATGCGCAGCTCGGCCGCGATTTCCTCTAACGACTTACCTTCCGCCTCACGGGCCAAACGCAATTGATTACCTATACCCTGCACGTACGACACTCCTTACGCGAGCTCATTTTCGACACGACCCCGCCCTGCTGGGCGAGAAAACTATATCGAAGCGCAGCAACACCGACGCCATTACTGCTTGGATGGTTCTTATACGGTTTTACACGTCTTTTTACAACTGAGCCGTTATTACAACTTGATCCCGAAATCTTCGGCCATTTGCCGAATAGAACGCTCAAAATCATCATTCTCGTCACGAATTAAGTGATGCATGCGCTCATAGGAACGCGCATGGTTCATTGATCGGATCATGCGTTTAACCGGTCCAATTGCCGAGGCGGGTATCGACAATTCAGTATAGCCGAGTGCCACCAAAGCCAGCGCGTGAAGGGGCACGCCAGCCGCCTCACCGCATATCGACACAGGCACATTATGGGCACTCGCCCGCGTTCTAATATGGCTGAGGAGCCGCAAGACAGGCCGGCTCAAAAACGCATAGCGGTTTCCAACAATTGGATTTCCACGATCGCTCGCAAATAAAAATTGTAATAAATCCGACGTGCCAACAGACAGAAAATCAACCTCGGGCAATAATTCATCGAGTTCCCACGCCAAGGATGGAACTTCGAGCATCGTGCCGACATACAGGTTATTGGGTCGAGGATATCCGAGCTTCTGCGCGCGATCGCTTTCCTTGTCGACCAATTTTTTCGCCGCTCGGAACTCCGCAACATTTGCGACCATCGGAAACATGATGTGCAAATCTCGTTGATCGGCCGCAGCGAGCAAAGCGCGGATTTGATAGCGCAATAATCCAGGCCGATCGAGCGCAATACGGATCGCTCGCCATCCCATAGCCGGATTATCTTCATGGCTTAAGCGCATATAGGGCAAGACTTTATCTCCCCCAATATCCAACGTACGGAAGACGACCTTACGATCCCCCGCCGCTTCTAAAACACTCCGATAGAAGCCGCGTTGCTGCTCTTGGCGCGGTAATTTTGCCGCGACCATGAATTGCAGCTCGGTTCGAAATAGCCCGATATTAAGCGCCCCCGACGCTTGCAGATTTTCGACATCGACCATCAATCCGGCATTTAAGTTAAGGGTCACGTCACAGCCGTCTCGGGTCATCGCAGGCAAATGTCGGATCCGTGCGTACCGCTTCAAGCGGCGCGCCCGCAAGCGGGCTTGCTCAGAATATGTCGACACCACATCGCCGGGCGGATTGACATGCACATCGCCCTGATCGGCATCAACAATGATTTCATCACCTTCTTGCGTATTGCCCAAAAGCCCGCGCACATTGGCTACCATGGGAATATTCAAGGCCCGCGCAACGATGGTGACATGCGCACCCATCGCCGCCTCTTCAAGCACGAGACCACGCAACTTGCGACGATCATAATCCAATAATTCCGCTGGACCCATGGTGCGCGCAATCACAATTGCGTCGCGCGGCAGCTTGTCTTCGGAGGCCAGTACGGCGCGCCCTGTCAAAATGCGCATCAGGCGATTAGACAGATCCTCAAAATCATTCAAACGTTCACGTAAATATTGGTCGCGCTGGCCTGTGAGCCGCGCCCGAATATCCCCCATCACCCGCTCGACAGCCGCCTCTGCCGTCAAGCCCGTTCGAATGGCGGCGGTGATGCGTGTCAGCCAGCCGCGGTCATTGGCGAACATACGATAGGTGTCGAGCACATCTAAATGCTCACCCGCATGCGACAAGTCCTCGGTTCGAAGCAATTCGTCAATGGTTCGACGCAACTCATAAACGGCTTGATCCAGCCGACGGATTTCATCGTCAATGTCTTCTGCGATCAAACGGGCGACTTGGACCCGCGGCTCGTGCAGAACCACATGCCCCAGCGCCAATCCCTCGGTCAATCCTTGGCCATTGAAAACGCGGGGAACATCGCCCATCTCAATCGCATCAGAGACAAGAAAGTCGCTTGGAAACATCTCAGAGAGCACCATCGCAACCGTTTGTAAGGCCTCGACTTCTTCATCAACAAAATTACGCCGTGTCGCATTCTGAACGACGAGCACGCCCGAAACCGACCCACTGCGCAAAATTGGTACACCCACGAATGAGATGAAGGGATCTTCGCCGGTTTCAGGCCGATAGGCGAAACGCGGATGGCTGGGGGCGTTATCTAAATTAAGGGGTCGTGCGTGCAGAGCAATATCACCCACCAAACCCTCGCCAACCCGCAACAGCGTTTTGTGCACAGCGTCGGGGTTGAGCCCCTCCGTGGCAAATAGTTCCAACAGATCATCGGGTCGACGAATATAGATCGAACACACATCTGCCTGCATGCTTCCCGCAATCATGGTCACGATTTGGTCGAGCCGCTCTTGGCGATCGCCAACCGTCGCCATCAGCTCGCGCAGGCGGCGTAAAAGTTTGCGTGGACCTTCAAGTGTCAGTGGCATGGGCCGTTCCCAGCCCCTCGGGGCTTGCTAACTCGCAGCCAGTTCAAACGCATCGTGAAGCGCACGAACAGCCAGTTCCGTGTAGTCGGCATCGACCAACACGCTAATTTTAATCTCAGAAGTCGAGATTACATCAATATTTATACCCTTATCCGCGAGAACTTGAAACATGCGCTGTGCAACGCCCGCATGCGAACGCATCCCAATTCCAACAATAGAAATTTTGGCCATACCGGATTTTTGTTCGACGGATCCGTAGCCCACCTCGTCTTGAGCAACCTCAACGACCTGCATGGTGCGCAGCAAGTCATCACTGGCGACGGTGAAGGTTACGTCTGTTTTCTGGCCATCTGAAGAGACGTTTTGCACTATCATATCAACATTGATCGCCGCCTCAGCCAGTCGGCCAAAAATCAGCGCCGCAACTCCCGGCCGATCCGGCACATTGCGCAAGGTCACCTTGGCTTCATTGCGTGCATAGGCGACACCGCTGACGACTTCTTGTTCCATGATTTCTTCCTCGCTGCAAATCAGAGTTCCCACCAGTCCATCAGCCGGAAAATCAGCGTCTGGTGGGTCAAAGCTCGACCGCACTTGCAAATTCACATTGTGAACCATCGCAAGTTCAGCCGAGCGGGTTTGTAGAACCTTGGCGCCTGAGGAGGCCATCTCGAGCATTTCCTCATAAGACACCCGCGGCAGGCGACGCGCATTCTCAACAATACGAGGATCGGTCGTGTACACGCCGTCGACATCTGTATAAATATCACACCGATCCGCTTTGAGTGCGGCCGCCAGGGCCACCGCACTTGTGTCCGAGCCTCCGCGCCCCAATGTTGTGATACGTCCGGCATCGCTGACGCCTTGAAAACCCGCCACAACCGCAACGCGGCCTTCGCTCAGCTGCTGCGCCAGCACGTCGACATCAATGTCTTGAATGCGCGCCGAGCTATGAACGTTACTGGTTTTTACAGGCAATTGCCAGCCGAGCCAGCTTCGCGCCGGCACCTCAATTTCATGTAACGCCATTGCCAGCAGGCCGACACTGACTTGTTCGCCTGCCGCAACAATCACATCATATTCGCGCGCGTCGTGAATGGCCGAGATCCCCCGCGCCAAATCGACCAGCCGATTAGTTTCTCCCGCCATTGCCGAAACAACAACAGCCACCTCATGACCCGCAGAAACCTCGCGTTTGACATGCGCCGCCACATTGCGGATACGATCGAGATCGCCCACTGATGTCCCGCCAAATTTCATTACCAAACGCGCCATAATTTCCTTTTCTCTCTCGGGCCTCTATATAAGGCATAAGTCTGTGAACACGTCTTCATGCCTCATCAGGCTCGGCGCGAACACTTACACGATTTTAGCGGATAAACGCAATAAGAAGGATAGCACAATGACAGTTAACACCGAAGGCGGGTCGCATCGGGTCGCCGAAGATAGTCGCGATCCTGCCGAATTAGCCAAGTTTGAGGCCATGGCGACCGAATGGTGGGATCCAAAGGGAAAGTTTAAGCCTTTACATAAGTTTAACCCTGTACGGCTCGACTATATTCGCACTCAGATCTGTCGCCATTTCGATCGCCCTGATCATGTCGATCATCCGCTTAAAGGGCTGAATTTGCTGGATATTGGCTGTGGCGGCGGGCTCTTGAGCGAACCCATGGCGCGTCTGGGCGCCGAGGTTACGGGCGTTGACGCTGTCGACACCAATATTCAAACAGCGCGCCTTCACGCGCAACGCGAGGGGCTGACTATTCACTATCGAACAGGTAGCACGGACAGTTTATTGAGCGAAAACCTCAAATATGACGTGATTTTAAATATGGAAGTCGTGGAACATGTCGCGCATGTGCCGTCATTTATTGCCGACTGCGCGCAATTATTGGCCCCAGGCGGCATCATGTTTCTCGCGACCTTGAATAGAACCCTCAAAGCCTTCGGGCTCGCAATCATTGGCGCCGAATATGTTTTGGGCTGGCTGCCTCGCGGCACCCATAATTGGAACAAATTCGTCACCCCAGGCGAATTAGAGCAGGCTTTGCATATGGCGGGCTTGGCGATGACCCAATCAACTGGGGTGAGCTTTAACCCGCTAAGCGATCAGTGGCGCCTGTCGGGCGATCTCGATGTAAATTATATGGCCACGGCGGGCCACGCTAATTCTTAACTTTGTCTGGTACAATCGGAAGGGGAGCGATGGGCACCCCCTCCTCCACAAGATCTCGCGCCTCATCGAGCGAGGTTTCACCGTAAATATCTCGGTTTTCCGTTTCGCCATAATAGATTTTGCGCGCCTCATCGGCGAACCCGTCGCCTACATATTCATAGTTTTGGGTCACATGATCCGTCATTTTCTGCATCATATGCATTATTTTTTGGGGGTCGAGAGACGGTGCTTTTGTCGAGACGGAATTTTGCTTTCGCGGAATCGCCGGCGCCATAATAGAGCGATCCACCTGAGTACTGGCGCAGACAGGACAGGCAATCTCCTGCGCCTTTTGCTGAGCTTCAAAGCCTGCAATCGTATCGAACCAGCCTTCAAACGAGTGCCCTTTATGGCATGCAAGGCGATATTTGATCACGTTTTACTCCGATCCAATTGATCGATCACACTGTCGAGGCGATCATGCTGCAAGGCGGGAATGGATTGCCGCACCTTTTCAACAAGAGTGATGTCTATCTCGGCACTGACAATTTCCGCCTCATCTATATTGGGTTGGTTGCGCGCTTCTGCAAGCACCTTGCCCCACGGATTAATAATTAAGCTATGGCCATAGGTTTCTCGACCATTTTCGTGAAGACCAAATTGCGCTGGAGCGAACACAAAACAACCCGTCTCAATTGCGCGTGCGCGTAGCAATACATGCCAATGCGCCTCGCCCGTCGGCCGCGTAAAGGCGCTGGGAACAGAAATCATATCAGCTCCATCATGAGCCAAGGCACGGTATAAATAGCCGAAACGAACGTCATAACAAATGGAAAGACCAAGACGCCCCCATGGCAGAAGCACCGTCTCACGGTGGTCTCCTGCCCGATAATTGGCGGACTCGCGATGCGTTTCACCGGTTTCCAACGTGACATCAAAGAGGTGGATCTTATCATATCGCGCCAAAATCTTCCCCTCAGGCCCAATCATCAAAGACCGATTGGCCGCCCGGCCATCGCCGCTCTCCACAACAACCGAGCCAGCGAGAATATATATCCCATGGTTGCGTGCTACAGCGCCTAGGGTCTGCACAACAGGATCGTCATCTTCCGCACACAGGCGTTCGTGCAAGCCGTCGCGCCCCCGCGCCATAAAATTACAGGTCTCTGGCAGGGCCACAAATTGTGCGCCCCCCGCAACCGCCCGAGCAATATCTCGCTCAAGCTGACGCGCATTCTTATCGGGGTCCATGCCCGTACAGAGCTGCAAACATGCTAATTGCATTAATTCAAACCTCGAACACGAGCCACCGTCACAATGATGACCTCTTTGGCATTTCCATCCCGACACAGTCGGGCGCACGCGCTCAGTGTAGCACCCGTTGTCATCACATCATCTATCAAAATCACAGATCGGTTGGCAATGGCCCGCTGGCCTTGAGCCGTTAGATGAAAAGCGCCTTTCAGGTTGCGCTGCCGGGCGCGCCACGTCAAACCAATTTGCGATCGAGTGTACCGACGCCGTTTAACAGCGGTCAGGGATATGGGAAGCCCCGAAAGATCGGCAAGCGCCAGCGCAATCAGAGCGGATTGGTTATACCGCCGATACCACCGTCGCAACGGATGAAGCGGCACAGGTACAATCATATAGTGATCACGAAGACCGCCGATAAGAGGGGTAAGGCGCCGCATCAACCAACGAGCCATGAGGTCCGCAGCCTCCGGTCGATCGCCATATTTCAGACGTAAAATCAGATTTCTTCCAGCCGCTTCATAGTAAATCGCACTCACCGCAGCATCATAAACTGGGGGCGCGGCCGAACAGGACGGACACCGATAGCGGTGACCAAGATCAAAGGGGAGTTCTCGCCCACACACGTAACACTGCGGGCCATCGATCCACCGAATTGTTTGCCAGCACGCGGCGCAAACCGACCCAATGCTGCCAACAGCTCGATCGCAGGCGAAGCACCCATGGGGCAGTATTATTTCCAATGCGGTTCGCCCCATGCGCCCAAGCTGCACACTGAGCGCGCGCATCTTTTCCAGCCCTCTCGCCTGAACTCCTACCGGCTGTTCTGCTCGTTTTTCTGCCTTCGAGTTTGCCTGAGGATTTGCCTTCGAATTTGCCTGAGGATCTGCCTGCGCACAGCGCATGCAGGCGGTTATGGCCCTTGTGATCCCGATGGGGACGAGGGATGAAATCAGACGAGGTCGGCGAAAAATCATTTATTCGTTTTTCTTTTTTTTAGATTAGGCCATATTACCGCCTATGCCGCCATCTGTCCCCCACCTCTTTGACACAAATCGCCGTCGCAAAATCCAGTCGCGGATGAGTTCGGGGGAGAGTTTGTTTCTGCTTGAGCATCTAAGCGATGAAGTCAGCGATCGCATCACCTCAGTAAACCGATCCTTCACCAATGGCCTGATCATTGCTCACCCGCTCTTGCATACTCGCGTGCGAACCGCCCTCGCGTCGAAAGTTGAACATCTCACCTTGATCAGCGATTATGAGCTTGGAGAAGGTCGATCGCTCGATACTGACGATCTCGCCCTGGCACCACAGACACAGGATCTTGTTGCGATTATTGGAACCCTGCATTGTGTGAATGATCTTCCGGGTTGGTTTCATCAAATCAAAAATGCGCTTCGCCCAGACGGCCTCATGATCGCTGGCTTTCCTGGAGGGGAAACATTGGCGAGTTTTCGACATCATTTTACAGCGTTAGAGAGTGATCTCACGGGCGGTGTGGCGCTTCGCATTCATCCTTTCGTGAGTTTGCACGACCTCGCAAGCCTGCTGCAGCGCGCTGGCTTTGCCTTGCCCGTTGTCGATCACGACCCTTTAACCGTTCGATACCGTTCCATCGGACGGCT
>CBFIIU010000008.1:17445-18469 GCA_965662735.1 Alphaproteobacteria bacterium
TGGCCAGCCGACACCCTTTGCGACGCTCCGTCCTTATGGGGTTGGACAATTATTTCCGCGCGCATGCGGCAGACGCCGACGGAAAAATTCCCATTCTGTTTGATTTTCTATTTGCTTCTGGATGGGCGCCCGCCCCGCATCAGCCACAACCCCTGAAGCCTGGGTCGGCCACCCATCGCCTCGCGGACGCGCTCCGAACAACGGAAGTGCCCTTGAAGCATAACGACCCAGAATGACGCGCCTGATCAGCTAAATCATATCCCGGATCATGGCGGTCAAAGGCACATCAGCGGGCGGCATGTCGAGTTGCGCGAGCTCGGTTAAACTAAACCAGCCTATCTTTTGCCCTTCCGCAGGGGCAACAAAGCCCTCCCACTTGCGACAAACATAAAGCGGCATCAGCAAATGAAAGGCCTCATACCGATGACTGGCAAAGCTCAATGGAGCGAGGCAACTTGCCGAGACATTAATCGATAGCTCTTCTTTTAATTCTCGGATCAGCGCTTCCTCAGGCGTTTCGCCATGTTCCACTTTACCGCCCGGATATTCCCACAAGCCCGCCATTGATTTCCCGGCAGGCCGTTGCGCCATCAGAATACGACGATCCGTGTCGACCAACGCGCAGGCAACAACTAAAATGATCGGACTAGCTTCGGTAGTCGGCATTGATCGAAATATATCCATGGGTGAGGTCGCACGTCCACACGCGAGCCGTGCCCGCATGCGGGCCCTTAGCAACGCCGACATTCACCGCAATATCGATGGCCCGACCCCGCATATGTTTGGCAATCGGCCGTTCGTCATAGCCTGCAATGGCGCGGCCATTTCGGGCGACCGGATGACCACCAATTTTAATCGACAGGCGATCACGATCAGCCCGTTCGCCGGATTTTCCGACAGCCATCACAATCCGCCCCCAATTTGCATCCTCGCCCGCCACAGCGGTTTTGACCAAAGGCGAATTGGCAATGGCCAAGGCAATGCGCCGCGCCGATTGATCATTTTCAGCGCCGCTCACATCAAT
>CBFIIU010000008.1:19075-20750 GCA_965662735.1 Alphaproteobacteria bacterium
TGTGAACGCATTTGCGATCCCCGCATTAACAATGATGGCACGCGCAGTGCCTTTGCTCGTTTGCAAATGCTGGCGACACAGATCAACGGCCACCGAAGGCATCGAAGATCGCGTGAAGACGCCCGCAATCGCGCTCCCTGCCGGAAGCACCGCCAACAGAAAATCATCACGCCCGACATAGCGCGACTGTGAGGCATCTGTGAGCAAGCGCAGCCCATCAACAGGATGAAGCTTGGGGAACCGACGCGGCGCTAAAGGCGAGCGAACGAGGTCAGCATGCGCCATGGTTAGTTTCCTTTTTGGTTTCCGCCCGATGCCGGCGGCGTTTGGTTAATGATCAATTCGACATTGGCATTTTCGCGCAATTCAGAATAGAGCGCGCGCTGGGCTTCACCAATTAAATATTCCGTGATTTGCATTTCAATTTCTTCGAAAGGCGGAACGGGGCGCGTCCGCTTATCCTCGAGCTTAATGACGTGCCATCCAAACTGGGTCTTCACGGGGTCTGACACTGCGCCGATTTTGAGCTTGAATGCCGCGTCGCTAAATTCTGCGACCATTTGATCTGCTGTAAAATAGCCCAGATCTCCGCCCGAGGGGCCACTCGGTCCGGTGCTGTATTCTTGCGCAAGCGCGGCAAAATCAGCATTCTTCGCACGCGCCTTTTTCGCAACCTCGATGGCTTTCGCTTCGTCTGGAACTAGAATATGGCGGGCGCGCACTTCCTCAACTGGCTCGGCGCCGGCCACCTCTTTGTCGTAATAGGCCCGCACTTGTGAAGGCGAAACCCGCTCGGCCAGGGTGCGGCCAATATACACATCCTGCAGCGCCTTCTTTTTATAAAATGCGATGCGTTTCATCACCTCAGGATCATCATCGCGAATACCTGCCGCGGTCGCCGCTGTGGCTGCCAATTGGCGGTTCACGACATATCCGACCAGCGCTTCCAAACGCTGTTGGGAGGTCATTTCGCCCATGGCACTATAGATTTCATCTTCTGCCATTGATAAATCATGGAAGGTAATGGGCGTGCCATTCACAGCGGCAACAGCCGTATCAATATCTGTCGGGGTTTGAGCCAGCGCCGGCCAAGACAAAAAAGTTAAGATCAACGCAAATCTTCGTAATAACACCATTTTTTCCTCGCTCCAGCCCTTCGGCTTATCTGTTATCGTCCCTTCCGCTTATACCTAAGCTGGACGACGATCTGTGACGATCGCTATTTTCCGTTTCATATCAATTTGCAAGGCATACGTTAATAAAACGGCCGCCCACATTGACACTGCTGGCGGTGATGCTTACATCATTTTTGCAAATTTGCGAATGGCCTATCGATACATCCTTAAACAATCTTGTGTCATCCAGGCGATAAGTAAGAGGGACTGATGCTTGGTGTAAACACCGTGATGCGCCGATTTTTTGGAACGGCCAATGACAGGAAACTCAAAGCCTATCATCAGCGGGTCGACCGTATTAATGCGCTCGAGCCCGAATTCAGATCATTGACCGACGAACAATTACGCCAAAAAACGGATGAGTTTCGGGCGTTGGTTGCTGAGGGAAGCAGTGTTGATAGTCTTCTCGAGCCCGCTTTCGCGACGGTGCGCGAGGCGGCCCGCCGGGTTTTGGGCCAACGCCATTTTGATGTGCAGCTGATGGGGGGCATGGCGCTTCA
>CBFIIU010000008.1:20795-29565 GCA_965662735.1 Alphaproteobacteria bacterium
GGTCGCCACACTACCCTGCTACCTCAATGCGCTTTCTGGAAAACCTGTGCATGTGGTTACCGTCAATGACTACCTCGCTCAACGCGATGCCAGTTGGATGGCGCAGGTGCATCAGTTTTTAGGCTTGAGCGTGGGATGCATCACCCATGAACTGGATGATATAGGCCGCCAAGCCGCCTATGCCGCCGACATTACCTATGCCACCAATAATGAATTGGGCTTTGACTATCTGCGCGACAATATGAAATACGCGCTAGATCAGATGGTTCAACGCGGACATGCTTTCGCCATTGTCGATGAAGTTGATAGCATTTTGATCGATGAGGCGCGCACGCCGCTGATTATCTCTGGGCCACTGGATGATCGATCGGACCTGTATCAGCAAATCGACGCTGTCATCCCCATGCTCGCCGCTGAACATTATGAGCTGGATGAGAAAACCCGTACCGTGTCCCTGACCGATAGTGGCAATGAGGCTGTCGAGGAAATTTTGAAAAACCAAGGCCTGCTCGAGGGCGATGCATCGATTTATGATATCCATAACGCACCTTTGGTTCACCATGTCACCAATGCGCTTAAAGCCCATACTTTGTTTGTGCGCGACCGCGATTATATTGTGAAAGGGGCTGGCGCATCCGGGCAGGTTGTGATTATCGACGAATTTACCGGCCGCATGATGGAAGGCCGGCGCTACTCGGACGGCTTGCATCAAGCCCTTGAGGCCAAGGAAAACGTCGCCATTCAGCCTGAAAATCAGACCCTGGCCTCAATTACCTTCCAGAATTATTTCCGGCTCTATGATCGGCTCTCCGGAATGACCGGCACCGCACAGACCGAAGCCGAGGAGTTTATGGACATTTACGGGCTAGATGTTGTTGAAATCCCCACCAATACGGATATTCAACGTCTTGACGATGACGACGAAGTGTACCGAACCGCCAATGAAAAATACGCCGCGATTATTTCGATGATCGAGGAATGTCAAAACCGGAAACAACCCGTCTTGGTCGGCACAACCAGTATCGAAAAATCTGAACATCTGTCGAGCTTGCTCAAAGCTAAAAATATTTCTCACAATGTGCTGAATGCCCGCTATCACGAACAGGAAGCTGTCATTATCGCGCAAGCAGGTGTGCCCGGCGCTGTGACCATTGCCACAAATATGGCGGGCCGCGGGACCGATATTCAGCTTGGCGGCAATTTAGATATGCGCTGCGAGATTGAGATCCCGCATGACGCCTCGGCTGAAGAACGGACGGAGATGGTTGCCAGAATTCAAGCAGACATTGATCGTCTTAAGGTCGAGGCGCTGAATGCCGGTGGCTTGTGCGTGATCGGTACGGAACGCCATGAAAGCCGACGCATCGACAATCAATTGCGGGGACGGTCCGGTCGACAAGGCGATCCTGGTCAATCGCGTTTCTTCCTCAGCCTTGAAGACGATTTGATGCGGATTTTTGGCACAGACCGTATGGACGGCATGTTGCGGCGCCTCGGCATGAAGGAAGGCGAAGCGATTATCCATCCGTGGATCAACAAAGCCTTGGAGCGCGCACAGAAAAAGGTCGAAACCCGAAATTTCGATATTCGCAAAAATATTCTGAAATATGACGATGTGATGAACGAACAACGCAAAACCGTGTTCGAGCAACGCATTGACTTTATGAACGCCACCTCGATCGCCGATATTATTAGCAATATGCGGCGCGACATTATCGACGATCTCGTGAGCATTCACATCCCTGCGCGTGCTTATGCCGAGCAATGGGATGTTGATGGTCTGAGCGAGAGGGTCTCCGACCTCTTCGACATCCAGCCTCCTCTCGCCGATTGGGCGAATGAGGAAGGCATTGCCGATGAAGAAATAGCTCACCGCTTACACGACATGGTTGAACGCCACGCCGCAAAACGGGCAAGCGATATTGGCCCGGAAATTATGCGACAGGCAGAAAAATCAATTCTTTTGCAAACGCTTGACCATCATTGGCGAGAACATTTGTTGGTTCTCGAACATTTGCGCCAGATTGTTGGATTGCGCGGCTATGCCCAGCGTGACCCCTTGAATGAGTTCAAGCTCGAGGCTTTCTCTTTATTTTCAGAATTGCTGACCAAATTACGTGAGGACGTTGTGCGCTTCTCGATGCGCGTTCAAATTGAAACAAACATCCCCGCATTGGCCACCCCTGAGGTGATGCAAACCAATGACGCCCAAATTGAAAACCAATTAACGCAACCCAATCTGAATGACGGGGCCGCATTGGGCGGCTCATCCGGCGCCCAAGATATTTTATCGGATGCTGGTGCGCGCCCAATGGACAGGGCAGCGAATATTCCTGCTCAGAGCGAGAAAATTCCGCGCAATGCTCAGTGCCCTTGTGGGTCTGGCAAAAAATACAAGCATTGTCACGGCCGCGTATAAGCGGCCGACAATTTGAGAAAGCCACGTATGGGCGGCCGACAAGTTGAGAAAGCCGCGTATAAGCGGCCGACAATTTGAGAAAGCCACGTATGGGCGGCCCCATGAGGGTCCGACCATACGCAACCAAATCCTGCATTTCTCTCAAAATTTATATCAAGAATTATAACAAAAATTTATGTCCAAATTTGTGTCAAAATTTATGCCAAAAATCCGGGCACGTTTCTGTCAAACTCTGCGATACAGCGCCGCTAACCATAAAGAGCAACGCGAATAGTTTGGCAAACAGTTAAAAGGAATAGCGCAGCGCCACGCCTAAAACATCAACGTCGGGGCCGCCAATATCGTAGCTTTCATACTCAAACTGAACGCCAACAGCTTTGCTTGCCGCCCATTCAACGCCCAGACTGTAGAATAAATCAGTGCCGGATTCATCGCCACTCACTGACGCGTTCAGGCCAGCCGTTCCTGTCAAATCCGTGTTCCAGCGATGCAGCCCGAGCTTCACAAAAGGCCGAAATCGCCCCATGTTTCTTCCCAATTTAGCGGCAACACCAAAGGATTTTGTATCTGTCCCTATTTTAAGGGGGGTCGTGCCGGTATTCGTCAGCGTTTCGGAGGCCACTCTCACCGACCCGCCTGGGGCCAGTGTTAAACCGGTTTTGCCGAGTTTGTTATAGCTTGCTTCCAAGCTGATATGCTCATTTACATTAAAGCCACCAAAAATTTTCCAGCTTTTATCTTTTTTGTCCAAATTTCCGTCCACTATGCCTTTAAGGCCCGTGTCGGCACTGGAGCGCCCATAACCGAGACCCATATAGGGACCACGCTTCATCATCGAACCCGCGAAAGAGTCGTCTCCTGACATGGAGTCATTAGCCATTGCTGCGCCCGAAACGAGCACAACACCTAACGACATTGAAACAAGCGATAGGGGTACAAAAGTAGATTTTTTCATCTCAGACATTCCTTTATTGTTTTTCTATGCCAGAGAAATCAGGATAATTTCTCACCAACGTTCTACTGGAGTCGCGATTCACCAGCAATCACTGTCCCAAACATCAAATCCAACAACTGATCTCATCGAGGACTTTCCGAAAAGATTAAAATTTTCTGAAATGATGAAGATTTTCTAGAAACAAGAGAAATTTAATTTTCGGGAAACTGCGCCGATGGCGCTAACACTTCCAAGGCACCTCTAAAAGCCACCTCTCCAAGGAATTCAAAGCAGGGCTCATACATGATGAGCGCCAACGCATCGGCCGATAGATAATTGAAATTGAGCCGTTAATTAGGCGACGCCTTCGCGCCCCATAGCCAGAAATTTTTGACGTCGATTGCGCTTTAAGTCTTGCGCCTCTGCTCCGCTTAACGCTGCCAACTCCTCGCCGACAGCCTGCCCTACACGCGCAATCGTCTCGGCCCGATCGCGATGCGCGCCCCCGAAAGGTTCAGGGATAATCCGATCAATCACGCCGATCGAGGCGAGATTTTGCGCCGTCACTTTCAAAGCCGTCGCGGCGACATTGGCCCGCTCCGATGTGCGCCACAGAATGGAGGCACAGGCTTCAGGAGAGGCAACTGTATAAATGGAGTGCTCGAGCATCAAAATGCGGTTCGCCGTCGCCAATGCGAGCGCACCGCCCGACCCGCCTTCTCCAATAATCACAGAAACAACGGGCACACCCAACCCCAATGAGCGATCCGTGCATCGCGCAATAGCTTCCGCTTGGCCACGCTCTTCGGCGCCAATGCCCGGATAAGCCCCTGCCGTATCCACCAAAGCAACAACCGGCATTTTAAACCGCTCGGCCAACTCCATGACACGGATTGCTTTTCGGTACCCTTCTGGCCGAGCCATCCCAAAATTATGTTTAACGCGCGCTTGGGTCGTACTGCCCTTTTCATGACCAAGAATGGCAACACTTTGCCCAGAGGGCCAACGCCCTATGCCCGCGATAATGGCATGATCTTCTGCAAAGAGCCGGTCGCCAGCAAGCGGCGTAAAGTCCTCGACTAAGGCCTCGACATAGTCCAAACAATGCGGCCGCGCGGGATGGCGCGCCACTTGCGTTTTTTGCCATGGGTCAAGGCTTTCATAAATGCGGGTAACTTGTTGCTCGATTTTTTGCTCGAGCTTGCCGATTTCCTCGGCAAGATCCACGCCCCCACCCGATACGGCTCGGAGTTCTTTGATTTTTCCTTCAAGCTCGGCGATCGGCTTTTCAAATTCAAGATAGGTTTGCATCGCATCCTCTTTCCTACATGAATGCCCTGAAACAGGGTTGAGGGTCAATCCCCTTCACGTTAATCCTTGCCCCAATCCTTACCCCTGATTTTGCCCGTTTTATGATCGGATAAGGGGTGCGCGGCTTCAACTAAACGCCGCTTTCCGCTTTGCGCAACATGAGTATAAATTTGCGTGGTTGAAATATCCGCATGGCCGAGCATTTGCTGCACCGCCCGCAAATCCGCTCCGTTTTCAACCAAATGCGTCGCGAAGGCATGTCGTACGACGTGGGGCGATAATTTATTCCCGCCCAACCCCGCCAAAACGCCCACTTGTTTCAGCGCCTGCCAAAAATTCTGTCGCGATATATGGCCTAACCGCCCACGACTTGGAAAAACAAAATCAGATTGAGGCCCCCGATCTCGAACAGCCAACCAGCCCCCCAGTGCTTGACGAGCGGGCGCACTCATCGGCACTAGTCGTTCGCGCCCCCCTTTGCCCCGAATATGAATAAAGTCGTGCTCAGGAGAAATTGATTGGCGCCGCAAGGACACAAGTTCGGACACACGCAGGCCCGTCGCATAGAGCATCTCAACCAGACAAATGGTTCGCAGACGCCTCAGCTGATCAAGCTCCGATTTCTGAGGCAGCGCATAACAGGCTTGGATCAACGCCTCAGTTTCATCCACGCTCAAGGGCGCAGGCAATGGCCGTGTCAATTTAGGCCGCACCAAGCGCCCCGTAGGATTATCCGCCCGCATTCCCTCCGTCACTAAGAACTTATAAAAGCGACGCAAGGTCGAGAGGTGTCGCGCAATCGTTGAGGCCGCAAGTCCTCGGGCCGTCAGGCTTGACATATAATCCTTTAAATCATCTGCCGAGGCCTCATTGATAGGTATCGTCTTCAAAAAGGTGGTTACTGCAGATAGATCTCTTCGATAAGCATCGCAGGTTTTGAGCGCCGCGCCCCGCTCTGAGGCCATCATGTCCAGAAAAAGTGCGATCAGACGATCAGACCCGTGGTCACGCATCTTCTTGCACCCTCATTCATTTGCGACGGTGGATGACCTGAGCATTTGGCTGTCTCCGGCAAGACGCGGCGGGTTCGCGGACCACGCTTGCTGTTGCTGCTGCAAGGCGCCCGCCAAAATAATTTCGCGCACAAGCGCCGCGGCCTCAAACTGAAGCCCCAACCGCCGAAGCGTCCGCACCACCAGCTCAGCCTCTTCAGCTGTCCAATCCGCCACTGGCCGGCTGCCGAGATGCTCTTGCAGATAAATCGCAAGATCACCGAGGCGCCCCGCAAGCGCCAACTGATCGGCGCGAGTGACAGCTGCACCTGATACAGCCGCTCCCGACACAGACGCTCCCGACACAGACACCCCATCCGGATCTCGTAAGGCGCGCGCCAGTCGCGGCACAAGCGGCTCCGAAGTTGGAACCAGCAAGTCAATGTCGCCCTGAACACGCTGCGCTGACGCCGGCACCTTTAAGGACCCACCCCGCCACAAGGGAACGAGCTCCCGTGCCGGCACAGTGAGAAGGGATAGCGGAGCACCTGCCCGATCGAATGCGCGCATCACTTGCTCCGCCGAATCAACCTGCCCGACGCTCAGCAATGCGATAAAGGCAAGTGGTTGCAAAGCCGGTTCGGCGGCGTTGACCAAACGATCGAGATGCGGCGCAAGAAGTTGCGACATGGCATACCATGCATTTTGTTCAAGACCCACTGTGAGCAGAGCCTGCAACGCCTCAGGCTCAGATGCCGCCTGACCTTGGGCTTGACCTTGATCGAGCGCTATCCAGAGCGGAACCCAATTGGGCAAAGCGAACGGATCCTCACCCCTCCCTTCGGCCATAGGTTCCTGCGATGGATCGCCGAGTTCGCCTGCAGGCGCTTCAGTCTGGCCTTCAATCGGTGCTGACGGCGGGGTCACGTCGCCAACTGATGGCTCCTCCATCAAACGCGCCGACGGAGCCGCCCCTAAATTGGAGAGAACCGCGCGCAGATGCTCAACCGGCAAAAGGCCGAGCTCGACCGAGGCCAGTGAAGCGGCAATTTGTAATCGCGGCGCAACATCATAAGACTGGGCCAAATAAGGATAAGCGGCCACAGGAAAGGCCGACAACGCCGCTGTGATCGGAACGCCAACAAGGCGCATTAAAGCAAATTGCGTGGCCGAAAGATAAGGCGGGATCACTCGGGGGGTCTGAGGCGCATCCACAGCATACATAAATGCGAGCTCACGAAAGAAAGGATCGGCTTGCAGCAGTCCATCATGCAGCTCGAGCGCGAGCGTCGCGGCGGCTTTATCGCCTCGCGCCAGATGACACATAATGTCCGTCTCCACATAGAAGATCGTATCGCGCGCCAAGGTTAAGCTGGGGCGCAACGCACACAGGCCTTCAAGATCTCCTGCGAGCAAATAACTCTCGGCATAGACCTGCGCGGTCTGAGCATCCCGCTTTGCGGCCCCTGTCATCTCAACCATCGCTCGAACGGATCGGATCTCCCCAACATCCAGCAGTCGTCGCACCCGCGATGCAAACCAATCCGCCTCAGAGCCGCGTGGGGGACGAGCCGAACCTTGCAACACTGCTATTTCTAAATGTCTCAACACACGGCTCGACCCAATGGGCGGCAGGCGCTTGAGCGCTGGAATGACAAAGGCCGCGCGCGCGCCGTGCCACACATCTGGTCCGTAGCCCAAGTCGATGCCCACTTGACCGACCTCGAGTGTTCCCAAAGTGTCGATATCAATCGTCTCAGCCCGTCGCGGTATGGGTTCAGATAATGTGTTCTGCCACCCGAGTGCCGCCCGTTTTTCAGGAGACAGCTCTTGAACGATCTGGGGTGGAATAATCAGCTGCCCCGGGCCGTCAGGAATGACTGGTGGCTTATCGGCGCGCCAAAACTGCGCCTGCACAGGATGGGCAACTAGCAAACCAACAAGCGCCAACACAGCGAGAATGGATTGGCCCCGCAAAGCGCGGCACCAACCGATCTGTTTTCCACCTTGCCTTTGGGTCATCAACCCGCTCTAACGCGAACTTGCGGGTGGCTCAAGAACATCGACCACTGTTTCTTGGCTGGGTGACACAAAAGTGGCGAGCCCGCCAATGACAAGCGCCAGAGAAGCGATGACAATTAAACCAATAAGATAAGGTCGCGCAATCATGCTAACTCCTTGTAATAAGACCGATCACCGAATCTCTTCATCTTACACCATCTCACCCGCGACGCGACCTTACCAAAAAAAATTATCCAGCTAGTGCACATAGCAAGCAACATGCTTATATGTTAGACCTGTATTTGGAGATTTTGTTCATTCAATGACACTGAATAAACCAATTGTTCTCGTCGGCATGATGGGCGCTGGCAAAACAACCGTTGGCGCTCGGCTCGCGCAGCGGCTTGGTGTTCCTTTCATTGACGCAGATGACGAAATCGAAAAAGCCGCCCAAATGCAAATTACCGAACTATTTGAGCAGTTCGGAGAGGCCTATTTTCGTGATGGCGAAAGGCGGGTGATTGAGAGATTGCTGAATGATCGCCCCATTGTTCTTGCCACTGGCGGCGGGGCATTTATGGATGAACGCACCCGAGCCCTCATTCAAGCCCGAGCACATTCTGTGTGGCTGAGAGTGCCGCTTGATGAGCTCGAGAAACGGGTCAAGAAGCGCCCCGATAAGCGGCCGCTGCTCAAAGGCGGAAATATCAAAGAGAAGCTGCGCGATCTCTCGGCAATCCGTGACCCGATTTATGCCATGGCCGATTTAACCTGCGATGGCGCCAGCGGCGACCAGGACCATACGGTCACTGTGATGATGGGTCTTTTGGGCTTATCCGATAAGGCGGATGGGCCGACAGCAACATCTTGCTCGAATTCAAACTAAGCCTGTGTTATGTGAATGGTCACACCATGAAAAATGATCAGCTGAAAACAATTCATGTCGATCTCCTTGAAAGAGGATATGACATTCACATCGGGGCAGGTCTGCTTTCCCAAGCAGGAACTCTTTTAGCGCCTTTGCTGTCGCGTCCGAGAGCGGCCATCGTCGCCGATGCGGCATTGAGCCAATCGCACCACCAGACGCTTAGCCAAGCACTAGCCGATGAAAAC
>CBFIIU010000008.1:29768-32342 GCA_965662735.1 Alphaproteobacteria bacterium
AACATTGCTCGCTCAGGTCGATAGCAGCGTGGGGGGCAAAACAGGTATTAATACCGCGCATGGTAAAAATTTAATTGGCGCTTTTCATCAGCCCTCTATCGTTTTAGCCGATGTGGACGTATTGGCGACGCTGAGCGACCGCGACTATCGCGCGGGGTATGCAGAAATAATTAAATACGGCGTTCTGGGCGATGCGTCCTTTTTCAGCTGGCTTGAAACTGAAAACCAGTCAATTTTGGGTCACGACACGGCGGCGCTCATGCATGCGATCGCGCAGAGTTGCACCATGAAAGCTGATATTGTGAAGCGCGATGAACGCGAGACCGGTGAACGGGCCTTATTGAATTTGGGACACACATTTGCGCATGCCTTTGAGGCCCATGCTGGCTATGACGGCAAATTATTGCATGGCGAGGCGGTGGCGCTTGGAATGGTTCTGGCTGTCACCTATTCAGCCCGTCTGGGCCTGTGTTCAGATGATGCCGCTCGGCGTGTATCTTCGCTGATTGCCCAAGCGGGACTGCCGACCCAGATCAGTGAAATTGGCACCTATCATGCGGCTGATTTAATCGATGCCATGGCCCAAGATAAAAAAGTCGTCGATGGACAGCTTCGCCTTGTTCTGACGCGCGATATTGGGCAAGCCTTCGTCGCCGAGCATATTGACACATCTGACCTCTTTGCTTTTTTGGTTGATAGCGGCGCAACGGATCGACCCTCATGACGTTCACCTTCATCGATAGCGCGACCAGCCTCACCCTATTAGTCATTCTCGGGCTCATCGTGTGCTCCGGAATTTTATCCGGATCCGAAACCGCCCTCACGGCGGCGTCGCGCATCCGCATGACAAAACTCGCTGAGGAGGGGAGCCGCCCTGCCCAATGGGTGAATTTCCTTCTCGATCGGCAGGAGCAATTATTGAGCGCGATTTTGCTTCTCAATAATCTCGTGAATATTTTAGCCTCGGTTTTGGCAACAAGCCTATTTCTCCGCCTTTTGGGGGAGTCGGGCGTCGTTTATGCCACAATTGTGATGACGGTGATTGTCGTCATATTTGCTGAAGTGCTGCCCAAAACCTACGCCATTTCATCGCCAGATCTCACAGCCATGCGGGTGGCTGGGCTGCTTAGAATTTTAATCATCATCTTGCGACCCTTTACTTGGATTTTACAGCGTATTTCGCGCCTCACCCTACGTCTGGCAGGCGTTAAAGATGAAGAGGTCGCATCGCTTTTGGCGCCACATGATGAGATCCGAGGGGCCATTGATCTGCATCACCAAGAAGGCGGCGTAGTGAAACTAGATCGCGATATGTTGGGGGGCATCCTCGACTTGCGCTCAATCTCTGTGAGTGAGGTTATGGTGCATCGCAAAAATATGTTCATGATTGATGCCGACCTTCCCGCCCAAGATATTACCCAGCAAATGCTGGAGAGCCCTTACACACGGGTGCCGCTCTGGCGCGAGAATACAGAGAATATTGTTGGCGTGTTGCACGCCCGCGATGTTTTAAAAGCCCTCGCCGCTAGCCCCAACGGCGCCCAGGGGATCGTCCTGACCGACATTATGAAACCGCCTTGGTTTGTCCCCGAGACAACCCCTCTCACGGATCAATTATCCCTGTTTCGTCGGGAAAAAGCGCATTTCGCTCTGGTTGTTGATGAATATGCGGCGCTTATGGGGTTGGTCACAATGGAAGACATATTGGAAGAAATTGTCGGCCATATTCACGATGAATATGATGAACCAGAGGGAGAGGTTCGGCGGCTCCAAGATGGTTCGATTGAGGTGCGTGGTGATATGAGCATTCGCGACTTAAATCGCGATATGGGATGGTCCTTGCCGGATGAAGAGGCGACAACCATTGCCGGGCTTGTGATCCATGAGGCGCGAACCATTCCCGATGTTGGGCAGATTTTTGTTTTTTACGGATATCGGTTTCGCGTCATGACACGGCAACGCAACCAAATCATGATGGTCCGGATTTCTCCTGCCGATCGATCTCACCATTCGCGGGCTTAGCTCTTTAGTTTTCGGGTTTAGCCCCTTTATCCCAAGCGCTCTAGCTCACTGGGCGTGAGCGCCTTAATCGATAAGGCATGGATCTGCGAGGCCAGTTCATCGGCGAGGCAGGACATAATCAATCGCTGGCGGGCGACACGGTTATGCGGCGTGAATGCATCCGATACAATATAAACGTGAAAATGACTTTCGCCGCCCTCACGAGCGCCTGAATGGCCCGCATGTTTTGCCGATTCGTCGGTGATCTCGAGTTCACTTGGCAAAAACGCCTGGGATAATTTAGCGCGAATTGTATCGACCATAGCCATGCGGCATTTTCCTCACATTTCGAAAAAGCGTTTATCGCAAAAGCGTCTAACCGCTCTATATACAGCTCTGTATCAACAACGCATCAGTGAGGCAAGCCCATGAAACAGTGGCAATCGCCACGAAACCATGGCAGTTTGACATCATGAAATTATCGTCAAAGTACTTTGATATGATCCGGATTCACAGGCCGGAAGAGATTGTCGCAGAGACCCGCCGATCATGTGATTGGCCGGCATGCGACGG
>CBFIIU010000008.1:32656-48340 GCA_965662735.1 Alphaproteobacteria bacterium
ATATGCTGGATCTTGACGAAACAGCCGATGCCAAGGCCGTCCGTCAGCGATACAAACAGCTGATCAAGAAATACCATCCAGACAGCAATGGCGGTGATCGCCGATATGAAGACCAGCTTCAGCGCGTCATCAAGTCGTATCAATATCTGAAGGCGTCAGGCTTTTGCTAAGCGCCTTTATTTGCTAACACCTCTCACAGTAATTACAGTGCAACGAATTTAGTTGGGGATGAGTGGAGATAATAATGGGTCATCAATCGGAACACATGAATAAAGCAGAACAAACGGGAGCGATGCCATCTCAGCCGGATACCACCGTGTCTGCTCGCGAGACCTTTGGTGTCGATATTGATATGGACATCCCCGCTTTTTCAACCAGCAGCGAATATGTGCCGGAAAGCGACCCCGATTATTTATTCGACAAACAAACCACGCTCGCCTTGCTCGCCGGCTTTGCCTTCAATCGTCGGGTTATGGTGCAAGGCTATCACGGCACGGGTAAATCCACGCATATTGAGCAAATCGCCGCCCGCCTCAATTGGCCCTGCGTGCGGGTGAATTTGGATAGCCATGTGAGCCGGATCGATCTCGTGGGTAAGGATGCAATTGTGCTGCGCGATGGCAAACAAGTGACCGAGTTTCAAGAAGGTATTTTGCCCTGGGCGCTGCAAAACCCCGTTGCTCTGGTCTTTGATGAATATGATGCGGGCCGTCCTGACGTGATGTTTGTCATCCAGCGCGTGCTCGAAGTATCGGGGAAATTGACCCTGCTCGACCAAAGCAAAGTTATTCGACCTCATCCGTTTTTCCGACTTTTTGCCACCACCAACACGATTGGGCTTGGCGACACATCAGGACTTTATCACGGCACTCAGCAAATCAACCAAGGCCAGATGGACCGCTGGAACATTGTGACCACCCTCAATTATTTATCGCATGATCGTGAAACCGACATCGTGCATGCAAAAGCCAAGGGCTATGAGGGCGCAGAGGGTCGCGAAAAAATTGCTGCAATGGTGCGCGTCGCCGACCTTACACGATCCGCTTTCATCAATGGCGATCTCTCGACGGTGATGAGCCCCCGTACCGTGCTTACCTGGGCCGAGAATGCGCAAATTCTGGGTGATATTGGCTTTGCCTTTCAGGTCACCTTCCTAAACAAATGCGATGAGCTCGAACGCCCAACCGTGGCTGAGTTTTATCAACGGTGTTTAGGCAGTGATCTACCGCAAAGTGCAACCAGCGTCTTAGCCCAGTAAGCGAGTTTGTGATGAGCGAGACCGAACTGGACCGGTTCAAACGTGCTGTCAGTCAGACCATGCGGTCGATTTCTGAAGAGCCTGAACTGGTCGTCTCGTTCGGCGCCGAGACACCGAGCTTGGCCGGTTTAAAAGCGCGTATTACCAACCCACCGCGGGATTTACCCGATAATGACCGACAAATTGTGCGCGGTCAGAGCGATGCCTTGGCTTTGGAGCTGGCCCATCATGATGTTGCCATCACCCAAAAACAAATCCCCTCAGACCCCACCGCGCGCGCGGCCTTTCAGGCGGTCGAGCGGGCGCGCTACGAGGCCTTGGGGTCCCGTGCGATGCCCGGTATCGCACGAAACATTTCGGACATGCATAATGATCGGTGTCGCCGATTGGGCTTTACGGGCGAAATGAGCCGCGACGAAGCCCCCCTCGCCGAGGCGTTGGGGTTCATGGTGCAAGAACGATTAAGCGGCACACCCATACCGGAGGCCGCGCGGGGTGTGGTCGACGCTTGGCGCGATTGGATCGATGAGCGCGTCGGGGAGCATTTAGAGCGCTTAGGCGAGACCATTGGCGACCAACAGAGTTTTGGCGAGCTTTCCCGCGATATATTGGTGCAGCTTGATCTCATGGAAGATGGCGCGCAGGAAGGCTCTCAAGAAGATAGCTCCGACGGCGAAAATGCGGATGATGGCTCTCAAGAAGGGGAAAGCGGCGACGCCTCTATGGAGCAAGGCGAAAGCGGTGAGGAGGTCGACGCCTCGGATGGTGATGCCCTGGATGGCGATGACGAAACCATGCAAATGGAGGGCGACGAGCTCGCCGGGGAAAGCGCCGGCGACGAGACCGGAGAAACCGTGAACGCTAATTTCCGCGAGGGTCCGATCACGCCCGAAAAGACACAATATCGGGTTTTCACAGCCAAATTTGACGAGGTCATTGATGCCGAGGACCTCTGTGACGCCGATGAACTGGCCAGATTGCGCAGCTATCTCGACCAACAATTACAAAATCTGCAAGGTGTTGTCGCGCGCTTAGCCAACCGATTACAACGGCGCCTGCAAGCTAAGCAGAACCGGGCTTGGGATTTTGACCTCGAGGAAGGCTATCTCGATCCCGCGCGCTTATCGCGGATCGTCATCGACCCAACCCAGCCGCTCTCCTATAAACAAGAACAAGACACAAAGTTTCGGGACACGGTGGTCAGCATTTTACTCGATAATTCAGGGTCGATGCGCGGACGCCCCATCACAGTCGCGGCCATGAGCGCCGATATTTTGGCGCGGACGCTCGAGCGGTGCAATGTAAAAACCGAAATTTTGGGTTTCACCACGCGCGCCTGGAAAGGCGGCCAAGCCCGCGAATTATGGATGAGCGAGGGCAAGCCCGTTTACCCCGGTCGCCTCAATGATTTGCGCCATATAATATATAAAAATGCGGATACGCCTTGGCGGCGCGCGCGACGCAATTTGGGCTTGATGATGCGGGAAGGCTTGCTGAAAGAAAATATTGATGGCGAGGCTTTGCTGTGGGCGCATGAGCGCCTGCTCGGTCGTCCCGAACAACGTCGGATCTTAATGGTTATCTCCGACGGCGCCCCGGTAGACGACAGCACCTTGTCGGTGAATGCTGGTAATTATCTCGAAAAACACCTGCGCAATGTCATTGAAGACATTGAAACGCGGTCGCCGGTTGAACTCATTGCAATCGGGATTGGTCATGACGTCACCCGCTATTATCGCCGAGCCGTGACGATCGTTGATGCGGAGCAATTGGGTGGTGCGATGACAGACAAACTTGCCGAGCTGTTTGACGAAACGCCAGTGGAGAAAAAACGGTCAGGACCGGTCAGCAATACGGGCGCCCTCGCGCAACACGCAAAAAGTTTCCGAACCGGCCACACCCCGATCCGCAAATCCAGCCCTGCCTAATCGCGCGAGCGAATGCGCACGCCATTATGTCCCGCATCGCGCTGGGGCAGACACGTCAATAAATTATAAAATTAAATAAAGAGTGGCCTTAGGCCGATGCGGTTTTCGCACGCACTTCTTTTTTGAGCTTTAAGGCCCGCGCCGACAAGGTCGCGTCGCCCGCTTTCATCAAAAAGGCGTCGATGCCACCGACATGTTCAACCGACCGCAACGCCGCTGCGCTGACACGCAGGCGCAAAGAGCGACCCAAAGCCTCGCTGGGCAAGCTGACTTGCTGTAGATTCGGCAAAAAGCGGCGGCGCGTCTTGTTGACAGCGTGGCTCACATTATTTCCGCTCATAACCGCTTTTCCGGTCAATTCACATACCCGAGACATACTAATCTCCAACCTCGTTTTGGTTCATGCTCAAAATTGCTTCAGGCCCCGCCACGGCGAAGCCACTTGAAGGCTTGCTTATATAAAGGCCTGCCAGTGGCGTCAAGAGCCCGTCGGCGAACAGCTGTCGTTTCTCGACAGGCCTAAGCGGCATTTACTGATTGATATAGCCGAACAATACGCCCCCGACTTTGCGCATCTGGATTTCCTCAGAGCCCTCAGTGATCCGATATCGGCGATGGTGACGGTAAATATGTTCAAATGGCTTATGGCGAGAATATCCAATACCCCCATGCACTTGCATCGCGCGATCTGCCGCCTCGCAGACCAACCGGTTGGCACGGTAGTTACACATGGAGACTTTGTCAGAGAGCTTTTGCGCCACTTCAGGCTTGCTCATTTGGTCCATTTGGGCGGCTGTTTTATAGACTAATGTCCGGATCATCTCACATTCGGTATGCAACTCAACAAGCGGAAACTGGATCGCCTGATTGGCCGCCAAAGGCTTACCAAAGGGCTTGCGCTGCTTGGCATAGGCTACGCTTTCATCGATGCAATATTGCGCGGCACCAACGCCCGAAGCGGCCTGACGGATGCGGTTTTCATGCACAAAGTGTTGGGCGAGCATAAGCCCGCCATCAAGCGGCCCAAAAAGAGCATCATGCGGCACCCATACTTGATTGAGCGAGATCCGCGGATGATCAGTCGGCATATTAAATGTCCACAAATACTCTTCGATTTTGAACCCAGCGCTATCGGTGGGGACCAGAAAACAGCTTATTCCCTTGGCAGCGCCTCGGTCGCCAGAGGTACGGGCGAAAATCATGTCATAATTGGCCACATGGAGCCCCGTATTCCACATTTTTTCTCCCGTAATCGACCACCCATCAACGCCGTCGCGGCGCTCGGGAACAGCTACGGTTTCCATCCAAGTTGCGTCGGACCCATGATCAGGCTCCGTCAAGCCAAAGGCAACGCGATGCGTGCCCGAAATCATGCCATTAATAAATTCATCTTGCTGCTCGGGTGTCCCAAAATCCCGAAACATCAGGACTTGAGGGAAATTGCCCACAATGGAGCTTTCATTTTGCAAATCATTATGCAGCCCCAATCCCTTGGCGGCGAGATGCTCGCGAATAATGGCCATGGCCAGATTACTCCCGTCGCGCCCTCCATATTCGCTCGGCAGCGCAAATCGCAAATGCCCCGCCGCATCGGCACGACGACGCATTTCGCCCAACAGCTCCTCCCACTCCTCGCGCGGCAGCCCCTGATTATCCCAATCGGTGCGCGCATGTTCGCGGCGATGATCGAAGAAGCGGATATTGTCATCTTGTTGTTCAAGCGGTTTGATTTCTTTTTCGATAAAAGCGTCCAACTCATTGAGATAGACCTTAATTTCGCTCGGAACTTCAAAATCCATAACACTTCCTCCCTTACAGCGTTTTGCATTAGATCCAGCTTATCAGACGAGAACACCCCCTCGATGCGCGGAATGTCACATCTCGCACCATTCCACGGTTTTTGTCCAGCTTGGCCTTCGGCGTTCAAACTCGGCAGGATCCGATCATTTTGACGCCCGAATTTCACCTAAAAAGGCGATCACCGCCTCGCACTCCGACCGAAACTTTATGAGAAAATGACCGCCACCTACTAGATGTTGTCGTGAACGAAACACGAAGTCATACTATGGTAGTGATTCGTGCATGCTCTGTTCTTAACTTGTTCCTCTGAGTCGCTCGAATCGTTGCGACTCGCCCTACTAGCGCTCGATCCGCATCCCCAAAATAAGCCGATCGGCCGATAAAGACGCTTGCCTGAACCAGCGATCATTGCGACATTGCCCTCATGCCGCACGACCTCACGCAAATTCGCGCCATATTAGGGCCAACCAATACGGGGAAAACCCATATCGCCATGGAGCGCCTGCTCGCGCACCCCTCCGGTATGATCGGCTTCCCCTTACGCCTGTTAGCGCGGGAAATTTACGACCGGCTGCTCAGGGGCGATTTTGGAAAGGTTCACACAGCGGATATCGCCTTAATCACGGGGGAAGAAAAAATTATCCCTCCCGATCCGCGCTATTTCATTTGCACCGTAGAAGCCATGCCCGTATCGCGCCCTGTCGATTTCATTGCTGTCGATGAAATTCAACTCGCAACCGATCCCGAGCGCGGCCATGTGTTTACCGATCGCCTCCTTCATGCCCGCGGCACTTATGAAACCCTATTCTTGGGCGCCGAAACCATGCGCGGGATGATCGCGACCTTACTTCCCGACGTCCACATTGAAACCCGCAGTCGCTTCTCAGCGCTCCGATGGGCCGATATGAAAAAGCTGTCGCGCTTGCCCCGTCGATCGGCCATTGCCGCCTTTTCGGTCGAGAATGTTTATGCATTGGCCGAAGTTATTCGCCAACAAAAAGGCGGCGCCGCGGTTGTTATGGGCGCTCTCAGCCCGCGCACGCGCAATGCGCAAGTCGAGCTCTATCAATCCGGCGCCGTCGATTATTTGGTGGCGACCGATGCAATTGGCATGGGATTGAATATGGATATTGACCATGTGGCGTTTGCGCAAATTCGCAAATTCGATGGCCGATCGCACCGCCAACTGACCCCAGCCGAACTGGCCCAAATTGCTGGACGGGCCGGGCGGCATACGCGCGATGGTACATTTGGTCTCACGGGCGAAGCGGCGCCGCTGGATGAGGAAATAATTGCGCGCATCGAGAATCACGAATTTGAACCCATCAAGTCGCTAATGTGGCGCAATCGTGACCTCGATTTCACCTCCATCGACTCGCTCATTATCAGCCTCGAGGCACCTGCGCCGCGCCCTGGCTTGATGCGCGCTCCAGCCTCGGATGATCTGAGTGCGATCGCGGCCTTGCGTCAAAACCCCGATATTCGTGATCGAACCCAACATCGCGACCTCGTCGCCTTGCTCTGGGACGTCGCGCAAATTCCTGATTTTAGAAAAACGCTGGGCGGCGATCACGCCGGCCTCATCCATGATATTTTTCTGTTTCTAACCAGCCCAGCTCAGAAAATCGACCCTGATTGGTTGGCCACGCGCATTGATCGGTGTGACAATGATGAGGGCGACTTAGACACGCTATCCACGCGTCTTGCGCATATCCGCACGTGGAATTATGTGGCGCATAAAACCGAATGGGTCGCCGATGGCGCGCATTGGCAAGAGCGTGGACGGCAAGTGGAAGAACGCTTATCCGACGCGCTTCACATTCGCCTCACCAAGCAATTTGTTGATCGAAAATCATCATCGTTACTAAAAAAACTCAACGAACAAGAAGATGTTTTAGCGGAAATCGAAGATAATGGTGACCTCACCATCGGCGATGAATATGCTGGCCGCGTCATTGGCCTCACCTTACAAAGGGACCCGCGCCTCAAAAGCCCGGCTATTGGAATGGCACGACGCGCCGTTGAACAACGCGCCGGCCTCGCCATTCGCGATCGCGCACAGCGCGTCAGTGCCGCCGCCGACCCTGAGTTCAATATTGACCATGCGGGCGACATTATTTGGGGAAACGCCGCGCTCGCGCGTCTGCAAATTGAAACAACCAACTCGAATTGGATTGGCACAGCTGTATTAATGCCTCACATCCGGCTAAATGCGGATGACATGTTGAACGGTGACTTACGCAAGCAGGTCGAAACCCGTCTTTTGCAATGGGCTCGTCAATATGCCGAGGGGCGTCTCTCGCCTCTCCAAAATTTACAAAATACGGAGGCGATGACGGGCCAAGCCCGTGGTCTCGCCTTCAGGCTTTATGAAGCGCAAGGTAGCCTACCCCGGAGCGAAATTAGGGACTTGCTCTCCGATCTCGATCAGCCCACTCGAGGACAATTGCGCAAATGTGGCGTCCGCTTTGGTGCATTTAATATCTACCTGCCCGATTTATTAAAACCAGTGGCCGCTCAATTCCTCGCCCTATGTGCGAGCCTCGCGCTGGGGCGTGATGCGCGCGCCGATCACCATCGGCTACCGCGTCCCGGCCTGACATCTGTGCCGCGCGACCCCGACCTGCCCGACACCCTCTATCGGGCGATTGGGTTTCACCCCTTTCGTCACCGCGCCATTCGCTTCGATATGCTGGAGCGTTTGGCCGACCTGATCCGAGCCGCTCGGCAAGCCTCTGGAGCTTTCGCTGTCTCCGATGCCATGCTGTCCATTATGGGGTGCGGGCATCGCGACATGGAGCATATTTTGCGTGCTTTAGGCTATGAGCCACAAGAAACGAAGATCCAACACCCCTCTTCCCCTGCGCCGCAAAGCCAAGAAAATGCTACGCCAATGGAAAGCCTGATCTCTCAGCCTCAAACAGAAACGCCTGAAACAGAAACGCCATCCGCGCAAATGCCTGATGCGCCAACGGCGCAGAATGCCGAGCCCGAAACCGTGACGCTGTGGCACCCTCGGCGGAACCGTCCTTCGTATCACCGCGACAAAAAATCGGAAAAATCGAGAACGCGTCGCCCTAGTCCCAAAAAGCCGGATCAAATGCCAGCCGACGCCAAAGCTCACGGACCTGCGGATAGTTCGAAGATCCGGCCTTCGGGTAACGGCAAGAAGAAGGCGCGCCCCAACGACCGCCCTCCTGTTCAAAAGCGTCGCCCCGAAAGCCGCCCGATCGACCCCGATAGCCCTTTCGCGGCTCTTGCCCAACTCAAGCTCGACAAAAAACAGCCGTGACAACCGACAGCCCCTCTTCCATGCGTGTCGATAAATGGCTGTGGCATGCGCGATTTGTTAAAACACGCGGCCTTGCCCAACAATTGATCACTGGCGGAAAACTACGCATTAATGGCGCTAAGAATGACAAAGCCAGCGGCAAATTGCGGGTTGGAGACGAACTTTCCTTTGTCGCCCATCAGAGGCTCTATGTCATTCGTGTGTGCGGCCTGAGCGCGCGTCGTGGCAGCGCTCCTGAAGCGCAGCAACTTTATGAGCATCTACACGAGCCTGAAAACCTCGCGCAGCCCCTATCGGCGCCGCGTCGGGAAAGAGGGCAAGGCCGCCCCAGCAAAAAAGATCGACGTCAATTGGATGCGTTGCGAGATCGTGACGATATAATATCTTGAATTTTTGATCCAAGCCGCCTATTCAGTTCACCATGCTTTCTCGTTTAAAAACATTTTTACAAGCGCCTGCCGAACAGCCGATCGGCCCGGATAACACGCATCTAGCGGCCGCGGTTTTGCTGGCCTATGCGGCAATGGTCGATGGCGAGTTTGATGCCAATGAAGCCGATTTACTGCACCGCGTCGGGGGAAGTTATTTTGGCCTGAACGATGAAGAAGTCGACGATTTGTTTGACCATGCCCGGGCGGCGGCCGAAGCCTCCACCGATCTTTATCATTGGACCAGCAAAATCAATGCCCAGTTTTCAGAGGAGCATAAACGCCAACTGATGGAACTGCTGTGGCGGGTTGTTGATGCGGATGGCACGGTTACCGATTATGAAGCGAGCTTATTGCGCCGCATCGCCGGCTTAATATACGTTTCTGACAAAGAGAGCGCGCTGGCGCGGCAACGGGCCCGTGAGGCCTCAGACAACGACTAAACAGCTTGTAATATCGACGTTAAGAAGAGAGAATTTTTATGACCTATGTTGTTACGGATGCCTGTATTCGCTGCAAATATACGGACTGCGTTGAAGTATGCCCCGTCGATTGCTTCTATGAAGGCGAGAATATGCTGGTCATCCACCCAGACGAGTGTATTGATTGCGGCGTCTGCGAGCCGGAATGCCCCGCCGAGGCGATTAAGGCCGACACGGAGAGCGGGCTTGAAAAATGGATCGAGCTAAACGCCAAATTTGCCGAAAAATGGCCTAACATCACATTGAAGAAAGATGCCCCTGCCGATGCTGACGCTTTCGTCGGGGTTGACGGAAAATTCGAAGATCATTTCTCAGAAAATCCAGGTGAGGGCGACTAAGCCCTAGATTTTTAAAAACCCTGAAGGTCCAGAGCCCTGAATTTTCTGAACCCGAATTTCCAGAGCCCTGAATTATCGGAAAAAAGGGTCGTCAGAGAGTGTTCAGTGGTGCTTTGAGGCGCTGAGAACGGTCTTATTGAAAATTCTGAAATAAAATGTATACTGGACGTCAGGATCAGGAGACCCCGGCGCTTTTCATCAAATTGCAGTAAAACATCGTTGTTATGCGTGGCACAAGTTGGCTTCTGCATGGAACGCACCGCGTGGCTCTTATTTTTCGTCGGACAGAGAGCATGACATCTCGCGACGTGTGAGGATAAGTTAGAATGGTAAGTAAGAAGCCCACAACAGCCAAAGCAAAATCGGCAAGCGCTAAGCCGACCACAGCTAAATCAACTGCGGCGCAGGACAAGGCGAAGCCCGCCGCTAAAACAGCAAAAAGTCCAGTAAAAGCAACCGTCAAGGCGAAGCCCGCCGCTAAAACAGCAAAAAGTCCAGCAAAATCAACCGCAAAAGCCGGAGCAAAAGCAACCGCCAAGGCGAAGCCCGCGGCTAAAACAGCGAAGCCCGCTGCAAAGTCGACCTTAAAAGCTGGAGCAAAAACCGCAGCAAAGTCGGCCGCAAAAGCGAAACCTAAAGCAGCACCTAAAACGGCGTCCAAGGCACAATCGAAGACGACCCCTCAAAAAACCACCAGACCAGCGCCCGCAAAAAAATCTGCGTCGACGACGGCAAGCGCGCGCCAAACTTCTGCAAAGGCCTCCGCGAAATCAACTGCGTCCGCCGATCCCAAACCGGCGGCGAAGGCGCCTGCGGCTCCTATCGTCACTGATAAAAAATCGGCGCATGGCTTTAAAATTGGTGAACATATTGTCTATCCAGCGCATGGCGTTGGCCTCATTCGCGAAATCAGCCTGAATGAAGTCGCCGGCATGACGCTTGAGCTTTTTGTGATTGATTTTGATAAAGAAAAAATGGTTTTACGGGTTCCTCTTGAGAAAGCCAAAACCAGTGGTATGCGCAAATTGGCTGATAAGGCAATGTTGGAAGCGTCCATCAAGACCCTTAAGGGTCGGGCCCGCGTTAAACGGACGATGTGGAGCCGACGCGCGCAAGAATATGAGGCCAAAATTAATTCAGGTGATTTGGTTGCTATTGCCGAGGTCGTCCGCGATCTGTTCCGCAATGAAAACCAACCAGAGCAAAGTTACTCGGAGCGTCAGCTCTATGAGGCCGCTCTTGAACGGATGGCGCGCGAATATGGCACGATCCAGAAAATCACCGATGATGAGGCCATTGTAGAATTGGAACAAATTCTAGCCAAAACAACCGGCGGCGCCCCTAAAACGACGTCTGGCTCTGCATAAATCTGGTCTTGCGTTCGGCTGACCCCTCCACGGGCACGACCCGGGGGTGTTTGCGCGCGGAGACAGCTCCATATCCGGGATTTTGGGCCTCTTATTATTAGTCGCCTTATTAGTCGCCTTGTTATTCGCCTTATTAGTCGCCTTGTTATTCGCCTCATTATCCTCCTTATTATTCGCTTTATTATTCGCTTTATTATTCGCCCAGCCGGTGAACCGATCTCCTCAACGCCTCGTAAAACAGGTGTAGGAGAAATCAGATGGCATCAGTTGAGACAGGAAATTCTGAGAAATCCAGTCGCGATTTTATCAAATTTGCGATGAAAATGCCCTTGCTGGAACGCGATCAGGAGCTTGAGCTGGCGCGCCTATGGCTTGAAGAGCAAGATGAACGAGCGCTTCACGAGTTAACGCGCGCGCATATGCGGCTGGTCGTGGCCATTGCCGCCAAATATCGAAATTATGGCCTCCCCATGTCCGATCTGATTCAAGAGGGAAATATTGGGCTGATGCAAGCCGCTTCGCGTTTTGACATTGAGAGAGGGGTTCGGTTTTCCACTTATGCCGGGTGGTGGATCCGCGCTTCGGTTCAAGACTTTGTTCTGCGCAATTGGTCGATCGTGCGCACAGGCACGACAGCGGCGCATAAATCTCTGTTCTTTAATTTACGCCGGTTACGGGCCCGAATTAATGATGGCGGCGTCCATATGAGCGAGCAGGCACGCGACTATGTCACCCGAAATCTCGGTGTGCGACGCGAGGATGTCGAGCTGATGGAAGCCCGCTTGTCAGCCGACGATCGGTCTTTGAACGCTCCTGTGGCGGACGAAGAAATGAGCACAGAATGGCAAGACTTATTGATTTGCGAACGCGACGGCCCAGATCGCGCCACGGCTCTCAAATTGGACACGCAAAAACACCGCGCCATGTTGGTCGACGCATTAAAGCAGCTCACCCATAGAGAACTCAGCATCATTAAATCCAGACGTATCGCTGAAACGCCAGCGACGCTTGAAGAAATTGGTGGGCATATGGGCTTATCCAAAGAGCGTGTGCGGCAAATTGAGAGCGAGGCTCTTAAAAAGCTGCGGATGATTTTAGTCAATAGCCCGTATACGGAAGCGGTGGCAGCGAGCCTGCACGACTAAATCAGCGGATCAGCTTGATTTTTTGGCCGACCTTCAGGCCATCCCCTTCTTGCAGACCATTGAGCAACCGAAACCGCTCAACGGGGTTGTCTGGCACCACCATCTGATTGGCCAAACCCGCAACCGTTTGCCCTGCGCGAACGGTGACCACTTGAATTTGCAAGGGACGAACCGTCGCATCATTCAGGCGAATGGAGGCCATGAGCGCGTCCATCGCGCGCCCACCATCGGATTGATAAAGAGAAATAAGGAAGCGGAAGATCTGTCCCCCCTCCCCCTTGATCGCCAAGGCTTCGCGATATTTTTGAGACGAAGTCAGTTTAATACGCAAGGCTGGCGCGCCGGAAATCTGTGTCTCCGTGCGAACATGTCCGTCGCCGCGAATCCAATATTGGTTCACATAATCGCCGAGGTTTACATCGCGACGATCCATGTCAAAGACAATGGATTGTTCCTGATCGTCCGTCGCGACGACAGCTTTCTCGCCATTTTCCAGCTTAAAGCCTTTTGGCACCGAAAAGCGCAGTTTCAATTCTGGGTGCAGAAAACTTTGCCCCGACACATAGCCCGATTTCATTGTTTCGCCATATGTCATTCCATTAATCGCTGCCAAATGCGTATCGCGGCCTAATCGAAAATTTTTGCGATCGAGAAAATAAGGTGCCGATATTTCACGCGCCCGCGCAACGCGCTCATCGGTGCTCGGATGACTGGCCAGCCATTCGGGCGCAGACTTGCCTCCGGAGAGCTTTTTCTCGAATTCACTTTCTCGACCTAAACTCGCCAGAAAATCGGCAGCCGCTTCCGGTTGATAGCCAGCGCCGGCACTTGTCCGAACCCCAATATCATCAGCTTCATATTCTTGGCTTCGGCTATAGCCCGCCAACACTGCGGAACTTCCGAAATCCACCAAATCATTGACGACACGCTTATTTCCGGGCGCTTGCTGATTAATAACCGCACCCAAGACGCCGGCTAAAAGCGCCGTCCCCACCGCCGCTGTTTGGCGTTGAGCGGAGTGACGCGCGGTGACATGGCCTATTTCGTGACCAATAACCGCAGCAACCTCTGCTTCGCTATTGGCCAGTGCCAGCAATCCCCGAGTGACGTAAGTATATCCGCCTGGCAAAGCGAAGGCGTTGACGATGGGACTATCCAAAACGGTTATGCGAAAGGGAATATCGGGTCGATCGGAAGCTGCGGCGACCTTTTTCATAATTTGATTAACATAGGCTGTGACCCCAGGATCGTCGTAAACCCCGCCATAATGCTTGACAATTTTTGCATGTTCTCGAGCGCCAATTTGCGCTTCCTGCTGCTCACTCATAATCGTCATATCGGGTCCGCAAGCACTTATCGGCAGACACAACGAAATGATTAAAGCGAAAAACAAATAGGAACGTGATCGCCCACCGCGCATCAGGCTTGAACTATTTCGACGCGAGTGGCGCTTTAACTCTTGCCCAGTCGCGAACCCTTTCTCAGAAAGTATCAAGTTGGACATGTCGGTTACCTCATAATCTTTGGGGACGTTCGGGGTTTTATCATATCCAGCTTTATCCTTCAAAGTGAAGCGTTGCATCTTTAGGTATCATCAAAATTTAGTTAGACTGCACGCGTGGTCCCGTAGCTCAGCAGGATAGAGCACCAGATTCCTAATCTGGGGGTCGCGCGTTCGAATCGCGCCGGGATCACCACCCGATCGCCCGACGGGCCAAACCAAAATAGACGGGTTTACCAAAATAGATGTGTCTCACCCGCGCATCCCCATCCGATGAATACGGAGACAAAGATCATGCCAGCCACCGGCGCCCCTATATTACCATGCTATAATGACCTCAGTGGAAGCCTTGAGCACGCATGGCAGGTCTTGGCAGAAGCAGTGACCAATCGGCACAGCGGCTTTCGGACGTTGAATCTCGCGACAGTTGCGGCAGATGGTTCACCCACCGTCCGCACCGTTGTGTTGCGGGCATGCGATCGGACGCAGAACCAACTGCGTTTCAACACCGACCGCCGATCCCCAAAAATATCTGAGATCGTAGCCGAGCCCCGGGCCATGCTTCATGGCTATGATGCCGACCAAAAATTGCAACTCCGGATGCGCTGTCACTTACACTTGGCCACCGACCAAGAATGTGAGGCGGCGTGGGAACAAACGGCTCGTATGAGCCGCGAATGCTATCAGGTCACCTCGGCGCCGAGCACGCCCACCCCATCCCTCGAAACAATTGAATTTGATGCAGCAACAACCCAAGAGGGTTTTATTCACTTTCAGCCTGTCTTCGCCCAGATCGACTATATTGAGTGGCTTTATTTAGCGGCAAAAGGTCATCGGCGAGCCCGCTTCACCTTATCCTCGACACCAACCAAGATGGAGTGGTTGGTTCCCTAGCGACATTGTGTCCACCAAAAAGACTGGTCTGAAGCAAGGGGCTGAGCTAAGAGAGAGCAAATAAGGAGATCATCTATGAAACAGCATTTTTCTGCTCTCGCGCTCGCCCTTTCCATCGCATGTTTAGCGCAACCTAGTTTGGCTGGGGACGTTGCGAAAGGAGAAAAGGTTTTCAAGAAATGTGTTGCATGCCACATGGTGGGTGATGGCGCCCAAAATCGCGTCGGGCCTCAGCTGAATGGCATTGTCGGTGGCAAAGTGGCCTCTGTTGGCGATTTTACATATTCAAAAGGAATGACGGAATACGGCGCTTCCAATCCCGTTTGGACGGAAGAAGCGCTCGCCGCCTATCTGGAAAACCCACGCGGCATCGTTAAAGGAACGCGAATGTCTTTTGCGGGTCTGCGCAAAGCATCAGATCGTGATGACGTCATTGCTTATTTAAAGACGTTCAAATAGTAACAGGCCAAAGTGCCGAAAAATATGCGGGCCCGATCGGGCCCGCTTTTTTTTACTTTTGTCGCTCGAGGATCGAGACATAATTGGCAACAGCTGCGCCGCCCATGTTAAAGACAGCTGCTGTTTGTGCATTGGCAATTTGCATTTCAGCCGCATCGCCCATTAATTGACGCGCCGCCATGACATGCATGGACACGCCTGTGGCGCCCACCGGATGTCCTTTGGCTTTTAAACCGCCCGATGCATTCACCGGTAACTTGCCATCCTTATACACCCAACCTTCTTTCAGAGCCTGCGCCCCTTTTCCTTTTTCCGTGAGCCCCATCGCTTCATATTGAATGAGCTCGGCAATGGTGAAGCAGTCATGGGTTTCCACCAAGGAGATATCGTCGAGGGTCATCCCCGCTTCGGCCAAGCCTTGGCGCCACGCCGTCGCGGGGCCCTCGAAGGCAATGACATCGCGTTTCGACATCGGTAAGAAATCATTGACCTGCGCCCGCGCCCGCAGCGCAATCGACTTCGCATGGCTTTTGGCCGTCTCGTCATCCGTCAAGACAATGGCTGCCGCTCCATCCGAGATCATGGAACAATCGGTACGCTTCAGAGGTCCGGCTACAATCGGGTTTTTCTCCGACTCCGTTCGGCAGAAGTCAAACCCCAGATCGCTTTGCATATGTGCGAGTGGGTTCACACTCCCGTTTTTATGGTTTTTCGCAGCAATTTCCGCCAAGGCATCACTATGGTCGCCATAGGCTTGGAAATATTTTCCGGCGATGACACCAAAAATACCGG
>CBFIIU010000008.1:48485-92142 GCA_965662735.1 Alphaproteobacteria bacterium
GCCTTGAAACAGAGCGGCTGATCCCGTTCCGCATGCATTTTCAACACGCGTGGCAGGCAAAAACCGAAACAGATCATTAACCTGAAGCGCCATCGAGGAAATAAAATCCTGCTCAGACATGCCCGCATTAAACGTGCCCACATAAATGGCATCAATATCGCCAGGCGCAACATCTGCATCCGCCATGGCTTCTAGGGCAGCATCAACCAAGAGCTCCTCGAGCCCCTTATCCTCTAACTTACCGAATTTTGTGTGGCCCCAGCCTACTATGCAAACAGTCATTTTGTTCTCTCCCAAAGCGGTTTAACTTAACGCGGACTAGCCGACTATATAACCGAAGCTGAGACGGTTCGGAAGGGAAAACACAAGGAACACACAATGCAACTTGCTGAGGCCCGCCATATCCTGATGATCAAGCACGGAGCCTTTGGCGATCTTATTTTTGCTGACGGGGTGATGCGGGCCATACGCGCCCATGTCCCGCAGGCCCATATTACACTCCTGACCGCCCCTTTATATGCGCGCTTATGGGCGCAAGCGCCTTATATTGATGCAACACTTGCCGACCCCAGGGCACAATTTTGGCAGCTTCGGCAGCACTGGGCGCTGGCGCAAAAACTTCGGCAGGCACCGATCGATTTTGTGATCGATCTCCAAAATTCAACGCGCAGCTCCGCCTATTATAAGTTTTTTGGTGATATTCCCATTAGCGGCACGCGCAAAGGAGCAAGCCTTCGCCATTTCTATGAACGCCACCCCGACGTGGCCATCTCAGATGTATTAGCCGGTCAAGTGGCGGCGCTCGGTGTTCCCTTCCCCAATGGGGCGTCACCCGATTTGCGCTGGATCGGGCAGGACAGTGCGCAGTTTTTGCCAAAAACCGATCAGCCCCACATCTTGCTGGTGCCCGGCGCCTCTGCCCGCAATCGTGATAAACGATGGCCCCATTTTCCAGCATTAGCTACTGAACTAGCGCGAAATGGGTATTCCTGCGTCATCGCACCTGGGCCCGATGAAATGCATATGGTTCATGAGATGCCCTGCCCCGCTCTCCTCGACAATGGGCGGCCACTCAGCTTCAGCCAACTGGCTGGCCTCGCGCCGCATTTGGCGCATGTGATCGGGAATGATACCGGCCCTTGTCATCTTATGGCGGCGTGCGGCGTTCCAGCGACAATTTTATTGGGACCTCGAGGCGAACCCGGACGCATCCGCGTCGCTGCGGATACGCGTTTTATGCAAGTCCCCAATCTGGCGGATCTGTCGCTCGAGGAGGTTATGCAAACGGTAGGTCAAATCGTGCCCAAGGGCCAATAGCCATCAAAAATATGGTCCTTAGTAATTTTGATAGGACTTTTCCTCGACAATCGTCGCACCGGTCAGAAGATTAATTTCTTTTTTGACCGCAGCTCGTCGATCATTTGTTTTATAAACAGCGCGGGCAAGCTCAATAAAACGGGAGCCGAAATCACTCGCGGCTTCACAATCGCGAATATCGTCCTCGATCGTCCATAATTGCTGATTAATCTCTTTTAATTGATCCGTTAAAGCGGTGAGCTCGGTGCTGGATGGCAGAGCGTCGTCACGGCTTTTCTCTAATACGGATAATTCATACCGAATATTTTTCAGTTTTTCTTCGTCATGAATATTTTCGAGCTTGATATGCAAGATGGTAATCTTATCGATTAGCTCTCCTGCTCCAACCTCAACAAAAACCTGGCTCATGCCCTTCTCCCATCGTTTCTCAGCGACCTGCTGATATTCCTTCAAATCAGGCGTAACACACGCTGAGCGTGTATTCCATATGTGTATAGCCGAGATTCTCGTTAAAACGCTCTCGATTATCCGCCACCACCGTGGCAGGATAACTGAGAACAGGGTCGAGACAAGCTAAACGGGGGGGGAAGATCATCATGGAATTGGGACATCCGAAATTTGCCTATACAAAGGGCCTACATCAAATTGGGAATGGCGCCTATGCTTGGCTGCAACCAGACGGGGGTTGGGGGTGGTCGAATTCAGGCCTCGTCATTGATGGCGATCAATCGCTGGTCGTCGACACATTATTTGACGTTCCCTTGACCCAAGACATGTTGAGCGCCTATGCCGACGCCGCACCGTCTGCGCGCGAGGTTAACGCGGTCATCAACACGCATCACAATGGAGACCATTGTAATGGAAATTGTTGTTGTCCATCGGCGACAATTTATGCGCATCGCGCAACGCAAGCCCATATGGCCCTCGAACCCCCGACGCTTGTTCAAGGCTTTTTAGATGCCGCCCCAGAGCTCGGCGACTTAGGCGCCTATCTCACCCATTGCTTTGGGCCCTTTGATTTTAAATCTGTCACACAAAAATTTCCGGACACGGTGTTCGATGACACACTCGATGTCCAACTGGGCGACAAGACCATACACCTCATCCATGTGGGCCCGGCGCATACACCCGGTGATACGCTCGTGCACGTGCCCGCGGATCGAACCGTTTTCACGGGCGATATTCTGTTTATTGGGGGGCACCCTATTTTATGGGAAGGCCCCGTTGATAATTGGATTCGAGCGTGCGACCGCATCATGGCTATGGATGTGGAAACCATTATTCCAGGACATGGGCCCATCACGACGAAAGACGGGGTTGGGCTGGTCAAAACCTATCTCGAAACCATTAAACAGGAAGCCCGTGCGCGGTATGAGGCGGGCATGAGCTATCAAGAGGCCGCACTCGATATGGCCCTCGGTGTGTTTGATGATTGGGGAGATCGCGAGCGCTTAATGGTCAATTGCGCGACGCTCTATCGGGAATTTGGAAGTGCACATGAGCCAGAGATTGCCGAGCTATTTGCGGCGATGGCGCATTATCGTCAGGTTAAAGGCTGAGGGGTGATGGGCACGCGCGTCGATGCGACGGGGCTCTCATGTCCCTGGCCCGTTCTAAAGCTCCAAAAAGCCCTTGCAGAACTTGCGTCTGGCGATGAGGTCGAATTGCATGCAACGGACCCCTTGGCGCGGGTCGACGTTCCTCATTTTTGCCAACAGTCAGGACATATTTTGAAAGGCGAAGAAGACCGCACGTCGGGCGATCAACAGCTCTATGTCTTCACCGTGACCCATCAATAAGCTTGTTCTGCACCTCGACCGAAAAACCAACGTCAAGTGCATGTGGCGATGCGGTGTCGCCGGTCACCCGCTCAAAAATGGGGCGCTTCATCAAGGCCACCTGATCGAGCAATAGAGGTAGAGCCGTCTTTGGGTCTTCTAATTGACGCTTTTCATCTTCCGACAACTTCCGATAGGTGGTGCCCCGACGATTGACCAAGCGATCCAGCCCCACGGCATCAAGCCAACGCTGCACCTGCTCCGTGGTAAGCGGCTGTGCGCGCAGATCATGAAATGAGAAATCTATGTCGTTTTCAGTTAACCACGCGCGCGCTTTCGTGCACCCATCGCAATTTTTTAATCCGTAAAGGATGATCATGCAGGCGCGAGCACTTGCTGAATTTCGCGCGACGTTTGACGGTAGCGTGCCGGTTTGCCAATGCCCAATTCTTGACGGACTTCATCAAGCGGACGGGCCAACAAATCTTCCCAAATCGCATCCCCCAGCCATTTGGCCTGACCGCCCATTTTGAAGCCTTCGCGAATGGCGGGCCAGATGGAAATGCCAGGAGCATGCCCACGCATGACTTTTAGGCCAACACCAATAATCACTAGAAAACCCCAATTACCCATCTGCTTGAAGGTAAAAGCGAGAAGCGATAATTCCCCCAATGGATCACGTCCATAACCGGTCACCACATGCCATAAATCATGCGCATCGCGGTTACGTGTATGGAAGCGTTGCTGTTCTTCACTCATCGCGCGTTGCTCAAACCGACCCTCTTCGCTGGCTTCAACCAACCCGTCGGCCGTCAAATTTTCGGCATGCGTGAAATTAAAATAGGTGCGCCCGAGGCTGCCTTCTGGAAGCTTCTTCAGATAATTCCGATCGCTCAAATAATCCAACAAGATTTTATCCGACAACAGAATGCGCTCACAATGAGGTGACGCCATGAATTTACGGAAACTGCGCGCCGCTGCGCCGCGACCCAGCGCTTCCAAAATAATGAAGACTTGCTTGGTATCCTCTTTATCCCGCACCAATTCACGCATAGCCCTGTAAATACGGACGATCCGATTAGACGATAAAGCCTGTTCCGACATAAAAAGCTCCTTAAGAACGCCGAATAATAAGGTCAGAGTATGCCTCAACTCGATCCCTACGACCAGCAGCTTTCAGCGCCTAATCGTCGCACAAGGCAACAGCACCCGGCGCAGGATTTGCAGCAGAATAAGCCCGAGAACTTTCCCTTAAGCGGGAAAAATCAGACCCATTCAAAACTGAACAATCAGAAAGATGGATTGGTGCCCTTGGCCAGACTCGAACTGGCACTCCGGTGAAGGAAACGGATTTTGAATCCGTCGCGTCTACCAATTCCGCCACAAGGGCGCACCGTATCCGACCTGCTTATAGTCGTTTCTCTCAGCCGCGTCTACATGCTTCCGGCATCAAACAGCGCTAATTTAGTCCCTTTCATCTCGTTGGGAGATTGAGTAGTGTCGGCGCATGTTATCGCGCCTTTACACATGGACTTTGTCATTGGCTCAGCATCGCCACGCCGGACCAGCGCTGGGTGTCATTGCCTTTATTGAAAGCTCGGTGTTTCCCATCCCGCCGGATATTCTTCTTCTCCCGATGGTTTTTGCGGAGCGGGTCAAAGCCTGGCGATATGCCGCTATTTGTACTTTGGGTTCCGTCTTGGGGGCGTTTTTGGGATACGCGATTGGCTTTTATTTTTTCGCCCTGATTGGCGAGCCCGTGATTGCGTTCTACGGCGCCGAGGCCGCCTTCGCCAAATTTGAAGAAACCTATTCTCTTTGGGGCGCCTGGGTGGTGGTAGCGGCGGCGATCACCTTTCTTCCGTTTAAAGTCGCGACCATCGCCAGCGGTGTCGCCGGCTTGCCGCTTGTGCCCTTCACACTGGCCAGCCTATTTGGGCGGGGCATTCGTTTTTTTCTGGTTGCCGCCGCAGCTTTTTATTTCGGCCCCACCATCCGGCACCATCTTGAACGACACCTCACATTGATCACGCTTGGCCTATTTTTGCTATTGGTCCTTGGCTTCGTGCTCATTGGGATGTTTTAGCGCCATGAATAAGCTCTTTTCTCGCGATACCCGCTTGGCCTCAAGCGCATTGCTCAGAGCTTGCGTGAGCGGGCAGCCTCTGATCACCGCGCTGGTGCTGGCGTCGCTCACCATCACATTGGCGCTTGCGTCGCAATATGGGGGTGGCCTCATTCCGTGCGACTTGTGCCTCAAACAGCGTTGGCCCTATTACATCGGCATCCCGATCCTGCTCGTCACGGCTTTCCTAACAGGGCGATCGCGCCAAGTCGGCCTCGCCCTCGGAGGTGCCATTTTTCTCTTTTCGGTGATCCTCGCGAGCTACCATGTTGGGGTCGAACAAAAATTTTGGCCCGGGCCCGCGACCTGCGGCGGGGGGCTGGCCATGCCAGAAACCATAGAGGACTTACACAATATTTTGGCGCGCGGTGCTGTCTCGTGTGATACGCCAGCCTTTAACTTGTTCGGCATTTCGATGGCAGGCTATAATGCTCTCATCAGCTTCATTATTTTGGGTCTGCTCTATCAGGCCTTTCGGAACGATAAAGGGAACGCCTGACATGACCCACCAGAACATCAATCTCTCTCAGCGCAAGCGGCTCGACGACATGTTACGGGTTGATCACGCTGGTGAATATGGGGCGGTGAGTATTTATGACGGGCAAAAACTAGTGCTGGAAGCTGCAGGCCTGACCGAAGCCGCCGCACGCGTTGGCCATATGGCTGAACAAGAGCAACACCACCTCACTACATTTGATCGTTTGCTATCGGAGAATGCTGTTCGCCCAACAGTTTTATCTCCTCTGTGGAACGCCGCTGGTTTTTCGCTTGGCGTGGTCACCGCCCTCATGGGAGAAAAAGCGGCCATGGCATGCACGGAAATTGTGGAAGAAGTGATCGACGATCACTATGCCGAGCAATTAGCCGAACTAGAAGGTCATCCAGAATTTCAAGAATTAACCGAAACCATTCGACGTTTTCGCGAAGATGAGGCGGCGCATCGTCAAACGGCCATTGAACATGGGGCGACAGAGGCTTCCGCTTACCCCATTTTACGCCGCGTCATTCGTGCGGGCTGTCACGCGGCCATTAAAATCTCTGAAAAAATATAGTCGTGCGCTTACGGCTCGAGCTCCGAGTCCCAGTACAGATAATCCTGCCAACTCTCATGCATATAATTGGGCGGAAAGCGTCGGCCATTTTCATGCAGCTCATAAACACTTGGCTGGCGCGGCGATTGCCGAGGAAACATTTGTGCCTCTTTTGGCAATCGACCACCTTTTTTCAAATTACATGGAGAACAGGCCGCGACGACGTTTTCCCATGTTGTTCGCCCACCTGCACGTCTCGGAATAACGTGGTCAAAGGTTAATTCATGCCGCGCTCCGCAATACTGACACGCAAACCCATCACGTAAAAAGAGGTTAAAGCGGGTAAAGGCCGGATGACGAGGCGGTTTGACATAGGTTTTCAAAGACACAACGCTTGGCAATTTAAATGCCGCACTCGGCGAGTGAACTTCCGTTTCATATTCTGAAATAATATTGACCCGATCGAGAAACACCGCTTTCAGCGCTTCTTGCCACGACCACACCGATAAGGGGTAGTAACTCAAGGGACGAAAATCGGCATTCAGAACCAGAGCTGGGCACCCATCAGGATGCGAAAATATCTCCGGTCGACCCGAGCGTGCACTCACTGAGACATTTTGCATAACGGCCCAAAAACCTCCTGTCTCGATTACTTGCAGCCTAAACTGCCGCAGGAATATGACAGAATAATTACACGATATGGTATTTTTGCCAAGAAAATACACTCGATCTTGTGGTCTAAAATTGAAAAAACACGCGCACCCTTGCTAACCCAAATATCGGGCACGTGGCTGATTATTTTGGGCCAAGCGTATAGTAGCGCCAGAGAACCAGAGCAGCAGCCGAACGGAATGGCATCCAGCGCAGAGCAATCTCTCCGAGATCCTTGGGGGTTGGTCGTTGTGAGACGGAAGCAAGACGGCGGTAGCCCTCTTGAAGCGCGAGATCGCCAGGGGCGAAAATATCGGCGCGGCGCATGATGAACATGAGATACATGTCGGCCGTCCAGGGCCCAATGCCGGGGATGGCTTGCAGCGCAGCGGAAACCTCTTCCGTGTCGCATTGAGCGAGCCGGCTCAAGCGTAATCGCCCGCTGACTAACGCCTCAGCCAGCGCACTCAGATAGCGTTGTTTCTGCGCCGATAACCCGCATGCCCGACATTGCTCAACGGATAAGGCAAGAAATGCTTCCGGAGTGGGCTTTCCCATTGTCGCTACAAGCCGATTCTCGATGCTTTGGGCGGCCGCCACCGAGACTTGTTGCCCGATCAAGATGCTCATGAGGCCGGCAAAGCCGGTGCGCCTTTTTCGAAGAACGGGCGGGCCGACTTCCGTGATCGCCTGAGCGATAAGTCGATCTTGTTCAGCTAAAAAAGTGAGCGCTGTGTCGAGGTCGCGAGCTGTACGCAGATGTTGCATTCCTCAACAATATGCGGCAAGCACACAGAAGAACAAGAGATTTATATGGCGGAATTTATTACTCGGTTTGCCCCTTCCCCCAATGGCCCATTGCACATGGGACATGCTTACTCGGCCTGCCTCGCTTCTTATTTCGCGCAAAAGTTTGATGGCACGTTTTTGTTGCGAATTGAGGATATCGATATCGGACGCATTCGCGCCCAGTTTGAAGCGGCTATTTATGACGATCTCGCTTGGTTGGGCCTAGCTTGGCCCGTGCCTGTTTTGCGACAGTCGACGCGGTTTGGCCTCTACAAATCGGCCTTGGATCAGCTCCGCCATATGGGGCTGATCTACCCATGCTGGGCAACGCGGTCAGAAATTCGGCACTATATCGAAAATAGTCTGGTGGGCTGGCGCAACTGGCCACGCGACCCCGATGGTGCGCCTGTCTATCCGGGCCTCTATCGCGATATTAGCCGCCACCAATATCAAGAATTAATGTGGCAAGGAAATGACTTTGCTTGGCGATTAGATATGGAAAAACTGCATCGGCTTGCCGAGGATCGACAGGGCGGCCCCATACTGATCCAACATCTTGATCCGCTGTCGGGGCTGCCCGCGCACACTGAAGAGGTCAATGCCCGCAAATTTGGTGACGTGATCATTGCCCGCAAGGACATTCCAACCAGCTATCATCTGAGTGTCGTCATTGACGACGCTGCCCAGAATATTACCCATATTGTTCGCGGCCAAGATTTGTCTGCCGCAACGCATATTCATCGCCTTCTTCAGATTGCTCTCGAGCTTCCCGCACCAAATTACCTGCATCACCCTCTCATCCGATTTGAGGAAGGTCGACGACTGTCAAAATCAGCAGGCGATGCCGGTTTTCGTGCCAGCGCCTATGCCAGCGCAGATGATTTGATCGCGGCTCTGCCCCCCCCCCTTGGCCGAGGCGACTTTGTTGTCGCAGACCCCGCATAGTGGGCATGGAATACTTGTGAATCTGACCTCACACGCCTAGACTGCCGGCTTCTAGGCGTGTTCCAAGCAGCTCGCGTTTTTTGAAGACCGATTAGAGATTGATAATGGATCAACAAACCACCCGCACGTTAAGCATTGTCGCCCATGAAGCGGCGGATGATGCCTGCGCTTATGCAGAGCAAATTGCGCGGTTCATCACCGCCCTGCCCCAAAAGGCACCTCAATTTCTCGATCACGGTCTGGCATGGGTCACAACTTACGCAGAAGCATTGCGGCAAATGGCGGCGCTCGCGCATACATTGGAACAAAATAATGTCATCGGCGACATTGATCGGCTGACAATAGAGCTGATTTTTTCGGAATATTTGCAGCAGCTCAAATATGGCATCGCCATGAGCCAAACCGAAATTATTCGCCCCACCGATTTCGGTATCGACCCCGCGACCGTGATCACGGCGCCGGCGAGCCGCGATCTGATGAAATGGGGCAACACGCCCGAGCGTCGGCTCGAGCTGGTGCGCGCCTTGCAAGCGCAAGGCCCCCATCCAGGCGCACAGACGGGCTTAGACGAGACCCATGAAATGATCCGTGCACAATTTCGTCGTTTTGCCGATGAAAAAGTTATCCCGCACGCGCAGGGATGGCATCTTCGAGATGAGCTTATTCCCCTTCCCTTAATTAATGAGTTGGCCGCCTTACAAGTATTTGGCTTAACCATCCCCGAACAGTTTGGTGGCGCGGGTTTGGGGAAGGAAGCAATGTGCGTAGTCTCCGAGGAATTATCGCGCGGCTATATTGGCGTTGGATCGCTGGGCACGCGGACTGATATTGCTGGGGAATTGATCCTAAACAATGGCACAGAGGCCCAAAAAGCCAAATATCTTCCTGAAATTGCTAAGGGCAACATCATCCCCACAGCGGTCTTCACAGAACCGAATATTGGATCGGATCTCGCCCATCTCCAAACACGCGCCGTGAAAACGGATACGGGCTATGAGGTGATCGGCAATAAAACATGGATCACCCACGCCGCGCGCGCCGACCTCATGACCCTGCTGGTGCGGACGGAAGCTGAGCATGACGACCATCGCGGATTAACCATGCTCTTGGCTGAAAAACCGCGCGGCTCGACCGAGGACCCGTTTCCCGCCACAGGCATGGATGGGGGCGAGATCGGCGTGCTTGGCTATCGCGGTATGAAAGAATATGAAATCCGGTTTGATCATTTTGCGGTCCCACATGATGCCGTTTTAGGGGAAAAGCCAGGCTTGGGGTTCAAGCAGCTGATGCAAACCTTCGAGTCGGCTCGCATCCAAACCGCCGCTCGAGCGATTGGCGTTGCCCAAGCTGCATTTGAACTCGCCTTAAGCTATGCCACGGATCGCCAACAATTTGGTCAGCCTATTATTGGGTTTGATCGCGTTTATGGAAAAATTGCGCTCATGGCGGCGGAAATCGCGATAGCGCGACAACTCACCTATTTTGCCGCCCGTCAGAAAGATCTGGGGAAACGGTGCGATTTAGAGGCCGGCATGGCGAAGCTTTTGGCCGCACGGATTGCTTGGAGTTGCGCCGACAATGCTGTCCAAATCCATGGCGGCAATGGCTTTGCCCTTGAATATCCCGTTAGCCGCGTTTTATGTGATGCGCGTATTTTGAACATTTTTGAAGGGGCTGCAGAAATTCAAGCCGATGTCATTGCTCGGCGGCTTAAGGACAGTATCGTCAGCCCACAGGAGAACCAATGACCGTTATATCCTATCTTATTCCCATTGGCCTGGGTGCGGTCGTGCTGGTTTTGCTTGCAGGACTGTTCAACATGTTGCGCGGCGGAAGCGCCAGCATGTCCCAAACATTGATGCGGTGGCGCGTCGGCCTGCAATTTATTGTGGTCGTGCTCGTCATGCTGTTTTTCTACCTTTCGCGGGGTGGAATGTAAGAATGGAACGTGAAAGCGCACTTTAAGCGCGGAAATTATGCGCGGAATTAGGAGCTCAAATGGTTCGGCTAACCAAAATATACACCCGCACAGGTGATGATGGCACAACCGGCCTCGCCGATGGCTCGCGACGCCCCAAAAATGACCCCCGCGTGGCGGCTTACGGGACCATTGATGAGGCAAATGCCGTGTTGGGATTGGCAATGCTCACCTTGGAAGAGCCGGTCAAATCAATTATCTTGCGCCTGCAAAATGATTTGTTTGACCTTGGAGCCGATTTAGCAACTCCCCCGTCACAGGATCCGAATGCCATGGCCTTGCGGATTGTGTCCGCGCAAATCGAACGGCTGGAAAAAGAGATTGATGACCTTAATGCTGAGTTAGAGCCCCTCACCTCCTTCATTATTCCAGGCGGCAGTGCGGCATCGGCTTACCTTCATCTCGCGCGCGCGATCCTGCGTCGAGCCGAGCGCGAGATTGTTGCCGTCATCTCAAATCCTGAAGAAGAGGTCAGCGAACCGGCGCGTCACTTTGTTAATCGGGCCTCCGATTTACTGTTTGTCGCGGCGCGCATGGCCAATGCGCGCGGCCAAAACGACGTGCTTTGGACCCCGGGCGCTCATCGCGACCCGAATTAACCGTCCCCCGCTCAAGAACGCTCGAGGCACGATCGGGGCACGATCAGGGTGCGATCAAGGCGCGCTTGAAATCATTTTCGATAACCACTTGAAAAAATAGAGAGAATTTATCGCTTTTGCGCTCTCCCCGCTGGCCCTGCGGCACATCGCCCCCATTGTTTGACTTCGCAGCGCGCTCATCGTAATTTCTGCCCCAACTGGCGCAGTGCCGTAACTTTTCAGGAGATAGCGTATGAAAGTTTTAGTCCCCATTAAACGGGTCGTCGACTATAACGTCAAAATCCGCGTGAAGCCGGATCAAACAGGCGTCGACCTCGCCAATGTCAAAATGTCGATGAACCCTTTTTGCGAGATCGCTGTCGAAGAAGCTGTTCGCCTGCAAGAAGCTGGCATTGCCACTGAAATTGTTGTGGTCTCAATCGGCCCATCACAAGCCCAAGAAACCTTGCGGACCGCTCTCGCTATGGGCGCAGATCGGGGGATTTTGGTCAACACAGATGCTGAGGCTGAACCGCTCGCCATCGCCAAAATTCTCAAAGCAATTGCGGATGAGGAGCAGCCCGGATTAATTATCCTGGGCAAGCAGGCGATCGATGGAGACAATAATCAAACGGGGCAAATGCTGGCGGCCTTGCTCGGATGGTCGCAAGGAACTTATGCGTCGGAGATCAAACTTGACGGCGACCAGCTGACGGTCATCCGTGAAATTGACGGGGGTTTGCAAACCATCAAGCTCGCTACCCCGTCTATCGTGACCGCCGATCTTCGGTTGAATGAGCCACGATATGCCTCACTTCCGAATATTATGAAAGCAAAGAAAAAGCCCATCGACGAAAAGTCGCCGAGCGATTTCGGTGTCGATATCGCGCCGCGTTTGAAGATTGTAAAAGTAACCGAGCCCGCCCAACGCGAGGCTGGTGTCAAAGTCGAAACAGTAAGTGAGCTTGTCAGCAAGCTGAAAAATGAAGCAGGAGTATTCTAATGGCGACCCTACTGATTGCTGAACATAATAATACTGAATTGAATGAAGTTACGCTGAAAGCCGCCGGCGCTGCTGCGCAACTGGGCGGCGAGGTACATGTGCTGGTGGCCGGCTCGGGATGCGCCGGCGCGGCTGAGGGTGCGGCTAAAATTTCCGGTGTGTCGAAAGTGCTTGTCGCTGATGCGCCACAACTAGATAAAATGTTGGCTGAGCCAATGGCCGCATTAGTGGTTTCGCTGGCCGGCAATTATGACGCAATCGTGTCTGCCGCGACCACCAATGGCAAAAACTTTATGCCCCGCATCGCTGCTTTGCTGGATGTCTCTCAGATTTCGGAAATCTCGGCAATTATCGACAGCAATACATTCGAACGGCCAATTTATGCCGGAAACGCCATTCAAACGGTGCAAACGAGCGAAGCCAAAAAAGTGCTCACCCTGCGCACCACCGCTTTCCAAGCGGCTGGAACAGATGGGAGCGCGGCCATTGAAAATGTGAGCACACCTGATTTGCCAGCGCTCTCTAACTTTGTGAGCGAAGAATTAACGAAATCAGACCGTCCTGAACTCACCGCTGCAAAAATCGTTGTTTCCGGTGGCCGGGGCATGCAGTCTGGCGATAATTTTGCAATGTTGGAGCGCGTGGCCGACAAGCTGGGCGCCGCCGTGGGCGCATCGCGCGCCGCTGTGGATGCGGGCTTTGTTCCCAATGATTACCAAGTTGGCCAAACGGGCAAAGCAGTTGCCCCCGATCTTTATATTGCGGTTGGCATTTCTGGCGCCATTCAACATTTGGCCGGCATGAAAGACAGCAAGGTGATTGTGGCCATTAACAAAGATGAGGAAGCCCCGATCTTCCAAGTCGCTGATTATGGATTGGTCGCCGATTTATTTACCGCTGTGCCTGAATTAGAACAAGAATTGGGCAATATCGGACTGTAAAGCAGATCGATGGGGCGCGCTGGGCGCCCCTACGGATGAGGGCGCAGAGCGCCCATATAGGTGATTGAGGAGAACATCATCGATGGTGGCCAAGATTGGTATTATCGGCGCGGGACAGATGGGAAATGGTATTGCCCATGTGTTCGCCACGTCGGGCTTTCATGTTCTTCTCAATGACATCTCACAAGATCGGCTCGATACGGGATTGGCGACCATTAATGGTAATTTAAGCCGACAAGTCGTATCTGGGAAAATCGATGAGGCAAGCCGTGATGCCGCCCTTAATCGGATTACAGCTACCGTCGATTTAGGCGATTTGAGCGAAGCCGACCTGATTATCGAAGCCGCGACCGAAAACGAAGCGGTTAAGCTTGAAATCCTGCGCGAGGTTGGCGCCCTAGCCAAGCCAGAAGCGATTATTGCATCCAACACCTCGTCCATCTCCATCACGCGACTAGGGTCGGCCTCTGGGCGACCTGAAAAATTCATCGGTATGCATTTCATGAACCCAGTGCCAGTGATGGAATTGGTGGAAATTATTCGCGGCATTGCAACCGATGATGAGACCTTCGCAACGGTTGAGGAACTTGTGCGCAAGCTGGGTAAATCAAGCGCCGTTGCCGAAGATTTCCCGGCCTTTATTGTGAACCGTATTTTGCTGCCCATGATTAATGAGGCCGTGTATGCGCTCTATGAGGGCGTTGGCACGGTCGAAAGCATCGACAAGGCAATGCGCCTCGGGGCCAATCACCGTATGGGGCCTTTCGAGCTGGCCGACTTTATTGGCCTTGATACCTGCTTAAGCATCATGCAAGTGCTCTATGAGGGCTTGGGTGACAGCAAGTACCGCGCCTGCCCATTGCTTGTGAAATATGTGGAGGCAGGATGGCTTGGGCGTAAATCGGGTCGCGGCTTCTACGATTATTCGGGCGAACACCCCACACCCACACGATAAGGCCCGGCCGACCTGGGTCGGGGGCACGCACTGTCATGCTATTGCTGCATCAACGCCCGGATAGCGGTAAATGCCTCGTCACTTCCCCAATCTGCCTCGCCTTGTAGGCGCGCCAATTCCCGACCTTCCGGGTCAATAATGAGGGTCGTTGGCAAGCCAAACAAGCCCAGCTTTCGGGCCGCTGTTTGATCGCCCGAATGGCCGCGCACGAGATTTTGAATGGCCAGCTCGTCTAAAAAGGCATCTGGCTTATCGCGACGGCCCCGATCGACGCTGAGCGCAATCACCACCAATCCTTGATCAGCGAAGCCAGCCGATAAAGCATCAAATTGTGGCATTTCCCGACGACAGGGCGCGCACCATGTTGCCCAGAAATTCACAACCACATAATGTCCGGCCCAGCGCTCAAATCCGACGGTCTCGCCGCCGACATCAAATTCTATGGTCGGAAGGGCCCGTGGCTCATCGTGAACAACAAGCAGGTCTAAAAATTCAGATGACCTTTGCCCCGACACCGCATCGCCCGGAGGGGGGCCCAGCTTGAAGCCCGCCAGCCCCATATAAAGGACCAATGCAAGCACGGTAGCGCCCAGAATCAACATAAGGTATTTTTTCATCGATTAAGTCGCCTGACGGAACGAGGGAAAACGGCAAATATCTATCAAAGATCAAGATGACAGACCCTGTCAGGATAGATAAAAACGGGTATTCTTGGAAGAGCTAAGAAGAAATCATATGCCCAGAAATGAGAAAATCGCTTATTCTCGCGAATGTGCTAAAGGTTTTTAAAATTCGGCGCGCGATGCGCGCATAAAACAAGGAATGACCGATGAGTAACCGGATGTGGGGGGGACGTTTTGGCGGCAAACCCGACGATATTATGGAGGAAATTAATGCCTCTATTGGGTTCGACCAAAGGCTCGCCTCGCAAGACATTGCCGGATCGCGCGCCCATTGCACCATGCTGATGGATCAAGGCATTTTGACGCAAAGCGATGGCCAAGCGATTTTAGATGGCCTGAGTCAGATTGAACAAGAAATCGCCGAAGGGAAATTAGCTTTCTCGCGGGCGCTTGAAGACATTCATATGAATATCGAGAGCCGGCTGAAAGATCTGATTGGCGACGCCGCGGGCCGGTTGCACACCGCACGCTCGCGCAATGATCAAGTCGCGACGGATTTTCGGCTCTATGTACGTGAGACCATTGATCATTTAGCTGACCAGATTGTGGCCCTGCAAAAGGCCTTCATAGCCCTCGCTGCGGAACATCATGCGACGCTGATGCCCGGTTTCACCCATCTCCAAACAGCACAGCCCGTGACCTTTGGGCATCACTTATTGGCTTATGTGGAAATGCTGGAACGCGACCTCGGTCGTTTCCGCGATGCCCGAAAGCGGCTAAATGAATGCCCGTTAGGGGCTGCCGCTTTGGCGGGAACCTCTTTCCCGACCAATCGCCATCAGACGAGTGAGCTGCTCGGTTTTGACCGGCCAACGGCAAACTCGATCGACAGCGTGTCGGCCCGCGATTTTGCGTTAGAGACGTTAAGCGCCGCCGCCATTTGCGCAACCCATTTGTCACGCTTTGCCGAAGAAATTGTCATTTTTGCGTCGTCCGCCTATGGCTTTTTTATTCTTCCCGATGCGTTCTCGACGGGCTCATCGATCATGCCGCAAAAGCGAAACCCTGACGCTGCCGAGCTGATCCGAGCTAAATCTGGTCGCATCATTGGGGCGCTGACGGGGCTCATGATCGTGATGAAGGGACTGCCGCTCGCCTATTCCAAGGACATGCAAGAGGACAAGGAAGGCGTTTTTGATGCGCTGGACAGCCTGTCTTTGTGCTTGGCAGCCATGGCGGGCATGGTATCATCTTTAACAGTCGACGAAAAACGCATGCGTGCGGCGGCCGGCAACGGCTTTTCTACCGCCACTGATTTGGCGGATTGGCTGGTTCGGGTCGGCGACATTCCGTTTCGTGACGCGCATCACATTACCGGCAGCTTGGTCGCCTTGGCCGAGAGAAAATCGTGCGATCTGAGCGCATTGACACTCGACGATATGCAAAGTGTCGACGGGCGGATCACCCAAGATGTTTTTAATTATCTGAGCGTTGAAAATTCGGTCGCGAGTCGCACCAGCTATGGCGGGACGTCGCCCGATAATGTCGCTAAGCAAATATCTAAATGGCAGGCTCATTTGGCCGAACCCACAAAACCCTGATGGGCGGAGTAAGAGATAAAAGAATTGATAAGGAAGTGATAAGGAAGTGATGATGCATCGTAAATGGTTATGGATTGTGTTGATTGTGGCCTCCCAAATGGGAGCAGCAGGTTTACTGTCCTCCTGTGGTCGCCAAGGCGATTTATATCTTCCTCTCACAACTGAGCAGATCGCGCGCTAGGGCTATGGATCATTTCCAGTATCATCATGGCGAATTATACGCCGAAGACACGCCCATCCGCGTGATTGCTGATGCTGTCGGCACACCTTTTTATTGTTACAGCACGGCCACGCTCCAGCATCATTATCGTGTCTTTCAAAAAGCGCTCGATGATCATGGCCTGGGCCAACGCGCGCTGATCTGTTTTGCCGTAAAATCGAATTCAAACATTGCTGTTCTTGCCACGCTCGCGCAATGCGGTGCGGGGGCCGATATTGTCTCCGCGGGAGAATTAATGCGCGCGTTAAAAGCCGGCATCGCGGCCAATAAGGTTGTTTTCTCCGGCGTTGGCAAAACACAAGATGAAATGGCTATCGCCTTAAAGGCCGGCATTCGCCAATTTAATGTTGAAAGCCTAGCGGAACTTCATGAGTTAAACGCCGTTGCCGCCAGTTTAAATATGATCGCGCCCGTGTCGTTTCGCTTGAACCCCGACATTGATGCCGGCACACATGAGAAAATATCGACCGGCAAAGCGGAAAACAAATTCGGCATTCACTGGCATGAAGCTGAGCAGGCCTATGAAACAGCAGCCTCGCTCGCGCATGTTGCCGCGCATGGTGTGGATATCCATATAGGCAGTCAAATCACTGATCTGACGCCCTTTGCTGCGGCCTTTGAAAAAACCACAACCTTGGTCATGCGCTTGCGTGGGCTCGGCCATGCCATCACTGCTGTTGACTTGGGGGGCGGACTGGGCATTCCCTACCAAAAGGAGGCGAGCCCGCCATCGCCTGCTGATTATGCCCGCATCGTTAAAGACAGCTTTGCGGTTCCCGATTGTGATTTAATTTTTGAGCCCGGACGAATGATTTCCGGCAATGCCGGTGTGTTGGTCACATCAGTTATTCGAACCAAGAAAGGCATGAAGAAGAATTTCATCATCGTCGATGCGGCGATGACCGAATTATTGCGCCCGACACTCTATGGTGCGTATCACGAAATCTCTCCGGTCCTTCTTGAACATGATGGCGCAAAGGGATCCAATGACGGGCTTCCGCGCTGGGATATTGTGGGACCCGTTTGCGAAACTGGTGATTACATTGCCCAAGACCGGGCTCTCGCAGAACCCGTTGCGGGAGACCTCCTCTGCGTGGCGACCGTCGGCGCCTATGGAGCTGTTCTCGGCTCGAGTTATAATACACGTCCATTAGCGCCCGAGGTTTTGGTTAAGGGAGCCGAGTTTAGAATAATCCGTCATCGTCCTTCGCTTGAAGATATGCTCGAAATGGAAACAATTCCTCAATGGTAGAATCGGTCATCTATCATCATAATGGGAACCAGAAACCGCTTAGCATGTGTTCGTACCCGCGAGGGAGGGCCCTGTTTAAATGATTAGTCTCCGCAATATTGCCGTCCAATACGGCAATTCGGCTCCGATCTTTTCGGACATAACGGCAGATATTCCCGCCGGCTCTTTTCATTTCCTGACGGGAAATTCAGGCGCTGGCAAGACGACCCTGCTGAAGCTCATTTTTTTAGCATTGCGCCCCACCAGGGGAAGCCTGAGTGTATTCGGCACTGATGTTTCGGCGTTACCGCGGGCCAACCGGCCGGCTATTCGACGGAAAATTGGTGTTATTTTCCAAGACTTCCGCCTCATCGATCATTTATCGGTTTACGAAAATGTGACCTTGCCCTTGCGGGTCTCGGGTCAAAGAGAGCCGGATTATCGTGCGAATGCCACCGAATTATTAAATTGGGTAGGGCTCGGCGACCACCTCGCGGCGCTTCCGCACACTTTGTCGGGCGGCGAGCAGCAAAGGGCAGCCATTGCGCGCGCCGTCATTTCCAGGCCACATCTCATCGTTGCGGATGAGCCAACAGGCAATGTCGATCCGGATATGGGCTTACGTTTAATGCACCTGCTCGACGAGTTGAATAAAACGGGGACGACCGTGCTCGTGGCCACCCATGATCAGCATATTTGGGAGAATTTAGGTCACCCGCGTCTGCATTTAGCAAATGGCCGCATGGGGTTGATCCAAGGGGCCAACCGGGGGGCAGACCGATGAAAGCGGGCTTTCGGTCCAGCCCTATTTTGCCCCGAGCCAGCCTCGCTGGCCCAACGCTGGGTGCGGTCACCATGGTCATGTCTTTTCTCGCCTGCCTGGCCCTTGGTGCGGCCGTTCTGGTGGGTCTGTCCTCCGACCGATGGCTGTCACGGGCGACCAGTGCAATGACGGTTCAAATTCTCGACGCTCCCCCGTTAACCGCGGAAGACCAGCAAGCCGCCGTCATGCGCGAGTTAGATCAATTTCCAGGGGTGGTCGCTGCCCGAATATTGGATCGCGAGGATATGATCGATTTGCTGGAGCCTTGGCTAGGGGTGGGCAATGTGACCGAAGATTTGCCGCTTCCTGTCTTAATTGAGATCACGCCCGATGATCGCCTAAAAGCCAATAGCGACGCTTTAGCTGTTTCTTTGAAAGCCGTCGCCCCAGGCGCCCAACTCGACACGCATGGCCGGTGGCGCGAGACCCTGACGCAAACAGCCAATGTCTTAAAGTTTTTAGCAGGGGGCGTGTTGATCATGGTGGCGTTTGCGACAATTACCGTGTTGATTTTTGCAACGCGCGCGGGCCTGTTAGCCAATGCGGAAATTCTGGAGGTACTGCATCAAATCGGCGCCTATGACCGCTTTATTGCGCGCCATTTTGAAGTCCATTTTATTCGCCTCACTTTTATCTCGGCGCTGATCGGCGGTCTGTTGGCGGGCAGTGTCTTTGCCCTGCTCGGAACATTGGTGCCAGACGCGCATAACCCTGTTTTTTTCGCTCTCTTGCTGCCAATACCATTTGGCTTCGCGGTATTGAGCTGGATCGTGACACGCCATTACGTGTTGCGGAGCCTCGCCCAACAAGTGTGATATGTCGAAGCTCCTTTTTACAAAACAGCGCGCCAAAGCCAGCTCCCGAGAAACCGGGATCTTCTCGACATTATTGCCACTGCTCATTTTTATAGCGACAGGCTGTCTGGGCCTGATGATTTTATTTTTTCTATATGTATCTGCCTTGCCATCGAACCCGCAGCCTGTGCCGACCCCCGCCGACGGAATAGTTGTTCTGACGGGCACAGCGCCAGAGCGGATTGAGACCGGCTTGGAGCTGTTGAACCAAGGCCTCGGCAAACGCCTATTAATTTCGGGTGTTTACGACGCTCAAGATATTGACCACTTCAGGGCAGCCTTCCCTGAAAATAGGTTTATCCAATGTTGCCTCGACCTCGATTATGCAGCGGGCACGACCGTAGAAAACGCCATCGAAACCGGCAAATGGGCGCGCGTTCACGACTATAAATCGCTTATTTTGGTGACGAGTGCGCACCATGTGCCCCGCGCCCTTCTCGAATTTAGGCGTATTATGCCGACCATTGAACTAACCCCCATTGGGGTGCGTCCCGACCGCCTCAAATTTGATGAATGGTGGATGTATCCAGGCAGTTTCCGATTGCTGGTCGGCGAATTTGGTCGATATACACTCAGTATGATTAACTTATCGTTGTAAGGCGAATATGACAGCCGCAACCGAACACAGATGGATCTCATGAAGACAAACCCCTCTCCTTCGTCACGCTTTTGGGTCATCGCGCCTTTTATGGGCCTTCTTATTCTCACCCTAATCTATCTCGGATTTTGGCGATATCTTAGTCGCGACATCCCCGCACGTCTGACAGAGGCTGGCTTGTCTTATAGTGCCATCGAGGCATCAGGTTTTCCCACGCGCTTGACGTTTGACATTGAAAATATCGCCTACACAGATCCATCGATCAGCTGGCAGTCTGAGGACCTTCGTCTCGATTTAATGCCCTATTCCGATGAGCAAGCGGTTTTGCGCTTTACCAAACCGCACCTCGTGACCACCTCCCTTGGAAAAATCACGATCGACCATTCGACAAATATTGCCAGCCTGAAACTAGGATTAGACGGCCCCCAACAATTCGATTTTGTTCTGACGAACCCCGATATTTCCGGATATTTAGGCACCGTTCAGGTGAAGGCGCTCTCTCAAGACATGGAGGTCCATGCGCGGCGCAACCCGCAAGACCAAAGCCGTGCCGATCTGGTGGCGACAGCTCAACTCTTTCAACTGGGTCGGCTGGATGTTTTCGACACCGCTCTCATGAAAGCCGAGATGCCGGCCCAATGGTTCTTGGGACAAGCGCAATGGGTGTCGGGGCTGCGCGCCGGTGAGACGCTCGACATTAAGGAAATTACCTTAAAGCGCGATCAATTCGAACTCACCGCGCGCGGTTCACTCGGGGCCGATCAGAATGGGAAATTAGCCGGCGAGTTAACAATTGACCTGACCGACCTGACCCAGTTCTCCGACATGTTGCTGCGCTATGGCGTTATCAATCGTCGCATGCATCGCGATATTTTATTGGTCAATGGCTTTACGAGTTTCTTTGGCCAACGCGCCGCGGGTCAAAAAATTTCGGTTCCGGTGAAATTCTCAGGTGGCCGAACAACCATCGCCAATGTTCCTGTCGGCTCGGCCCCACGGCTCCCGCTGCCTTAAACGACAATCTATTTTGGAGTAACCTGTCCACGACCAAAATCGGGCAGGCTGACATCTTGTCCCGCCTCAATGACACTTTTACGAATGGCCCGCGTCCGACGAAACATATTTTCCAATGTCTCTCCATCTTCATGGCGAATAGCGCGCTGGAGGGCTGTGAGATCTTCCGTAAACCGACCAAGCATCTCCAAAACAGCATCCTTATTTTGCACGAAGATGTCCCGCCACATCACCGGATCCGATGCTGCTATTCGGGTAAAATCGCGAAAGCCGCTGGCTGAATATTTAATCACTTCCGAACGCGTATCGGCCTCGAGATCCGCAGCGGTACCCACAATATTGTAGGCGATCAGATGCGGTAAATGGCTTGTAATAGCCAGCACCAAATCGTGATGATGCGGTTCCATAAATTCAACATCTGAACCAATGGCACGCCAGAGGCCGGCGACCATCTCAATCGCGTGTAAATTCGTTTCTGAAGAGGGCGTGAGAATACACCACCGCCCTTCAAATAACTCGGCGAAACCCGCATAAGGTCCGGATTGCTCGGTCCCTGCGATCGGATGCCCCGGAACGAAATACACATCCTCGCGCAAAATTGGCATAATGGCGTCGATGACAGAGGCTTTGACGGAGCCCACATCAGTAATGATCGCGCCCGATTTTAATGCTGGCATAATCTCCGTAACCAAAGGACGAACAGCACTCAAGGGAACATTGAGGAAAATGACATCCGCATCATGTACCGCCGCGGTAGCGCTTTCGTGAATGCTATCCACACAGCCAATTTCTAAGGCCGCTTCCCGGGTCTCCCGGCTCCGAGCATATCCCCGAATGCCGCTCGCTAAGCCATGCTGCTTAAACGCATGCCCCAGTGAGGAACCGATCAACCCAAGACCAAGGAGAGCAATGTGTGGCGTGGTCATGCCACGATCTCTTCAAGCGCCGCAACCAAACGCCGATTGGCATTTTCAGTTCCCACCGTCACGCGCAACGACTCTGGCAATCCATAGCTGCCCATTGCTCGGACAATCAGGCCTTTTTGGCCCAACGCCTCATCAATGCGTTGCGCTTCGTCCGCAGAGGCAAAACGCAATAAAACAAAATTTGCAAAACTCGGAACGACATCAATACCCAACCCTTTGAGCTGTTGGGTCAACCAATCGCGCCAGTGCTGATTGTGAGCCGCTGATCGCGTAATGTGCTCTTGATCACTCAACGCCGCCTGAGCCGCTTTCAAGGCAAGACTATTGACATTAAAAGGCCCGCGCACACGGTTAAGAATATCGGCAATCTCAGCCGGACAATAGGCCCAACCCACGCGCAAGGCCGCCAATCCATATGCTTTTGAGAATGTCCGTGTGACGACCACATTCGGCGCCTGATCGACCAAACCAAATTGATCAAAGGTCAATTCCGCCGGAACATATTCGGCATAGGCGCCATCGAGCACCAGCATGACATCCGGCCGTAGGCCCGCATGTAACCGCATAATCTCGGAGGGGGATAAAAGGGTCCCGGTTGGATTATTTGGGTTCGCCAGAAAAACAATCCGCGTATCCGCCCGAACATGCGCCAAAATGGCATCCACGTCGGCGCACAAATGCGGCTCTGGCACTTGGATCACCTCGGCACCAGCTGCCTCAGCGACGAGCCGATAGACCAAAAAACCGTGCCGCGTCATAACCACTGAATTATCGGGCGTCAGATAGCTTTGCGCGAGCAAATGCAAAATTTCATCGGAGCCATTGGCGCACACAATGCGGTCCGGGTTAATGTTGTGGAGCGTCGCAAGTGCCTCACGCAAGGAGGTTGCGCTGCCATCTGGATAAATTTCATAGGAGGAAAACTCGGCCAGCGCCTCGCGCACATGTGGGCTCGCCCCGAGCGGATTCTCATTCGCCGATAATTTGATCGGGTTATCAACGCCATCTATGCGCTCGCGACCACCGACATAAGGGGCCAAGGCGTTGAGAAAGGGAAGCGGTTTTGGTCTGCTCATGGCATTGCCTATCATATCACGAAAAATTTGCATAGCCACCGATCACACGTGCCTGTGCCATCTGGGACAGATCGTGCGCGGCCGAAATTTCGACCAAAATTTTCCCGTTTTCCATTGGATCGGTTAATACGGTCATGGTGTGACCCAAGGTCGAACGATCAACCACCATCAGATGGCAAAATCCCTCTGAGGGGTCTATTTTTTGGATTGGAAGAGGCGCATAGGCAATTAAATCATCATACCCTACCCAAGAGAGGCGCGCACAAAACTGGCCATGATCGGATAGATAGGAATACCAATTGGCAAAATCCGACACAGCAATGACCGCAATAGCCTGATCGCGATCGGCCCGTGTTAACGCTTCTGCTGCTGTAGATACGCTGTGATAATCACACGCGGCCCCGAAATACTCTTTACTTCCGGCTAGATGCTGCGCTTGAGCAATCACCGTCATGCCCCCTTGCTGGGCAATACCGGCGCCAATAATCTCGCGCCATATTCGAATAATGCTGTCGAAGGGCACAGGCGCATCACTGGCACGGTGCCACGCGCGCAACTGCATCAATTGACGCGCTTCGCGCTCTGGCCGAAGTGGAAGGCCGGTTAAATCGCCATGCTTAAGCGCCGCAACCCGCGCCACCCAGTGGGAGCGCTCAACCAATAAATCAAATAATTGGCGATCAATTGCATCAATCTGTGCGCGCACATCACCCAACTGATCCATATCATTGGCAGCCATTTTTATCTCACTTTCGGCCTTATTTGTACGCGGAGCCGCCCCGTTTCGCAAAGAAAAGATGCATTTTTTGGCGGGAAGAGCCGCGTCCTGTTTTTTGGCTCCCCCTCCCCTCATCCCTCCCTTGATGCCCCACTCACCCTCGAGGAGCGGCAGATCCGCCCGTGCCAGCTCGATCGCGGACATCAGATGGCATTGACCCCAGCCAAGCCTGAGTTTAAACCGTGAGCATGCAACAAAAAGCGCCCGACACATCTAAGGTACATATTTTTGACGGACAGACTTTGCTTCTGGACGGCGGCGGCGCATTGGAAAACTTTCATATCGCCTATCAGAGCTTTGGAACCTTAAATAAGGAAAAAACCAACGCGATTTTAGTATGCCATGCCCTCACAGGAGACCAATTTGTCCGAGGAACTAATCCTATTACGGGCAAAGCCGGTTGGTGGGAGGATATGGTTGGGCCTGGCAAACCGATCGATACGGACCGGTTTTTTGTCATCTGCTCAAATGTGATCGGGGGCTGTGCAGGCTCTACCGGCCCCGCAACGCCGCATCCACAAACCGGCAAGCCCTATGGCCTCGACTTCCCGGTGATCACGATTGGCGACATGGTTCGCGCCCAAGCGCGCTTACTCGACGCCCTCGGCATTCCTGATTTATTTTGCGTGATCGGTGGGTCGATGGGCGGCATGCAAACCTTGCAATGGACATGTGACTTTCCCGAGCGCGTCTTCAGCGCTATTCCGATTGCCACAGCGGCGCGCCATTCTTCACAGAATATTGCTTTTCATGAGGTCGGGCGCCAAGCCATTATGGCGGATCCGAATTGGCATAGGGGTACCTATTATGAAACCGATGGGAGACCCAGCAAAGGCCTAGCTGTGGCGCGCATGACGGCGCACATCACCTATTTGTCTCAAGCGGCATTGCATCGGAAATTTGGACGCAATTTACAAGATCGTGAAAAACTGGGCTTTGGTTTCGACGCTGATTTCCAAATCGAGAGTTATCTGCGCCATCAAGGGATGAGTTTTGTCGAGCGGTTTGACGCGAATAGCTATCTCTATATTACACGCGCGATGGATTACTTTGACATCGCCGCCGATCACGGCGGCCAACTTGCGCGGGCCTTTCAAAATAGTAAGACACGCTTTTGCGTGGTCTCGTTTACGAGCGATTGGCTGTTTCCAACCGAAGAGAGCGTGACGGTCGTCCGCGCCTTAAATGCGGCAGGGGTTGATGTGAGTTTTGTCGAAATAGATAGCGATAAAGGGCATGACGCATTTTTGCTCGATGAGCCTGAGTTAACCAATACATTGCGGGGCTTTATTAATGCCTCGGCACGGGCGCGCGGGCTGCACAATGATTTTCCTGATCCCGAGAAAGAGGCTGATCGAGCATGACCATAGCGCCCTCTTCTCATCAAAACAGTGTCTACCACGCCGATGCACGGCTAGATTTACGAACCATTGCGCAATTGGTTCCAACCGGCAGCAAAGTGCTCGACATTGGGTGTGGCAATGGCGATTTGCTCGACATGCTGGTGAATGAAAAAAATGTCGATGGCCGCGGCCTTGAATTGAGCCAAAGTGGCGTAAATATGTGCGTGGCGCGAGGTCTGAGTGTCGTTCAAGGAGACGCTGATCGCGACCTCACCTATTACCCCTCCAACGCATTTGACGTGGTGATTTTGAGCCAAACCTTACAGGCGACCCAACATCCGCGCACCGTATTATTGGAGATGGCGCGCATTGGCCGGCAATTAATTGTGTCGATACCTAATTTCGGGCATTGGTCGGTGCGGTTGGACTTGCTGCGCCGTGGTCGCATGCCGGAGACCGACACTTTAAACTCTAAATGGTATGATACAGCCAATATTCACCTCTGCACCTTATGGGATTTTGTCGATCTGGCGCGCGAGGTGGGCTTAAGCGTTGACCAACATATCACCTTGTCCGGCACTAAGGTGCATCAGGGCGCGGGGCATATTTCATGGCTCGATAATTGGCGCGCAGAAATTGCTGTCTTCACACTTTTACGCGCGAAACCGCAGGGCGAATAAGGGGTCGTGCGAAACGCACATATTGTCGTGGCTGGCGATGGGGGGCGGGGACACGCTTCACGCAGGTGACGATGTTCAGCCCCGCCAATTCTGGCCAAAGCCGGCGACCAAGTTGATCAAACATAGGGGCGCAATAACGCGCGACTTTACTGCCACTCGGTAGAAAATGCAGCGCATTTTCCCACCTCAGCGGCACAAATCCCACCTGTTGGGTAATCCGTCGAATTTGACCACGGCTATAGGGTCGACCCATGCCAAAGGGTGTGCGATCGCGGCGGGACCATATTCCCCGCCGATTAGCCACGATAAGTTGCAAACGCCCCTCCGGTACCATCACCCGATAGACTTCTTGCATGGCGCTGAGGGGGTCCGCACAATGTTCGAGAAAATGACAGGCCACTACGTGCTCAAGCTGATTATCGCGAAAAGGGAGAAGCTGTTCATCAATGAGAACACTTTGGGCCGAGCTTACCATGGTGCCCTGCTGAGCAGGCATCAGCGTGGGGATGTGCTCACCCAAAAAAGGCCGCGTGAAACCGAGCCCGAAAGACGCCAAACCTTGCGGCATGTCTTGAGATTTCAAAATTTGACTAATCTCGTCGGCAACACGGCGCCCCAAATGGGACGCGTAAAAAGCTTCAAGATCAATAATATCAACACTCATCGGCCCTATCTCGTCGATTATGTCGCATAATGCAATCAACCATATGGGATCTCACCCTTTATCGTCCATTATTTCCTCCAAAAGGGGGGGGAAGAGATCAAACGGCAGCAAAACCTGCTCAGCTGGCGGAGAAGGTCGATTGATTTACACGTCTAATGTGGCAAATTGGTGAGATCATTATAGATAGATTAATACGAATACGGAGAAATCATTGATGGTCGAGATCGAGCAATTTTCATGTCTGAGCGATAATTACGGATATCTTCTTCATGATCCCGAGACCAACATCACATGTGCGATCGACACACCTGATGCCGCCGCTATTTTAGATGCACTATCACGGCGTGGCTGGACGCTGACCCATATTTTAAATACGCACCACCATTTTGATCACGCGGGGTGTAATATCGCTCTCAAGGATCAAACCGGCTGCGAGATCATTGGCCCTGCTGGCGAGGCTGGAAAAATTCCCGGGATTGATCGGGCTGTGGATCAGGGCGACATTATTCACCTCGGGGCGTTAAACCTGCATGTGCTGAATGTCGGGGGCCACACCCTTGGCCATATTGCCTATTATCTGCCGGATGAAAAAATCGCCTTTGTGGGTGATAGTTTGTTTGCCCTTGGATGCGGACGCATGTTCGAAGGGACACCAGAGCAGATGTGGACGAGCCTCAGTCGATTGAGGGACTTGCCGGATGACACCTTGATTTACTGTGCCCATGAATATACCCAAAGCAACGCCGCCTTTGCCCTGTCGGTTGATCCTCAAAATGCCGCCCTTCAAAAACGATGTGCAGAAATTGCTGATCTGCGCGCCGCAGGACAGCCGACCGTTCCATCGCTTTTAGGCCTTGAAAAACAGACAAATCCTTTTTTACGGCCTGAGGATTCCCACATTCAGGAACAGATCGGTTTGATCGGCGGTGATCCTGTGACGGTGTTTGCAAAAATCCGTCGCCTCAAAGATCACTTCTAACGTTCAGCTATGGCGTTCATTCAATTTCATTCTCATACGGGCGCACAAATTACCGAATGCGCGTGGCACGATCCCGAGATTGTCGCCTTGAATTTGGCAGACACCGCTCAATGGGTCTGGCTCGATAGCAGCACAGGAGATCGTTTCAGCTATTTATGTCGGGATCCCATCGTAAGCCATCAGATTGATGATCTAGGACATGATGATGCCGAGCGACGTGATCGGGCGCGAACCCATTGGGATGGGTTAGCTCAAGAGCTCGAGGATGATCCATTTCCCGATTTACCGTCCACCTTAATCCTTCCGCCATTTCGCGGCGGCTTTGTCGTGTTGCTCAGCTATGAAGCCGGTGGTTTTTTTGATACCGCCCCTCAAAGCGCTCCCTATCAAATTGGTGATCAGACCCTGCCACCCCTGATTGCGAGCCTTTACTCATCGGTTCTGGCTTATGACCACGAGACCCATCGTTGTTTTATTATTGCGACCGGGAGCACCCCCGGAACTTCCCCAAACACACCCGAAAAAACGCCGCAGCTCGAACGCGCTGAGAGGGCCGCTACCGAAATCGATCAATGGCGCGCGATCATCGATCATTTGTCTTCAACGGCACATCAGCCGATGCGGTCTGACGAGCAGATTAAACTGCCTCCCCTTGACGATCTATCTTCCGATTTTTCATGCCCGGCTTTTCAAGCGGCGGTTCAAAAGACCATCGAATACATTCATGAAGGCGATATTTTTCAAGCCAATTTAAGCCAAGAATTTTCAGGACGTTTTTCAGGCGACATATCCGGCTTAGATCTCTATCGGAAACTTCGCCACAAAAGCCCGGCTCCCTTTTCTGTCTTCGCTCAATTTCCCAGTTGGACACTGATATCGGCGTCGCCCGAACAGTTCTTATCAATCCACGCGGGTGTCGTACAGTCACGCCCGATTAAGGGGACCGCAGCGCGCGATCCGGATCCCGACAGAGACGCCGAGATCGCTCATCGGCTAACCCTGAGCGCCAAGGACCGCGCTGAAAATATTATGATCGTTGATTTATTGCGTAATGATCTGGCGCGCGTCTGTCGCGATCATAGTATTGAGGTGTCCGACCTCTGCGCGCTTGAGAGCCATAGCAATGTGCACCATCTCGTATCGACGATTTCGGGCACATTATCCTCAGGACGATCAGCCCTTGATGTCATCGCGGCCAGTTTTCCAGGCGGATCCATTACCGGTGCGCCGAAAATTCGAGCCATGGAAATTATTTCCGAAATTGAGAAGCGGCCACGCGGCCCCTATTGTGGCAGTTTCGGTTATATAGGTTTCGATGGCTCAACCATGTTGAACATTCTCATTCGCAGTATTGTCAAAACGGGCCGCCATATAAAATTCGCCGTTGGTGGCGGTATGACAGCGCGCAGCTGTCCTGCACAAGAGTATCAAGAGACGCTCGATAAAGCCGCCCATATTGCTGACACTTTAGGCGTTGCACTAAGCGCCTCGGGCCGCCTCGAGGCTACGCACTCCCCTTCCCACTCCCCTTCGTATCGCTCTTTGCATCGTTCTTCGCATTCCCATTCGAATAGCTCTTCAAATAGCTCGTCGAATAGTCAAGTCGAAACCACCAAGGATGTAGTGGGATGATCGTTATCATCGATCATTTCGATAGCTTCGTGCATACGCTGGCGCGTTATGTGCGCGAAGCTGGCTGGACGGTAGAGGTTATTCGTCAAGATGATCAGACGGGCGAGCAGATTTTGGCGCGTCAGCCATCGGCTCTGATATTTTCTCCGGGCCCGGGTCGTCCTGAAAACACTGGGGTCTCCCGCGCACTTTTGGCTCAAGCCCCCCCGACCTTGCCCATTTTGGGGGTTTGCCTCGGGCATCAACTGATTGCCGAATATTTTGGTGGGCGCGTCGGCAAGCATCACCCTTGCCACGGTATGGCCTCACCCATTTTCCATGATCATGATCCCCTCTTTTCTGGGGTAAGCATGCCCTTCCCCGCTGGGCGATATCATTCTTTAATTGCGCAGGAGCTGCCGACGAGCCTGCGGGTCATTGCATGGGGAGAGGAGCAAGAAATTATGGCCATTCGGCATGTCGACCGACCCATTATGGGTGTGCAATTTCATCCAGAGTCGGTGCTCACACCAGACGGAAGAACCATCATCGCAAATTTTTTAGAAGAGATCGACTTATCTCATCCTAACGTCAACTCTCATCCTATCGTCAATGACCAAGACATCCAGCCAGATCGAGCGTCGGGCAGCTGCACATGATTTGGCGCGACGGTCACATTTTTGAGAGCGCGCAGGACGCATCGATCGCTGCAGATAGTCGAGGCTTACTCCTCGGAGACGGCGTGTTTGAAACGCTGCTCATTCGCAACGGACGGATTTGTCATTTTGAGCGTCATTGGGCGCGATTAAGTGAAACGCTGAAGGCTGCCGGTTTGCCCCAAATCTTCACCGCAAATGATATTTCAGACGCGGCTGACACCATACTCTCTCGGCTTAATTTAAGCGAGGCGGTGATCCGCCTTTCGATCGCGAGCGGCAGCGGCCCGCGCGGGCTCGCCCGATCAGACCAATTGGCCTGCCACTGGATGTTGCAAGCGCATCCCTTTGGGCCCCAACACGCGCCATTCTCGATCGAAATTTCAACCCTTCGTCGTCATAGCTCAGCATTTACGTCGCGGCATAAAACCTTGTCCTATATGGATCACGTGATTGCCCGACGCCGCGTTGGGGCGGATGAGGCCCTGTTGATGAATGAATATGGGCGGGCAAGCTGCGCGACGATCGGCAATATTTTTATTGTGCGGGATCATCGCGCGCTGACACCCCCGCTCACGGAGGGGGTTCTCAATGGAATTATACGGGCGTTAGTTCTAGAGAAAAGCACACTGGCCGGCTATGACATTGCCGAGGGCAAGATTGATCACGACGCGCTGATTGCCGCTGACCATATTATCATGACCAATAGTGTTGTGGGCGCGCGGGCCGTTCACCGGCTGATTTTGGAGGATGGACAGATCTTTGATAAAGATACGGTGTCCTGCTCGCGTTTAATTGAAGCCATGCGTGCGCTCGCCTATACGAGCTAGCGCCCCGCTGGGCCTCGGCCCTCTCAAACCGATAGGCGATCTCGCGCGCCTAACACGGATAAACTGGAAAAGAATAAGCCAGCAGAGAATACACCAAGAGAGGTTAAGCCAGCCTGAACGACTTGCCATCCTCTCGGCATTTACCTTTTGTTATGAGCTTGTTCGAATTAGCCTTTGGGCTCAAGAACCTGACGACCCCGATACATACCGCTTTTCAGGTCGATATGATGCGGACGGTGCAGCTCACCGCTATCTGGATTCTCAATATAGGTCGGATTTTTCAACGCATCCGCCGAACGACGCATTCCACGCTTGGATGGGGTCGTTTTTCGCTTTGGAACAGCCATTCTTGCCTCCTGAATGTGAGGAATGTTCACCTGAACGCGGTTTATACGCCAAGGGCGGTCATCCGTCCAGTGCGAATACGGCGAAAACCCGCAAGTATAGGCCTTAACCGTCAACCTCTGGGGAAATGCGCACGATCCGGCCATTTTCCCCTTCTAAAAGCAAATATAAAGCGCCATCCGGCCCCGTGCGGACATCGCGCACGCGCGCATCCAGCTCACCAAAGAGATTTTCTTGACCCGCGACCGACCGCCCATCCATGTCAAGGCGAACCACATGATTGAACACCAAACTGCTGACAAAAATATCGCCGTCCCATTCGGGGAAAGCACCCCCTCGGTAAACCGTCATGCCACTCGGGCCAATTGACGGCACCCAATAGGTGACGGGCTGATCCATGCCCTCATACTCGGTGAAGGGGCTAATCCGTGCGCCTGTATAGTCGATACCATAGGTGATTGCTGGCCATCCATAATTATGGCCGGGCTCAATAATATTCAACTCATCACCGCCGCGAGGGCCATGTTCTGTTTCCCAAACAATGCCCCGCTGAGCATCATAAATTATACTTTGAGCGTTTCGATGCCCATATGACCATATTTCAGGTTGTGCCCGATCTTGATCATGAAATGGGTTATCGCTCGGAACTTTTCCATCATCCGTAACCCGAACAATCGACCCAAAATGATCCGCTATACTCTGAGCACGCTCGCGATAATCAAATCCGTCCCCCACCGTAATCAGGAGAGAGTTATCGGGCAGAAACGTCATTCTTCCGCCATAATGAACAGGGGTATTTTTACGGGGGGCCGCTTCAAAAACGGTTTGCACATCTTCGAGCTGATCGCCAGTAAACCGCCCACGAATGACCCGCAACGCATTTGCCTCAGGCGTGCCGACAGCCAAGGAGAGGTATACTTGCTGATTTTCAGCAAAATTTGGATGCAAAATAATGTCCATCAAACCGCCCTGCCCCGCATAGTAGACAGCTGGAACACCACTGACTTCCGCGCGCACCAAAGCGCCATTTCGAACCAAACGCAGCTTTCCGCCTAACTCGGTGACCAACATGTCTCCATCTGGCAAAAAAGCGATTCCCCAAGGCATATCGAGCCCACCAACCACTGTGTCAGCCCGATAGGCGGGCGTCGCCCATGCCAATACCGTGGATAGAATCACAGCAACAAAACCTGAAAAAGGAGCGACTATTTTGCGTTTCATACTGAGTTTACTCATTATCACCATCTCATGAGGCAGGCACCAATATGGCTGACTACCCGATTATCGCGTCGACATATACTGTCAACGCTGTTAACGCCGGAAGCGAGGCCCAACGCGGCCATGCGGCCAGCTTGACCCCTGGCACAACAACATACCGCACCGACGAATTGCTATTCCATCCCGATTGAGACTATACTTCATTTGATCTTGAGTAAACCAAATCGCATCTTCTGTATGTGCGAATCAATGAGAGAAATTGGGCATCATGAAAGCTTTTCTCCCCACAGCGAAACATATCGTTGGCTTTATCTTAACTTTCGTATTTTTCGTGATTATTGGGATCATTGTGTCGACACAATTTAACCTTGCGGAAATTTCGTCTCTGGGCCTCGTCATTTCATTGACGACCCGCCTCAATACAACCCTGTCGGATATCGTTGGAATGGCGCCCCTGTTTGGGACAATTTTTGGCGTAGGTCTCCTCATCGCAACGATTGTCGGCGGACAAATTGTGCGGTGGCTGCCCCGTTTGCGCACCCAAATTTATATTACCGCGAGTATTGTCTCGGTTATTGTGACCCTGCTCGCGATGAAATCGGTTTTTAGCATCACGGCGATTGCCGCCACCCGTTCAGCAGACGGCTTCATCGCGCTGTGTCTTGTCGGGGCTGTGGCTGGCTATGTGTTCGCCAAAACCAGCCGGCAACGCTAACACCCCTTAAGCGATCTGTTATCAGGTCTGTTACCAGGCCTTACGAGACTTGAGACGCTTTATATTGCAACCGGCGCGCATGCAGCAACGGCTCCGTGTAGCCACTGGGTTGAACCCGACCCTCAAACACCAAGTCGCACGCGGCCTTAAAGGCAATACTTTCGTCAAACCGACCCGCCATCGGCGTATAGGCGGGGTCGCCGGCATTTTGCTTATCGACAATAGCTGCCATGCGCTGCATGGTTTCCATCACCTGATCTTCGGTGCAAATTCCGTGCAAAAGCCAATTGGCAATATGCTGGCTCGAAATCCGCAAGGTTGCGCGATCTTCCATAAGCCCGACATTGTGAATATCGGGAACCTTTGAACACCCAACCCCTTGCTCGACCCAGCGCACCACATATCCCAAAATGCCTTGGGCATTATTATCGAGCTCCGCTTGAATATCTTCCGGGCTCCATTGCGGATGTGTCTCAACGGGTACTGACAAAATATCGTCGATAGAAGCGCGCGGGCGCGACGCAATTTCGTTTTGAACCTCATCAACACTGACCATGTGATAATGTAAGGCATGAACCGTTGCCGCTGTCGGCGAAGGCGCCCAGGCACAATCGGCGCCCGCACGAACCTGCCCTATTTTTTGCTCCAACATCGCCGCCATTAAATCAGGCATGGCCCACATGCCCTTGCCGATTTGTGCCCGACCTTTAAAGCCACAGGCCAGACCAATATCAACATTCCAATTTTCATAGGCCATGAGCCATTTTTGCGTCTTCATATCGGCTTTACGGATCATCGGCCCCATTTCCATGGAGGTGTGGATTTCATCGCCTGTGCGGTCGAGGAAGCCTGTATTAATGAAGATCACCCGTTGTTTGGCCGCGCGAATGCATTCTTTCAAGTTCAGAGTGGTGCGACGTTCCTCATCCATGATGCCCATTTTGAGGCAATTCGAGGCCAGCCCCAGCACTTCTTCAACCCGCCCGAATAAGGCATTCGCGAAGGCGACTTCCTCTGGCCCATGCATTTTAGGCTTCACAATATAAACGGATCCATGACGGCTGTTTTTAAGACGCGCATCGGTTTTGATAAAATCATGTTGCGCGATCAATCCCGTCATCAGCGCGTCCATAATGCCTTCTGGCACCTCATCGCCGTCTTGATCGATAATGGCTGGGTTAGTCATCAAATGACCAACATTTCTGACCAGCATGAGGCTGAGGCCGGGAAGCACGAGCTCACCGCCATCGCGCGCCGTATAAACCCGATTATCGCTCATGCGACGGGTCATGCTCCGCCCGCCTTTTTGCATCTCAACAGCTAAAGAACGCTGCATTAAGCCGAGCAAATTTCGATAGGCCTCAACCTTATCCTCACCGTCAACCGCAGCAACTGAGTCCTCACAATCCATAATCGTCGTCACCGCCGATTCGACCATCACATCCGCGAGCCCAGCAGGGTCATCGCGCCCGATCGAATGGGCGCGGTCAATCACCAACTCAAGATGTAAATCATTATTGCGCAGCAAGATGGCCGTTGGAGCATCTGGGGCGCCACAATAGCCGACCCACTGTTCCGGCCGAGCCAAACCAACATTGCCTTGCGCTGTCTCAGCCACCAGCCCATCCGCCACAATGCGATACGCCGTCACATCCGCATGCTTCCCTGATGCAAGCGGGATGACGTCATCCAGAAACGCCCGGGCACGAGAGATAACTTCGGCACCCCGGATCGGATTATAATCGCCCACCGGCGCCAAATCCCCGTCAGAAGGGATAATATCGGTTCCGTAAAACGCATCATAGAGACTGCCCCAACGCGCATTTGCGGCATTGATGGCAAAGCGCGCATTCTTCACAGGAACCACCAATTGTGGCCCAGCAATATCACTGACCTCGGGATCGACACCCTGGGTTTCGATGGCAAAATCGGGCCCCTCTGGCAGTAAATAGCCTATGTCCATCAAAAAGCTCTTATAGGCTTGCGGATCATGGGGCTGGCCGACGCGTTCACGGTGCCAGCCATCGATCTGCGATTGCAGCGCCTCGCGCTTCGCGAGCAAGGCCTTATTCTGGGGTTTAAATTCGGCGAGAACATTCGCAAAGGCCGCCCAAAATTCCTCGACCGTTTGCTGTGTGCCCTGCACCGCTTCATTCGCCACAAAATCGGCTAATTCGGAATCAATCTGTAACCCTGAGTGGTTGACGCGGTTAGACATAAAAACCTCCCTAAATAACGACCTTGAGGGCGCAATTCCTGCGCCGAGTAAATCTTAAGCGCTAACATAGAAAAGGTGCTCATCATTGCAACCCACCTTTTGCGCTTACTCACAGTCCAACCAATGCAGTCGCGATCAAAAAATAGTCACTGGGCCTAAAAAGCGACGTAATATTACTTTTGGAGAGCCTGTTTGTTCCAAAAAATAACTATTTGCAAACGCCCCCTTGTCAAAAAACGACATATACACAAGATAGGCTAAACATATGCAGAGGGAGCCATTATGGCGGCAAAGAAAATAACCCCAAAGAATACCCCCAAATCTGTCGTCGCGCGAAAGACCCGCAGTGATCAGGCGACGGCCCCGAAAAAAGACACTAAGAAAACCCGTGCCACAGCGGCCCCTCTTGCCAAAAATATGGCCCAAAAAGCAACAGCTCAAAAAACATCCCCCTCCCGCACCACGAAGACGAACAAAAAGTCCCCTTCTCCCGCCACGACCCAAAAGGTTTCTGCTTCTCCAAAATCATCCGCACGCAATAAGCCCGTTGCCAAAAAACCAGCGCCCGTTCAGGCAGCAGCGCCGCGTAAGCGTGCATCAACAAAAAAAGCGTCACCGCCCAGGCTGTCGATTGAGCCCTCACACGGCCAATCAGCCGATCAATCCGGTCATTCATCTACAGCGCCGCGGCTTGACGATGCTATTTTATTGGAAAGCTGGGCCGAGATGGTGCGGATCCGGCGGTTTGAAGAGCGTGCTGGGCAACTCTATTCAATGGGAAAAATTGGCGGCTTTTGTCACCTCTATATCGGCCAAGAGGCCGTCGCTGCCGGCATGCAACTTTGTGTCAAAGACGGCGATCAGATCGTCACAGGATATCGTGATCACGCGCATATGCTGACCAGCGGCATGGAACCGGGGCGCGTAATGGCGGAATTGACCGGCCGACGCGATGGCTATTCCAAGGGCAAAGGCGGATCGATGCATATGTTCTCCGTCGAAAAACATTTCTACGGCGGACACGGCATTGTTGGCGCCCAAGTCCCGATCGGGACGGGCCTTGGTTTTGCCAACAAATATCGCGGTAATGGCAATATTAGTTTTGTCTATTTTGGCGATGGCGCTGCCAATCAGGGTCAAGTGTATGAGAGTTTCAATATGGCTGAGCTGTGGCGATTGCCAGTCATTTATGTGATCGAAAACAACCAATATGCCATGGGCACCAGTATCGAGCGCGCCTCCGCACAAACCAACCTCTCTCAGCGCGGCGTGAGCTTTAATATACCTGGCGAGCAAGTGAACGGGATGGACATTGAGGAGGTCTATGCCGCGGGACAACGCGCCCGCGATTGGGTTTCGGCTGGCAAGGGTCCTATTATTCTGGAAATGAAAACCTATCGCTATCGCGGTCACTCCATGTCCGACCCCGCAAAATATCGAAAACGTGAAGAAGTCGATGATGTGCGAGAGCATTCCGACCCGATCATGCTGGTCGAGCAAAAGCTCACAAGCCGCAAAATCTCAACTGATGATGACCTAAAAGCCCGCCGCAAAGTGATCTATGATGCGATTGCCGATGCGGTCGACTTCGCACTGGAGAGCCCCTTGCCGGATACGCGAGAATTAATGACCGACATTTTGGCGGAGAACCATCATGCCGATTAGTATTACCATGCCCGCCTTGTCGCCAACGATGGAGCAAGGGAAAATTGCCCAATGGCTAGTCGATGAAAATCAGACCGTCAAATCGGGCGATATTATTGCCGAGATTGAAACTGATAAGGCGATTGTGGAGCTCGAGTCGATTGATGATGGGGTGATCGGCAAACTCTTATGCCCTGCGGGCCCTGACCAAATTACCGTCAACACGCCGATTGCCATTTTATTACTTGAAGGTGAGAGCAGCAGCGATATCGCGGCAATGGAACAAGCGACCCCTGTGCCCGCCCAGCAAACAGATGCTGCGCTCACGGATGATGCAGCCAAGGATGCTGCAGCCAGGGATGATACGCCAAGAGCCTCCGCACCCCCTCAACTTGAGCAGTCGCTCCCCGCAGCCCCCGAAGATATTCAACTTCCCGACGATGTGAAATATATCACCCAGCCGGTTCGAGAAGCGTTGCGCGATGGGCTTGCCGAGGAAATGCGCCGCGATGAAACCGTGTTTATCATAGGTGAAGAAGTGGCCGCTTATGAGGGCGCCTATAAGGTGACCCAAGGCATCTTAAAAGAATTTGGGGATCGGCGCGTGATCGACACACCGATCACCGAACATGCGATTGCCGGAATTGGTGTCGGCGCGGCTTTTGCAGGCCTCCGCCCTGTGGTCGAGTTCATGACCTTTAATTTTGCGATGCAGGCCATTGACCAAATTATCAATAGCGCGGCAAAAACCCGCTATATGTCTGGCGGTCAAATTAGCTGCCCTATCGTCTTTCGCGGCCCTAATGGCGCGGCGGCACGGGTCGCCGCTCAGCATAGTCAAGACTATGCCTCTTGGTATGCCCATATTCCAGGCTTGATCGTGCTTGCCCCGTTCAGTGCCGCGGATGCCAAAGGCTTATTGAAAGCAGCCATCCGCGACCCTAACCCCGTCATCTTTCTCGAACACGAGCTGTTATACGGCGTCGCCGGCGATGTGCCGCTTTATGATGATTTTGTGTTACCGATTGGCAAAGCTCAAACCCTTCGCCATGGCAATGATGTCACGCTTGTTTCCTATTCTCGCGGTGTCGCGCACTGCCTCGACGCGGCGACCCAACTAGAACAAGAGGGCATTCACGCGGATGTCATTAATTTGCGGAGCCTTCGCCCCTTAGACATTGCATCGATTATTAGTTCTGTTGAACGGACGCATCGTTTGGTGGTGGTTGAAGAAGGATGGCCAGTTGCCGGTATTGGCGCCGAGATCACCGCCCAAATCCAGTATCATGCCTTTGACGCTCTCGATGCACCGATTTTCCGGGTTAGCGGCGCCGATGTGCCCATGCCGTATGCTGAGAACTTAGAAGCTCTGGCTCTCCCCAGTGCCCATGATATTGTCTCGGCCGCCCAGCGCGTCTGTTATCGGAATAAGACATGAACCAGCGCATTATCGCCAGCCCATTGGCGCGCAAAATCGCTCAAGACAAAGGCCTAGATCTCACTACCATTCAAGGCTCGGGGCCCAATGGGCGGATAATTTTGCGTGATGTGAATGACATGCGCCCGCAGCCCGCCCAAGCTGCCGGAGCGCCGATCGCTCCGGCTTCGACCAGCCCCACAGTGAGCGGCCTGCCCGACCCGCGCCTCTATGCGATTGAAGGTCAGTTTGACGAGATACCACTTTCGCCAATGCAAACATCAATCGCGAACCGTCTCGTCCAATCAATGCAGGCCATGCCGCATTTTTATCTCACCCGACGGTTGTCGGTTGATAAGCTGCTACAGTTGCGTGAAAAAACCAATCACGCTTTGGCCCAACGTGGTGAGAAGCTGAGTGTAAATGACTTTCTCATTCGCGCCGTGGCTCTGGCGTTAATGGAACAGCCCGAGGTGAATGTCTCTTTCGCGGATACGGCAATCTTGCGCCATCACCATGCCGATATTGGCGTAGCGGTCGCGTTGCCCGAAGGCCTGATCACGCCGATTATCCGCCAAGCTGAACAAAAATCTGTGCAAGAGATCTCGCAAACGGTCAAAGAACTGGCTGCCCGCGCGGGCGAGAAACGCTTAAAACCGTCAGAGTATGAGGGCGGCAGTTTCTCGGTTTCGAATTTGGGCATGTTTGGCATTGATCAATTCACGGCTGTGATTAACCCACCCCAAGCCGCTATTTTGGCCGTAGGCGGACTTCAAACACATCTGACCCAAGCCGAAGATGGCTCACTGTCAAAGGCCTCCGAAATTGCCGTGACCCTGTCATGCGATCATCGGGCGATTAACGGAGCGGTCGGCGCTCAATTCTTAAAAATTCTTGCCGACTATTGCGCCGACCCCTATTTGCTCATGATTTCATAAAGCTGATGAGATCGCGAACTTATGAGGCCTCGAAACCTATGAGGCCTCGAAACCTATGAAGCCTCGAAAAGTATGAGGCCTCCCGTCCTAGGGGCGGGTATCCATCACATTGCGCGCCACCACCATGCGGTGCACCTCTGAGGGGCCGTCATAAATCCGCATATTCCGGACGCGGCCGGCGAGCATATGCAGCGGCATTTCCAAGGTCATGCCCATCGCACCATGCACCTGCATCGCTTGATCAATAATCTCCTGCGCCATTTCAGTGGCGTAGACTTTCAGCATAGAAATTTCCTTGCGCACATCGCGACCCTGATCGAGCTTCCATGCGCAATCATAGGCCATTAGGCGCGCCGCATGAATTTTCGTGGCGCCATCGGCGACCCACCATTGGATCGACTGACGTTCCGATAGTTTTTGCCCAAAGGTTTTACGCTGCGGGGCGTAATCCGTCATCATATCCAGCGCCCGTTGTGCGGCGCCAATACACCAAGCCGCCATCTCCATTCGACGGGTGCCGAGGCGCACTTGCATGGGGCCAAACCCATCGCCCTCTTTACCCAAAAGCTTCCATCCGGGGACCCGGCAATCGACCAGCTCAACTTCATAGGTGAATTCGCCGCCCAACATGGGGATCCGGCGGACGGGCTTAAAGCCTGGCGCATCGCGGTCTACTAAAAAGGCTGACATGCCACCACGTGCGCCTTTTGCAGGGTCCGTAATAGCCATTAAAATAGTAAAATCGGCTTCAGCCGCGCGTGTGATCCAAATTTTACGCCCATTGATCACCCAATCATCGCCATCGCGCACAGCACGCGTCTGCATATGAGCGGGGTCGGCGCCCGCGCCAGGCTCAGAAATCCCAATCGCCGATATTGTTTCTCCACGCGAATATGGATCTAGATAGGCCTCTTTCTGGCGTTCATTCACGGTCGCTGCAAGCATCCGCAAATTGGGCGAGTCTGGCGGCAAGGTATACACTGCGACGGTGCGCCCCAGCATTTCATTAACGCCCACCAAGGCGACATAAGGCATGCCGAGACCCCCACTTTCTTCAGGGGCATCGAGGCTCCATAACCCCAATTCTTTGGTCAATGCATCCAAACGCTGCTTATCTTCCGGTAAAATAACCGCATCTTCTCCATTGATGAAACGCTCGAGCACACCAGCCTCAAGCGGCATTAACTCATTCGTTACAAATTTCTCGACAAGCTCGAGCAACATTCGATGGTCGTCGTCTAGCGCAAAATCCATTTCATCCTCACCCTGTGATCCCTTGACGGGGCATCATCATCCCCCCGTCATTTAAGCAGAAACTGTAGTCGGATTTTTCCGAGCGGGCTAGGCCATGCGACATTAAAGAGCGCCGTGGCCACCACAGATAAAACGGTCTTTGACGGATACAGGCTGACAGCCTTATAACAAAGAGGGTCGTCAGGCTAATCGCCTCGATCCTTTTCTGGGCACTCCGGCCCAGCCATGACACCATCCATTACAGGGGAGACGCGTTAATGTCGATAAAACCAATGCGGATCAGAAGATCACAATTGGCGGTGCCGGGCTCGAGTGAGAAAATGTTGACGAAAGCGGCTGCATCGCGGGCCGATCATGTGTTTTGCGATCTCGAAGATGCTGTTGCTCCCTCTGCCAAGGTGGCCGCACGCGAGACTATTGCCCACGCCCTCAATGAGCTTGATTGGGGTCATAAAGTGCGCTGTGTCCGCGTCAATGATGTGGGGACCCAATGGTGTTATGAAGATATCATCACCATCGTTGAAAAGGCCGGTCAAAATATCGACACCATCATGTTGCCCAAGCCCCTGTGCGCGTCGGATGTTCGTTTCGCCGACACTTTGCTGTCGCAACTTGAGAAAAAACTGGGGCTGACCAATCGGATCGGTCTTGAAGTGCTTATCGAAGAAGTTCAAGCCATGCAAAACGTTGTTGAGATTGCCAATAGCTGTGAGCGCCTAGAATGCATGATTTTCGGGATGGGTGATTACGCCGCTTCCCAAGGTCTCATGGTCAAAGATATTGGCCGGACAGAGGGCTATCCAGGCGATATTTTCCATTATCCGCGCTACCACATGACCATCGCCGCGCGCGCCGCAGGCCTCGACGCCGTTGATGGACCCTTTGTCGACTTTAAAGATGAGACCGCCTATCGCGTCGAGTGCGAACGCGCGCTCATGCTTGGCATGGTCGGCAAATGGGCAATCCACCCCGCGCAAATTGAACCCGCATTAGATGTGTTTTCGCCCAACCCCGACGACGTTGCCTTTGCCCGCGAGATTGTCGCGGTCTATCGCCAAGCAGAAGCAGAGGGCCTCGGTTCGATTGGCCATAAGGGTGTTATGGTTGATGCAGCCTCAGCGCGGCTCTTTCAAAACACCGTCGACCGCGCCAACCTCATTGGTATGTAAAACCATTTGGATAGGTGAGACGCACGACAAGTAAAGGTGGGAAATCATGACACTCAATCGGCTCAAAAACGTGCATCAGCGACTTTGCAATGACGCTCACACCACACGATAGCGCAAGCCTTGGCCGGCAACCGCCGCCCGCGCATTCTCCATGGCAATGGTGAGACTGCGGGACCATGTTTGCTGGGTTAACCAGGCAATATGGGGCGTGACGGTGACGGTTGGCAGACGGAATAGAGGATGATCGGAGGGCGTTGGCTCATCGGCAAAAACATCGAGACCCGCGCCACCTAAATGGCCCGATTGCAGCGCGGCGAGCAGAGCCCCTTCGTCAACCAGACCGCCGCGCGCTGTATTTACCAACACCGCGCCGCGCTTCATTTTCACCAGTGCCTGCGCATTTATGCACTGCTCAGTCTCCTGGGTCAGTGGCAGATGCAAGCTGACAATGTCAGATCGCGCCAATAACACGTCCATGCTTACGCGTTCATAGGGCACGTTTTTTTCATTCCGATTAGCGTAAATGACCGTCGCCCCCATGGCTGTTAAAATAGGGGCCAGCACTTGCGGCGCAGCTCCGAAGCCCAATAATCCGATGGTCAACCCTGTGACCTCGCGCAATGTCTCATTGATCTGTTGGTCTTGCATCCATCTACCCGAGCGTAAGTTTTGATCGATCGTCGGCAATTGGCGGAGACAAGAGAGCATTAATAACAGGGTCATTTCGGCAACGGCCTGGCTATTGGTGCCGGGCATATTACACACGGCAATGTCGTGCGCCCGTGCATAATCGAGGTCAATTGTGTTAACCCCGACACCTATTTTTTGAATGAGTTTGAGCCGGGGGGCGTGCCGAAGGATATTGGCTGTGAGCGGCTGTAAGACATGCCACAAAACATCAACATCACCGAGAGCCGAGACCAGCGGTTCAAGGGGACCCTCTGGCACACACATAATTTGCGTCGTCTCGTCTTCCAGCGCCGTCAGCGTCTCGCGCAACCGCGGTCCAGCATCATAGTGAAAGAGAATTTTCATTGTTATTCCATCATTGCTTAGGTTCGCACAAACTTTCCAAAAACATCTACGCCTGCATAGTGCGCCCGCGCGCCCAGCGATTGTTCGATCCGCAACACTTCGTTCCACTTTGCCATACGCTCTGATCGCGAAAATGAACCAACCTTTAACTGCCGCATTTGCCAGCCGATGACGAAATGTACAATGCTCACATCCTCGCTCTCTCCCGAGCGGGCCGACACCACAACATCCCATCCCGCTCGGCGAGCTGTGTCCGCGGCCTGCTTGGCGCGAGAAACAGTACCGGCCTGATTGGGCTTACATAATAAAGTATTGCAAGCCCCGAGCGCAGCGGCCTTCTCGACGCGGTCCACATGGGTTACCAAAAGATCATCTCCGACCACTTGCACATGATGACCGTATTCATGCGTGAACTGCCTGTGCCGTTCCAGATCGGTCTCATCAAACGGATCCTCGATCATTTTAATCGGATATCGATCCAACCACCCACTCACCGTGCCATACCACTCATCGGGCTCCAACTGGCTGTTATCGCGCACCAGATTATAAATCCCATTTTCATAAAATTGCGACGCGGCCACATCGATCGCCATACCCACTTGAGTATTCGGACAAAATCCGGCTCGTTCAATCACGCTCAACAAGGCTTCAATGGCTTCTTCATTACTATCGAAAACAGGCCAATAGCCCCCTTCGTCAGCTACCCTAAAACGCAAAGATTTCTCATCGAGAAACGCGCCCGCCGTGTGATAAATATGCGCCGTCCATTCCATCGCTTGAGCAAAGCTCTCAGCTCCGAACGGGACACCCATAAAGTCTTGCAAATCCATTTGCCCTGCCGCATGCGCCCCGCCTCCAAAAATTTGTATTTCGGGCACGGGAAGCACCACATCTGACTGTGTTTCACCGAGCACATGTAACCAAAGCGGCTGCTGTGCCGCCGCTGCATGCGCCACCGCCATAGAGGTGGCGATGGCGGCATTTCCTCCTAGTCGCGCAAAGTTAGGCGTGCCATCACACTGCTCCAGCGCGCAATCAATCGCATCTTGATCCCGAACATCGTGCCCGATCAAGGCATCGGCGATCTCGGTGCGCACGGCGTGAAC
>CBFIIU010000009.1:0-24195 GCA_965662735.1 Alphaproteobacteria bacterium
TGGACGGGATAACCGCTGAAAGCATCTAAGCGGGAAGCCTCCCTCAAAACTAGATTTCCCTTGAGAACCGTGGAAGACCACCACGTTGATAGGCCGGGTGTGGAAGTGCAGTAATGCATGTAGCTTACCGGTACTAATTGTTCGATCGACTTGATCGTTCTCATTTCCAGCATATGCGGTACCTTGTGTCGCGCTGATGAACCCATGTGATCAGTAATTACATTTTTCTTTCTGTATTGCGCCGACTTGGTGGCTATAGCAGAGCGCCTAAACCCGATCCCATCCCGAACTCGGCCGTTAAACGCTTTAGCGCCAATGGTACTGCATCTTAAGGTGTGGGAGAGTAGGTCGTTGCCAGGTCTGCGGAATACAGGAAATTGTCAGTCCCTTCTTTAACATGTCGCACTTACGCCCGCAGCTTTGATTGTTTTCGACGCATTTCGTCTTAATCTCCGCACGGCGTGGTGCAGAAGCTATTGACGCGGGGTGGAGCAGCCCGGTAGCTCGTCAGGCTCATAACCTGAAGGTCGTAGGTTCAAATCCTACCCCCGCAACCAAAAACACCCTCGCCTAGGCGGGGGGTTTTTTATTGCCGTCTGTGGTGTGAAGCAGCTGCTGGGTTTGCGCGGTCAGTGCTTAATAATGGCAGATCGCTGTGCCCTTAATGATCGCCCTCATTGCCGGTTAGGTTCTCGGGCCTGTCATCGAGACCGGCGAGTAAGAGGAGGCGCCATGAATTTTGTTCGACCAATGCGCGCTGGGCATATCGCCATGATCGGACGCTCCGGCCGAGAGAGACCAGTTCATCGAATGATTTGGTTGCGGGAAACGCAGCCGCAATCGGAAAGGTGAGCGCTTGCTCGGCCTTTTGAATCTCTTGATCGGCGGCGCTATAGACACTCACCTTATTCAAGACAGGGAAGAGCAGGGCTTTTCCTTTGCGAAGAGCTTTGATCTGACTGATCCGCTTCAAAAAGCGCTCGCTCGCCTCAATATCAACCCGAGAATTCGTGACCGGCACAATGATCGCATCAGCAAGTTTGACGGCCCGTTCCAGATCGTCACCGCGCAGGGTTGCTTGTGAGTCAATAACCAAAAGGTCTGGCCGTTCCTTGCGCAAAATTTTATCGATATCGAATTTCCGATCCGCAGTGCAGGGAAGACCTTTACGCTGGGCCCAGTTGAAGAAGCTTTTCTGTCGATCCATATCATAACAGCTGATGGAAAAATTTCGTTCAAGGGCTACATTAGCAAGCGCACAAGCAAGTGTTGTCTTGCCGACACCGCCTTTGGCATTTGCGAGTAATATTGTTCGAGGCTGCATGAGCTTTCCCCTAGATCTTCCCAGTATTATATGCTTTTCTCACTAAGATTGTAATTTTAAATGTTTGTAACGGTTCCATGACAACATGCGTGCCGTAACTGAGAAGAGTTCCATGACCACGAGTGTAGAGCTGGAGCTAAAATTTTTAGTTGGGCGCGACGCTGCAACGGCTTGGCTCACTAAACTTCTGGAATCGGGCCAGGCGCGATCTGATATTGAGCTGAGTTTCGTTCGATCGACCTATTATGACACAGCCGAGTATTCTATTCATCGGGATGCTAAATCGACTTTGCGCCATCGCATGGTGTCAGGTCAGCAAGACCTGACGTTAAAATCAGAAATTTTGCCTTTAGACGCCGTCTTGGCGCGCAATGAAACGACGCAAAAGCTGTCAGACGGATCTGATTTCTCAACCGAGCTGGCTCAGTTTGTACAAACTCATCTGGGTGAGCAGGTGGCGACGCCTTGCGTACCGGTATTTACGATGAATATCGTTCGCCAAAAGATCAGCGTAGCCTATCGCACCGCCCTTATTGAGGTTGTATATGATCGGGGCGATATTACCGCGCCGGGCAATAGAAATTGGTGCGAGCCCGTATCGGAAATTGAATTCGAGCTGGTGAGCGGTGCGCCGTCAGATCTGTTTGCATTTGTTTCTGAACAATTGGCCGGCGATGATTGGGTTCAAACTTCTTTCAGCAAAGCGCAACGCGGCTATGCATTAGTCAATAAATCGAGCCGTTTGCGTCCTCGAAAACACAATACTATCGAGGCAGAAGGTCTTGACGCAGATCGTTTGTTCTTTGTGAATATGCATTCGGCCTTGCACCATTTACTGGACAATAATCCGACCTATTTGAAGGACACACCGAATGCAATTCATCAAACGCGCGTTGCCATTCGGCGGATTCGGGCGATCCTGCGGTTGTTTAAGGACCAATTATCCTATTTCGATCGCAAGGCATTGAATGGCGAATTGCGTTGGTTGCAGGCTAAATTAGGAACCTGTCGCGACTGGTATGTTTTGTATGACCAGACCTTATCTGAAATGACTTTTCTGAGCGAAGAAGAATGTGAAACCATTCGCGGCGTTGCGCGGTCACAGCATGATCGAGAATTAGAAAAAGCGCTTGCATTATATAGGAGTGCCCGGACGCAGCGCCTCATTGTTCACCTACAGGGTTGGTTAGCCAGCAATCCCCTCCAGCAGGCCATAGAGGTTGAACGTCTGCGCTATAAAGCGTTCAAGCGCAATAGGAGCCGGATGCAAGCCAAAGGTGATCTCGTTTCACTTTTTCATGAAGACCTTCAAGATGTGCATGCTGTGCGGATACTTGGCAAAAAATTTCGCTATGCTTTGGAAATTTTTCCCGATCCGTCAGATCAAAAACTGGCCAAAGACTTAGCGCAAATGCAAGAATATCTCGGAACAGTGAATGATATTGACCGGGCCCTGTCGCTTCTTTTGACGCATGACGAGATGCGGATTTCGGCTCGCACTCGAAACCGGATACAAAAATGGGCGCATCGTCAGTCGCTCGCATATGTCAAGAAAGCAGCGCCGTATTTGAGCGAAGTTATTGCGCACGATCCGAGTGCCCGCCTGATAGACCTCGACCATCAAGAACTCAGCTTGCCGTAAAGCCTCAAGATACGGGTGAGCTGCTTGCCATTGATCGCCTGCAGCTCTTCAATCACATTTTTGGCGGCTTTATCGAGCCTGATATCGTCTAGCATGCTGACGCTTATCCAAATGCGGCTTCGGAACTTCTTCTCCGGCCATGTTTTAGAGCTTTTACTGACAAGCATCGGGTGGTAGGCAACGAAAACATTCGGCGATCTTGAAATTTTGTGAGATTTTCCAACGCAGATGGGCTCGCCGATGATTTTTCCCGACCACCCAGCCTCCTCAAGCGTCTCGCGCAGCGCGGCTCGCTCTTGCGCTTCAGATTTATTGATGTGGCCCTTTGGCAAAATAAAACGCTCGGGAAACTCGCGAGAGGTGATGAAGCCCAATTGAACCTCATTATGTTTAATCTTCAGGGGGATGGTGCCCGCTTTGGTGGCCAACATGAGAAAAACCTTACTCTACCAATTCGTCAGGAGGGCCCAATTATGGGTGATTATATGGTGAGCGCAACCCAACAATTAACATGAGTGTCTTAGCCTTTTCGTGAGGGGTTACATTTGGGCGACCGCGCATTGCGCAGTTGGACTTTCTAATCGTCGCTCACCGCAAATACTCTTACTTAATAATATAGTGGCGATGACCGAGGCCGTCCCTCCGCCACCGCGAGCACGCTTTTTCACACGCACGTTCCAGCGTGACAGGATTTATGTTGGGAATGGGGCGAGGTCCTATGACAACCAACTGGAAAGCGTAAGTGCCCGAGTGACGAGCACCCATACGGGGCAAATAATTTCAGGAGTATCGTGGCAAAACGGCGATGGCGGTGTCCCAGGTTCCCCAGCGGATAGGGTTATGCGGCAGGGGCTCGCCGAGGCAGCCCAGACTATCGCCAAGGAAATCGCTAAGAATCTGAGGCGATAGTTTTTTTATCACGACGGCAAAAGCGGCGACCAAAATTCTGTTTACCAACACCTCTCAAGATTTAGTTGAGGCTTAAGTGAGCATTGGTCGCAAGAGTGGAGCGCCTATTTCTTTTTGGCTTTGGCGGATTTTTTCTTTGGTTTTGAAGGGGTCTCGTCAACCTTTGTTTCTGGGGGTTTCTCGTCAACCTTTTCGACAATAGCGGTCTTCTTGCGGCGTCGCGCCTCTTCCACTGTAATAAATCGACCTGTTTCGGCATCCCGACCTCGAGAATGAGCCATAATAGTTTCTCCGTTGAACTTTCTGTATTTCCTTTCTCTAAATTTACGAGGCCTAAAAGGCGAGGCTCAACCCACGTGTTTTTAAATTTTGATATGCGAGGCTGGGCTAGATGCGGTGTTGAGCGCTGAGCCATTGGCTGTGTGCAGGGCGGCTTTTGTTTAAATGCCGCCAGATAAATTGGATAGAGAGGGCGGGGCCCTCTCTATCTTAATATCGACGCCCTAATATCGACGCCCTAATAGCGGCAAGTAGGCGCTAGAAAGCGGCGCGAAGGGCCAAGCGCACATCGCGCCCAGGCTCGGGCACGAGGTCTTTCAACTCGCTGGTGTGATAGCGAATTTCCGTATCGGTAACATTTCGGATGTCCAATGAGAAGGTGAGGTTGGGCCGTTGCACTGGATGCCAGCCAAAGGAGAGATCCAGCGCTTGATAGCCGTCCGTCTCAATTTCCTCCGGAGATAGCCGTTTTTGATCTTTGGTCATGCGGATGCCCGCAATGGCGTGATAATTCTTCCACCCCATATGCACATCCCATGTCAGCTTGTCGGCCGGCATCGCGCGAAACGGAATATTTCCCGCGAGCGTGCCGCGAAGCGCCGTCACAGTGACTTCATTTTTGACCGAAATATCAGCCCATTTTTTCACGTGCTCGACACTGACCTCATAGCCCTCTACCAATGCATCGCTTTGGCCGTAGGCTAGCTCTGGAAGGTCCTCAATGGTGTTTCCTGTCGCGTTCAGATAAATGAAGTTCGAATAATCCATTCGGAAGAGGGCGAGGTTAAGGGCCCCTGCGTCGAACTCATGGCGCACAAACAGTTCGGTCGCGGCCGATGTTTCTTTTTTAAGCGAAGACGATCCGCGCTCGACGCGCCGTGCGGCGGCGTGCACACCATCAGCGAAGAGCTCAACGGCAGAGGGCGCGCGCTCTGTGCGCGATAGGGAAACCCCGACCAGGCCATTGGGCCATAACCGATATCCCGTGCCTACCGAAAGATTGGCCAGATCATATTGGCGTCGAAGATTCGCGGCATCGGGCGTCACCCGCGTGATTTCCTGCTGGTCCCAGCGAAGGCCCGCCTCGCCAACCCATTGGCCCCAATCATGCCGCCATAAATAATAGGCCGAGTAAAGCTCGCGTTCAGTCGTTGGGACATAGGCTTCTTCGCCTCGAGCGGAAAAATCGCTATCTTGCCAGCTTACTCCCATAACGGCTTCGCCAATGGGCTGAGGAATATCGCTGATCTCAAAGCGCATATCGATCGTGTCCTGCCCGAATTGAGTGGCGACGATGCCGCCTTCGCGCTCGGCATGATTATAGTTAGTGACTGCCAGGTCGAGGCGATAATCGATGGGCAAGCCGTCTGGATCGCCCGAGATTGTGAGGCGTGTTGTTTGCTTTTTCATGCCAATGGCAACGGCCTCATCGCCGCCATGTTCATCCGCATGTTCATCCGCATGTTCATCATGGTGATGTGCATGTCCCACAATCCCATAACCACTTTCATAATAGCTGGTGAAAAGGGATAATTGGGCTTGTGATCCGAATATATGCCCTGCGGCACTATATGTGGTCATATGTTTATCCGAGTTTGACACGCGCTGCGCCGTGTCCGCCGCCTCTTCCCCTTCGAGCGCCAGCATGTAACTGCTCTCCGCATGGGTGGGAATTTTCACATTGTCCGCGTTAGAGTAAAAGCCCGAAGCGGATACGCCAAAGCGGTCGGTTGTTTCGCTGGCAAATAGGCCCACATAATCCTCGGAGTTTACGCTGGCATGGCCCAAGGCGAGCAGGCCAGCCCGACCGCGCTCGGGATTGGCGTGGCGGCTAAACATATTAATCACCCCTGTGGTTGCATAAGGCCCATAACGCAAGCTGCCAGCCCCTTTTATTAGCTCAACACGGGATTGGTCGATCAGGCTGATGGCATTGGCGTGGTCGCCGCCCGTTGCAAAAACATCTCCATTACCTAATCCATTTTCTAAAACCGCGATGCGATAGCCGCCCAGTCCGCGGATCAGGGGCTGGCCAACCCCGCTGCCGTTGGGCGCTTGGTCAACGCCCGGAAGTTGATCGACCAGATCGCCGATCGTATCGGTGATGTGATCATTGACTTCGGTTTCTGACAAAATATGAGTGGTGGTCAGTAAGTCAGAACGACGACTTAAAAAAGGACTGCTGAGGACGATGACCTCGTCGACGGCATGACCATCTTGATGTTGGGTGTCTTCCGCGGATGCGAGATGAGTGCTCAGGCTTAATGCGGCTACGGAACAGGCCAATAAGGCCCGCTGATAGAAAGTGGACATGAAAGTCTCCTAAAACTTAGAAAAGATAAAAAATTTAAGTGATTAGGAGAGGAAAGGGGGTGCTCGGGACTGAAATCCGGCAATGACGTTAGAAAATAAGGGTGCGAGCGGAGTTTCTTGGCGGGATTGAATGGGGGTCGAGGGCGGCGGTAGGTCGGCCCTGTGCTCGAGCGGAACCAAAACCATACGTGCTAAAATGCAGGTCGCCTCGTGAACTGCGAGTTCCTCGGGGTCTGATGCCGGTTCAACCTGCCAGCTGGGTATGGTTGTTTTGCTTGGAATTGGTGCAACGGTTATCGGCGCACCCGCGTGAGCGGCGGTTTCCAAATGATCAGAATAATGTTCGAAATTATGAACCACCCCGGCGAACAGGATGAAGAGTGCAAACAAATGGGTCAAGGACAGGCGGCTGATGCCCGACGCGCGTGGGCGCGAACGACCTCGGGCGATAACATTAGGCAAAGCAGCGCGATCTCGATGTTGTTGCATGGCTGAAAAACTATCATTAGATCGCTGACACGTATAGTTCTTTATTTCACCATGTCATGCCGCCGGACGGTTAGAGACGTCACGATGGATCGGTAGGCAAGTTGCGCGGAAATCACTTGCATTTCTCTCGTGTGAGCGGTGAGATGATCGGAAAAGGAAACGATTATCATGTCACATATTGAGGTCACGTCAGCGCCCCCGGTTAATGAGTTCAAAAGAGGCTTTTGGGTTCTGTTCGCGTCTTTCGTGGGAATTGGCGTCAATGTGGCGTCAATGGCCTATTATGCAACCGGTATTTGGACGCGGCCATGGCAGGAAGAGTTTGGCTGGACGCGCACCGAAATTGGCGGGCAGCAAACCATTGCGGTTCTTACGATGGTGATTTGCGCACCCTTTGCAGGGCGATTAATTGATCGCTTTGGATTAAAGAGGGTCACGACCCTGTCACTTCTGGGGTATGGCCTTTTACTATTGGCGTTTACGCGAATGTCGGGTGCGTTATGGGAGCTTTATGTGCTGTCAGCTGTTTATGCGGGGATCGGTGTAGCGTCAACGGGGATTGCGTTTACGCGCGCCGTTAATGCGTTTTTTGTTCGCCATCGGGGGCTGGCGCTTGGTATTTGTCTCACCTCAACTGGTGTTGCGGCTTATCTGATCCCTAAATTCCTGACCCCCTATGTCGACCTGCATGGATGGCGCGCAGGGTTTTCGGTCATGTTTGCGATTGTCATGTTGGCGTTGCCCATTGTTTGGTTTTTCATCAAAGAAAAGCCCGATGCAGAGGAGGGGGTGGAACAAGCCTTACCTGACGGGCCGAGTTTAGGTGAAGCGCTCCGTGGTCTGCTTTTTTGGCGATTAGGCGCTATATTTTTCTTACTCGCCGTTGCTCTGCTCGGGCTGGTGCCTGCTTTTATACCGCTTTTGCTCGATACGGGCATGACGCCGAAAGAGGCCGGAAGTTTGGGAGCGATTATGGGCATAGCTCTCATCGCGGGACGTCTTCTCATCGGCTTCTTAATCGACCGGGTGTTTGCGCCGTATGTTACGGCCGTGGTGTTCTCATTGGTTGGCCTGGGGTGCCTCGCCTTAGCATGGGGGGGCATATCCTATGCCATTATTGCTGCCATTGCTTTGGGGTTTGCGGTTGGCGCTGAGGTCGATCTGATTGGCTATTTCACAGTGCGCTATTTCGGCTTGGCTCATTATGGGGCGATTTACGGCCTTCAATACTCCATCTTTATTTTAGGTGCGGGGTTGGCTCCCATCATCACCGGCCGCATTTGGGACCTAACGGGCAATTATGATGTGGCGCTGATTTTAGGCGCGGGTCTGATGGTGCCGGTTGTGGCGCTGGCGCTCAGTCTGCCTAAATTTTCTCGGTGACCTAACAGACCGCGTTAGGCACGGCATACCCACGGCATACCATCATCTTGGCGAGAGAGGGCTAAGAGGTTGCGCTCAGCAGCTCTTTCAATGTGGTCGCCGTGTCGGCTAGGCGCTCAGGATCAATCTGCGCAGGGGGATCAACTAAGGCTTTGCCCTGAACATAATCGCGTGGGCTGTTGACACAATCGAGCGCGATCACTGCACCGTGACGTAAATAGATCACTGAAAAACTTTTTTCCTCAGGCGATCCGCGCAAAACCGTTTGGTCATACCCCATGTTCAAGCCCATGGTTTGCAGGCGGATATCATATTGGTTTGACCAAAACCATGGGATTGCGTGATAGGCATGCTCCTCACCCGATATAATTTGATGGGCGACGCAACGCGCTTGATCGTTTGCATTCTGCACAGACTCGAGACGAATGCGCGCATTGTCGGCGAAGGCATTGATATGCGCCGCACAGTCGCCGATCGCATAAATGTCCGGCAGGGAGGTTCGACACTGCGCGTCAATTTCAACGCCATTACCATGCCGCGCACCCGCATCGATGAGCGGTTGTATGGTGGGAATAATGCCAATGCCAACGACAACAGCATCGGCTTCGAAGCGACGGCCATCTGTGCCCACGACACATAGACCGGTATCGGTTTTCTCAATACGTTCGGCCGCGAGCGAAAGTTCAATCGCCACACCATGGGCTTGGTGTTCCCTCATAAAGAAGTCTGAAATTTCTGCTCCGGCGACGCGCGCCAGAAGTCGATCCTCCGCCTCAAGAACGGTAATATTCTTGCCGCGTTTGCTCAAAGAGGCGGCGGCCTCAAGGCCGATATAGCCTCCTCCGATGATCACAAAGCGTTGCGCATGCTGCGTGGCACTGTCCAGTGCATCGGCATCGGCTTTATCGCGCAGATAGAATATGGACGGCAGCTCTGCACCTGGAATGGGGAGATGGCGCGGCGCGCCACCGGCGGCCCAGACCAGCGTGCCGTAATGCAGTTGGACACCGTTTGCGCAGGAGACGATTTTTTCAGACGGATTAATCTGGGTCACGCAATGCCCTAACCGCAAATCGATCGACTGTTCCGACCAAAAATTTTCTGGCTTGAGGAGAATGCGCTCGAAGTCTTTTTCTTTAAGTAAATAATCTTTGCTGAGCGGAGGGCGTTCATAGGGTAAATCGTTTTCGGCACTTAAAACCGAAATGCCACCCGAAAACCCCGATTGCCGCAAAGTGCTGGCCAATTGAACGCCGGCATGCCCCGCTCCAACGATAACGATGTCAGACTTCTCCATTGTAATATGAATGCCCTCTTATTCTTCAATGCTTTGTTCTTCAGCACTCCACCACGCAAAGCTCGGGCGTGCTGATGTCAAACGCCCAGAAGTTTGATGTCTAGAGTGATAACCCTCAAAATTTGATGCATTGATACTGGCATGATCTGGGACGATTGTGCAATCGCCACATTGATCAATGCTGGAGATGTGCGCCTTTTTCAATCTTGTCTTATCTGGACCCCGTGCCGGCCCAAACCCTATCCTCTCGCAGAGTATTGGAGGCGCGCGGGCTCTAGTGTACAAAAGAAACGATGGCGTCACAGAATATGATAGATTGGGAGAGCAGTCGCAGCGACGCGCTCGCCGCTTTGTCGGCGGCCTTTGGGGAAAGATTTCACCGAGGCACCGCGAAGCGAGAGCATTTTGCGCATGACGAATCGTGGCATCGCTCGGGTCTTCCAGATGCGGTGTTTACACCCCGCGATCGCGACGATGTTCAAAAACTGGTCCAAATTGCTAACCAATACCCAATTCCCCTGATCGCCTTTGGCGTGGGCTCGTCGCTTGAGGGGCATGTGGTGCCGGTTCATGGCGGGGTCAGTATCGATTTTTCTGAGATGAATGCGTTAGTGCATGTTCACCCGGGGGATTTTCAAGCGGTCGTCCAGCCTGGCCTCACGCGCAAGGAATTAAACGAAGCCTTGCGTCATACCGGGCTCATGTTCACTGTAGATCCTGGCGCCAATGCCACATTGGGCGGCATGGCGGCGACGCGCGCCAGTGGCACGACCACTGTTCGGTATGGAGCCATGCCTGAAAATATTGTGGCTTTGGAAGCGGTCATGGCAAATGGCCAAATTATTCGCACGGGGCAACGCGCCCGCAAATCGAGCGCCGGCTATGATCTCACACGATTATTGATTGGCTCAGAGGGCACGTTAGGCTTAATCACGGAACTCACCTTGCGTCTTCATCCGATCCCCGATCGTGTTGTGGCTGCGGTGGTTTCATTTCCATCTATCGCCGCCGCCGTGTCGGCGGTTGGGGCAATTCTGGCGACCGCTGTTCCAATTGCCAGGATCGAGCTTTTAGACGGGCTGGCCATCGAAGCCGTGAACGCATTTGCCAAGACGCATCATGTGGTTGCGCCCACCTTGTTTCTCGAATTTCACGGGTCGCATGGGTCGGTCGATGGCGATGCGACATTTGTGCAGGCCATGTGTGAGGATGCGGGAGGGCTTGATTTCGTTTGGCACAGCGACCTTGAAAAACGCAATGCGCTGTGGGAGGCGCGTCATATGGCGGCCCGGGCGATTATTGCGATGCGGCCGGGCAGTCGCATTCTGTCAACAGATGTCTGCGTTCCGCTCACGGCTCTTCCAGAGGCCATTGACCGGGCTCAACGCCACATCCAGTCGCTGGGTCTTTATGCCCCTTTGGTAGGCCATGTTGGGGACGGAAATTTCCATTTTGTCGTTCCCGTGGGTGATGACGCGGATGAGACACAACGTATTCTCGATTTTACAGCCCGTCTTGCCGATGATGCGATTGCGCTCGGGGGAACGTGCACTGGTGAACACGGTATTGGTCTCGGCAAGCAGCATTATTTGGCACAGGAATTAGGGGGTGCGGTTGATATAATGCGATTGATCAAGCAGGGTCTCGATCCGCTGGGGATCTTAAATCCTGGAAAAATACTGTTGAATGAAGACGAAACATTCCATACTGCGCCAAAGCTCGCATAAATAGTCGGCTTGGTTTTTGGGGGTGTGATGGGTCAGGCGTTGAAAGCGTTTTTTAAGTCAGATGCAGGGGTATATCTCATCAGCATTATTGGTGCTGTGGTCGTGTTTTTCCTGAATTACACTGTGCGCGTCACGCGGGTCAATGCGGAGGTCAAGCGGCAGGCGCTCAAAGAAGATAAAAAACCCATTTTTATCGCCTGGCATGACCAGCTTATTATTTTTCCTCAAGCGCTCGGTTTGGGCACACCGGCTTCGGTTTTATGCTCGTCGCACTCGGATGGCCGGATCATTGGTTATGTGATTGAGCGTTTGGGGTATCGCGCTATTTGGGGGAGTTCTAACCGACAACCTGTCGCTGGATTACGCGCCCTGGCCCGCGAAGTGCGCGAGGCGCGGGTGACCGTGATTAGCCCAGATGGCCCTCGGGGCCCGGCGCATCAATTGGCGCCGGGGCCGGTGAGTCTCGCGCAATTGTCGGGAGCGCCGATCATCCCGGTGAGTTGGCGGGGCACGGCTGTTTGGCGCGCGGGCGGCTGGGATCGAATGCGCTTTATGAAACCCTTGTCGCGGATCTTCCTGGTTTATGGAGACCCTATTTTTTTAGAGCGCACGCGGGATACCGACACTCTGGAGGAGCAGCGCCTTCTCGTTGAAAATGCCTTGCATGAGGCCAACAAGCGCGCCCAAGACTTGCTTGAAGCGCATCAGAGCTGATATGCGAGCTGCATCCTTATTTTCTGTGTTATCCAGTCTCGAGGACACAGAAGATGTTGGGTCCGTCTATGCGCGGCTCGTGCTCCATCATCCTGATTATGAGGAGTTGTTTGTTTTAGACCAAAGTTTTACGGTGCGCGGCTCGATGTTGCAGGCCGCCTATGAGTGCATCACTGATTACGCTGAGGGCGGGGAGCAGTTCCGATTGACGCTTGAAGCAACCCGCCTCAATCATGAGGCATATAATTTGTCGAGCGCCGAGTTTTTGTCCTTCTTTGACGTCATTGAAACGGGTCTTCGGGGCGCCGCCGGCGCACGCTGGACGGATGATGTCAGTGAAGAATGGGCCTCTATGATAAATATGTTTGACAGCATCCTTGCGGAAACTGAAACCGGCTGAGCTATCCTTTTTGCCCATGCCGCCGCGTAGCGCCTATTCGGGCACAGCGAGAGTGGCCGGCGGGCTGTCGCGAAAGGTAAAGGTGAAGGTCAGTGGTCCTGTGTGCTCGCGTCGATCGAACAGCATGAGGTGATCGCCCATTGGTTTGAGCTGGCGCGTTTTGCCAGCAGGCAAGTCGAACAGCTCGACACGTCTCATTTTCATAATATTGTCGGTCATGGCCATTGTGTGCAGCTCAACCCGCCCATAGCCATTACTCTCGACACTAAGCAAGGCATCATCGGTCGCCCCTGAATTCAGTAAGCTCAGATGCGCCGCTGCGGCGTGGTGCCCCGATTTGATAGTGAGATCCGATATTGAAATCTCTGCAAAGGCGGAGGTGATACTTGTTACGAAAATCAAAGCAAAAATGAGAAGGGGCATCTTTAAACCTATTAGAAGCGTTGTAGCGTTGAGACGAGTTGAAGGAGAGAAACAAAAATTGAGAGGATGCTTAGTCGATCACATTGGTGAATTGGTCCAACTCGGGGTCAAATGCCATCAGTCTTCCCGATGCAATGTCATGCCAAACACCGTGGATGGTTAAGCGATCCTCTTTGATGGCTTCCGCGACAAAAGGAAACCCCATAAGATTTTGCAAGGAGACAATAATGCTCCGTTTCTCAAGTTCACGCACTTGGTCGTTTTCCTCGAGAGATTTATCAATCGTGTCATAAGCTGATTTCAGGATCTCAAGCCATTTTTTTATAAAGACCGTATCTTCATACAGCTCTTTTTTGGTGCCATTACAGGCATGATAACCGCCCATGATGCCGCCGCAGCTCGAGTGACCTAGAACGATAATATGTGCAACCTTGAGCGCGCTGACAGCGAATTCAATGGCGGCTGATGTGCCATGATGATCGCCATCTGCATTATAGGGTGGAATAAGATTGGCGATGTTCCGATGAATGAAAAAATCGCCCGACTCAGCTCCGAACAAGGACATGGCTTGAACGCGACTATCGCAACAGGAAATAATCATGGCGCGCGGATGCTGGCCGACTTCGGCTAAATACTGATACCAGCTTTTATTCTCTTCAAATTGTGTCGCATGCCATCCGGCATAGCGGGTCACTAAATAGGAGGGTAAAGGTTTGATCATGACGGTTAACCTCCGAAGATTGGGTGTACAGGCAGGGACCTCGGTTCCATAACCTAGTATTTTCTATAATGCTATCGCACTAAATTGTAAAATTGGCGACGATTGTTCTAAATATGCCTCAATTCGAAGAAAAGACATCGTATTTTGTCAAATTCGCCCTGAAAAATGGGCTAATATCAAGCCAAGCGTTCTGATCTCTTTTCAGCGAGCAGAACACTCAGCAGCATAATAAGCAGAGCCAAAAGGGTAAGATTCGGCGGTTTGTGTCGTTAATAGATCAAGTCTCAGATTAAAGATGAATATGGTGGGGTAAATGCGTCGATTGCGTAAATGGAAGGGTGCTATTGTCCTCTGCATGGCAAGCTTACTGGTCTTGTCCAGTAATCTAGGGATCACCCGACCCGTTTTGGCGCAAATGTCTGCTGCCACGCCGCCCCAATCTCAATCGAACGCCAATTGCTCGGCCAGTTCGCCCGAAGAGGAAGCGGCCTTATTCTCGGAGCGGTTGCAGCCCCACATATCATCGGTCAATCAAGAGGGTGAAGAGGGAGAGGCCGACGAGCCCCTAGACCCCGTTGTGCAGGCAGAATTAGTGGCACGCGAAAAGCTCATTGAATCGCATTATTTTGCTATGCAGATCAAAGATAAGCCTGTGGTCACCCTGTCCTACGAACGTTATATGAATATCGCGCGCGCCAGTGATCAGGTTCTGCGTCCGTATGAGTCGCGGGTTAATATATTGTTTCCAACTTGCCAGAGGGCGCAGCTACAAAATGGTTCTTTGGTGGGGGACATCGAGCTTCCTTTCGATGTGCTGCTCACCGTGATGGCCCGGGCGCAGGCCGAGAATAATCAGCAAGTCATTAACTATGTGACAAATCACGTCACGCCGACCGCGTTACCCTTGGGAGAGCTTCTCGACATTGCAGCACGCGATCACAATATCGACACGGCCGTCGTTCGAGCATTGCTAACCGATGATATGGTCAGTCATTTTTTTGGGGACAGCATTCCGGGTCGCAAACTGGGCGAAGCGCAAGTTCTCGCTTTTTTATATCGTGGTGGCTTAATACGGGATCGCGGCGATCATGTCATCGTCGTGCTTCCCAAACGGAGCGAGGGCATAAACGAGCTTTTCAATGCGATGACGATTACGTCCGATGGCCAGTTTCGGCGCTACATCGATTTGGATCCAGCTTTGTTAGGTCGCATTTTGGGGCAGTGGCAGGTTGAGCTCAGCTACCTCATTTTGTCGGAGATACGGGTTCCGTCACGCGCCAGTTGCACCATCGATCTTGTCGGCAAATGGCAACAGGGGGTGAGTGCCGAAGCGGTGCCGTTCTGTCCGTTCTACGCTTTGGCCGAACAGATGTTGCGCCAGGGCAGTTATACCGAAACCCGAGATTTTGTAACTCAAAAGGCGGTTTTTTCCCAGATTTCTGATATGCTCGCTCCGCAATAATTGTCGGTGACGCCCAATAGTCGAACTTGAGCGTCGGAACGGGAAATTTCATGCGCAAATCAACAGGCCTTCAGCGGATTTATTATGCTGCGCTGTTCTCCGTCATGGGACTGCGCAGTGCTTGGCGCACGGAGCCCAGTTTTCGCTTTGAGCTGGGGCTCTTATGTTTCTTCTTCCCCGCTTCCTTTTGGGTTGGGCAAACGCTTGTCGAATGGTGTCTTTTGATTGCGCCTTTATTCCTCGTCCTTGCGGCTGAGATGCTGAATACGGCGCTCGAGCGTTTGGCTGACCATATTTCAATGGACGATCACGCATTATTGGGGCAGGCCAAAGATTTGGGATCGGCCGCTGTCTTTTTAATGATGATCCTAACGCTGATTATTTGGGGCGCCTTAATTTCCCAAAATTGGGAAGTGCTCCTCACAAGTCTCTCGTCCCGTATAAATCCCTAGGGCTTATTATTCACCAGGAACGATGTCGATTGCCGGGCTCACTAACGGTTGTGGCAGTGATTTCTTGACGGCCTTAGACGTACGCCAGATCCCCCGTAGGGACATCACGCCCCAGAACAAGGAGGCCGCACTCATCACCCAGAGGGAGAGGTCAACATGCAAAGCGAGCGCGAAACTATTGCCTAAGAGCATCGCACTAAAGCCATAGAAGCGCGCCTTTTCGCTGTCGCTCGATATTAAGGGGGCGGCAATCACCGTCCCAAAGAACACAGCGCCCATTTGAAGAAATGACGACATATCAACCATTTGCAAACTCCTAAAAAGAGTTCGGTGAGCTCTGAGGGCCTGGCCGATAGCAGGTTGCGCCCGATCTTTGCGACCGATAATTCTCCTTTCATCAATTTTTCGTAGGCGAGCAAGTGAAATATGAGGCGCGAAAAAGATTTTTTTCTCCCCAATAAAATCATTTAATATCAATATCTTAAATCGGGTCATTTGGGGCGAAATGGTGTTTCTGCGGCCCCAGCCTCTGGGGTGACACAGAAACTTTCGAGATATTTGTGCAGAATAATTTTATCTTATTGTTTTTTATCGATAAATTAAATATAAAAATACATAGTACTCTATGTATATCGGAGAAAATCAAGATAAGGGGGCCATATGGCAGAGTTATCGTCGATGCGCCCGCTCGCGGATCAGCCGCTCATCGGGTTTGGTGACATTATAGATGAAATTGATACGGTGCATCGCATGTGCATGGAGGCCCTTGAGGCTAGTTTGCCGCGTGATATGAGCCTGGCCCAGTTTCAACTTTTGCGTTGTCTGGAAACTGGAAAACGCCGCATTACCGATATTGCCGAGAGCCTCACGCTCAGTCAGCCCAGCGTCAGCGACATTGTCAAACGTGTGCATGCGAAGGGGTGGGTGACTATTCGTGTATTGGCGGCAGATCGGCGACAACGTATGGTTGCATTGTCGGCGGTGGGACGGCGCAAGCTCATTCGGGCCCAAGCGCGGTGCCGTGGCGTAACCGATAAAATGAACCGCAAAGTAGAGCAAGATTTGATCATCAATTTACATACGGACTTATGCCGGGTGCGGGCCCGCCTGGATCGTATTTTGTCTTGAGTGTGTTTGGTGACGGCCATAAAAGTGTGTTGGTTTTAGTCTCTGCGGTTGAGCCTTAGCCAGAACACGGCACATTCGTTTCACGGAATGTCTGAGCAAAAAAGGAGTGTATGATGGTGGTGTGGGTTGATCGGTTGAAATGGGTGAGCACGGGATGTGTATTATTCGGAATTTTCTTAACCAATTTGAATATCTATCCGATGAATTTAGCTTTTCATTTTGTAGGTGTTCTCATTTGGACCTGGGTTGGTTACGTCAAAAAAGACGGCGCCATTATGACCAATTTTGGACTCCAAATTCCCTTATTCTTGATGGGGTGGGCGCATTTCTTTTCAGGGCTCGACTAATCCCAAAGTTTCTTCGGGGCTCGACGAGCCCACTTTTTCTAAAGCCCCATTTGGCGCGCTGCGAGGTCGCGCATAATTTCCTCGCTCCCGCCGCCAATGGCCATGACTTTGACATCGCGGTAAATACGCTCGACAGCGTGTCCGCGCAAATATCCGGCGCCACCAAAAATTTGCATGGCTTGCGAGGCAATCCACTCTAAATGCGTGGAGCAAAAGACTTTGAGCTTGGCAATTTCGGCGACCGGCTTTTCGCCCTCATTCATGAGCTGGGCAATTTGGTTCAGCAAGGCATCCATAGCGTCTAGACGTGAGGACATGTCGGCCAGCTTGTGGCGGATGACTTGATGCTGAATAAGCGGTTGTCCAAAAGTCTGGCGATCGCGCGCATAGGCAACGCATTCATCAAAACAGCGCTGCGACATACCCAGCATTTGGCCGGCCATCATGTAACGCTCGTAATTGAAATTATCCATGATGGCAAAAAAGCCTCGATCTTGAGGGCCCATTAAATGGTCTGCGGGGATGCGGCAATTGTCGAAATATAAGGTGGCCGTATCAGACGCCCACCATCCCATTTTGCGCGGAATGGGTGTGCGCGTAAAACCTTCTGTATCGGCCTCGACGAAGAATAAGGAAATTCCTCCAAGACCATCGCCGCCTGTGCGGGCGCCAATCACAAAATAGCTGGCCTGCATGCCGCCGGTGATAAATGTTTTCTGGCCATTTAAAACCCAGTGGTCGCCCTCGCGGCGCGCCGTTGTTTTGAGGTTGGCAACGTCAGAGCCGCCCCCCGGTTCGGTGATCCCTAAAGACCCTCCTGCGCGTCCGCTGAGCAGGTCAGGCAAGACACGACGGCGAATATCGTCAGTGGCTAATTCAGTGAGAGGCTTCAGCATAATGGAGCGCGAGCCTACACTCGCCATCACCCCGCCTGCGCCGGTATATCCCATCTCGACGGCGACATCCTTCCGCATGAACTGATCATCCATGCCCAATCCCCCATAGGCAGTATCGATCGCAAAACCGAAGACGCCAAGCGCACATATTTTCTCGTTAATTTCGTGAGGGTAGCCTCCAGCCTCGTCCCATTCATCGACATAGGGCTCGATTTCGGCCTGCATGAATTTACGAATAGTATCGCGAAAAGCGCGGCGCTCTTCAGTGTCATACGGATTACGCATTGCCAAAACTCCTGGATCAAAAAGGGGGTGAAGCGCGCTTATCCTATCATGGCAGAGGGGCTTTACAAGTCGAAGGCTCATTCGCTAACGTATCGATCGTCTGTGATATTTGCGGCGCCTCGATGCACCGTATGCCGTTTCCATGATGCGAAGTTGCTTAGGGGCGAGGGGGGGGTCCGCGATGAAAAAAACAATAAAAATAGGCGGTGCCAGTGGTTTTTGGGGCGAGTCCATGATGGCGACGCCACAATTGTTGCGCGGCGAGGCACTCGACTACATCGTCTATGACTATCTTGCAGAAATTACCATGTCGATTATGGCGCGGGCGCGGGCCAGTAATCCCGATCTCGGATATGCTACAGATTTTGTGAGCGGGGTCATCAAGCCGCATCTCGCCGAAATAAAGCGCCAAGGCGTTAAAATTCTGAGTAATGCCGGCGGTGTGAACCCAGATGCCTGTGCGAAAGCGGTGCGGGCGGCTGTGGCAGAAGCTGGGCTGGATCTCAAAGTTGCCGTGGTTCGCGGGGATGACTTGCTGCCCCGCGCCGATGCTTTACGTGGCAGCATAACCGAAATGTTTTCAGGCGATACCTTTCCGGCGGATGGCGCGCCGGCCAGCATGAATGCCTATTTGGGGGCGTTTCCAGTGGCCGCTGCTTTATCAGCCGGTGCCGATATTGTGATCACCGGACGGAGTGTCGATAGCGCTGTCACTTTGGGGGCCTGCATCCACGCTTTTGGTTGGCAAGCCGAGGATTGGGACCATCTCGCATCGGGTTCTCTGGCAGGGCATATTATTGAATGTGGTCCTCAAACCACCGGTGGCAATTTCACCGATTGGGAAGATGTCGATGATATTGCCAATATCGGTTATCCGATCGTCGAAGTCAGCGCCGATGGCAGCTTCACCGTGAGCAAGCCTGATGGCACGGGCGGTTTAGTATCGGTGGGCACGGTGGCAGAGCAAATGCTCTACGAAATCGGGGACCCCCAAGCCTATATGCTGCCCGACGTTGTTTGTGATTTCTCCGCAACTGAGATCAAACTGATCGACAATCATCGCGTGCATGTATCGGGCGCGAAAGGGTATCCGGCGCCAGCCACCTACAAAGTGAGCGCCACCTATTTTCATGGCTTTCGTGGCGGCACATTGTTGAGTTTTGTGGGCCGCGATGCCGATCGCAAGGCAGAGCGTTATGCAGATCAGCTGGTCACGCGGTGCCGTCATTTTTTCCGCGAGCGCAATATTCCTGATTTCGATGAAGTCAGCGTCGAGGTCATTGGCGCTGATAGCCAATTTGGATCGTCTCCCAATATTGGCGCCCGAGAGGTGGTGCTCAAATTGGCGGTCAAGCATCCGGACCAACAGGGGGTGGCGCTATTGCTGCGGGAGGCCAGTGGGTTGGCCCTTGCAACACCGCCTGGACTGTCGATCTTTGCGGGCTCCCGTCCTAAGCCCTCTCCGGTGGTGCGTCTGTTTTCATTTGAAATTGCTAAAAGCGAAGTGCCGGTTGAGGTGGAGGTTGATGGCCGCGTTCTCAACGATCATCCCGCATCCGTGCAGCAGGTCTTTTCGCATGACATGATCGCGCGCGTGGCGCCGCCCTCTGCGCCCGAGCAGACACCAATGGTCAGCGTGCCTCTCGAGAAACTCGCTTGGGGGCGCTCGGGCGACAAGGGAAACAAATCAAATATTGGTGTGATCGCGCGCCAGGCCGATTACTTGCCGTATATTTGGGCGGCGCTCGACGAGCCTCATGTGCGGGCCCATTTTGCGCATTTCGTCGAGCCAGGAAGTGCCATTGATCGCTATCATCTGCCGGGGTCGCATGCCATGAATATTGTCATGCATGACGCGCTGGGCGGCGGCGGCGTGGCCAGTTTGCGCAATGACCCTCAAGGAAAGGCCTATGCGCAAATCCTTCTGGCCTTTCCGATCCCTATTCCATCGCGCATTGCGGAGACACTTGCATGACTGTTTTTCAAAGCCGACTGAATACTCAGTCCGAGGCCTATGCCAAAAATAGAGCGGATCAACTCAATAATATTGAGCTCATGAAGGCGCTCAGAGCCCGTACAGCGGCCGCCTCGGAGAAGCGTCGTCCCCGATTTGAGGAGCGCAACCAATTGACGCCGCGTGATCGGTTGGCGCATCTCCTCGACCCTGGCATGCCGTTTGTCGAGTTGTTTAATATGACAGGCTATGGTGTGGATGATCCAAATCGCGACACCAGCCTGACCGGCTCTAATGTCATTGCCGGTATTGGTTTTGTGAGCGGCGTGCGGTGCATGATCTATGTCGATGATAGCGGGATTAGTGCGGGGGCCGCGTGCTATTTTACCTTTTTGAAAGGCGTCGAGTGCATGCGCATTGCGCTCGAAAAGAAGCTGCCCTTCATTCATCTTGTTGAGAGCGCCGGCGCCAATTTGATGGAATATAAGGTTGAGACATGGGCGCGCGGTGGCGAGCTGTTTTACATGCTCGGTCGGTTGAGTGCGGCAGGCGTGCCGACATTAACTGTTCTGCATGGCCCGTCGACAGCAGGCGGGGCCTATATGCCGGGCATGTCCGATTATAATATTGGGGTGAAAAATAATGGCATGGCGGCGTTGGGTGGTGCGGCTTTGGTGCATGCGGCCACCGGCGAAGTGGCGAATGAGCGTGAATTGGGCGGCACCGAAATGCACGCCAGCGTTTCCGGTCTGATGGAGTATCTTGCGGAAGATGATGCGGATGGCATTGCGCAGTGCCGTCACGTGGTGGGCGCATTGGGGTGGAATGAACATGCACCCCGACAGCTGGAACGTCAATTTAATGAGCCAGTATATGCCGCGGAGGAAATTCTCGGTCTCGTGCCCGTAGACTATAAGGTGCCCTATGACGCACGCGAGTTAATTGCTCGATTGGTTGACGGTTCCTCCTTCCTTGATTTCAAGGCACGCTATGGCAGCAGTGTTGTCTGTGTTCAAGCCGAGGTGCACGGACATCCCGTAGGCCTGGTCGCCAATAATGGTCCCATCGACCCAGATGGTGCGGCCAAGGCGACACATTTTTTCCAGCTCTGCGACCAGGCGCAAAAGCCGATTGTCTTTTTGAATAATATTACGGGCTATATGGTGGGCACCCAATATGAGCGCGCGGGGATGATTAAGATGGGATCCAAAATGATCCAGGCGGTCTCTAATATTCGCGTCCCCAAACTCACTTTTTATGTGGGTGGAAGTTTCGGTGCGGGCAATTACGGCATGGCAGGGCTTGGATATCATCCTGATTTCTTATTCACCTGGCCCTCTGCGGTCACCGGTGTAATGGGCGGAGAGCAAGCCGCTGGCACTATGGAACATGTGGCCCTGGTTGCGGCGAAACGCAAGGGCCTAGAGCCCGATCTTGAGGCTTTGGCTAAACAGCGTGCGGCGATTGAAGGTATTTTTAATTCTCAGGCAGACGCGTTCTACACCTCAGGGCGGATGCTCGACCAAGGCATGATCGACCCGCGCGATACGCGCCCCTTGATCGGATTTTTGCTCGATACGATTTGGGAAGCCCAGCGCCGTAAGATCCAGCCCAATGCGTTTGGTGTGGCTCGGATATAGGTGAGATGATGTCTGAGCAAATTGTGGAATGTCACATTGAAGACGAATGGGCCACTTTGTGGCTCAATCGGCCCGATGTTCGAAACGCTCTCTCAAGCGAGATGGTTGCATCCTTGCGCCAACATTTGACGGATCTCGCGCACCGAGACGATGTTCGAGGTCTAACGGTTCGCGGCCGCGGTGGGACATTTTGTGCCGGAGGGGATATCAAGGGCTTTAAGGCCATTTTTCAAGGCGGCGCCCAGACCGAAGAAGATGTAGCGGCGGCTAACCGAGAGGGCGGTGAATTATTTGCCCAAATGGACGCCTTTCCTCATCCTGTGATTATGCTTGTGGAAGGTGCCGCCATGGCGGGGGGCATGGGCATGGTGTGCACAGGCGATATTGTCATTGCAACCGCTGATACAAAATTTGCCCTCACCGAAACAACGCTGGGCATTCCGCCGGCGCAAATTGCTCCCTATATTGTCAGGCGCTTGGGGCTGGCCACGGCACGCCGTCTGATGTTAACCGCGGCGCGTTTTGCGGCTGCTGAAGCGCATGGCTTTGGCTTGGTGGATTACGTTGTGCCGCATTTGGAAGAGGCGGAGGCTCAAGAAGCCCGTATTCGCCGCGATGTTTTAAAATGCGCGCCCGGGGCTAATGCGATTACAAAAGATATCGTGCGGGCCTCCTTTCATTTAAGTGGCGAGCCATTAATGGACTATGCCGCCCGAGGTTTTGCGAAAGCAATGTTGTCTGACGAGGGACGCGAGGGCGTGAGCGCCTTTCTAGAAAAACGCTCTGCCGCTTGGTCGCGTTTGGGAGATAAGAAATGACGGCTATTCAAAAAATCTTAATTGCCAATCGAGGCGAAATTGCGGTGCGGGTTATGCGTACAGCAAAAGAAATGGGCATTGCGACTGTTGCCGTTCATTCGGAGGCGGATGCAGAGGCCCCACATGCTCAGTTTGCCGATGAGGCGGTCTGCATCGGGCCGGCGCCAGTGGGGCAATCATATCTGAATATTGATGCCATTATGGACGCGGCAATGTCGACGGGAGCAGACGCTATTCACCCCGGCTATGGCTTTTTGTCGGAAAACGCCGCCTTCGCGGCCACTGTTGAAGCAGCTGGGCTCATTTTTATTGGACCAACTTCTGAAGCCATCGAGGTGATGGGAAACAAAGCGGAGTCGAAGCGTCGCATGATTGCGGCGGGAGTTCCGTGCGTGCCGGGCTATGAGGGGCTGGATCAATCGGACGAGGTGTTACGCGCAGAAGGTGCGCGGATCGGTTTTCCGCTCATGGTTAAAGCAGCCGCTGGCGGCGGTGGTCGCGGCATGCGCCTGGTGACGCAGATGAGCGATCTCGATGCAGCAATTTCGACCGCGCGTTCGGAAGCGCAAAATGCCTTTGGATCGGGCGAGCTTATTCTTGAAAAAGCGATCATTCAGCCACGCCATGTCGAGGTGCAAGTCTTTGCGGATACCCATGGAACCTGTGTCCATCTGGGTGAACGCGATTGTTCGGTGCAGCGGCGACATCAAAAAGTGATTGAGGAAGCGCCCTGTCCCGTGATGAGCGAGGCGTTGCGGGCACAAATGGGGCAGGCGGCGGTTGATGCGGCCCAGAGCATCCAATATCGAGGAGCCGGTACGGTTGAATTCTTGCTGGATGCCTCCGGTGCGTTTTACTTCCTCGAAATGAATACCCGGTTGCAAGTTGAGCATCCCGTGACCGAAGAAATTACCGGACTGGATCTCGTGGCGTTGCAAATTCGTGTCGCCGAGGGCGCGCCGCTTGGCTTTGACCAAAGCAGCGTGTCACTCACGGGGCACGCCATTGAGGTGAGGCTCTATGCCGAAGATCCGTATCACGGCTTCTTGCCGCGGACGGGAAAAATTCTCAAATGGCAGCCGGCCACGGGCGAAGGACTTCGGTTTGATGCCGGAATTCAGAGCGGCCAAGAGGTTTCTCCCTTTTATGATCCTATGCTCGCCAAGGTGATTGCGTCGGGGCCAAGCCGAGAGGTCGCGCGCCGTCGCCTAATTGCCGGATTGCGCGATACGCAGCTTTTTGGTTTGGCCCATAATCGCGATTTTTTAATTGATTGTTTGCAACAAGATCAGTTCATCGATGGCAGTGCAACGACGGCTTTTATTGGCGAGGTCTATGGCGATGCAGGGCCGTCGCGCGATGCACCCGACCAAAGCGATTTGGTGATCCTCGCGCTCATCCATTACTTAGCTGCAGAAACCCGTCACGCGCATTCGGCTTTATCACTTGCGCCGGCATTAAATCGGTTCACCACCATGCCGGAATTGCGAACCGTTTTGAAGCTACGTCAGGCAGATGAAGTGTTCGAGGCCGAGATTGTTTCTTCCCGAGAGGGGGCTCATGACGCGTTTGACATAAGCCTCGCGGGGCTG
>CBFIIU010000009.1:24292-70150 GCA_965662735.1 Alphaproteobacteria bacterium
TCAGCCATCGCGTTCATATTCGAAGCTCAGAACCCGATTTTCTGGACGTGCTGGTTGATGATATCCGCTATCAAGCCCGTTTCCATGTGGCGGGGTCTACGGCTCATGCCTCAATTGAGGGATGTATCCATGTCTGTGAGAATATAACGGGTTTGTCCGAAGGGGCCGGCGAGGATGCGGCGTCGGGCACGGTGACCGCTCCCTTGCACGGGCGGGTGGTGTCGGTTTTTGTGAATGAGAAAGATGCTGTTGCTGCGGGAGACCGTCTTGCGATTGTTGAGGCGATGAAAATGCAGCATGAAATTTTAGCAGAGGTCGACGGGGTGGTGGCGCAAATTCGTATTGCGCCCGACCAACAAGTGGCCGCTGGCGATGTTATGATTGAGATTGAGCAGGAGGTCTAAATGCTCCCCCAAGCAGATGATTTTAAAGCCGAATGTGATGCACTTTTTGCCTTGTTAAAGCCGCTGCGCGATGAGGATTTTGCTCAGCCAACGCTTTTTAAAAGCTGGACAATAAATGATGTGCTGGGGCATTTGCACATTTGGAATTGGGCGGCTCACATGTCTCTTATCGATGAGCCGGCATTCACTGAATATCTCTCGAAAATCATGCACCCCGATTTAGCGGATCAGCCACTTCGGGAGCGTGAAAAAATATTTCTATCCGGTCAGTCGGGTCAGGCCTTATTGGAAGAATGGCATTCTTACGCCGATCAAATGGCGGCCTCCTTTCGTGACGTTGATCCGAAGCAGCGCCTCAAATGGGCGGGGCCGGATATGAGTGCGCGCTCGAGTGTGACCGCCCGTTTGATGGAGACATGGGCACATGCGCAGGCGGTTTATGATGCCTTGGGCGTTGACCGAGCCGAAAAGGACCATATTCAAAATATTGTTATTCTCGGGGTTAATACGTTTAGCTGGACCTATGCGACGCGTCGAGAAACGCCGCCCGGGCCTTTGCCGTATTTGGCGTTGACGGCGCCCTCAGGGGCAGTGTGGGAGTTTGGTGAGCCATCTGAAACAGACTGCATAAAGGGTGATGCTGTTGAGTTTTGTCGGGTCGTCACCCAAGTGAGAAATATCGCAGATACGAACCTCGATGTGCGTGGACCCGTGGCCGCAGACTGGATGTCAAAAGCACAATGCTTTGCCGGCCCACCTGAAACACCGCCCGCAGCTGGAGCCCGTCACCGCGCCGCTTGAGCCGCTTTCAGATCTTGAACTGGTTCGAGATATTGGGTGATCTTGTCGCACTGGACGAACAGGGCCCGTGACCCTATTTTATGGGGAGTTTCGACAGAAAGGTGATGTCATGGACTTAACATTTTCTCAAGAAGATCTTGCGTTTCAAGCTCAAGTGCGCGACTGGCTCGCGACTGTTTTGCCTGAGGCGCATCCCGCGCGCGGCAAAAATCTTTTTACACAGTCCCGCGAGGATACAGCGTGGTGGCAAGCTGAATTGAATAAAAAAGGGTGGGGCGCCCCCGCCTGGCCAACTGAATTCGGTGGCACGGGGTGGAGTGAAGCCCAGCGCGCGATTTTTGCAAATGAATGCGCCCGTCACGGCGCGCCAATGCAATCGCCCTTTGGTGTGACAATGGTTGGCCCCGTGATTTATACCTTTGGCTCGCAAGCCCAGAAAGACACACATCTGCCCAAAATTCTCGATGGGTCGATGTTTTGGTGCCAAGGTTACTCGGAGCCTGGCTCTGGAAGTGATTTAGCGTCCTTGCGAACCATGGCTGTTCGCGATGGCGATCATTATGTCGTCAATGGTCAGAAAATTTGGACGACCCAAGCCCATTGGGCAGACTGGATTTTTTGTCTCGTACGCACCAGTCAAGAGGGTCGCCCGCAAGAAGGCATTTCCTTTTTGTTGATCGACATGAAGACCCCGGGGGTCGAAGTGAAACCCATTTACTCCATTGATGGTGAGCATCACCTTAATGAGACCTATTTTTCGGATGTTCGGGTGCCTGTCGAAAATTTGGTGGGTGAAGAAAATCAAGGTTGGACCTACGCCAAATTCTTGCTCACCCATGAGCGTATTGGCATTGCAAATACCGGTGGCACGCGGGCAGGGATGGCTAACATCAAGTCGCTGCACGATTATTTGACTGAAACCATGGATGAAAGCTATCTCAAAGGCGATATTGATCGTCGCTATGCGGATTTGTCGATCCGGTTGGATGCTCTATCAATGTTAGAATCGCGCGCTCTGGCTTCCGGAGAGGGCACAATCGAGTCCATGGTATTGCCGTTACCCTTAAAATTATTAGGCACACATTTGCAGCAAGACGTTGCCGATTTGGCCGTGGATTTGATGGACTACGCCGCGCTCCCCCGTCAGGGACACGGATTTGGAGATCCGGACCAGCGGGCACGCAACGAGTCTGATTGGCGGTCTCAGGGGCCAAACCTCATGGCCGGCATGCTGACGGGACGGGCCTCGACCATTTATGGGGGCACTTCCGAAGTTCAACGGGGCATTATGTCCAAGTTTGTTCTGGGCCTCTGAGCTACTCAAAAACGGCGACATGTTGAATGCCGTCAATGATGCGTTGACCGTCGGCATTCCAGATGGTCATAATTTGCGATGAATAACCGTCGACCACATGGTCGGTTTTGGTCTGCATGAGCCACCAGCCATCACGTGTTTGGGGGGTGTCGTCGAGGAAGTTTAAGGTCCAATTAATGGTGCTTAAGGCGGAGAGGCTTCGAACAGCCGACAAGGCCGGTGGCGGTGGCGCGTCGGCGATGGCCAGAATGCCCGAAAACAGGGCGCGCGCCTCGACATCGTTAAACCGTACCCATACCAAAAATTCAGGATGTTGGGCGCCCGATAAATAATCGGGGGCATGGATAGGCCGGCGATCGAAGTGCTGAAGGAACAGCGGTTGATGGGGTGGGGCAGGCAATAGCTGCACATCTTCTGGTCGCACCTCTGGGCAAAAGGATGCATAGTTTTGCTGCGTCGTTGATGCCAGTGCATGCCCGAAACTCATAAGCGCGACGCAGGCAATTCCTTTTTCTGATCGAAGTTGGCTTTCAATAGTGGTTACATTTTTGCCCTGGCGAATGATCTGGTTGCGGATGTGCAATGGGCCGCTTGCCGGGGCCACAAAGTTGAAGTGGGTCGTTCGAAGCGGGCCAAGTGTATCAAACTCTCGGATGATGCTTTCATACATTAAAGCGGCAATAATGCCCCCAAAAGCTGTGCGTCCTTGCCCCCAATCATCTGGGATGGTGATCGACCAGTGGGCCCCATCATGGGAAAGCTCATTCAGCAACCGAACATATGAGATCATATTGTGTCCTATTTTTCCTTCACGGTGGTGGTGGGCGCGCTATCTTGCAAAAACGTGTTTATCAGAGCCTGACGCCGTTTTCGATCCTTTTTGAGGCGATATTCAGCGGCCATGGCCTCGCCCCGTGTCAAATAGCTCTCGACATGGACGAGTTGCCATTGCGCGCCGCGGGTCGCTTTGGCCCCCCGGCCAGCATTATGTTTGTGTAAACGGCTCTCGACATCCATCGACCAACCCACATAGCTTTTAGGCCGCTCTGCCGATCGCGAATACAGCAAATAAACATAGCAAGGTTTTACGATAGCGGAGGACATGATTTTAAGTTAAATAGTCTTTCTCTGGGTGGTGTTTAGAGCAGATATGAAAAAGCTGACAATGCCCGCCAGCATAAAATGTTTCTGTAATGGCTCAACGCAAAAAGGGCTGTCGGTTTAAAAGGGCTGCATCATGGCAAATGGGGTGAAACCAAACAAACACGATCCCTATGGGCTCGAACGTTGGGGCGACGGCCTCATTCGTGTGCTGGATAATGGCAATCTTGCTTTCTGGTCGCCTTCCCGTCCGGACGGCGCGCCGGTTGATATTATGCGGATTGTCAATGATTTGAATGATCGTGGCATTACTGCACCTGTCTTGCTGCGGATCACCGATTTTCTAGATCTCCGCATTCGACAGATTAATGATGCCTTCACAGCGGCAATCAAGGAAAATGACTATCAAGGGCGATATCAAGGCGTGTTCCCCATTAAGGTGAACCAACAGGCGCAGGTGGTCGACCGGATTATTGATTACGGTCGAAAATACGACTTCGGACTTGAGGTTGGCTCTAAGGCAGAGTTGTTGATCGCCTTATCGCATGAGCTGTCGGGACAAGCGGCGGTGATTTGTAATGGTGTGAAGGACGAGGAGTTTATTCAGCTGGCTTTAATGTCTCAGCGCTTGGGCTTTAACACGTTTCTGGTTTTGGAATCGCCACGCGAATTAGATCTTGTGCTGGCTGTCTCAAAATCGCTGGGCATTCGACCCCAGCTGGGTGTGCGCATTAAGCTGACCCACCAAGTTAGTGGGAATTGGGCAGCGTCAAGCGGCGACCGATCGAGTTTTGGTATGACCATCGCTCAGGTCATGGATCTCATCGAGCAATTGCGCGCAGAAGATCATCTCGACTGTTTGGTTTTGCAACATTCGCATCTTGGAAGCCAAGTTCCCAATATTTTGGAAATTCGTATGGCCGCTCAAGAGGCGTGCCGGTTTTTTGTCGAAATTAAAGGCGAAGGGGCGCCCCTCTCTTATTTGGATCTCGGGGGCGGTTTGGGCGTCGATTATACGGGTGAGCACACAGCATCTGAAAATTCGACCAACTATACGCTCGAAGAATATTGCGCCAATATTGTTGAAACGGTTCGTTTTGCGATGGATGAAGCCGAGATCGCTCACCCAACCATCATCACTGAAAGTGGGCGTGCCTGCGTAGCTCAGTCCTCTGTTCTCATATTTAATGTCCTCGAAGCAACGCATTTCGATAGCAATGTGCCGGTCGAGGCGGCTGAGGACGATCATCACCTCATTGAGAGCATGTTGAGCATTCTCGGTTATCTGAACCAGCAACGCCTGCAAGAGTGTTGGAATGATCTCGTGTACTATCGCAATGAAGTGCGTGCGCTGTTTCGCCGAGGCCAGGTCAGTTTGCGTGAAACAGCAAAAGCAGAACGCATTTATCTTTATGTGATGAATAAAATTAAATCGATGGTCATGTCAGAAGATCAGTTAAATGATGAGTGGCTTGAGGCTCTGAACCAAGTGGCGGATATTTATCATTGTAATTTTTCTCTCTTCCAAAGTTTGCCTGATGTGTGGGCTATCAATCAAATTCATCCCATCGCCCCCATTCATCGCCATAATGAACTGCCGACGCGGCGCGCGATCTTGAGCGACATTACCTGCGATAGTGATGGGCGTATCGACCGGTTTGTGATCTGCGACGGGGTTTCGGCAACCTTGCCCGTACACGAGCTCAATGATGAAGATTATTACCTTGGTGTGTTCTTCGTCGGCGCTTACCAAGAGACCTTAGGCGATTTGCATAATCTTTTTGGGGACACGCATATTGCGACGATTGAATTTGGCGAAGATGGCGCCTTTGAATTGCGACATGAGCAAGAAGGCGACACGGTTTCGGAAGTACTAAGTTATGTTGAATATGATCCCAAACGCATGTTGGACAGTTTTAAAACAATCGTTGAACGCGCGGCAACAACAGGTCAGATCGATCCTGGTGATCGTCGGGGCATGATTGCTACATTTAAAGATAGTATTAATGGCTACACCTATTACGAACACTAATCACGCATTGGCGTAAGGTTTTAATTGGGCGCAGAATAGAGGAATAATCGATGGCAAATGTTTTGGTAATTGGAGCGGGCGGCGTCGGCTCTGTGGCAGTGCATAAAATGGCCATGTTGAACGAGGTGTTTGGTTCGATCACTTTGGCAAGTCGCCGGATCGCAAAGTGCCAAGCCATTGCCGATAGTGTGGTGGCGCGCACAGGGCAAAAAATTAATGTCGCCGAAGTTGATGCGGATGATATTGACGCGACGAGCGCGCTGATTGATCGGGTTAAACCAGATTTGGTGGTTAATTTGGCTTTGCCCTATCAAGATCTCTCAATTATGGAGGCTTGCTTAAAAACAGGCGTGAATTATTTGGATACTGCGAATTATGAGCCGCCAAATGTTGCAAAATTCGAATATCATTGGCAATGGGCCTATCGCGAGCGCTTCGCGGAGAAAGGCCTCATGGCCCTGCTGGGGTCAGGGTTCGACCCAGGCGTAACCAATGTCTTCACCGCCTATATTAAGAAACATTTAGTGTCGCATATGGAGGTGTTGGATATTCTCGATTGTAATGGGGGAGACCACGGCCAGCCCTTCGCAACGAATTTCAACCCTGAAATTAATATTCGGGAAGTCACCGCAAATGCGCGTCATTGGCAAGATGGCCAATGGGTCGAAACGCCCCCATTGTCGACAAAGGTCACTTTCGATTTTCCAGATGTCGGGGATCGGAACATGTATCTGATGTATCATGAGGAGCTCGAGTCGCTTGCGGTGAATTTTCCGGAATTAAAGCGCGCTCGTTTTTGGATGACCTTTGGTGACGCCTATCTCAAGCATCTCGAGGTGTTGCAAAATGTTGGCATGACGTCGATTGAGCCGGTGATGTTTGAGGGGCACGAAATCGTTCCTTTAAAATTTTTGAAGGCGGTCTTGCCCGATCCGGGGGATCTGGGGAAAACCACGAAAGGCAAAACCTGTATTGGCAATATTGTCTCCGGCACCCATGAGGGCGCGGCGCGCTCTGTCTACCTATATAATGTGTGTGATCATGAAGCCTGTTATGAGGAAGTGGGCAGCCAAGCGGTGAGCTACACCACTGGCGTGCCCGCGATGATCGGGGCAGCGCTGATGGTTCAGAAAATCTGGCATAAAGCGGGTGTTTTTAACATGGAAGAGTTCGATCCAGACCCCTTCATGGACATGCTCAACAAGCATGGCTTGCCATGGCAATATGTCGATCTCAGCGGGCCTGTTGAGTTTTAACGATGCTCCCCACCCAATCCGCTGGTGCTGGGCGTTTTTCAGCCTTTGATCTGTCTCGCGTTCCGAGCCCCTGTTTTGTTGTCGACGAGGTCGCGTTGCGGCGCAATTTAGAGATTTTATCTGAGCTGCAAGCGGCGACGAATGTGCATGTTCTTCTCGCATTAAAGGCGTTTTCAATGTGGTCTTTGGCCGATATGGTTGGCCAATATTTATCGGGAACCTGTGCATCAGGTTTGTGGGAGGCGCAACTCGCGCGCCGTCATTATCAAGGCGAACTGGCAGTCTACGCACCGGGGTATAAGGCCCATGAGATAGAGACATTAGCTGAGTTAGCAGATCATCTGATTTTTAATACGCCTGCGCAGGTCGACCGGTTTCGGCAGGCGGCGCTACAAGGTGGGGCAGATATTGGCTTGCGGATTAATCCGCAACATTCTGAGGGGCTCGTTGAGAAATATGATCCATGCGCCCAGGGCTCGCGCCTGGGGTGGCCTGTGTCCCTGTTAGGAGATCGATTGCCTGATGGCGTTTCGGGCCTTCATATGCACACTTTGTGCGAACAAGGCTTTGCGCCGCTCGACCGCACGATTGCTTCCATTCGCCCCGTTTTGGATCGCCTGAAGGGCCAGTTTTCATGGCTGAATTTGGGGGGCGGTCACTTGGTGACTGGGCCAAATTATGAGCGCGAGAAACTGGCGGAGCTGTTGCGTCTGCTGGCTAAAGACTACAATGCTCAGCTCTATCTCGAATTGGGCGGGGCAGTTGCATTCGACACGAGCATCTTGGTGGGGGAGGTGCTTGATGTGTTCGATAATGATGGCGCGATCGCGATCACGGATATATCTGCGACCTGCCATATGCCTGATGTGATCGAAGCGCCCTATCGCCCTGGTTTGCGTGACGAGCGCGCGGCCTCTGATCCAGACAGCGTGCCTGTCCGCTTAGGTGGCCCGAGTTGCCTTGCTGGTGATATTATTGGCGAATATTATTTCGAGCGACGGCCTGAAATTGGGCAACGTATCGCATTCCTCGATCAGGGGCATTATTCAATGGTTAAGACCACAACCTTCAATGGGGTTATCTTACCCTCGATTGCGATTTGGAATAGCGAAACGGATGCCTTGCGGGTGATTAAATCATTCGATTATTCGGATTTTGAAAACCGCCTGTCGTAGGAAATCACAATGCATCATCAGTTTTTAGGAGAGGAACTCGAGGCGTCGGAAAACAACCCCGATACAGCACGGTTTCACATTGTGCCATGCGGTCTCGAGAAAACAGTGTCCTATGGCACCGGCGCCGCGAAAGGGCCTGAGGCCATCATTGCCGCGTCGCATCAATTGGAGCGTTTGGTGGATGGCAAAGAGCCCGCCACGCAGGGCATCTTCACCCATGCGCCGATTAACTGTTCGGTTGATATTGAGCAGGTAATGCAGGAGCTGCGCAGTTGCACGCGTGCCATCAGTGCGGCGGGCGCTATTCCCGTGACATTGGGCGGCGAACATAGTCTTTCTTTTGGCGCAGTGATGGGCGTTGTTGACGCCTTATCGGAGCCGATCGGGATTGTGCATATCGATGCCCATGCTGATTTTCGTGTAGCCTATCAAGGGCATGCGCATAGCCATGCGAGTGTCATGCATCTGCTCTCCAAAGAGGGTTTGCCGATGGTTTCATTGGGCGTTCGGGCTTTAGCAAGAGAAGAAGAAGAAGGGCGACGCGCCCATGGGGTGATCACATATGATGCGGCAGAGCTTGTTCGCCAAAACATTTCTGACATCACGCTTCCGTCTGATTTTCCACAGAACATATATGTGTCGTTCGACCTTGATGGGCTTGATCCATCGGTTATTCCGGCCACTGGAACGCCTGTTCCCGGAGGGCTTGGTTTTTATCAATCACTCGATTTAGTTCAGTCAGCGCTACGCGGGCGGCGCTGTGTGGGAATAGACATTGTTGAGCTGGCGCCCATTGAGGGGCAAACAGTGAGCGACTTTACAGCCGCGCTGATTACGCATCATCTGATGGCCATGGCTGTTTGAGGCCAGACGTCATTCACGCAATGAATGGGTGAGGCGCAAGCGGCCGAGAGCCCAGATCCTGTCCGCATGCCGCCTCTTGGCCGGTAAAAACACTTTCATCTCTCTAAGTGAAAAAAGTCGGCCGGCTTGGAGGGGAGGAGGAGAGAAGGACAAGCCGGCCTGAGGTGCATTCTGTCTGAGGTAGGTAAATTTTTCGTAAACATATTCGATTGCCAAGCAAAATGCTCTCGCTTACTCTTTAGGACAACATAGTTAGCGTGGAGGGGGTGCGTTATGGTTTTGTTTGGGGTGAAGTCGTCCAAGGGGATAGGGGCAGCGTTTTCAAGTATGTGTGTCGCGACTGCGCTGGTCATGGGCGGTATGGTCAAGACTGCGGATGCTGGCGATAACCGTGATGTTTTCTTTGGTGAGACCCATTTGCACACTGTCTTATCATTCGACTCTTACATATTTGGTAACCGAAATGATCCCGATCAAGCCTATCGGTATGCCAAGGGAGAAGAAATTACCCATCCAGCTGGGTTCCCCATGCAGTTGCCCAAGCCGCTCGATTTTCAGGCGGTCACCGATCACGCTATGTATCTCGGAATGTTGCCGGCAATGCATGATCCACGGCAGAACGTCTCCAAGCATCCGATTTCGCTTGAGATGCGTAAGGCCAAAACGCCTGGAGATCGACTGCTCGCCTTTCAAAACCTTTTCCCGCGTTTGAACCCAGGCGTAGAAGATGATTTGGTGGATGAAACGATTATGAAATCTGCTTGGGCGCAGATCATTGATGCGGCCCAGCGGCATAATGATCCTGGCACCTTCACCACCTTCATTGCTTATGAATACACATCGGGTCCCGATAATCAGAATATGCATCGCAATGTATTTTTCAGTGGTGATCAAGCGCCTAGTCTTCCCTTTAGCCGTATCATGTCGTCCGATCCGGAAGACTTGTGGAACTGGATGGATGGCCTCCGTGCAGACGGGATCGACACGATTGCAATTCCTCATAACTCGAACGGGTCAAATGGTTTGATGTTTGGCGAGAGGCGTTTGTCGGGCGAGCCCATTGATCAAAATTATTCTGAGCAACGGATGCGTAATGAGCCGATTGTTGAAGTGACCCAGGTTAAGGGGGATAGCGAAACGCATCCGCTTCTATCGCCAAATGACGAATGGGCCGATTTTGAGATTATGCCCTATCGGATCGGGGCATGGGTCAAGAGTAATTTAGCAGGTTCTTATGTGCGCGAAGCCTATCGCGATGGCTTATTCTTAGCACAGCAAGGGCGCGGCAATCCCTATAAGTTTGGGTTGATCGGCGCCTCTGATACGCATGTCGGTGCGGGCGCCTTTAGCGAGGATAATTATTGGTCAAAAGTCGGCGTCGTCGATGCGTCAGGGCAATTGCGCGGGTCCGTGCCCATGGCGAAAGCTGGGCCCAATGGACAAAAATATAACGAGAACTTTTTCCAAACCTGGGGGGCCTCGGGTCTCGCCGGCGTTTGGGCGGAAGAAAATACACGCGAGTCGCTGTTTGCCGCCTTCCGTCGGAAAGAGACCTTCGCAACGACGGGGCCGAGGATTAAACTCCGCTTTTTTGCAGGCGCTGCCTATGACGAGGCCATGGTGGCCACATCTGATATGGTGAAACAGGCCTATGCGCGTGGCGTGCCGATGGGTGGGGATTTGAGCCTGTCGCCGGGTCAGTCTCCTTCCTTCATCGTGTGGGCAATGCGTGATGTGGACTCCGCTTCCTTGCAACGGCTTCAGATTGTCAAAGGATGGATTGACGGTGAGGGCGCTACGTTCGAGAAAGTATATGATATTGCCTGTGCTGGTGGAGTTGCTGTTGATCCTGCGACGCAGCGCTGCCCCGAAAATGGAGCGAGTGTAAACCTCAGCACCTGCACGTGGTCGGCGCCAACAGGAGATAATGAGATGAAGGTTCTGTGGCGCGATCCGGATTATCAAGAGGGTCAGCCCAGCTTTTACTATGTACGCGTTCTCGAAAATCCAACCTGCCGTTGGTCGACATGGGATGCTGTGCGTGCGGGTGTGCCACCGCGCCCGGATATACAATCAACCATTCAAGAGCGCGCCTATTCATCTCCAATCTGGGTGAATTAATTTTCGCGCCGGGGGGGGCGGACCAGGGCTGTCTAAGAATGAGGTCGGGTTAGGCTTCGGATAAGCACGAGCAGCATGAAGAGGCTGACCAAAGCGGATACAATAACCGGGCCCGGTGCAATATGTGTCTGCTGTGCGATTAGATATCCAAGGCTGACGCAGGCACTCCCCATGATCGCGGCCCCAACCGCCATATGTTCTGGTGTGCGCGCCAATAGCCGCGCGCAGGCCGCAGGTATAATGAGCAGAGATGTTATCAGCAAAATGCCGACGAGTTGAATCGCGACGGATACAACCAGCGCCATAACAATCATGAGAATGGCCTCATGAAGCTTCACCCCAACTCCCTCGGCTTGGGCTAAATCTTCGTTAACGGTCATCAGTACAAGGCCGGACCAGAACCGAACGAGAATTGCCAAAGCGCAGGCGGCTCCTGCTATAATATAGATGGCTTGTGTGGGCGTAACGGCATCAAGACTTCCAACTAAAAACTCATGGACGTCATGCGTATGTTCGCCCATCAGGGCCATGGCGAGCAGGCCGATGGCGAGTGTGGCATGCGCTAAAATCCCTAGTAGTGTGTCATTGGCCAATAATCGCCGGCGTTGGAGTAGAAACAAGAGGGCGACAAAGGCCAGTCCTATTAGCAAAATTGCAAGCTCGGTTTGCAGTGAGATAGCAACGCCCAAAGCAACACCTAAAAGCGCACTATGGGAGAGTGCGTCGCCAAAATAGGCCATGCGACGCCACACCACAAAGCATCCCAAAGGGCCGGCAACTAGGGCCAGGGCAATACCAGAGAAGAGTGCGAGATCAATCATATCTAAGCTCCTGAGCCACTATCTGGGTGGCTTTGTTCGGCCGATGGATCCGTATGCGCGTGATCGTGGTCATGATCATGATGATGAGGATAAACGGCGAGTAGACGCGCCATTTCAGTGCCAAAGAGGGAGATAAATTCCGGATCCTGGGCAACGGTTTGTGGTTCGCCCGAGCAACAAATATGTTCGTATAAGCAAACAACCTTTCGGGTCGAGGACATGACGAGATGTAGATCATGGGAGACCATCAATATCGCAACTTGGCGCTCATCATAAATCCTTTGCATCAGCTCGTAGAGATTAAGCTGTCCGCGCATGTCGAGATTTTGGGCCGGCTCATCGAGCACTAACAAGTCGGGATCGCCATGCAGGGCGCGGGCCAGTAACACGCGCTGGCGCTCGCCGCTTGAGAGGCCGTGTAAAGGACGATCGAGCAAGTTTTGTGTTTCAGTCTCCATCAAAATGTCGGGTCGGATGGTTTGGGGGCGAGCGCCAAGGCGTAAGAACCGCTCGACGCTCATAGGTAATGTCATATCAATGGCGAGCGTTTCGGGAACAAACCCAACCTTCAAGTTAGGCTTGCGCCACACAGTTCCTTGGTCGACAGGAATTAACCCCAAAAGCGACTTGAGCAGCAGTGACTTTCCCGCCCCATTGGGGCCGATTAACGTAATAAAGTCGCGTTCCGCGATGGCTAGGGATACGTCGCTGAGAAGCGCGCGCCCCTGTCGCGTAATGCTCAGATGTTGGCCCTCTAGTAAGAGGGTGTTGTCGGCTGCAGAGATCATATGATCGGTCTCCTGTTAAGGGCTCAAATGGAAAGGGTCATGGCACACGAAATGCTAGGCCTGCGCGCGTTGCTTAGCCGTCTCGAGCATTTCTCCCATTTTGGCCCACACCATATTAATGGCCTTAAGCGGCCGAACCATGACTTTGAAATCAGTGATCAGCCCTGCATCGTTCCACGTGAACATGTCGATCCCATTGATTTGAATGCCATCAATTTCGCAACTAAATTCGAGCACGGCCGTGTTTCCATCAATGATCTCGCGTTCATAGTGAAAACCTGTATTGGCAAAAATTTCGGAGGCTGCGGTAAGGTATAGTACCACAATCTCTTTGCCGCGTTGCGGTGTGTGAACGACGGGCGAGTGAAAAACAGCATCATCGGCTAAAAGGTCTGATAAAGCGGACATATCATTATGATCCATCATGGCATGCCAGCGCTGAAGGGGCGTGGGCTGGGTCATTACTCGGCCGCCTTTGGTTGCGAGAGCGTATAGGCATTAGCGTCAAACTTATCGGTCGCCTGCCGATAACGATGCGGAAAATCAGGCCAGTTATTTGTTATTTTGCCCGCCTCATTTTTATACCAGCTGTCGCAGCCGGCGGCCCAGACAGTCGTTGACATTTTGCTGTTCATTTTGGCTAAAAAGTCAGTCATGGCGCTGTCCCGCAACTCAATGGCGCCCGCTTGCCGGGCGCCACCATAGGCTAAAGCGCTCAGCACATGGTTCACTTGCCCTTCAATCATGTAAATGATCGAATTAGTGCCGAGATTTGTGTTTGGGCCATAAAGCATGAAAAAGTTGGGAAAATGAGGCATAGAGATACCCAGATAGGCCTCAGCGCCATCGCGCCAAACTTTGTTCAAATCGTGCCCGGCGCGTCCGGTAATGGACAAGGGCGCCAGAAAATCTGTGCTTTCAAATCCTGTTCCGAAAATAATGGCGTCAAATTTGTGTTCAACGCCATCGCGTGTGCGAATGCCCCGTGATGTTATTTCGTCAATGGCTGAGGTTTCAATCGATACATTATCTCGCATCAAGGCGGGGTAATAATCGTCTGAAATAACTACGCGTTTGCATCCGATCGGATAATCAGGCCATAGAATTTTCTTCAAGGCAGGCTTAGTGACTTGCGTATCAAATTGCTCTTGAATTTTGTCTTCTAAGCTGCCGGCCATTCGCAGTAAACGGACAATGAAGGGCATGGATTTAACTTCGTTGAAGCCAACAAAGTTGCTTTCAAGCGTCCAGAAAACAAGACCGCGATAGAAGCGGCGGAAACCCGGCACATATTTAAACAGAAATTTTTGAAAAGCCGAGTAAGGTTTGTCGGTGCGGGGCACGACATGGCAGGGCGACCGTTGGAATACCGTCATTTGCGTCACAATTTTCGCGATCTCCGGAATAAATTGGGCGGCTGAGGGACCATTGCCAATAACAGCCACACGTTTTCCCGTAAGATCGTGCTGATGTTCCCATCGCGCCGAGTGGAACACCGGTCCTTTAAATAATTTCTCACCCCGAATGGTTGGCATTTTGGGACGGTTTAATTGCCCAAGGCCACTTATTAAAATATCGGTTTCAAAGGTGTTGTCTGCCGTGTCGGTCAGCGTCCATGTGTGGCGGCGCTCGTCATAGGTGGCGCTGGTAATTTCTGTATTAAAGCGTGTCTTATCGTAGAGCTTATATTTGACTCCCAATTCGGTGATGTAGGCATAAATCTCATCTCGCGAGGGAAAAGTGCGCGACCAAGACGACCGGGTTTCAAAAGAGAAAGAATAGAGATGTGACGGAACATCGCAGGCGCAACCAGGATAGGAATTGTCGCGCCAAGTGCCGCCAATATCGTCCATTTTCTCCACGAGGGTAAAATTGTCATGACCATGGCGCAGTAATTGAATGGCCATGCACAAGCCACCGAAACCTGTGCCGATAATAGTAATATGTTTATTTTTAATACCCGATAAATCCACAAGGTTCTCCTCAATACGTTCGCACGCATATTGTAGCTGAGCACTAATCAATGACAATGGCTTTTTAGATAAAAGATTGCGGGCGGGGGTCTTTACGTCGCGCAAAAATCTTTTACTGTAATGTCTAAGAAATAAGACCGTTCTTTGGGAGGAACTATGGGACATCCAGCATTAAATTTGCGTCAGGCGACGATTGTGAACGTGGTGAGTTTGGGCCTTTTGGCGGCAGGGGCTTTAATGGGCCTGCAACAAGGCAGTGGTGAAACGTCTGGGCCAAGCGGGCGTGCGCCCGCAGGGGCCAGCACTGATATTGCGCAAATTGATACATCGCGCATTGTCGCCGCCGACAATGAACCCGGAAATTGGTTGGCGCATGGGCGGACCTATTCCGAGCAGCGCCACTCACTCCTTACGCAAATTAATAAAGAGAATGTCGGGAGTTTGGGGCTCGCTTGGTCGAAAGACATGTATACAAATCGCGGGCTCGAATCGACGCCCATCGTGGTGGATGGCATTATGTATTTCACATCCTCATGGAGCTTGGTCTATGCCGTGGATGCGAAAACCGGCGAAGAATTATGGAGCTATGACCCCGAAGTGCCCGGGGCTTGGGCGCGTAAAGGGTGCTGTGATGTAGTTAATCGGGGCGTTGCGGTCTATGAGGGCATGGTCTATGTCGCGAGCTTTGACGGCTATCTCATCGCCTTGAATGCCAAAACGGGGGCTGAGGTTTGGCGTCAAAATACGCTGATTGATCGTGAACGCTCCTACACCATTACAGGTGCGCCACGCGTTGCCAATGGTCGAATTTTTATCGGCAATGGCGGGGCGGAACTGGGCGTGCGGGGCTATGTATCGGCTTATGATACGAAGTCGGGAGATTTGCTGTGGCGGTTTTTCACTGTCCCAGGCGATCCCGGCCTTCCTGCTGAAAGCGCTGCTCTTGAAGAGGCCATGCCGACTTGGAAAGGGGGCGAATGGTGGAAAGTGGGCGGCGGGGGCACCGTCTGGAACTCCATCGTTTATGATCCCGATACGGAGCTTGTGTATCTCGGTGTGGGAAATGGCTCGCCATGGACCCGCGCGATCCGTTCACCAGGTGGCGGCGATAATCTCTATCTCTCCTCCATCGTGGCTTTAAATTCACGCACGGGCGAAAAAGTCTGGCACTATCAAACAACGCCGGGCGACACGTGGGACTATACCGCCGTTCAAGATATGATGCTGGCTGATCTTGAGGTCGATGGCGTGATGCGCAAAGTGATCATGCAAGCGCCGAAAAACGGGTTTTTCTATGTGCTGGATCGTGCCACTGGCGAGTTGTTGCGCGCGCATCCCTATGCGGCTGTGAACTGGGCGACCCATGTTGATATGAAAACGGGTCGTCCCGTTGAAAATAAATCGCGGGATTTTAATGCCTCCGGCGAGTCTAAATGGGTTCTGCCTGGGCCACTCGGCGCGCATAACTGGATGGCCATGTCATTCAATCCCGATACGGGGCTCGTTTACATTCCCGCAATTGAGAGCCCCTTTGTTTATGATCTTGATGAAGACTTTAAAGCGTCGGGCAAGTTTAAATATGTTGAAGGTGGGTGGAATACAGGTCTCGAATTTGGTCGATTGCTGCAAATTATGGGGCAGCACCCCGATATGCCTGCAGCAAAAGGCTATTTGCTCGCCTTTAATCCTTTAACAGGAAAGAAACATTGGGTGCGCGAACATGGCACACACTGGAATGGTGGTACATTGTCAACGGCATCGGGCCTTGTGTTTCAAGGTAATGGCGATGGCTATGTCGTGGCCTATGATGCGGTGAACGGCGAGGAGCTGTGGAAGGTGAATACCTATACCAGCATTATTGCGCCTCCCATCACTTATAGTGTTGACGGCGAGCAATATGTAGCGATCCAAGTGGGGTCGGGCGGTGCCGGGATTACTGAAGGGTCAGCTCCGATGCCTGCATCAACGAAATATGGCAATTTTGGGAAAACGCTTGTTTTTAAACTGAATGGTGAAGGGGTGATCGACGAACCCGAAGTCTGGGCGAAAGAAATTCCCGAACCACCTGTTTTAGAAGCCAGTGCAGAACAGATCGACCATGGGATGGAGCTTTACCAAGAAGTGTGCGTTTTCTGTCATGGGTTTGCCGTTATTGGTGGCCCTGCGATCCCTGATTTGAGAAAAATGGGTCCCCAAACGCATCGTATGTTCAAGGAGATTGTGCTGGGTGGCATGTTGACCGATCGAGGTATGTCCGGTTTTGCTGATCGCCTGTCTGAGCAGGACGCAGAAGATATCTATGCTTTTATCCTCGCACGGTCATGGCAGGATTATCAGGCGCAAGAGGCCGCCAAAAAACAGGCCTCAAGCAAGTAGCGCGTCGGGTCGGTTCCAGCGATGGTTTAGCCGGCTGGTGAGAAAAATAAATAGATAGAAAGAGCAGGGGGTAACCTCTGCTCTTTTTATTTAGACACCCCTTAATTTAGCGTTTTGGAGGCAAGTCGGGACGGGGAATATCGCGAAAGGTGAGAACGAGTTGGTTGGCCTCTCGGTCTTCGCCATATTGTCCCTCGCGTTGGTCGGTCTCTTCTGGTTTGTCGAGATCCCGATCAACGGCTTTAATGGTCAGGGTTGCCTCAAGCGGGTTGCCGTCTTCGATTTCAGATTTGGCTTCTTCGATTTGTTGAGCGAGCTCGGGATCAAAGGGCACTTCATATAAGCGCGGGGCTTGTTCTAAAAGGCCAAGGGCGCCGATTTTCTGCCCCAAAATATAGATGGCACCTTTTTCCCCTAATGCCTTATTCGGCTCTTCGACGACTGCCCAGTGTAATTTGAAATTTGCTTCCGGTCGCTCAGGCACAGCCCAGCCCCGCATATTGTGAAAATTACGATAGGTGGCGACGTAAAATAAGCTGAGCAAAATAATCATGCTGAGTTTGAGGCTTTTGGCATACGGGCTGGCGATAATCAGGGCCAATAAAAGAGCGCCAAGTAATGCATATCCGATGGAGAGGCCGATATACCATGTCATTTCTGGGTGCCTCCTTCAGCGCGAATGAGATATTTTTGTCGTGTGAAGATATCCTTCACTGTGCCATCTGCGGCCAGCGTAAACCGGACAGCTGTCTGCTCATCGCCAGCCCCCTTCAAGATGACCTCGCCAGCATAAGTTACGATCAACTGCGGATTAATTTTTTCAACCTTAATGGATACCGGAACGGGGCGGCTGGTGTTTGACTTATAGTGGAGTACATTCACAACATATTCCCCAGGAGCGACGCCGCGTAAGGTGACCGTTTCTTGATTGATCGGGCTTTCAACTTGTCTGCCATTCACGGTGATTAAATCGCCAACGCGCCCTCGATCATCGCGATCTAAATGCATGAGCCCTGTTTCGCGCGCATCAAACCAGACCATTTGCCCGCGCGGGTCTTCGACAATAAGGTCGATATCATCGGGATGATGATCCGGCCATTGGGCGGTGATGATATATTCGGCTTTGGGCGTGACTTTGCCATCAATGGGTTCGGGTTGAATCAGTGCAAAGGCAACAATGAACATAAAGGCAAAACCTAATAGCGCATTGAACAACACATCCGTGAAGGCGTTTTCTTGATCCTCTGGGGGCGCGAACGGGTTTTCTAGTGTCGACATCGCGCCTAGTCCATGTTGCGTGTGCGCAAGCGTTGCATTGCGTCGGCCAGCAATTGATATTGAACGCGCAAGAGTAAGTGGCACGCCAGCCCGGCGAGCGTTGTATACAAGGCGACGGCCATGCCACCGCTCATGGATCGTAAAGCACTTTGTAAATTGCTGGGGTCAAAAGCGGTGAGGTCACGAATTGGCGATAGCATCAGAATAAAGCCGATAATCGTCCCCAATAGACCGATTTTGAGACACAGATCAGCGGCGAACCAGCCATGCCCCACCCAACGCACCATATCGGCCTCTTGTTGAGGCGAGGGGGATGCATCACGCTTTTGCGCTTCGCACCAATTCAGCAACCATAGCCAGCGCAGCGTGGCGACGAGCCAGACCACCAAAATCACGTAAGAAAGATAGCTCCGGTCGCCGGTGAGCAAAACGCTGATCAGCCCTTGATCGTGGATAATATAGGCACCGAAAAAAATCAGCCCTAGTAAGATATACCCTTGAAGCTGCACCGACCGTTTGGTCTCCCCACCTTGCGACGCCATGACGTTCTCCCCACATGCAAAATTTACTATGTATAATCCATATTATAGGGCATGATTTGACTTCTCTGTCACAAATTCCTCTTCTGTAAAGTAGGTTTTCATTGTCAATATCTTCCCCGCGCAGCAGTGTTCCATTTTTGACGGTATTTTTGTACTCACTGCCACCCATTGGCTGTGGTTATATGTTCTGTCTCGTCAATCTTTACATTATGAAATTCTCAACCGATGTGTTGTTAATTGCCCCTGCCGTGATGGGCATGATTTTTGGTATTTCTCGGGTGTGGGACGCAATTTCCGATCCCCTTGCCGGCTATCTTTCAGATCGAACTACCAGTCGGTTTGGTCGGCGCCGACCTTGGATGTTGGCCAGCACCATCCCGATCGGCTTGTCCTTTTGGATGATCAGTGCGCCCCCAGAGAGCTTAGGGGAGACGGCTTTAATCCTGTGGATGGCGTTTGCGGTGCTGGCCTTTTACTCCGCCCAAACAATTTTTGTGGTGCCGCACATGTCCTTGGGCGCCGAGTTGACCGACGATTATCATGAAAAAAGCAAGGTGTTTGCCGGACGTCATGCGGGTTGGATCGCGGGCTATATCTCCGCTTTACTGACCATGTACTGGCTGATCGCGGCTGAGCAGAAGGGCGAGGACCATGTCCGGGCCTTGGCAGAAAGCCAATCGATTATCGCGGCATTTGTTACAGCGGCAGGACTTTTGATCTGCGTCTATTTTCTGCGTGAACGGCCAGAATTTGCAGGTCGCGGTGCCAAAAAACCCTGGCGCGCCGTGGGTGATATTTGGCGCAATGAGCATGCGCGTCTGTTATTGGTCGTGACCTTTATTGAAAATATGGGGGGTGCTGTTATCACCATTCTGACTCTTTATGTGGCGGAATATGTGATTAAAAACCCTCTCATGGCACCGGTGTTTATTCTCAGCTATATGGTGTTCTCGTTTTTGCTCACTCCTATTTGGGCGCCTCTCGCGCGGCGTATCGGAAAAAAACGACTATGGATTTTTTCTCAGGCAGCCACGGCCGTGACCTTTTTGAGCATGGGGTTCTTGCAGCCGGGTCAGGAAAATCTCCTGATTTTCCTCTCTGCTGTGGCCGGAACGGTTGGCGGATGCGGGTCGATTATTAACCCATCCATCAAGTCCGATATTATTGATTATGATGAATATCTGACGGGCGAGCGAAAAGAAGGAGCCTATTTTGCGGCATGGAATTTTCTTGCGAAATCCGCCTATGGCGTCATGCTGGCGATAACCGGCGTCGCGCTGGGGTGGTCTGGTTTCGTGCCCAAAGCGGATCAAACCGAGTTGGTCGAAAATACACTTCGGTTCCTTTATGGAGGCGTGCCCTTTATCGCCTACATGATCGGTGCGTTATTATTGTTCAAATTTAAGTTCAATGAGGCCGAACATGCTGTGGTCAAGGATGCCCTGTTAAAGGCGCGGGCTTAGTTTCGGATTAGCAGCGGTTTTCGTACAAAAAGGCTGAAGGGGTCTGACTGGTGATAGACTTGCCCATCGATATACACATCGATTTACCCATCGACATTGATCAGGTGAAAGGTTTTTTAGACCCCCGTGAGGGCGCCCTTTTGCATGATCTCGCATTGCAACAGGTGCGCCATGGGCTTGTCGTTGAAATCGGAAGCTATTGCGGAAAGTCGACGGTTTATTTGGGGGCAGCCTGTCAAAAAGCGGGCGGTTTAATGATTGCCGTGGATCATCATCGCGGATCTGAGGAGAACCAGCCGGGGCAAGAGTATTTTGATCCCGATCTCTTGGATGGCTCGGGCATGAGCTCGCTCTCGGCTTTTCGTGACACCCTTCGTGTAGCGGGACTAGAAGACACCGTCATTCCGATTGTTGCGCCCTCCGACTTGGCCGCGCAGATTATTCATCAACCTCTGGCGATGGTTTTCATTGATGGTGGGCACTCAATGCCAGCGGCATTAACCGACTATCGAAGATGGGCGCCCAAACTGAGCTGTGGGGGTATTTTGGCAATCCATGATGTTTTTCCAAACATTAAGGATGGCGGACGCCCGCCGCATGAGATCTATAAGATGGCGCTGCATTCGGGTCTGTTCGTTGAACAAGCCGGTGTAAAATCATTGCGAATTTTGCGCCGATTATAATCGGCTGCGCTTTGTTCGCTAGAGCGCCTGTACGAAGTCGCGCGTAAAAATTGGGTTGGCCGGCGTAAGTTGCGCGACGGCATCGATCGCAAGAATAACTGCGCCTGCAGTCCAAGGTGGGCACTCAACGGGCCAAAACACATTATGTTGGGTTTGTTTTCCCATCCAATAAGCGCCCTGATCGGTACGAAACTGATGCAACCAGCGGACATGCTCGCGGGCGCGATCCATGTCTCCTTGCGCCACCAAAGCGAGGGCCAGTTCGGCACTTTCTGCAGTGGTCACCCAAGGTTCGTCGGAGACACAGCGGCACCCCAAGCCCTCTTCAACAAATACATCCCATTTGCCTTCAAGTCGCTTGTTTCCCTCCTCAATCGAGAGCGCACCCGATAGAACCGGATAATACCAGTCCATTGAAAACCGTCCTTTGCTCTCCCATTGTCGATCAAATCGTTCGGGGTGGTGTGCCAAGGCTGTTCCCAAGCGTTGATGGGCGTCGCGCCAAGGATCGCACCCCATATCGGAAATCTCTGCCAGCGCAATCGCGCAGCCAAGGCTCTTAAAAATAGCGCTGTTGCCCGCCAATAAGGCGTCGTCTTCCGGCGTCTGAGGGTCTGGCGCCGTCCATCGAACATCGCCATGCTCACTTTGCAAGGACAGCACAAAATTAATGGCGCGCGTGACGACGGGCATCGCTTCTTTCAAAAATGCACCATCGCGCCGTAAGGTCCAATAATGCAGGCATGCCAGCGCACAATAAGAGATGAAATTTGTATCGCGAATTTTTTGCCCGGTTTCCATCGATTGGCGCGAAAAGGTTTGTAACGTTTCATCAATGGGCACGGCGCTGCCGAGCTCGCCCCACCATGATCCATCATCATGCTGTTTTTTAAACAGATACTGATAGGCTCGGTCCGCAGCGTCTGAGGCCCCACAAATATTCAAAGCCATCGCAGCTTCGAGGTGGTTCCATGGATCAAACACACCACGCTCGAACCAGGGTATGGCGCCATCGGCGTCTTGCACCGCCAAGATGCGCGCGACAGCGCCATCTAAATAGCCGGCGGGCAAGGCCTCATGGTTTTCGAAACGCGGCGAACCCATCATGCCGGTGTCGCCATGGGCTTATCAAAATACAAGACGGCGGATTTTCCCATGATCGGGTCTGCTAATCGCGATATGACGCGAAGCCATGCGGGATTATGAAGAATTTCGAGAACCAGCAGGCGATGGTATAGACGAACCAGCGGGTGCTGATCGCGCTTCACCCCAACCCAGCATTTGAGCCACCAATAGGGGCTATGCAGGCCATGCGCGTGGTGCTTCCCCTTATATTGAAAACCCGTGGCTTCGGTTGCCTGGCGCAGATCCTCACGCTTAAAAATACGCACATGGCCGCCCGGCTCATTATGATAATCATCCGAGAGCCACCAGCAGATCCGTTCAGGCCAGGCGCGCGGCACCGATAAACCAATCCGGCCCCCGGGTTTTACAACGCGCCAAATTTCTCTGAGCGCTGCTTCATAATCGGGAATATGCTCAAGAACCTCTGAACAAATGACGCGGTCAAATGTGTGATCGGGAAAGGGCAAGCGGGTCGCGTCGCCAACGCTCAGCGAATAGCGACGGGCTTGGCCAATTTGGGGTTCTAAATCGGGCGCTTCGGCAAATCCTTGCCGCGTGACATCGACATCGGCAAGATCAAGATCGAGGCCGACGGCATAGCAGCGGCGATGATAATAAACGGCATGCATGTGCCGACCTCGCCCGCACCCCAAATCCAATATGGTGTGGCCATCTTCTAATCCGAGGCGGTCGAGATCAATGGTTTTCATTGAGCCGAATGCGTTGATTGGGGTGAAGTGGCGAACCGATCAATCGTCGCCCGATACATGTCGACCACCTCAATCGCAGTGCGCTCCCATGTAAAGTGATCGAGAATATGTTTGCGCGCCGGTTTCGCCATGGCAGCGCGCCGCTCCGGGTTGCGCAGAAGGTCATCAATCGCTTGCGCGAGGGCTTCAGGGTTCGAATGGGGAACAATGATCCCTGCATTACCAACCACCTCGGGCAAAGAGCCGCCATTCGTCGCCACAACGGGCATTCCACAAGCAAGCGCTTCACCGGCTGGAAAACCGAAGCCTTCATATACGGAGGGCGACACAGCAATGGTCGATTCTGCATAGAGGTCGCGAATATTCTCAAAACTCAAATCAGACACGAATTTCACGCGGTCCAGCAGGCCCCGCATTTTTAATTCGCGTTTCGTTTGTCCTTCGCGCAGGCGACCAACAATCAGCAACTCTAAATCTGGATGATCGCGCAATAATTGGTCATAGGCGCGGATCAGGTAAATCAGGCCCTTAAGGGGTACGTCGGCGCTGGCAGTTGTAATGAGCTGATTGGTTTTGCGCTTGATGCGGGGGCAAGGCTTAAAGGTGTGATGGTCGATCCCGTGATAAATGCGCTGCATTTTGGCGGGGTCAATTCCGAAATCTGTCTCAACATCGCGCCGCGTGCTGTCGGACACCACAATTAACGGATCGAGCTCACGTGCAACCTTCATTTGCATATTCAAAAAGGAGTACCATCGCCATTTTAAAAACTTCATCCACGGTGAGCCAGCATGCTCAATATCAATTCGACGATCACGCGTGATCGGATGATGGACCGTGCCGACGACCGGCAATCCCAAATCGCGCACACGGAGCATGCCATAAGATAATGTCTGATTATCATGCATGATGTCATAATCCGCGATTTTGTCTTTCATATAGTTGAAGAGACGCTCGCCAAATGTATAGGGCTCGGGGAAACCGCCCCAATTATGGCTCCACCACTCAAACCGGTCGATCGGATCGCGTAAAATGTCGCGCGACAGGCAGCGAATGGGGTTGCTGCGGGCGTACATATCGAGTGAGGGAAGTTTGATCAGCCCAACCCGGGGGTCGAGATCGGGATAGGGCGGGCCTGAAATGACGTCCACATGGTGCCCCAGATCAACAATCGCTTTAGTAATGAGCCGCATATAAATGCCTTGGCCGCCGGTCAGCGGATGGCTGCGATAGCTTGGCATTAAAATGCGCAAGGGTTTATCCGACGTACCACGCGAATGCGTGCGCCGTTTGCCTGCGGCGGGATTCGCCGAACCTGACGAGGTGCTTGATTTGCTTTGAGTAACACGTGTTCGACGCGTCTTAGAGGCGCGCGAAATGGGTTTTAATTGGTTCATACGCCCTTCTCGACTTTTTCAAAGTTGCCGGACTATAGGCTGATTATGGTGTTTGGCTCAACCCAAGGGCCGATTACATGACAAAACGTCGCGTGAGCCAGTCGATCATCAGCGCATTTAATTCGGCGGGCTTTTCATTTTGCGTCCAGTGTCCGCAGTTTGGGATGATATGCTTTTCCAAATCGTCGACATATTTCCCCATTCCCTCGGCCATGCTGGGTGGTAAAAAGCTATCGTTTTCAGCAGAAATCATCAGGCTGGGCATGCTGACTTTTTGTCCGAAGGACGCACTCAGCTCCCAATTGCGCGAAAAATTCCGATACCAGTTGATCGGCCCCCGAAAACCAGATTGGGTATAGGCTTCCTCGTAAACGGCGAAATCAGCGGCACTGAGCAGGGGCGTGCCTGGCCATGTTGCCTCGTCGAGGTCGAGAATGTTTAAAAGCTCGAAGTGCGACCAAGGCCGCTCGGTTTGCGGGCCTGCGCCGGTGCGATAGAAACAGTGTAAAGCCCGTGCAATATCGGCGTCCAATTTGGCTTCGGCAATGCCATATTTTTGAAACGCGACAATATACATGTCGTCCCCGAGCGCCGCGCGGAAGGCGTCGATGGGGTCCAGCGTCAGGCGCGGGATAAACGGGGTGTTGACCCCGATCAGCCCCGCAATGCGTTCGGGGTAATAGAAGGGTAATTGCCACATCATAATGCCGCCCCAATCATGGCCTGCAAAGACAGCTTTCTCGAGACCGAGGGCATCCAGCAAATGGGCCATGTCGCCGCATAAATGCGGCATGTCGTATAGGGCAACGCCGTCAGCGGTTTGGGGGTCATTATGGGGTCGGCCTGTTTTCCCGAAACCGCGCTGGTCGGGCGCAATCACATGAAAGCCCGCTGCCGCAATTTCTGGCAAAATATATCGCCAGCTATAGGCAATTTCTGGAAAGCCGTGGCACAGAATAATTGAAGGTCTCGATGGGTTTGGGGTTCCGGCCTCCCAATAGGCCATGGTGAGATCGGGAAGCTCAATATATTTCTCTTCTGGCCACATGATTTACTCCTTTATGATCCGACGGGTAATATGTCGAGCAATAGACTAGCCCCATAAACCGGATGGGACCGGCGCTATGAGACTGTTGTCAATGGTCAGTTCAGGCGACACATCCTCGGCGAGCAATAGCGACCCGTCAAGATCAACGAGATCCGCATATTGCGCCAGAATGCAGGCGGGAGCCATGGCAAGCGAGCTGGCCACCATGCACCCCACCATAATTTTAAGTTGGGCCTGCTGCGCAAGTTCCACCATGGCTAGGGCTTCAGTCAGACCACCAGCTTTGTCGAGCTTAATATTAATCCATCGATAAGCTGCATTGAGGCTGGCCAGGTCATGGCGATCATGCAAGCTTTCATCGGCACAAAAAGGTAAATCGATATCCTCTAATTCAGCATCTAAAGACGAAGCGAGGGGTTGCTCAATCAGTTCAGGGGCCAGAGCGTGCAAGGCCGCCGCATGGATCCGTAATTCCTTGGCTGACCAGGCCTCATTGGCATCAATGATCAATCGGTGTTCGGGTAAAACGGCGCGAATGGCCTCGAGCCGATCAATATCGGCGGCGAGACCCTCTGGCGCACCACATTTCACTTTAATGAGCGGATGATGCGCGAGCTGGCGTGCGGCTTGCGCCATTTTGCCGGCCGTATCAAGAGAGAGGGTCACAGCGGTAAGTAAAGGCTTGGGCGGTGTCATGCTCAGGAGATCATAAATGGACTTGCCTTCTTGTTTGCATGTCAGGTCCCATAAGGCGCAATCAATGGCATTGCGCGCGGCTCCGGGGTAGAGCGCGGATTGAAGCGCGTCGCGATCGAGCCCATTTTTGATCATTGGTATCAATTGTTCGATACTGGCGGAGACGGTCTCGATGCTCTCTCCATATCGGGCATAAGGAACGCACTCGCCGCGGCCGGTGAACCCCTTTTCCGTTATGGTGACGCTAATGGTCTCTGCTTGGGTTTTAACCCCGCGCGAAATTCGAAAGGGGGCTTTGAGGGGCCAAGCATGGGTGCAAATGGTGACGTCGCGCATATGTGTTGGGTCCAGAAGGTTTAAGCACAGGTTTCAGAACAGGTTTCAGTGTGGTGTTAAGGATTGGTTTAAGCATCTGTCTAAGCATCTGTCTAAGCATCTGTCTAAGCGTCTGCCTAAGCGTCTGCCTAAGCAGGGGGGCGAAACTTATTAGAAGCAAATACCAAGCGTCATTTTAGCACAGTTCGCTCGATCATGCTGGGTTGCCGGAAATCGTTTTTTGCGTATAGTGAGCCTACAAATTGATAAAGATGGAGCTGTGCATGGCAAAGATTACCTATGTTGAGCATAACGGTACAGAACATTCCCATGAGGGGGAAGTGGGCATGACCGTCATGGAAGTGGCGATTAAAAACTCTGTTCCAGGTATTGATGCAGATTGTGGTGGAGCGTGTGCATGTGCGACGTGCCACGTATATGTGCGCCCTGAGTGGTCGGATAAAGTTGGGAAGCCCGAGCAAATGGAAGAAGATATGCTGGACTTCGCCTTTGACGTTCGCGAGACAAGCCGTCTTTCTTGCCAAATCAAAGTTTCAGATGCGCTCGATGGCTTGGTCGTCGACTTGCCTGAAAAACAATTTTAAGGTCGCGCGTCGTAAACCTTGAATTCATAGTCAATGCTGAGCTCGATGAGCCGACGCCACAAGGGCTCTGCTATGTTGCGTGACAGGCCATGCTTTTCAGCCAGTTCAAGAACATGGGCGACGACTTCTTCGATCCGGTCATGATCGATAATGTCGTCGCGTGACGGCTTGACGAGCCCCGCTTGATGCACGAGCTGCTGACGTTGCGCCAATAATGCGACGATTTGTGAATCAAGCGCATCAATGTCTTCGCGAATGGATGCCATTTCGGGGCAGGGTAAGGCAACGCGCGGGCGGTTTGGCATGTGAATGTCTCTCACTGTGTTAGCGGGCATTGGTGGAGTTTGTAGACCTCGCCCCATCCATTTCTTCAAAAAGCTCTTGTCTTTTTATATAGGGTGCTATAAGCACAAGTCAAATTTGTAAAACTATTTAATCTACATTTAATTATAGTACAATTAAAAAATTAGACGTTAAGAAGAGAGCGAGCAAAAAATGTCATCGACGATCACCGAAACCGATGTAGTGATTATAGGCGCCGGCCCTGTTGGGTTGTTTGCCGTGTTTGAACTGGGCTTGCTCGATATGAAAGCGCATCTGATCGATATTCTCGATCGCCCCGGCGGGCAATGTGCGGAACTATATCCTGAAAAGCCGATTTACGACATTCCAGGCATGCCCGAAGTCAGTGGACAAGCCTTGGTCGACCAGCTGATGGAACAGGCGGCGCCGTTTAATCCCGTTTTTCATTTAAATCGCATGGTCACATCTGTGCAAAAAATTGATGATCATGTGTGGGAAGTCACCACAGACGAGAATGATGTTTTTCGCGCAAAGGTGGTCGTGATTGCGGCCGGTGGCGGCAGTTTCCAGCCGAAAAAACCGCCGATTCCTGGCATTGAAGAATATGAGCAAAGCCAGTCCTCAATTGGCACAGGCGTGCATTATGCGGTGCGCAAAATGGAAGCATTCCGCGATCAAGATATTCTTATCTCGGGAGGTGGCGACTCGGCGCTGGATTGGGTGCTCAATCTGCAGCCTATTGCGCGCTCGATGACTTTGGTGCATCGCCGCGACGAGTTTCGGGCAGCGCCTGATAGCGTTAATAAAATGCGCGCGCTTGTTGCTGCGGGAGACGTTAATTTACACATCGGACAAATTACCGAATTATTGGGCGATCACGGTGAACTCGCGGGGGCACGGCTGAAAACCAAAGAGGGCGAAATGGTGGACCTCACCTGCTCTTCATTTTTGCCGTTTTTTGGGCTCACAATGAAATTGGGTCCGATCGCGGATTGGGGCCTCAACTTGACCGAAAACTTAATTTCAGTCGACACCGCACGCTTTGCCACTGATCAAGACGGCATTTATGCGATTGGCGATATCAACACGTATCCTGGCAAGTTGAAGCTCATCTTGAGCGGCTTCCATGAAGCTGCACTGATGGCCCATGATGCTTTTAAGCGCGTGCATCCGGATCAGAAATTGACCTTCCAATACACAACATCGAGCACGCAGCTACAGAAAAAACTCGGCGTTCAATAAGCCGTTAGGCATTGTCGTCGGTCACGTGGTTAATGCTGATTTGAAGATAGGCATAGCCTGTCCATAAGGTCATGAGGGCGGCAATCCACAGCAACGCCAGTCCAATTTCCCAGGCGAGCGCCAACACACCGATTCCGGCGGGGACGGAGAGCAAAAAGCCAATGGCCACCATCTGGATCACCGTTTTGAGCTTGGCTAAACCTGTGACAGGGAGCGCGACGCGCGACTCCATTAAAAACTCACGAAGACCAGAGACCAAAAGCTCGCGACATAAAATGATAATGGCTGCGACCACATGAATGCCGGCAATGGATTGGTCGGCCACTAATATCAATAAAGCGGTGCCCACCATCAGCTTGTCGGCAATCGGATCCAGCATTCGTCCGAGTGTTGATTGCTGGTTCAGACGTCGTGCTAAATAGCCATCGAAAAAGTCAGAAATGCCGGCAATCGTGAAAATGGTGACAGCCGCCCAATCCCCAAAATTTCCAGGTACCCAATGACAAAGGTAAAGCGCTGGGATGAGCGCAATCCTAAAAAGCGTGATCATATTTGGAATAGAATTGGCCATGTTCAGCACCCCTCACAGTCTGACAACGGGACCGCCCTTAATCGGCGTTCCCGTGAAAGTGATCATATATTCGTTGGGCGATTCGTGCACTAATTCCGTCGACTTTTTCTAAATCGTGAATAGCGGCCTGACCAACGGCTTTGGCGGATCCAAAATGAAAGAGCAGGGCTTTTTTACGCTGCCCGCCAATCCCCGGAATAGAATCGAGATTTGTGCTGTGCATGGCTTGGCGGCGCTTTGCCCGATGGCTGCCAATGGCAAAACGGTGCGCTTCATCGCGCAAGCGCTGGAGATAGTATAAAACGGGCGAGTTGTGGGGCAGCAAGAAAGAGGGGTGTCCGACCCTAAAAAATTGTTCGCGCCCCGCATTGCGGTCGGGGCCCTTGGCAATCGCCACTAAGGGAATATCAGTTAAAGATAAAGCCACCAACACCTCATGCGCCGCACTTAATTGTCCACGCCCGCCATCAATGAGAACGAGATCTGGCCGTTTGCTGGGGTCGAGATCTATCTCTTTCAGAAGCCGCGAAAACCGACGGGTCAGCATGATGCGCATCATGCCGTAATCATCACCGGGCTCGACCTCATCCGCGCCAATGTTGAATTTTCGATACTGATTTTTGATGAAGCCTTCGGCACCCGCAACCACCATGCCGCCAATTTGGTGGGTGCCTTGTAGGTGGCTATTGTCGTAAATCTCAATTCGTTCGGGTGGGCGGGGGAGCTGAAAGGTTTCCGCAACCCCCTCCAGCACCGCACGTTGGCTCGCCGTTTCAGCAAGATGACGCGCTATCCCCTCGCGCGCATTTTTCTCTGCATGTTCGCGCAATTGCGCTTTGGCGCCACGTTGAGGGATGGAAATCGATATGCGTGCATTGTTTTTTGAACTCAAGGCCTCGGCGAGAAGCGCCCGATTGGGAATGTCGATATTGAGAAAAATGTGCTGGGGCACCGTGCGATCGTTATAAAATTGTCCCATAAAGGCCTCGAGTACGTCGGCCGGCTCGGCATCGCTGCTGTGTCGCGGAAAAAAGGATCGATTGCCCAAATTTTGATAGGCGCGAAAAAAGAAGACTTGGATGCAACATTGGCCCCCCTCTTTTGCAATCGCCAGCACATCCGCATCGGCAACGCTTTCCGACTGAATATTATTTTCGGTTTGGATATAGGTGAGAGCTCGAATCCGGTCGCGAGCAATGGCGGCTTTTTCAAAATTCAGGGATGCGCTGGCCTCCTCCATATTTTGTTGTAGCCTCTCTTGTAGGCTGCGAGATTTTCCGTCGAGAAATGCGCGCGCATCGTCAACGAGTTGCGTATAGGCTTCTGTACTAATTTCTTGCGTACATGGTGCACTGCATCGTTTGATTTGGTGTAAGAGGCACGGGCGCTGGCGATTGCTCAAGACGGAATCAGAGCATGAGCGCAATAGGAAAGCGCGCTGTAAGGTTTTCATCGCTCGGTTAACCGCTGACGCCGAAGCAAAGGGACCAAAGTATTTTCCGGGACGGCGGTGGCGGCCGCGATGTTTGGTGAGTTGCGGAATGGCATGATCGTCCGCAAGCAAAATATACGGGAACGACTTATCGTCTCGCAGGAGAATATTAAAGGCGGGCTTAAGCTGTTTGATTAAATTGGCTTCTAACAGCAAAGCGTCGGTTTCAGTGGTTGTGCGGGTGAACTCCATCGCCCGGGTTTGATTAATCATTTGTAAAATGCGGTTACTGTGGCCCGTGGGGCGCGTGTAAGCGGTTACGCGATTACGAAGATTTTTGGCCTTCCCAACGTATAACACTTCTTCATTGGCGCCATACATGCGGTAGACGCCCGGCGCCGCCGGCAATGTTTTGACCTTACTCGCGATCAAAGCATGACCAATTAGGCCCGTAGAAGGGGACGCAGGATCGTCCACTTCACTGAGATCGGGGTCATGTGAGCGGTGCTCGGTCACGGCAGTTATTCGCCTCCTTCATGCAGAACTTTACGTGGTCACCAATGTACCAAAAAATCTTCACCAGTGCTGTGGATAAGTTTGTGAAAAAAAAACCTGTCCTCGGGACAAGTTATTGATTTCTAATCCAGTCGACCACTTTGCACAAAATTTAAGCATATTGATTAAACAATTGATTATATTATATAATTTAAAATCAAGATCCTATAAAAATTTTTTTTACTGGTATTTTTGACGCTTTACAAAAATGTAAAATTTTGGCAGGCGCCCTGTGCACAACTACGTCTCGTGGTCTTTCGCCGGCTGATCCAAAATATAATTAAAAAACAATATGTTATAAGGAGGTGGGTGCGGCTAAGACGCGGTTTTCGGCCAAAAATACAGCTATTGAGGTGCTTGAGAAACCAATTGCCGGCGTTCGATTTCGACGCCAACCCCTGCCGCTGCTGCGATTGCGTCTGGTTTTTCAATCCGAACCCGCGCCATTAAAATGCGCGGATCTTCCAGAATGTCTTCGGCGATTTGCTCAGCCAAGGTTTCAACCAGGTCAATATGGCCTTGGGCAAGGCGATCTTGGATGCGCAAAGTCAGCTGTTCGTAGCAGACCGTGTGGGCAATATGTGTGATTGTTTGATCGGTTTCTTGAACAGCCACGTCGACATTGATCACAATGTTTTGCGGCGTGGCCTTTTCGTGCGCGTGAATTCCAATCCGAGCGCTGAGCTGTAAATCTCGAATGAAAATATGCCGAAGCCCGCGCTGGGCGCTCGCATAATTAACCACATCTGTTCGTAATTGATTCACGTCTCTATCTCTCTTTTCATCGACCGTGCTTACTCATTAATCTCAACAATGTCAGGCGTTTTCCAGGCTAGATGTTGCCCGCCATCGAGGGCAATCATTTGTCCCGTCATAGCAGGTGCCGAGAGAATGAAGCGGACGGCGTGAACAATGTCGTCCGGCTGCGCGCCGTAAGACAAGGGAACCAGTGAAGCCTGTTTCTCGAAATCAGCAATCGACTGGCGTGGATTAGGCAAAGTAGGGCCGGGGCCAATCGCATTGACGCGGATCTGCTTGTCAGCCAGCGCTTGGGCAAAAGTTTGTGTGAGCGTCCATAAGCCGGTCTTGGACACGGTATAGCTGATAAAGTCGGGGTTCAGCCGCCAAATACGCTGATCGATAATATTGATGATCGCGTCCCCTGCTTCAGCTTGATGTGCGAAGTCCTGCATTAAAAAAGCAGGCGCCTGCAAATTTGTTGTGAGATGGGCTTCCCATGAGGAGGGGCTGACTGTTCCAACGGTATCGCGTTCAAAAAGTGAGGCATTGTTAATTAAAAGACCCAGAGGGCCCAAATCTTCTCGGCATCGCGCCACCAAGTTTCCAACTTCTTGAATTTGGCTGAGATCGGCCTGCAAAAGAGCCGCGCGGCCGCCGCGCGCCGCGATCTCGGTCGCCAGCGCTTCCGCATCTTCGGTGGACTGATGATAGTGGATGCCAATGTGCCAGCCATCATCCGCCAGTCCCAAAGCGAGGGCTCGGCCGATGCGCTTGCTGGCACCTGTGATTAAGGCGGCTTTAGGCGATGATCCGGTCATGGCTAGTGTGTAGCAGAAGTGAACCTGCGAGCAAATGATTTTGCGCTTTCGGCAATGCTGGCCTGTGATGCTGGCCTGTGATGCGGGTACTGTGATGCCGGCCTGTGATGCGGGCCCGCATTTCAGAGGCGCGGCTGATGATTTCGTGTTGGATGGGGTTAGGGGTGGCTGGTGCGTCGGGAGCTCGGGCGCGCTTTTTTCTTGCGTGGGTTAGCGTGCTGCGTGTCAGCTCGTTGGTCGTCAATATCGCTTTGGCGGGCATAGGGGTTATCGGCGACAATCAGCTCTGTTTCTTGTAAGCGTCGAATTTCATCGCGGAGCCGGGCAGCGGTCTCAAATTCAAGATCTGCCGCCGCTTCGCGCATTTGTTTATCGAGCATATCAATATGCGCCCGCAAATTATCTCCAATGAGTGGACGCCCGTCTTCCGCCATGCCCTCCAAAACCCGATAAGGTTCATTAGCGAGGCTAGCCATGGGCGCAGCCATCCCTTCAATGATGTCGTTCACGCCCTTTTTAATACCGGTTGGAACAATGCCATGGGCTTCATTATAGGCGAGCTGCCGTTGCCGCCGTCTCTCGGTTTCACTTAATGCGCGCTCCATGGAGCCGGTGATTTTATCGGCGTAAAGAATGACCCGGCCTTCGACATTTCGGGCGGCCCGACCAATGGTCTGGATCAAAGACGTTTCCGAGCGCAAAAAGCCTTCCTTATCGGCATCGAGAATTGCCACCAGCGCGCATTCCGGAATGTCGAGCCCTTCGCGTAGTAAGTTAATGCCAATCAAAATATCAAAAACACCCAAGCGCAAATCGCGAACGATCTCGATGCGCTCGAGCGTATCAATATCTGAATGCATATAGCGCACGCGCAAGCCCTGCTCATGCATGTAATCTGTCAGGTCTTCGGCCATTTTCTTGGTGAGAGTTGTAACCAATATGCGATGATTGCGTTTAATGATCTCATGGCATTCGCTCAATAAATCATCGACTTGATTTCGGGCGGGCCGGATCTCGCATTCAGGGTCGATCAGCCCTGTTGGCCGAATAACTTGCTCGACAAACACGCCATCGGCCGCCTCCATCTCCCAAGGCCCTGGTGTCGCCGAAACAAAAACAGTTTGCGGGCGCATCAGGTCCCATTCCTCAAACCGTAAAGGTCGATTATCGACACAGCTTGGTAGCCGGAAACCATGTTCCGCCAAAACCGATTTGCGACGAAAGTCGCCGCGAAACATGCCGCCGAGTTGAGGAACGCTGACATGGCTCTCATCGACGAACACGATCGCATTATCTGGTAAATATTCAAAAAGTGTGGGCGGCGGTTCGCCAGCCTTGCGCCCTGTCAGATAGCGCGAATAGTTCTCAATGCCCGCACAACTGCCGGTCGCTTCCAGCATTTCGATATCATATAGCGTTCTTTGTTCGAGCCGTTGTGCCTCGAGTAATCGACCCGCTGCTTCGAACTGCTCGAGCCGTGCGGTGAGGTCTGTCCGTATTTGGTTCACGGCTTGCTTGACCGTTGGGCCAGGAATGACGTAGTGCGAATTGGCATAGACGCGAAGGCGGTCGAGCGCCGCCTTTTTTTCTCCCGTTAGGGGGTCAATTTCGGACAGGCTATCAATTTCGTCTCCGAATAATTCAATGCGCCAGGCTCGGTCTTCATAGTGGGCTGGAAACAGCTCGATCGTATCTCCCCGTACCCGAAAATCGCCTCGGGCGAAGCCCAGATCATTTCGGCGATATTGCAACGCCACTAAATCAGCAAGCAGTTGCTGGCGCGGATAGCTATTGCCGCGCTTCATTTCAAAGGTCATCGCCGAATAGCTCTCGACCGAGCCGATACCATAAATACAGGATACGGAGGCGACGATGATGACATCGTCGCGTTCGAGCAAGGCGCGTGTTGCGGCATGTCGCATGCGGTCAATTTGCTCGTTAATATTGCTCTCTTTTTCGATATAGGTATCGGTGCGTGGCACATAGGCTTCAGGCTGATAATAGTCGTAATAGGAGACAAAATACTCAACGGCGTTATTCGGAAAAAAACCTTTAAATTCGCCATAAAGCTGGGCGGCCAGGGTCTTGTTGGGCGCCAATATCAGGGCAGGGCGGCCGGTTTGGGCGATGACCTTTGCCATTGTGAAGGTTTTGCCTGAGCCTGTTACGCCCAGCAGAACTTGATTGCGCTCTTGCGCCGCCAAGCCGCCAATTAACTCTCGAATAGCAGTGGGCTGATCGCCATTCGGCTCAAACGGCGCTTGAAAATCGAAATCAATGCCGCCTTCGAGCTTATCATGGAGCGCCGTCTTTTGCGGAACAAAGGCAGCCAATTGGGCCTTTGTTAGGCCGGGTTCATCGATCGGCGGTAAGGGGGAGGCTAGGGGAGACGCCATTTAAAACTCATTTGGAATGTCCATGGAAGCGCCAGTAAACCACAGCGGCCGAGCGATCGCTAGTCCAGCGACGCGCTTTGTCTCTTGTCCAAAATGTGAGGGCAACAAATCGATCCAAGCTGCATCTCGGCGGTTGAATCGTATCTTGGCTCGGGATATGTTGCCACGGCTTTCTAACCATAGGAGTAAGCATGTCCTTCATCGCCGATAGTCTTTCACGCGTTCAACCCTCTGCCACCATCGCCGTGACCCAAAAAGCCCGTCAGTTGAAGGCGGAAGGGCGCGATGTGATTGGCTTAGGAGCGGGCGAGCCCGACTTCGATACGCCTGAAAATATAAAAGAGGCAGCCATTGACGCGATCCGTCGAGGGGAGACGAAATATACGGATGTGACGGGCATCCCCGAGTTGAAAAAGGCGATCGCCGCGAAATTCGCGCGCGAGAATAATCTGACCTATGCGCCTGAGCAGTGCTATGTCGCCCCCGGCGGCAAGCCGATTATTTATAACGCGATGATGGCGACGCTGAATCCAGGCGATGAAGTCATCATTCCAGCTCCCTATTGGGTGAGCTATCCCGATATTGTTAACCTCGCCGGCGGAACGCCCGTGATTGTCGAGGCGACCGCTGAGCATGGGTTTAAATTGCAAGCGGATGTTTTAGAAGCGGCGATCACGCCCAAAACAAAGTGGCTGATTTTTAATTCTCCGTCCAACCCCACAGGGGCAGCTTATACGCGTGAGGAATTAAAACCTCTGACCGATGTGCTCTTGCGGCACCCGCATGTCTGGGTTCTCACGGACGATATGTATGAGCATTTGACCTATGGCGATTTCACATTTGTCACGCCAGCTGAAGTAGAACCTCAACTCTATGATCGGACGCTGACGATGAATGGTGTCTCGAAAGCCTATGCGATGACCGGATGGCGGATTGGATATTGTGCGGGCCCTGCGGCGCTGATCTCTGCGATGGCGAAAATTCAATCGCAATCGACCTCAAACCCAACCTCGATTAGTCAATGGGCTGCTGTTGAGGCGCTGAACGGTCCGCAAGATTATATTGCGCAGAGCAATGCAGTTTTTGTTCGGCGTCGGGATATGGTGGTGGACATGTTGAACGCGGCCGAAGGCATTCAATGTGCGACCCCTGAAGGGGCATTTTATGTCTATCCGTCTTGCGCGGGCTGTATCGGCAAAACCACGAAGTCGGGTGTGACACTTCAGTCAGATGAAGATTTCGCGACAGCTCTTCTCGAGGAAGAGGGGGTTGCTGTGGTGCATGGCGCGGCATTTGGGTTATCACCCTTTTTCCGCATCAGCTATGCAACGTCAGACGAAAATTTGCGCGAAGCATGCTCCCGCATTCAGCGCTTCTGCGCGAATCTGTCCTAACTCTGATCTGAGATGAGCGCGCTTTTCCGCTGGCTTATCGGCTCGTCTATCGGCTCGTCTATCGGCCAAGGGCCCGCATGGCGCGGTCGAGGCCTTCAAGCGTCAATGGAAACATATTGTCGGCAAAAATTTGCTTGATCATTTGCAGGCTTGCCGTGTGTTCCCAATAGCGTTCAGGGGTTGGGTTTAGCCAGACCACATTCTCGTATATTTCATTGACGCGTTGCAGCCAGATGCCACCAGCTTCCTCGTTCCAATGCTCAACCGAGCCGCCGGCATAACTCACCTCATACGGGCTCATTGAAGCATCGCCGACAAAGATGACTTTGTAGTCGGAGGAATATTTGTGAAGGATATCCCAAGTTGCCATTTTCTCATTGAAGCGCCGGCGATTATCTTTCCATACACTTTCATAGAGGCAATTATGGAAATAGAAATATTCGAGATTTTTAAACTCGGTTCGCGCCGCTGAAAATAATTCTTCGCACAGACGGATATAACCATCCATCGAGCCGCCGACATCAAAAAACACTAAAACCTTAACATTGTTGCGGCGCTCGGGAACCAGCTTAATGTCCAGATAGCCGGCTTGGGCGGTCGAGTGAATTGTGTCGTCAATGTCTAAAATCTCGGGGTTTCCGTCGCGCGCAAAGCGGCGGAGACGACGTAACGCCACTTTGATGTTGCGCGTGCCTATTTCAACACTGTCATCGAGGTTTTTATACTCCCGCTTATCCCACACTTTGACCGCGCGGCGATGGCGACTTTCTTTTTGGCCGATGCGCACCCCTTCGGGGTTATAGCCATCAGCGCCAAAGGGCGAGGTGCCCGCTGTGCCGATCCACTTGCTGCCGCCCTCATGACGTTCTTTTTGTTCTTCGAGGCGTTTTTGCAACTCCTCCATAATTTTTTCCCAGCCGCCGAGCGCCTCAATTTCTTTCTTTTCTTCTTCGGTCAGATATTTTTCGGTGAGGCTTCGCAGCCAATCCTCTGGAATTTCGGCGATGTCGCCTTCGCCGAGCGACTCGATGCCCTTAAAAACATGCCCAAAAACTTGGTCAAATTTATCGAGATTACGCTCATCTTTAACCAGGCTTGTCCGCGACAAGTAGTAGAATTCCTCAACGCGGCGATCAATCACGTCGGCATCGAGTGCTTCCATAAGCGACAAATATTCCCGCAACGAAACCGGAATATTGGCCTGTTTAAGGGCGTGGAAAAAATTAACAAACATCGGTTTTAGTTCCGCTCACGACGGGCCAGAAACGCAAGACGTTCAAACAGATGTACATCTTGCTCGTTCTTTAAAAGCGCTCCATGCAACGGCGGAATGAGCTTGCTGTTATCGGTTTCGCGCAAGGTTTCAGGATCGATATCCTCATTCATTAACAATTTCAGCCAATCAATCAGCTCTGACGTCGAGGGTTTTTTCTTAAGACCCGGCACATCCCGCACTTCATAAAATGTCGTCAATGCTTGTTTAACCAAACGTTCTTTGATGTTTGGGTAATGCACTTTCACAATCTCGGTCATGGTCTCGGTATCGGGGAACGAGATGTAGTGAAAGAAGCAGCGGCGCAAAAAGGCGTCGGGGAGCTCTTTTTCATTGTTGGAGGTGATAATCACCAAAGGCCGTTGTTCGGCCTTAATGGTTTCGCCTGTTTCATAGACATAAAATTCCATGCGGTCGAGTTCTTGCAGCAGGTCATTGGGGAACTCAATATCGGCTTTATCAATTTCGTCAATCAGCAGGACCACCCGTTGATCTTGCGAAAATGCTTCCCACAGCTTCCCTTTATTAATGTAATTTTTGATATCTTTGACCCGCTCATCGCCCAGCTGGCTGTCGCGCAAGCGCGTGATGGCGTCATATTCATAGAGCCCCTGATGCGCCTTGGTCGTTGACTTAATATGCCACGTAATGAGGGGCATGTTAAGCGCTTTTGAAACTTCTTCAGCCAAAACGGTTTTACCGGTTCCGGGCTCGCCTTTAATTAATAAGGGCCGCTCAAGTGTCATGGCCGCATTGACGGCGATTCGTAGATCTTCCGTCGCAATATAATTTTCAGTTCCTTCAAAACGCTGTGTCATTACAATCCTCACAAAGGTGAAACGCCATTGACTGGCACCCATTTAAGATGGCTAAACCTATAGGTTACGCCTCATGGGTTCAAGCCCTTAGCGCGTTGGGTGGGCTTCCGTTCTGGGATTTTAGAGAGCGATCAGGCGAGCGGGTGACGTATGAGGGTTGATTTTTTCCACCATTTGAATAAAAGGACCTCAAAAGAAGGAGAATGTCATGTCAACACGTCTTCCGAAGAATTATGTCCCAACAGACGATGAGCCTTTCATGAATGCGCGCCAGCGCGAGTATTTCCGCCGCAAATTAATGGCTTGGAAAGATGATATTTATCGTGAAACACGCGAAACAGTAAACGGCTTGCAAAGCGAGGGCTTGCAACATCCCGATGACGCGGATCGTGCCGCCGCCGAGTCTGAAAAAGCCCTGGAATTGAGGACACGCGATCGCCAGCGGAAATTGATCAATAAAATTGATGCGGCATTGCAGCGTATCGAAGAAAAAACCTACGGATATTGCGAAGAAACCGGAGAGCAAATTAGTTTGCGGCGGCTTGAGGCGCGTCCGATTGCGACGCTCAGTGTCGAGGCGCAGGAGCGGCACGAGAAAAAAGAGCGTGTGTATCGAGACGAATAATCAGAATTTGATCGATTTTTTCTGTCACATTTATACGCAAGCGCTTGATTTAAAACGATCTCTTTTGAGGTCGTTTTTTATGATGGACAATGAGAACAAAACAGGTACAAACTACAGCATCAAGAATCGGCTATAGAGGAAGATGACGATGTCAGATAACGTGGTGGGACTCATGACCAAAAACGAAGATAAAAGAAAAGCGCTTGAGGCGGCGCTCTCGCAGATAGAGCGGAGCTACGGTAAGGGCTCAATCATGAAATTGGGCGGGCCGGACAGTGTGGTCGAGATCGAGTCGATTTCTACAGGATCTCTCGGCCTCGATATTGCGTTGGGCATTGGTGGCTTGCCGCGCGGTCGGATTGTTGAAATATACGGCCCCGAAAGTTCGGGCAAAACAACCTTGGCCTTGCACACGGTTGCCGAGGCTCAGAAAAAAGGCGGTGTGTGCGGATTTATTGATGCTGAGCATGCGCTTGATCCGGGCTATGCGCGCAAATTGGGCGTTAATCTTGAAGAGCTGTTAATTTCGCAACCCGATAATGGAGAGCAGGCACTTGAAATTGCCGATACGCTCGTTCGTTCGGGTGCGGTTGATGTATTGGTCATCGACTCTGTCGCGGCGCTCACGCCGCGTGCCGAGCTTGAGGGCGACATGGGCGATTCCTTGCCAGGTTTGCAAGCGCGCTTGATGAGCCAAGCGCTCCGTAAGTTGACCGCGTCAATCTCGCGTTCCAACACGATGGTTATTTTTATTAACCAAATCCGAATGAAAATTGGGGTGATGTTTGGCAGCCCTGAAACTACGACAGGTGGTAACGCTCTGAAATTTTATGCGTCGTGTCGCCTGGATATTCGTCGCATCGGCGCGATTAAGGACCGCGAAGAAGTCATTGGTAATCAGACACGGGTTAAAGTGGTTAAAAATAAAGTGGCACCGCCATTCCGTGTGGTTGAATTTGATATTCTATATGGGGAAGGCATCTCCAAAACTGGCGAGTTGATTGATCTCGGTGTGAAGGCGGGTGTCGTTGATAAGTCGGGCAGTTGGTACAGCTATGGCGATCATCGGATTGGGCAGGGCAAAGAAAATGCGCGCACCTTCCTCACCGAGAACCCAGATATCGCCAATGAGATTGAAGGAAAAATTCGCGCCGAAGCTGGACTGTTGCAAGTTGAGGCTCTGACGGGTGACGAGATCTTGATGGCGGATGGACAAGATACCCCTCCTGAAGAGGCCGCTGGCTAATTTTACCCGCTTTCTGTTTTTGGGAATTTACCAGACAGATGAAATAATTAAGGCGTGAGCATATGCCCACGCCTTTTTTATTATGTCTGTTTCAAAGTCTGCCGCGTCTTGCTGCGATGCTTGGACACGGCCCCTCTATTGCAGGGATCAATGTTTTCCCGGGATCAGTTTATTGTCGGGATCAATGTGCCGTTAAGCAACAGCCGCACGCTCTTTTTCTCGATTTGAGTGCAAACGCTCGGCAATTAAAAATGCCAGTTCCAAGGCCTGGGAGCCATTCAGACGCGGATCGCAATGCGTGTGATATCGAGATGACAAATCCTCTTCCGAAATGGCCTGAGCGCCGCCTAGACATTCGGTGACATTTTGTCCGGTCATTTCAAAATGAATGCCCCCCGGATAGCTGCCTTCGGCATGGTGGACGTCGGCAAATTGTTGAACCTCGGTTAAGATTTGATCAACAGGTCGGGTCTTGTAGCCATTGGAGGCTTTAATCGTATTGCCATGCATCGGATCGCACGACCATACAACCGTGCGTCCTTCCTGTTGAACGGCTCGAATAAGCTGAGGGAGATGTGCTTCAACTTGATTATGTCCGAAGCGCGAAATGAGCGTAATGCGCCCAGCCTCATTGTCAGGGTTTAATGTATCGAGCAAGACCAGCAGCTCGTCGGGGCTGAGGGAGGGGCCGCATTTAATGCCGATCGGATTTTTAATGCCACGCATAAACTCGACATGCGCCCCATCGGGTTGGCGCGTGCGATCACCAATCCACAGCATATGTGCTGAGGTGCAGTAAAAATCGCCAGAGGTGCTATCGAGGCGGGTCATGGCTTGTTCATATCCAAGCAGCAATGCTTCGTGACTGGTGTAGAAATCAACCATCCGCATTTGCGGCGCTGTCTCGGCATTGACGCCACAGGCGCGAATGAAAGCCAGTGCCTCATCAATTTTTTGAGCCATATCCTCGTAGCGTGCACCTTGCGGACTATCGGCAATGAAGCCTTGGTTCCACCGATGCACTTCACCGAGATCGGCATAGCCGCCTTTGGCAAAGGCGCGTAACAAATTTAAGGTTGAAGCGGCCTGCCGATAGGCAGAAATTTGCCGCTCGGGGTCGGGGATGCGCGCCGTGGGATCGAAGTCAATCCCGTTAATAATATCACCGCGATAAGAGGGGAGCTCTTGCCCATCAATGGTTTCGGTATCGGCTGAGCGGGGTTTAGCAAATTGACCCGCCATGCGCCCGACCTTAATCACAGGCACTTTGGCGCCATAGGTCAAAACAATGGCCATTTGCAACAGCACACGGAACGTGTCGCGAATATTATCGGCGCTGTGCTCCGCAAAACTCTCGGCGCAATCGCCCCCTTGCAGCAGAAAAGCGCGACCATGGGCGACTTCCCCCAGCTGTTTTTTCAGACTGCGCGCCTCACCCGCAAATACGAGGGGCGGAAATTTGGCGAGCTGTGCCTCAACATCCCGCAAATGATGAGCGTCAGGATAATTTGGCACTTGCTTAACAGGAAAATCACGCCAGCTTTCAGGAGACCAATTTTTTACCATTACGAATTCCTCTTCAATGGCTGATATAAGCTTAAATAATAGTAATTTAAACCCCCGTGTCGCGATTTTCCAAGCGTGTCTGGTTCGCCGCGGCACAATCGCTTCTTGTCGCCACCTTCAAGCCACGCTACACAGGGTCGGATAGGAATGAGCACATGAAACTGTCGATTGTTCAAAACAATCCCACTGTCGGAAGTGTGGCCGAAAATGCCAATTCCCTGCGTCACGCGCGGGCGGAGGCGGCGCGCTTGGGAGCTGACATCGTGGTTGCCAGTGAGCTGTTCGTAACGGGGTATCCACCTGAAGATCTCGTGTTGAAACGCGCGTTTATTGCGCGTGCGCGCGAAGTCAGTGAGGCTCTGATCGAAGAGACCAAGGATGGCGGACCAGCTCTGGTTTTCGGGGCGCCATGGGTGGATAATGGGGACCTCTATAATAGTGTGATCATTGCCGATGCGGGTCGCGCCGAGGTGCGCCATAAGGTGCATTTGCCCAATTACGCCGTGTTTGACGAAAAGCGGTTGTTTCGTGCGGGGCCTCTTCCTATGCCTGTTGAGCTGCGAGGGCATCGGTTTGGCTTTCCGATTTGTGAAGATGTTTGGTTTGCCGATGTCTGTCAGCATCTCGCCGAGCAGGGGGCCGAGATGTTCATCTCGCCCAATGGATCTCCTTTTCAACTTGGCAAACATGAGCAGCGCTTGACCTTCGCGCGAAAACGATGCCTCGAGAACCGTCGCCCCTTAGTGTACGTCAACCAAGTGGGCGGACAAGATGACTTGGTCTTTGATGGCCGAAGTTTCGTGATGAATGCAAATGGCCAGTTGGTGTGGTCTGCTAAGCCATGGGTCGAAGATCATGGCATGATCAATTTGGCGACGGATTTCGCCGATGGTCAGGTCGATCCACAGGTTTCCCCATTTTTCGACATGTATATGGCGGCGGTCATGGGCTTGCGCGACTATGTGGAGAAAAATAGATTTCCCGGCGTGTTGATCGGTCTGTCGGGGGGCATTGATAGTGCTCTATGTGCAGCGATGAGTGTTGACGCTCTTGGGAGTGATCGCGTGCATTGCATTATGTTACCCTCGGCCTTTACCAGCCAAGAAAGTCTGGATGATGCGGCGGCCTGTGCAGAATTATTAGGGGTGCGGCTCGACACCATGCCCATTGGCCCCTTGGTGCATACGGCCAATGAAACATTGGCCCCAATTTTTGAGGGGCGCCCGCATGATTTGACCGAGGAGAATATTCAGTCGCGTTTGCGCGGCTTATTGTTGATGGCGGTGTCGAACAAGCTGGGGTCGATGGTCGTGACCACGGGGAATAAGTCGGAAGTTTCTGTGGGCTATGCCACCCTTTATGGGGATATGAATGGCGGATATAATCCGATTAAAGACATCTATAAGACGGATGTGTTTGCCTTAGCGCGTTGGCGCAATGAACAGGGCGCTTCATCTCTTAAAGGCCCGCACGGGTTGGTTATCCCGGAAGCAATCATCACCAAGGCTCCGAGCGCTGAGTTGCGTCCTGACCAAAAGGATGAGGATAGCCTGCCCCCATATGACGTTCTCGACGGAATTTTGCGTGCCTTAGTTGATCATGAACACGGTTTTGATGAAATTGTGGCGGCCGGATATTCAGCAGATATTGTCAAACGGGTCGAGCATCTTCTATATGTCTCGGAATATAAGCGCCGGCAGTCGGCACCTGGGCCAAAAGTCGGCCCGCGCAATTTCGGTCGCGATCGTCGATATCCGATCACTAACGGTTTTCGAGACGCCCGGTTGAAAGGATGAACCTATGACGGTGCGTACGCGTTTTGCTCCCAGCCCGACGGGCTATCTTCACGTAGGGAATGCGCGCGCGGCGCTTTTCTGTTGGCTTTATGCGCGACGCCATCAGGGTGAGTTTATGCTGCGTTTAGATGATACGGATGCAGAGCGCTCGACCGATGCCTATGCCGATGCCATTGAGGAAGATCTCGCCTGGTTAGGCTTAGATGTTGATGTGAGAGCCCGCCAATCAGAGCGGTTTGCCCGTTACGATGCGGTGTTCGCGGAGCTGCAACAGGCTGGCCGCATCTACCCCTGTTACGAAACGCCCGATGAGTTGGAGCTTAAACGCAAGCGTCAATTGGCACGCGGCAAGCCGCCCGTCTATGATCGGGCTGCTCTCGCCTTAACGGCAGAAGAATGTGCGGCATTAGAGGCCGAGGGGCGCCAACCCCATTGGCGGCTTAAATTGTCATCGCGGACGGTTCAATGGCTGGATTTGGTGCGCGGTGAGCAGTCCATTGATTGCAACAGCATTTCCGATCCCGTGTTGCGGCGTGCGGATGGAAGCTATCTCTACACACTGCCGAGTGTCATTGATGATATTGACTTTGCCGTGACGCATATTGTTCGGGGTGAAGATCATGTGACTAACACGGCGACCCAAATCGAAATATTTGAGGCGATGGGGGCCCCCTTACCTCACTTTGCCCATTTCTCACTCTTGCAATCGGTGGATGGCACGGGCTTGTCGAAACGGGATGGCGCTTTGTCGTTGCGCGATTTGCGCGCCATGGGCCTTGAGGCCATGAGCATTATTAGCTTGATCGGCCGTTTGGGCTCGGCCGATCCCGTCGAGGCTTTTGACACGCCGTCGCCTCTGATCCAGAGTTTTGATTTCAATCGGCTGGGCCGAGCGCCGGCGCGATTTGATGTTGAGGAGCTGAAGCGCCTGAACAAGAAAATTATTCAAGAAATGCCTTATGCTATTGCGTCGGAGCGTTTGTCCCAGATCAATATGACCGTCGCTGAAAATGCCTGGTTGGCGATCCGCGAAAATCTCGAAACACTGAATGATGTAGCGGGATTGCTTGCGATCATCGAGGGAAAAGTGACGCCGGTTATTCGGGCCGAGGATCAAGAAGTGATTAGCGCTGCCATTTCAGCCTTGCCGCAGGCGCCGTGGGATTTGGATACGTGGACTGTCTGGACCCAAGCCATCAAGCACGAGACCGGTCGCAAAGGGAAGGCGTTGTTTATGCCGCTTCGTTTGGCGTTAACGGGCCTCGAGCACGGGCCAGAATTGCGCGCTTTACTGCCCCTGATTGGCCGCGAGCGCGTGCACCGGCGCCTGGCTGGGGAAGTCGGTTAAGCCGCGACAGACGGCGAAACAGCTGGATCTCAAAACGGGTGCCAAAACGGGCGTCAAAATGAGCCTCAAAAGCGCATTGCCAGAAAATGGCTCTTTCAATGTTCTCGTTAATCAGCGATAGGCAAGTGGCTGAAATCATTCTATGATTAAAGTCAGTTTCGGATAAAAGGGAAGGTGTTGGTCATGTCTCGCCGTCGGCTATATCTTTTTGATACGACCTTGCGTGATGGTCAGCAAACAGCAGGGGTTGATTTTAGCGTTGCTGACAAAATCCGAATTTCTCAAGTTCTGGACCAATTAGGGCTGGATTACATTGAGGGCGGTTATCCTGGCGCGAATCCCACCGACTCGCAATTTTTTGAGACAGCACCCCCTTTGGAGCATGCATCCCTCACTGCCTTTGGTATGACGAAGCGGGCGGGTCGCAGTGTCGATAATGATCCAGGATTTAAAGAAATTTTGGATGCGCCTGCTGCGGCTGTGTGCTTGGTCGCTAAGTCATGGGATTATCATGTGGACGTGGCCCTGGGTGTTCCCCGAGAGGATAATTTGCGGGCGATCAGTGACAGCGTGCAGGCTGTTTTGGCCCGCGAGCGCGAAGCCATGATCGACTGCGAGCATTTTTTTGATGGCTACAAAGCGAACCCAGATTACGCCTTATCGTGCATTGACGCGGCGCTGAGCGCGGGGGCGAGATGGGCGGTTTTATGCGACACCAATGGGGGCACATTGCCGTCTGAAGTATATGACATTATCTGTGAGGTGCGCCGCCGCTTCGATGGGGCGATGCTGGGTATTCACGCCCATAATGACACCGACAACGCCGTGGCGAATTCCTTGGCGGC
>CBFIIU010000009.1:70250-84521 GCA_965662735.1 Alphaproteobacteria bacterium
CGTGTGTCACGTATGCTGGATGATATTTTAAATCGAACGCCCAACCGGCACGCGCCCTATGTCGGGGCATCTGCTTTCGCGCATAAGGGGGGCATTCATGTCTCGGCTGTGATGCGGGATCCGTCGACCTATGAGCATGTGCCTCCTGAGGCTGTTGGAAATCGTCGGGTGATCTTGGTTTCGGATCAGGCCGGAAAAAGTAATATTCTAGACCGCCTTGCCACTGCCGGCATCCCTGTCGAGCGCGATGATCCGGCGATCGATCGCATTTTGATGGAAGTAAAGCGCAAGGAGGCCGCTGGATATAGTTTTGATGGGGTAGGGGCTTCCTTCGAAATTCTGGCCCTGTCTGAGCTGGGACGCTTACCGGATTATTTTCAGGTGCTGGGGTATTCGGTCAACGTCACTTATGATGAGAAAATGGGAGCGCTATCCGAGGCGCACATTAAGCTCATTATTGACGGGGAGACGGTTGAAAATACCGGCCAGGGCAATGGCCCGATTAATGCGCTCGATCAAGCCTTTCGGGGGGATTTGCGCCGTTATGCCGGCTATCTCGATGATATGAATTTAATCGACTATAAGGTGCGCATTCTGAACACTGGCACAGGCGCGATTACACGCGTGACGGTTGAGAGCGGAGATGCAGCCGGCGAAACTTGGCGCACCATTGGGGTGAATGCAAATATTGTTGTTGCCTCTTTCGAAGCCCTCCGCGATGCGGTAATATACAAGCTCGTTCGTGACAATGTCAGCGCAACCCCTAATTAAATAACACGCCGCGCGGAAAAGAGATTTTATTTATGAAAAGTATCACATCCGTTTTGGTGCCCATTCATCCTGAAGGGTATCGGTTCATCGCTATTTTTGCCGTTCTCACACTCCTCCTATTCTTGGTCGCGTCGTGGTTGGGGTGGATCGGCGTTATCCTCACTTTGTGGTGCACTTATTTTTTTCGTGACCCTGCGCGCACAACCCCCCAGCGCGATGGGCTGATCATTAGTCCGGCGGATGGTGTGGTTAATATGATTACAACGGCACCACTGCCGCCCGAATTGGGTGGCACCGATGATATGCGCACGCGTGTATCTATTTTTATGAACGTCTTTAACTGCCATGTGAACCGTATGCCTGTGGCGGGCACTGTCAAAAAGTCTTTGTACCGCACGGGGCAATTTTTGAGTGCAGATCTCGATAAAGCGAGCGAAGCAAATGAACGCCATACGATGCGCATCGAAACAGCCGATGGAAGTGACTTGGTGGTGGTTCAGATTGCGGGTCTCGTTGCGCGGCGCATCGTAAATTACACCAATGAGGGTGACCAGTTTGCAGCGGGCGACCGGTTTGGATTGATCCGATTTGGAAGCCGTCTCGATGTCTATCTTCCTGCTGGCATTAAGCCTTTGGTTGCGGTTGGGCAGACGGCAATTGCGGGCGAAACCGTGTTAGCCGATATGGATGCTGAGGGCGACTACGGTGAAAGCCTCACGCATTAGGCTGATATGATGCCAAACAAGCCATCGCCCAACGCCAATCAAGAAAATAGACCGCGGCGACGATCGACGTTTCCGCTTGGGAAATTAGTGCCGAATGCGGTCACCTTACTGGCAATGGGCCTGGGTCTGACGGGCGTTCGGCTGGCACTGGATGGTAAGTTTGAGTTGGCGATTTTATGTATTGTCGGCTCTGGCTTTCTCGACATGATCGACGGTCGCCTGGCTCGGTTATTGCGCGCGGAAAGCCCCATGGGGGCGCAGCTTGATAGCCTCGCCGATTTTATGAATTTCGGTCTGGCGCCAATCCTCATTCTCTATAGCTGGGGCTTGCAATCATTTGGCCGACCGGGCTGGATGGCCATGGTCATTTTTGCGGCCTGCTGCGCGCTTCGTTTGGCGCGCTTTAATGCATCCATCGATGATCCGGATCGGCCTGTGTGGACGCGGCAGTTTTTTACCGGCGTACCCTCGCCTGCAGCGGGCATCATGGTGTTGGCTCCCGTCTGGATGGAGTTCTCTGGTATTGTGGATATGCGCACGGGGCCATTTTTGATTATCGGTTTTGTGGTTGTTGTCTCAGGCCTGATGGTGTCGCGCCTTCCAACCTTTTCGGGCAAAGGAATGTCGACGCGCGTGCCGCGGGAGATGGTTCTGCCCATTATGGTTGGCTTTGCCGTTTTGGCTGCAAGCCTGTTTGCATTTCCCTGGCTAAGCCTAACGGTCCTGACCAGTATTTATATTCTAAGCTTACCCGTCAGCTATCGCGTCCATCGTCACATGCGCCAGCGGGAAGAGACGAACGCTCTTTAGTGAGGTGGGCGGTAAGTTGGGCAGTGAGTTGGGGATTTATTCCCCGGCGGAAAGCGCTGTTCCTGTTCGGGTTTTGATTTTCGCCACGCTCGCCCTAAATCGGCTCGGTGCTGCTATCAGGACAGGCACCATAATCAAGGTGAGCAAGGTTGAAAAGCCCAGCCCAAAGATAATCGCGGTCGCAAACTGAACCCACCACGCTCCCTGCGGGGAACCATATTGAATGTCGCGCGTGACCACATTTATCGACGTATGCAGCGCCATGGGCAAGAGGCCGATCATGGTGGTGATGGTGGTTAACAGAATAGGGCGCAAACGTTGCCCTGCAGCTCGCAAGATCGCCGCATGCGGGCTCATTGTAGAAATCAGGCGCTGATAAGTGTCGATGAGCACGATCGAGTTATTCACGACAATGCCCGCCAGAGCCACAATACCTGTACCGGTCATGACCACGCTAAAGCGTTGACCGGTGAGAACCATACCCAGCAAAACGCCAATGGTTGACATGATCACCGTCGAGAGGGTGAGCATGGTCAAGTAGACACTGTTAAACTGAAGCAACAAAATAATGAACATTAAGAACAGCGAGGCGAGCATGGCTTTGCCCAAAAAGGCCGCCGCATCTTTCTGTTCTTTATTGGCCCCCAAAATGCTGACTTGGGTACCCTCGGGCAATGTCTGCTCGTCCAACCATTCTTGGAAATCATTGACCGCTTTGCTGGCGAGAATTTTTTCTCCCGTCACGGGGTCGAGTTGGGTGTTCGATTTAATATCGATGACCCGCAAGCCATCTTTTCGCGATATTTTGCCGATGCGTTGGTCGGCCTCGCGAGACACGAAGTTGGTAATGGGGACTAGCCCACTGGCGGTTCCAATCCGCAATTGATCAAGATCATCGAGCGAACGCGATGTTTCAGGGAAACGCGCGCGAATATCGATTTCATCCTCAGCATCGTCGGGGCGAAAATGGCCGATTAAAACGCCCTGCGTCACCAGCTGGACGATGCCGCCCAATGCCGAAATATCGACACCAAAGCGGCCGGCAGCCTCGCGGTCGACAACAAGGTTCCATTCGATCCCCGGTAAATTTCGCGAGTCCTCAACGTCTTGCAGCTGATCGCGCCGCGACTCCATATAGCCGCGCACCATAGCCGCCGCGCGGCCAATGGCGTCAAACTCGTGTCCTGCGACTTGGATCTCTAAGTCTTTACCGGTGGGGGGGCCATCTTCGCGTTCCCGCACTTCAACAAGAATGCCCGGTATATCACGACTATTTGCTTCAATTTCGCGAATGATTTCTGTCGCCGGTTTGCGGGTCGAGAAATGTGTGAATTCGATTAGGATTTTACCGATGGTGTCGCGCGGCGGGCTCCGTTCGCCCCCTTCGCTACCGGAAGATCCAATTGTGGGGATGGATTGCGAGAAGGCTGCAGACACACCTGGCGTGCTCAGCACGATTGCTTCGACCCGGCGCGTTAGGGCGCCAACTTCAATTGGCGATAAGTTGCCCCGCGCGCGAATATACACATTGGCCTGATTGGGTTCGATTTCGACAAAAAACTCGACCCCTTTACCAAATTGAGAATGCAATACGGCGATCGAGAAAAGAATGGCAACCCCACTTAAAATCACGCGCACAGGTCGGCGGATACACCAGTCGATAAAGCGGACATACTTGCCCGTGAACCCCGGCATTGTCATGATATCGAGATCGCTATCCGCGGCCAGGCCAGACAGGACGTCGTCGCCAGCTTGTTCAGATTTTCCGAACAGCCCGCCAACCACAGGCAAAAACACCATTGCCGTGAGCAAGGATCCAGTGAGCACGATAATAACGGTGAGCGGCAGATAGGACATAAATTTTCCGCTCACGCCCGGCCAAAATAGAATGGGCGCAAAGGCGGCGAGGGTTGTGGCTGTAGAGGAGGTGATGGGCCAAAACATTCGAGCCGCGGCCATGGCATAGGCCTCTCGGCGATGTAAGCCTTCCGCCATTTTACGATCGGCGTATTCAACAATCACGATGGCGCCGTCGACCAAAATGCCGACGGACAGGATCAAGCCAAACATAATCATCATGTTCAGCGTATATCCCATCAGGCTGATAATGAAGAAGCCGATCAAGAAGGATGTGGGTATCGCGAACCCAACCAGTAAAGCCGAGCGCAAACCAAGTGCTGCAATCACGAGGATCATTACAAGCGCAATCGCATTCGTGATCGAAACCTCTAGGCCACCAATCATTTCGAAAATGATCGATGAAAAATCACTTGAGAAATCAACCGATATGCTGTCGGGCCAATTGGCTGTGAACTCATTGGTCACATTCCGCACCATTTCTGTCGTTTCAATAATATTGGTGCCTATGCGCTTGGTGACCTCTATGCCGATTGTGGGTTTGCCGTTAAAGCGGGCATAAGACGTGGCATCCTTAAATCCGCGACGAATTTCTGCAACATCGGAGAGCTGTACAACCGAGTCGCCATTGGTGCGAAGAGTGATATTGGCAACATCCTCTGGACGCTCGACGAGACCCGGAACGCTGACAGAAAAACTCCCTTGATTGCCCTGCATGGCACCGGCGGGAACCAGCTGATTGTTTTGACTAATTGCCCGATATAATTGCGCAGTGGTGATGCCGTGGCTCTCTAATTTGCGGGGATCAATGATGATTTCGAGCAGTTCCTCGCGGTGTCCAACAAGGTTAGCTTCTAAGACATTGGGTTGGCCTGCGAGAACATCTTTGAGGGCGCGGGCGCGCTGATAAAGCTCACGCTCGGGCGCTTCGCCAGACAAGTTCACCATGATCACCGGAAACAGTGATGCGTTGAATTCTCGAATGACGGGCTCTTCAGCATCCTCAGGAAGCTCGGCCTTTGCCATGTTTACTTTTTCGCGTACGTCGATAAGGGCTTGATCCTTATCAAAGCTCACATCGAATTTGAGTACCACAGCGCCATGGTTTTGGCTCGCCGTCGAGATGACCTCTTCAACCCCCGTGAGACGCCGTAACTCAAGCTCTAACGGTTTAACCAATAGCCGCTCAGCATCGGTAGGTGAAATGCCAGGTAGCGCCACACCGACATAAATATACGGAATAGGAATATCGGGATCGGCCTCGCGCGGGATCGAGATATACGACATCAGCCCGGCCACCACTAAGGCCAGCATGATGGCCAGAACGGCGCGGCTCCGATCGATGGCATTTGTGATGAAACTAAACATTATTGCTGATCCGCATCCGAACTAAACTTCAGAATTTTTTTGGTCTCGTCATCTGGTTCTGGAATGGCATTGACCTTCTCACCCGACCGCACAAAATCTTGACCGACAACAATTAAATCATCGCCATCATTAAGGCCCGTGACCCACGCGCCCGCGCTGCCATCGGTGAGAATCTCAATCGGAACGAAATGAACGACGGTGTCGCGCACAACTCGCACACCAAAAATGCCGTCATCGTTTAAAGTGAATGTGCTTTGCGGGATCAAAGAAGCAGAAATCTCTCCGGTGGTAATCCGCGCCTGCGCACTGACGCCGTCATGAAGACGTCCATCTGGATTGGCAATCTCGATCTCAACCTCAAAGGCGCGTGTCCCGCTATCTGGGCTCTCGGCGACATAGCGAACAACGCCATCGACCGTGTCGCCCGTGGCTAATGTAATGTTTACGCGGGCGCCCGGTTCGACGAAGTTAACTTGTTGCTCGGAAACATAGGTGACCACGACCAAAGGATCTTTGTCGATCAGCGTGGCGCAAAGCCCGCCAATCGGTAGAAAATCGCCGACCTCAAAGGGCATGCGATCGATAATGCCATCAAACGGAGCTCGAATTTGTGTGCGCTGTAATTCAACGCGGCGCATTTTGGCAAGAGCGACCGCGGCGTCATAACTAGCCTTGGCCGCCGCGAGCTGGCTTTTCGAGACATGCCCTTTATCAACCAATGTTTCCGCAGCCTCATACTCAATTTGCCGCGAGGCTTGCAGGGCCACGGCCTCATCGAGCTGTGCGCGTCGCGCGCCCGTGTCGAGCGTGCAAATTACATCTCCGGTTTTGACACGGGTACCCTTCTCAACATTCAGCTTGGCGATGGTGCCGGGCGTCTCGGCGGATAATTTAACATGCCGATCGGCCTCAGTACGCCCTTGAAGTGTGAGTTGGCGCGCATGTTGGCTTAGGGGAATGGACCGTGTTTGGACGGTAAAAATATCCGTATTTTGGACCTGAGCCGCCAAGGTCGGGGGTGTGCTTGTTTCAGAGGTGTCGAAAATGATGCCCGTGATAACCCATAAAAACAAACCGAGGGTAATGCTTCCCGCAATGAAAACCGACCGATTTTCACCAAATTTTTCGCGCAAGCGTTCAAACCAGTTGCGATCGTCCGAACCAGGGTCATAATTATATGACATTATCACTTCACCTTCTCACGTGGGCGCTAAAAGCCCAACAAATACGCCCAAATCAAGCCGAACCACCCCTCACGACACCGCAACACAAGCGATTTCCGAGCGGCCTTAAACGTGTAAATAGGAGTATGTTTCGCGCTTGCAATGCTTTAACGAGAATTTTACCGCATGTCAGTCAAAAATTGACGCTTTGTTCATTTTTTAGCACGGGCGTATGGCGTGCGGCAAACGCCTTAAAAGGATGGAATCCGCGCGACTCGGGTGTAGAATAGGTCATTATGGCATGGCGAAGCGCGTCGCTTATTAGTATTTTTGGTTGCTTGTGTTTTTTTGTCGCGCCTTTCGCGGTGCTGCAAGCGCATCACTTTATCTATGCCGCAAATGCTGAGCGCGACCAAGCTGTGTATGGGCGCCAGGCCATGGTGGTCTCTGCGCATGGCCTCGCCAGCGAAATTGGCAGTGAGATCCTCGCCAAAGGGGGAAATGCATTTGATGCCGCGATCGCGGTTAATTTCGCGCTCGCTGTTGTCTATCCTCAGGCCGGAAACATTGGCGGCGGGGGCTTTATGGTGTTCCGCCTTGCGGATGGCACAACCGGTTCGCTGGATTTCCGAGAGACAGCCCCACAAGCCGCGACAGAAAATATGTATATGTCGAAAGACGGCCAAGTGCGTAAAGACTTGAGCCTGCAAGGCCATCGGGCTGTCGGTGTGCCTGGAACGGTTGCCGGCATGGCAGCAATTTATGGTCGATTTGCGACGCTGCCATGGGCCGAGTTGGTCGAGCCTTCGATCCGCCTCGCGCATGCGGGGTATCCTTTGAGCAAAAAAGCAGCCTCGATGTTAAATCGATATCGATCGGTTTTTCGCGAGGTGAACCAGCGTTCGGACGCCTATTGGCAGGAGGCGCCGTGGCGAGATGGAGATCGGATCCAGCTTTTAGAGCTCGCAGCCACTTTACGTCGGATTATGATGTATGGGCCTGCTGATTTTTATAAGGGCGAAACGGCGCAGTTGATCGTCGAGGAAATGCAGCGCGGTGGAGGCCTGATTACCAGCGCAGATCTGGCCGCCTATTCGGTTCGATGGCGTAAGCCGATCGAATTTTCCTATCGGGACTATACAATTATTTCTATGCCCCCGCCCTCGAGCGGTGGGGTGGCCCTTCGCCAATTACTGGGCGCGGCAGAAGATTATGATCTTGCCGCGCTGGGGCATAATACGGATACCTATGTTCACTTCTTAACGGAGATGCAGCGCCGCGTGTATGCCGATCGCGCGGAGTATTTGGGCGATCCAGATTTTGTCGAGGTTCCGGTGGAGCAGCTGACGGACCGCCAATATATTCGCCAACGCATGAGCACGATTAATCCTCGAGAAAAGACCAATAGTGAAGAGGTGAGGCCTGGTTTTGCCTCTCTGATCGAAAGTGTGGAGACAACCCATTTTTCGATTGTTGACCCTTTCGGGAATGCGGTGGCCATCACCACCACGCTGAATGGAAATTTCGGCAGCAAAGTGGTTGTTAAAGAGGCGGGCTTTTTTTTGAATAATGAGATGGATGATTTCTCCATCAAGGCAGGGCACGCCAATCAATTTGGGTTGCTTGGGGGGCATGCCAATGCGATTGCCCCAGGTAAGCGCATGCTGAGCTCGATGACGCCGACCATTGTAACGCGCTCCGGGCAGCTATCGATGGTGTTGGGAACCCCGGGTGGGGCGACAATTATCACCTCGGTTTTTCAGGCGCTTTTGAACATGATTGACTTCGGTATGACTGCTCAAGAAGCCGTAAATGCGCGAAAATTTCATAGCCAATGGCAGCCCGATATCGTGCTGATGGAGAAAGGCATGCCCGATATTCTAGATTTAATTGGCCTCCACATGCGCGGTCACAAGCTGCACTATTGGCCCGATTTTACCTATGAGTTGGGTCGTCTTGAAATTATTCGGGTGACGGAGGATGGTCGGCTGGAGGGCGCGGCCGATTGGACCCGAGGTCATGATGATCGTGCGGATGGATTTTAACTGAGCGATCGTTAATCTTCGCACGCGTCCGTCGATAAGAGTTGAAATTAACCATCGAATTGTTCATTTTGCGCAGATGGACGACCTCAACGCACTCGCCACGAAACATCAAATTCCGCCTCTTCCGGAGGAGTATTCGTTTTTGGTTGCCGCTCTGTATAAGTTCGTTCCGATTGAGGCCCCCGAAGATTTGCGGGGTCGTCTCGCGTCGCATTGTCTCAAACACGGCATTACGGGAACAATATTACTCGCCCGCGAAGGGATTAATGGAACGATATGCGGAAGCCATGAGGGTATTGTGCGCACCATTGATTGGCTTCGCGCCCGATCAGGGCTGGCCGATCTCTCACCTAAATACAGCTTTGCCGATGCGCCCGCCTTTTTGCGGATGAAGGTGCGTCTCAAAAAAGAAATCGTGACAATGGGGCAGCCAGAGATCGACCCATTAGGATGTGTTGGACGATATGTGGCCCCATCCGATTGGGATGATTTGATTACAGATCCGGATACATTGCTGATCGATACACGCAATAATTATGAAGTTGCCATTGGCACCTTTAAAGGCGCCGTCAATCCTGAAACCGAAACGTTTCGGGAGTTCCCGAAATGGGTGGATCGCTATCTTGAAAATCTTCCCGATCAAGCAAAGCCCAAAAAGATCGCGATGTTTTGCACCGGCGGCATAAGGTGCGAGAAAGCGACCTCTTATTTGGTTGAGCGTGGTTACGAGAATGTATTCCACCTTGAAGGAGGTATTCTCAAATATCTCGAGACCATGCCCGAAGATCAAAGTTCGTGGGACGGAGACTGTTTTGTCTTTGATCAACGCGTTTCGGTTCGCCATGGGTTGGCTCTCGGAAATTATGATTTATGCCACGCCTGCCGTATGCCCATAAGCGAGGAAGACAAGCGCCATAACACCTATGTGCCAGGCATTTCCTGTCCCAAATGTCACGCCCAGATGAGCGATGAACAACGTCAGCGTTTTGCTGAGCGCCAGAAACAAATCGAGCTTGCGCGCGAACGCGGGGATACACATTTAGGCCGCAAAGTTGATCCCTGATGCGTGATCCCATTCTCTACAGCTTTCGGCGATGCCCCTATGCCATGCGGGCGCGTCTGGCGCTGTATGTGTGCCGCCGGTCGGTTGAATTGCGTGAGGTGGTGTTGCGCGACAAGCCGGAAGACATGCGGGCCGTGTCGCCCAAGGCAACCGTGCCCGTCTTGGTGCTCGAGAGCGGCGAAGTCATTGATGAGAGCCTGGACGTCATGACATGGGCTTGGCCCGACGGCTTAGATGCGGAGGCGGCAGCGATTATTGCTCAATTTGACGGCCCCTTTAAACACCATCTCGACCGCTATAAATATGCATCGCGCTTTGACGCTGATCCGAGCTTTCACCGCGATCAGGCGGTGGCGATCCTTGACAGCCTCGTGCTTCGGCAGAATTGGTTAAGTGGGCCCGATCCTGGCTTTGTCGATTATGCCATCTTGCCCTTTATTCGCCAGTTTCGTATCGCCGATCCAGTGTGGTTTGATGAGATGATGCCGCGCCCCGACCTGCGCGATTGGCTCTTCCGATTTCTAGACTTGCCAGCGTTTGAGGCGTGCATGAAAAAATACCCGGCATGGCAACAGGGCCAGCCGGGTATTCGTTTTCCTTAATCATCGCATCGACCGGTCAACGCACTTTTTATGCAGAGTGCTTACGCAGCAAATTTAGCGAGGCGCTCTTTAATGATGGCGTCGGCTTCAGACATGATGCCGTCAATTAATTGCTTGGTTGTTGGAATGTCGTGGATCAGTCCAGCGACCATACCGCATGACCAGGCACCGGCATCCATCGCCCCTTCCGTCATAATTTTTGGATAAACCCCGCCCACCTCAGCGGCAATATCCTCAATTTTGAGGGCGTCGCCCAAGGCCTTTTCTTTGGCGATCACTTCCTCGACGGCAGCATTGTTCAATACGCGTTCGGTGTTGCGCAAGGGGCGCATAATTAATCGTGTGTCCAGCTCGCTGGCAGCAACAATCGCATCTTTCACGTTTTGATGAACAGGGGCTTCGGTGGTTGCGATGAACCGCGTTCCCATATTAATGCCATCGGCGCCGAGGGCGAGCGAGGCAACTAATTGTTTGGCATTGCCAATGCCGCCAGAAGCAAGGAATGGAATTTTAAGTTCCTCCGCGGCGCGCGGCAAAAGCACCATATTGGGAATGTCATCCTCGCCGGGGTGACCGCCGCACTCAAATCCATCGACACTCACAGCATCGCAGCCAATGTTTTGGGCTTTTAACGAATGTCGTACCGAGGTGCATTTGTGAATGACCTTAATTCCTGCCTCTTTTAAACGGGGCATATAGGCTTCGGGGCTTCGTCCAGCCGTCTCTACAATTTTGACACCGCCCGCGATAATGGCCTCGATATATTCGGGGTAGGGTGGGTTGGCAAAACCGGGCAAGAAGGTGAGGTTCACGGCAAAAGGTTTGTCGGTGAGTTGATGACACTTTGCGATTTCATTTGCGAGGTCTTCAGGGGTTCTTTGTGTGAGGCCGGTAATGGTCCCTAAGCCCCCTGCATTCGATACGGCGGCTGCTAGCTCTGCAAAACCCACATAATGCATGCCCCCTTGCATAATCGGGTGCTCAATTCCAAAAAGTTCAGTAATACGCGTTTTCATCGACCCATTCTCCCAATGATCTATCGCCCGTGTGGGGGCCCGTTTTCATTTTTCAACAAATATTCTCTCGCCCTCTTAAACGTGAGGCGAATGACTATTTAACGCTGAGCCTATACCGAAACCCGCTTGAGGTGCTACCGGTTTTTGGTCTATGTGTAAGGCAGTTATTTAAAGGAGAGAGTAAATGGCTGAGGCATATATTGTAGAAGCGTGTCGTACGGCGGGTGGCCGTAAGGGGGGCAAATTAAAAGATTGGCATCCGGCAGATCTTGCCGGGCAGGTGCTGAATGCGCTGATCGAGCGCACCGGTGTTCCCGCGGATGCGGTCGAAGACGTGATTATGGGATGCGTCGGGCAGGCAGGTGAACAGGCGGCAAATATTGCGCGTAACGCGGTTCTTTCTTCATGCTTACCTGAAAGTGTGCCAGGCACCTCCGTTGATCGCCAGTGCGGATCGAGCCAGCAAAGCATTCACTTCGCGGCCCAAGCGGTGATGTCAGGGGTGATGGATGTTGTGATTGCGGCGGGCGTAGAGAGCATGTCGCGGGTTCCCATGGGGCTGCCGATTTCGCTACCTTTCAAAGAAGGCATGGGCTTTTACGTCGGCGAGTCGATGAAAGAGCGCTATCCCAATATTCAGTTTAGCCAGTTTACAGGCGCCGAAATGGTGGCCAAAAAATATGGTCTAACAAAAGACGATATCGATAATTATGGATACCAAAGCCACGCCCGCGCAATCGCGGCGACACAGGCTGGCGCGTTCGACAATGAGATTGTCCCGATTGAAGTTGTTGGCGAAGATGGGTCGAAAGAACTTCATAAAGTCGATGAGGGGATCCGTTTCGATGTGAGCCTCGAAGGCATTCAAGGTGTAAAACTGCTCGCCGAAGGGGGTGTGCTGACCGCGGCGACATCGAGCCAAATTTGCGATGGGGCTTCTGGAGTGATGATCGTATCTGAGGCTGCGTTGAAAAAATACAATCTGAAGCCCATGGCACGCATCATTCATATGACCATTTTGGGTCATGATCCCGTGATCATGCTTGAAGCGCCAATCCCTGCAACACGCAAAGCGCTTGAAAAGGCTGGTCTGTCGGTCGATGATATTGATCTGTTTGAAGTGAATGAAGCCTTCGGGTCTGTGCCCGTCGCTTACATTAAGGATCTCGGCGTCGATCCAGAAAAAATCAATGTGAATGGCGGTGCGATTGCGCTGGGTCATCCATTGGGTGGGTCTGGCACGAAGCTCATGGCAACCTTGGTCAATGCTCTGAAAGCACGTGGCGGCCGCTATGGCCTGCAAACCATGTGCGAGGGCGGCGGCATGGCGAATGTGACGATTATCGAGAACATGCAGTAAGTGCATTTTCGACAAAATCACGCCTGAGATGGCACTGAAAAAAGGGAGCATGTGCTCCCTTTTTTTATCGGTTTTCAGTGCGGGTTTTTGTAGGTGGCCCTATGCGCAAGCGCGATAATGATTAGCGTCTGCGATTAAGCGCGTCTGGCTTGCTGGGCAATAAATAAAGCGACAGCCGCCGCATTCGATACATTCAACGTCGTAAAACGGCCATCGCGGCTCGAGCACGGAATTTCGGCGATAAAGTCGCAATGTTCGCGGGTCAGGCGGCGCATGCCTCGGCCTTCCGCACCCATTACCAACACATAACCCGTATTGGCCTCAACCAAATCGGTCATATTGGTGCCGCCCTCGGCCAGACCAATAACGAAAAATCCAAGCTTTTTAAGCTGTTCAAGCGCTCGGGCAATATTTTTCACAGTGATGAGCGGAAGATGCTCTAGCGCTCCTGATGCGGCTTTAGCTAAGGTTCCGGTGAGGGCAGGGCTATGATGATCTGCGGTGACGACGGCTTGGGCGCCAAAAACCGCGGCAGAGCGCATAATGGCGCCGATATTATGGGGATCTGTAATCTGATCCAACAAGATCACAGGCCCGCCATCCGGTGTGAGATTTTCGAGATCGACGAGAGCGAGTGGCGAAAATAGTCCAACGAGGCCCTGATGAACGGCGTCTTCAGGAGCATATCGCGCGAGTTCGCTCGCGCTAACCAATTGGACAGGCACGTCGAGGCCGTCGTTTTTCAAGCTGGCTGCCGCGTTTTGGCTCGCATAAAGCTGTTTGAGCTGGCGTTTTGGGTTGCCCAAAGCGGCCTTAACGGCATGAAAACCGTATATAATATCGTGACTGGCCGAAGCTGAATGGGAGCCACGGGACGTTTTGGACGATTGTTTGGGTGGGGGCTTGCGCTTTGTCATACGACCTCTTATAACCACGCTACGAACTCAGGGCAATGCGCTCCTCGCGCCGCATTTATATCAAGGGAATGCGGGGGGGGCGTGTGCTTTGTATTCGTTAAACGCATTTATGAGGTATGACAAACAAGTGGTCTGCGGAGCAGGCGAGGCGCCGGAAACGGCGTTGATCCAGTGAGGAGAGGTGCCCGAGTGGCTAAAGGGGACGGGCTGTAAACCCGTTGGCTATGCCTACGTTGGTTCGAATCCAACCCTCTCCACCACCCACCGGCAACGGGCGGGAATGGATATCGCTAACAGGCGGGTGTAGCTCAATGGTAGAGCAATAGCCTTCCAAGCTGAAGATGAGGGTTCGATTCCCTTCACCCGCTCCAAGCAAGAGGATCTCAACGGGGGTCTTTGGGAAGACACTGGGGGTTGCTTCGGAACCGCGTTCTGAAAATTAAGCCAGCTTTGCCGAAGGAGCTGAGGCAAAGCATTACAAAGCGAGGAATGGCGTCATGGCGAAAGAGAAATTTGAGCGGAATAAGCCGCATTGCAACATTGGCACGATTGGTCACGTTGACCATGGCAAGAC
>CBFIIU010000010.1:0-355 GCA_965662735.1 Alphaproteobacteria bacterium
GCCCAGCCGGGTGTTTTTATAGGCGAGGGGCGGTTGCTTCGGTTGGGCAAGTCGATTGCCTTTTCCGAGGGCGTTCTTAAAAATGAGGAAGGACGCGTGGTCGCACATGCGTCGGCGACATTTAAGTTGCGCCGTCGCAGCACCAAGGATTAAGCTTTGGCGTCAAACTTGGCGCCGCGCGGATGCTGTCTTAAATCGGCCGCCGCGATCAAGATCAACGCGCCAGAGATTTGAGGGGCATTTAATGAGGAGGATCATTCGTGAAGTCTAAAATATGTGAGATGCTGGGCATTGAGTTTCCATTAGTTGCCTTTTCGCATTGCCGAAATGTTGTAGCAGAAGTATCTAAAGCCGG
>CBFIIU010000010.1:365-75674 GCA_965662735.1 Alphaproteobacteria bacterium
TTGGCATGAGCCCCGAGGAACTCGATATTGAGTTGGCCTGGATCAATGAAAATTGCGGTGGCAAGCCCTATGGTGTTGACGTTTTAATCCCGAATAAAATGGTCGGGAAGGGCGATGCGGGCGTTTCCGCTGAAACCTTGATGGATATGGTGCCGCAAGAATATCGCGATTTTAGAGCCGATATTCTCGAAAAGCATGGCGTCGATGCGTCGAGCTTGCGAGAGGCTTCGACGGATGGGGCGGGTATGAGCCGAAACATGCGCGATGAGGGTGCTCAACGTCTTCTGGAAGTTGCGTTTTCATACCCCATAAAATTAATTGCCAATGCTTTGGGTGTTCCCCCGCAATGGATGTTGGATATGGGCAAGCAACATGGTGTTAAGGTCGCGGCCTTGGTTGGGGCTAAAGAACATGCCATTCGACAAGTGCAGGCAGGCGTCGACATTCTGGTGGTATCGGGAACCGAAGGTGGCGGCCATTGTGGGTCAGTCTCGAGCATGGTGCTAATTCCTGAGGTGGCCCAAGCCGTGAAACCCTTTGGGGATACACCTATTCTAGCAGCGGGTGGTATTGTGACGGGTCGTCAAATGGCCGCGGCGATGTCGATGGGGGCGGACGGTGCCTGGACGGCATCCGTATGGCTGACCACGAGCGATGCCGAGACCAGCGAAACCGTGAAGAAGAAAATGTTAGCGGCGAGCTCGAGCGATACAGTGCGCTCGCGATCTCGCACCGGAAAACATTCGCGGCAATTGCGGTCGGCGTGGACGGATGCGTGGGAAGAAGGCGGCTTGGAGCCCTTGCCCATGCCGCTTCAATCGATGATCAGTGAACCCGCTTTGTCTCGCGTGGACCGAGAAGCGGATAAAGGCAATGCCGGAGCGAAAGAGCTTGCCACCTACTGGATTGGTCAAGGGGTTGGCTTGTTAGATCAAGAAAAATCTGCGCGGGCCGTGGTCCAAGAGTTCAAAGAGGATGTTCTCCTCGCATATGAACGCTTATCAGATCTTCTCGATGCCTAATCCGCGAGCAATCATGATAAAACATCAGAGCCGCATGGTTTTTGCCATGCGGCTTTTTTTATGTTCTTAACAGCAAACCGCCATCAACATTAATGCTTTGGCCCGTGATGAAACCGCTATCGGCACTAGCCAGAAATAGGGCAACCCGCCCAATATCCTCAGGCTGCCCAAGCCGACGCAGAACCGATTTTTTGGCCCAAATATCGGCAATATCTTCTTTTGCAAATGAGGCGGCCGTCATGCCGGTATGGATAGCCCCTGGTAGAATTGCGTTGACCGTAATTCCATCACGCCCCAGCTCAAGCGCCAGATTGCGCGTAAAACCGGTGACCCCCGCTTTCGCGGCGCAATATCCCGCTAGCCCATAATCGGTATGTGTGGCCATCACCGAGGCAACATTGATGATGCGTGGCACCGCACTTTGCCGCAATAATGGAATGGCCGCTTGGGCGATGCGAAAGGGTGCGGTGAGATTAATCGCGAGCATGGTCTCCCAACTCTCATGGGATATGTTTTCAGCCAGCTGACCGCCACCCCCAATGCCCGCATTATTCATGAGGACATCCAATCCCCCCAGTGTGTTTTGCGCGGCTGCAATGATCCGATCAGCAGCATCTTTCTCGGAAATATCGATGGCGAGCGGTGTTATTTCCTTGATAGCCGCAAGCTCATTTAACAGCTCCTCATTTCGGTCGACCGCCAGAACCGAGGCTCCGGCTTCAACGAATAAGCGCGCTGTGGCGCGACCAATGCCCGAAGCAGCACCGGTAACAATAACTTTTGTGTTGGCTAAATTTGGCACATCAATATCCTTTTTTACGCAAGATGACAGGGGGGCGTCACAACTGGGCGGCGCTATAGGCGGCTTGATTGATCGCCGCCTTTGCGTCTAATTCCGCGGCCTCAAACGCACCTCCGATAAGCTCGCAACTTAATCCGCGCTCTTGGCATTGGGTAAAGAGATCGCGTTGCGGTTCTTGGCCGGCGCAAATGATAATTGTGTCGGCAGGGATCGTGTGGGGTTTGTTATCGAGCAAGATATGAAGGCCATCATCGTCAATGCGTTGATAGGAAACCCCGTTCATCATTTTAACCCCGCGCCGCCCGAGTGTCAGTCGATGGGTCCAGCCCGTGGTCTGGCCTAACCCCCGACCAACGGGCGTATCTTTGCGCTGTAGAAGGTAAATTTCGCGATCCGCGCGTGCAGTGATGGGTTCAACGCCAGTAACACCGCCGCGCGGGTGGTTTTTAAAATCGACGCCCCATTCGCGCGCAAAGAGATCAATATCGAGCGCTGCCGAGGGTCCGTCATGCGAAATGAGATCGGCAACATCAAAGCCGATCCCGCCAGCGCCCATTATCGCAACTGTTTTACCAACCCGTTCCGGATGATGAATGGCCTCAATATACCCCATGACTTTGGGATGCTCGATGCCTTCAATCTGTGGCACGCGAGGTGTGATGCCGGTTGCGCATATGATGTGATCAAAGTCGCTCAACATTGTCGCGTCAACTTTTTGGGATAAGCGCAGCGCGACGCCATGTTTTTCAATCATGCGCGCATAATATCGCAACGTTTCATGAAATTCCTCTTTACCCGGAATTTGCTTGGCCAAATTAAATTGCCCACCTATTTGTTTGTCCGCGTCGAATAAGGTCACGTGGTGGCCCCGTTCAGCCGCAATGGTGGCATAGGCCAGGCCCGCCGGACCAGCGCCGATCACGGCCACTGTTTTGGGGTGATCGGTTGGCTCATAACTGAGCAGGGTTTCATGGCAGGCGCGTGGATTGACCAAGCATGACACATGCTTGCCGCCAAAGGTGTGATCGAGGCAGGCTTGATTACAGGCGATGCAGGTATTTATTTCATCGGCTTTGCCTGCATTGGCTTTATTCATAAATTGGCTATCCGCGAGCATTGGCCGCGCCATGGAGACAAGATCGGCGTCGCCTTGGGCGAGCACTGTTTCGGCGACCTCGGGCATGTTAATTCGGTTGGAGGTGATGACAGGAACTGAAACCTCTTTGCGCAACCGATTGGTGACAGAAGTAAAGGCCGCACGCGGCACCATGGTCGCAATGGTTGGCACGGCGCTTTCATGCCAGGTGAAATGGGTTGAGATAATGGTTACGCCGCGCGCCTCTAACGCCTGAGCAAGCGTGACGACCTCATCCCACGACATACCGCCTTGCAACATATCCATGGCGGCAATCCGAAAAATGACAATAAAGTCGGGGCCCGTTGCGGCACGAACGGCCTCGACCACTTCGAGCGCAAACCGCATCCGGTTCTCGTAACTGCCCCCATAGGCATCAGAGCGTTGATTGGTTTTCTCAACGAGAAAAGTAGAGATGAGGTAGCCTGCGGAACCGATAATCTCGACCCCGTCATAGCCCGCTTCTTTTGCGCAGCGCGCGCAATTCGCAAAATCATCAATTTGTTTTTGGATCCCCTCCAGCGTCAGCTCGTTCGGGACGCGCGGGTTAATGCGCGATTTGATAGCGCTTGGAGCGACCAGCTGGTCATTATACGCCAAGGGACCCATATGCAGAATTTGCATGCAAATGCGCACATCGGGGTCTGCTTGATGCACGGCTTCGGTCACTAAACGATGTTCAGCAATCTCGGCCTCATTGGATAATTTTGCGCCGCCAACGCCGCCTTCAATATTGGGCGAAATACCACCTGTAATGATCATGCCCACGCCGCCTGCGGCGCGTTCTGCAAAATAAGCCGCCATGCGGACAAAGCCATCCGGCGCTTCCTCGAGGCCCGTATGCATCGACCCCATAATGGCTCGGTTTTTTAGGGTCGTGAAGCCAAGGTCCAATGGCTCGAATAGATGCGGGTAGTGCGCGTGCATGAAGCTGTCCTCTCCCAGTCAAAATCGTCAAAAACAAATATCAGCGTCAAGTTAGCCATAAGTGAACCCAACTCGGCAAGTCATCTTGTGGGGATTGTTTCTAAGCGGTGCGGGTCGCAAAGGGGCGCAAAGGGGCGGGAAGCAAGGCAGCCTGTCTTTTGAGGCGCCGCCGTCTATAATGGCCCTGATAAAGGACTAATTTTATGATTCGAATAAAAGTTTTGGCGAAGCTGCCTGTTTCCGCGGCCCATTTCGGGGCGATGGCAAAGATCCCAAAAGACGCGACATTTATTTTAGATCCATCGGCTCGAGAATATGACTGGTTGCTGGTCTATGATGATTTGCCGCCGCGAAATGGCGAACGGTTCTCGATGTCGGATGAAGTTTTGGCATGCCCACCTGAAAACACCATTTTGCTGACCTATGAACCGTCCTCAATCAAAGTCTATGGTCATGACTACGCCTCTCAATTTGGGATGATTATGACGAGCCATGAGCCGAACCGCTTACCCCATCCGCTTCGGCGCGATGTGCCGCCTGTGAGTGCGTGGTATTATGGCGACGAGATGGACTTGCTTCCAGAACCGCCGCTCAAGACCGAGACCTTATCTTTCTTTGCCTCAGGAAAATCGGAAGGGCATACGATGCATCGGCTGCGCTATGAATTTAGCGAGCGCGTGCATGCTCATTTCCGCGATCGGTCTCAGCTGTTTGGGCGACCGCATCGATTTATTGAAAAGAAATCCGAGGCACTGGATAGCTTCCGCTACACATTAGCTTTGGAAAATCATTTATCGCCGCATCATTGGACGGAAAAACTCTCCGATGCTTTCTTGGGGTATTGCTTGCCGTTTTATGCAGGATGCCCAAATGCGTCGGATTATTTTCCGACCGACAGCTATGTGCCGATTGATATGCGGGATGCGCAATCGGCAATCGAGACGATTGAAACGAGCATTGATCAAGATATTTATGCGCAGCGGTTGCCGGCCATCATCGAGGCGCGACGTCGGGTGATTGAAGAATATGGTATCGCCCAGTTTGCGCTGGCGGCAATTTATGCGGCCGAAACGGGTCGATACGTGCCCCGCAATGGTGGGCGTATTTTAAGCCGGCGCCGAATGCGCCTTCGTACCCCGCTGGCCTTTTTGCGATATGCTTATGAAAAGGCAGAAAACCGAAGATATTTTAATAGACAAATGGCCGCCTATCGCGCCAGAATTAAGGATTAGTCGCGTGTAATGGGAGGGGCGTATGCGGTATCAATCAGACAGCAGAAAGATGCAGTTTCAAGCGCAGGGGCAGCAAGCGAGTAAGGTGAGATCGCTCGTTTCGACGCTATCACTCGTTTCGACGCTATCGCTCGTTTCAACGCTATCGCTCGTTTCAACGCTATCGCTAAGCGCGATGCTCCTTGCTCCGGCGGCAGCCGTGGCCGATGAGTGGTTCCAGTCGCCCTTTGGTCCCGACGACACTTTGGGTGCCGTCAACCGCTTAACGCCCGAGGGCGCCGTTGCGGCCAGTCGTTTGGTTAAGGAAGGAAAAGTCTATCAGTTGGGCATGGTCTCGGGGCCGAAAACACATGCTTATGGGCCGCGACGTTTTCAGATGATTGTGCATCAGCTTGCTGACGGAACAGGCGCGGCGATGGGCAGCACGGGCACGGTCGGCAATGATGATACGGTCATCACTTCCGTGGGGATTGGGTCACAGCTCGATGGACTTGGCCATATTGGCCGCGATCATGTCTATTATAATAACCATAAGGCGGCTGATGTGGTGGCGCCAGATGGCCTTAAAAAGCTCGGTACGCATCTTTTGCCTGGCATCGTGACGCGCGGTGTGTGCCTGAATATGGCCGCCTATTTCGGCGAGAAAACCTTGCCCGCCGGAAAGGCCTATACGGAAGCCGACATTCGCGGCGCGGCCAAAAAACAAGGTATTACCATCAAAGAGGGGGATGTGGTGTTGCTGCATTCGGGGTATATGACGGCAACCAAAGACTTGCCCGAGCTGGTTCCAGGCGAGCCGGGCCTCGGCGTGAGTGGCGCTGAATATCTCGCGAAGCTGGGCGTTGTCGCGGTTGGCGCCGATAGCTGGGCATTGGAAGTCTTGCCCAGCGAAGACCCCAAGCAGGCCTTTCCCGTGCATCAGATCTTACTGGCGCGGCATGGTGTTTACATTTTAGAAAATATGGTCACCCAGCCGCTCGTGGACGATGGCGTTAATGAATTTATGTTTGTTTTGGGTGTGCCCAAATTAGAAGGCGCGGTTCAAGCGATCATTAATCCTTTGGCTATTCGTTAGGGCTTGCAATCCGGCTCGGATTTAGCGATAGAACAGCCATAAATGAGGTTCATCATGACGGCACGAATTTATCAACCTGCAAAAACGGCGATGTCATCGGGGACAGCCAAGACCCATAAATGGGTTTTGGAATTCGTTCCCAGCCAGCCCCGCCAGAAAGACCCGCTGACCGGCTGGAACAGTAGTTCTGAGACACAAACCCAGGTGCGCCTTAAATTCGACACGCTGGAGGCGGCGCAAGACTATGCGCGTGCGCATGGCATCCCCGTGCGTATTGATGCGCCTCACCCACGCAAAGTGACAGTGAAAACCTATTCCGATAATTTCCGTCACGATCGTTATGGTCAGTGGACGCATTAAGTCCTATCGTTTGAGATGTCACGCAGAGTTGGTGATGGGCCCCGTAGCTCAACTGGATAGAGCGCGAGACGTCTGACGCTCTATCGTTTTTTGTTTATGTAGTCTTGGCGTGGGCGTTGGTTAGCCTGCTGATAAACTGCGCGCAGAAATGTATATGGTCACTTGCAAACATGACCTCCTTGTATCTTCGCGTGCGTGGGAAACCCAGTTTGTGAACACAGGCCACCACATGATGAGGTGCAAGTTTATGGCCTTATTTGAAATGTGGAAATACGGCCAATGATTGACTGCCGAACGGTATCTGTCCATCCTCATTGTAATTGCTGGTTAGACCAGTTTTCTCGGTAAAGTGGGCCATTGCGCCAGTTTCTCCTAATACCGCTTCCACATGCGCTTTATCTTCTCCGACAAGTTTTGCGAAATGGCGATGCAACTCTGTCAGACACCAGACACGATAGTGCGAGCTTGGTAGGTTTTCATACTGCGTGCCTTGCAAGACGGCGCTATGTGTCTTTTGCCCCGCAACTGCCGCATCGGCATTGGCATTAAGCGCGGCTAGATGCGTCTCGCCAATTTGGCGGATAAGCGGCTTTAAATCATCGGGTAACATGGTGGGCAAGTCATCAGGTAGCTCAGATAACTTGGCATTCCAAACACGCATGACCCATTCCATAACATGAGGTGCATTTTCTCTCATGATTTTAGATGGCACGGGGTCCATGGAGAAATGTCGAAGAAGCGGACCCATCAGGCCAACGTCCGCCAAACAAGGCCGTGCACCAAATAAAAATGAGCGCTTGGCTAGTATCGGATCCAGTATTGCCAAAAGCCTTAGATAAGCATCCTCAACATGCGCCCATGTATGCCGAGTTACTCCATCGCCCTTCACAAACGTGCTCAGCTGCCGGCGATATATCATTCGGTTTTTAATCCATTTTGGTAAATGAATATCATCCATTGCCTCATTAACAAGTTGGCGGCTCAACAAATCGCCGCTTTCGCTATAAGACCAGCGATAATGCATGGCCGAGCGCCACAGATACTCATCCGCATAATCTTCGATCAGGCGGGCGAAAAATGCCATGGCAGGACTGGATGGTAAAATGGGCTGATCGCGATACTCGCCCTCAAACCAATCAATCATTGGCGAGGTATCCGTCATAAACCGTCCGTCATCCAATTCGATAACGGGAATTTGCTGAGCCCCTAAAATTTTTGGAAACGTCTTTTCGAATTGCGTCATGGTGATAGCGCAATAGCGAAACGGAATCTCCTTCATCCGCAAGTAGGCTTCCATCTTGCCTGTAAAATATGACACCTTCACGCCGTAAATCGTAAGCATTGCATTCCTCCAAAGCACCCAAAGGCCTTAAAGCTTAACAGATAAGTTCGACTTGGTCGAATAGTGGAGCATTTGGGTGAAATAGTATACTCACACAGTCTGACCTGCAGATAAACGCTACTAGGCCAGTGGCACCATAACCGACACTGCGCCAAAGCCGTTCACTTCCAACCAGTGATTAATTCAATCAATAACGGCCAACCAGCAGTAATCGGCATATAATGACTGAGCTGAAAAGTTACGTTTGGCGGCGTTTGCGGCGGCTCGGGCGCTGGTCAAAAGCGATGGGTCAGGGTGCACATGAAACAGTCGCAGCCAAGCCATTAACGCGGAGCGAGCCAGACGGGGTAGGCGTTGTAACTGTCCGAAATCAACGAGCATCAGCCTGCCAGAGGAGGAGGTGGCGTCGAGCGCTCGGGCAAAAGCATGAGGCCAGTCAGGTATCATGGACAAAGAATAGGAAAAGAAAACGCGGTCGAAGGCGGCGATGGCGAACATTTGTTTCTGGTCGAAATCAGTGGCGTCACCAACGGCCAGGGCGATGCGATGGTCGAGACCGGCGCGCGAGATATTGTCCCGCGCGGTTTTCAGCATTTCTGCTGAAATATCCATGCCATAGAAATGAGCATTCGGATACCGGCGCGCAGCGCGGATAAGGTTTCGTCCAGTGCCGCAACCGATTTCAAGCACATGCATATTGTCATCGGCCTGTAAAGTTTCAATGAGCCGGTCACGGCCCAGCAGATAGAATTTGCGCGTTAGGTCATAAATGTGACGTTGATAGCGATAAATACCATCCATCAACTGCGCTTCATTAGGCCTTTCAATTTTCACTTTGTTGTCCAAGCTCATCCATTAAACTCATAGACGTGAACCCCGCCGTAAATAGCAGCCCGATCATTAGCGGTGGCGGTTATTGATGCATCAGACAAATAGGTCCACCGCGATAGAACTGCCTCATTGACCCTTCCCGGAAGTAAGGTCTCAAGATCAGCGGTTCGGAATACGACCCGAGCCCGTGGCGCCGCCGTCCGGGTGACTTCGGCCCAGAGAGCATTTAATTGCGCGTCATTCATCCAATCCTGCGCGTCCAAAAATAAGAACGCGTTCAGCGCTCCGTCGCGTTCAACCGCGAGATGGTCATTCAACGAGCAATTATAGGCGCTGACCCGCTTGGCGCGTGTTTGCAGCATTTTGAAATGTTTGGCTGCCAGATAGGGCGGAACGGCTTTGGCGTCGTTGCCATCGTTTAAATATCGTTGTCCGAGTGCCTGTTGAGCGAAATAATTCTCGGCAATGGGGAAGTCGCAAAATAGTTTGCGGGTGCGATCGCGCAGCACATGCCGCACTATCCCACCCGTCGAGGCGGCCAGTGCATCATATTGCTGCGGCGGAATGCCAAGGCCGAATAGCGAAGCTTTATGGGCTGTCAGAAAGCGGATGAGCCAATGGTCAAATACCGGCGCTATGTGGTGTTCAAAATAGGCCGCCTGCTGTTCGCGGTCGTTCATGTCGAGAAGCGGCGTCAGCTTGACGCCGAACCGGCGGGAGATGAAATGCGCTAACCGAATAAAACGACCAAGCAAGCCATGCCGATAGACATTCATTTCAAATAACTCTCGGCGGCGGCGCCCCATCAGATCACGCCCGCGCCAAAAAACCTGTTCGTGCGGTTTCAAATGTGGAGCGAGATATGCGTCAAAAATCCCTGCATTGGCTTTGCTGTCGGCTCGACCAAAAAAATGAAAGAATGTCTCATGGTCTGGACAGTGTTGCAGACCGAGTATTTTTAAATTTAACAAATGGATGTGATGGTGGTTGAGGTCTACTGCGATAACTTCTTTTGGGTCTGCTGTAAGATAGGATAGCGCATTGCACCCGCCCGAGCTGATGGTCAATATACGGGCTCCCTTTGATAGATTGAGAGCTTCCATGTCGACAACGGGGTCTTCCCAAATTTGAGGATATACCAATCCGCTAAAAAGGCGTGTGAATACTCTTTCGGTTAGCCAATGTTTGCCGATCTTTTCTGACTGATGTGCAGCAAATCGAAGATTTTGTTTTGTACTTTGGATTTCACTAATCTGAGACATTTATAATTTTTACCATCTAATAATAATTTGGAGGATTAGTGGGGAGTTTTGTTTCAATTTTGTGATTACCTCCGCTCATCAGTAATTTTAAATAGGCAGCAGACCTACCGAGAGCCGCGAACGGGTTTTGATTTTTCAGTATTAGCGACAACGATTTATCAGGTCCCTGAAAAAGGTCGTCGTGGCGCGTTACCCTTTGTGACACGGCTGAGCCTGAGTCTGCAGGAGGGCTTTATCGCTTGAGAACCATGAGGATTGTTGGGTCTCTATGATGACAATATTAACATTGTGACGCGCGATTTTATTGTTACCGCAGTTCTTCAGCGTCAACACGCGCCTCGACGGCCATTTAAGGTACGGGGTGTAAACTGGTTATAGTTCTGGTCTCTCGGCGGTTTCACTTTAGCGACATATTGGTTTATTAACGTTACTTATTATCCTCTTGCCTCTTCGATAATTTTAAGAGGGGAGAGTGCAATGTCGACATTATATCCGTAATGAGCTGGTATTCGTTGGCAACTGACACGAATGAGGGTAAGATATGTTGCACTCTAAGTTACTGTTAGTAAATAGTTTCTTAGGAGGGTGAGCGCATCAGGCCCCGTAGCTCAACTGGATAGAGCGCGAGACTTCTAATCTTGAGGTTGCAGGTTCAAGTCCTGCCGGGGTCGCCACATGTGCTGGAGTCACAAATGTTGCGCATTAAGATCTGTGCCGTCCCAATTCGCCCCATACCTCTAGCTATTCTCGGTCACCCCCTTTTTTTGGCCCCTTTTTTGGCCCCTGTCGGCCTCTAGTGGCTCCTGACCGCGTTTAATTATATGGGCTGGATATGGTCGGCGATACGTCCCGATTGGCAGAGCTCGGCAAATTGAGCGCCCAGTTCAGCACTCAGCGCAATGGATATATTCCATCGATAAATGCGCTCTTGTTCTTTTTTTGCATAGGTCACAAAATCCTGGCGGTCGGGAATGCGCTTGCCGGGCAGTGAACGCACGAATGTGCGGCTGGGTGCAATAAGGAGCGTATTGTCGAGCGCTCGACCATCGCATTTGCGCCAGGGCATAAATTTCTCAAACCAGCGCCCCATCACATAGGGGTAAAAATGCGGATATAGGATGAGATCTTGCGAAGGGCGCATGAGCCTGCTGGGTACGGGGTGATAATCGAGCAAACCCCCGTCGCGATAAAGATGGTCTGGATCATCATCAAAGCGGATGCCATCCATATATACCGGGATACTGCCGGAAGCGGTGAGGGCTTTCGCAAAATTATCTTCTGTCAGAGGCTGAAGACGAGCGGGATAGTCGTCCTGCGCTTCGAACACGTTGTCAGCAAGGCGCGGATCTACAAACAGCGTTCGTTCATAATCAGCAATATATTGGCGCCGGAGTGTTTTGAAAAAGCCGCTGGCCATTGCCCGTTTTTGTGCGCCGATATTGGTACTATTCAGCCGACCATGGCATCGCACCGCCCCGCAGGCAAAACGATAGGCTGGATTGGCCAAAATCTCGCGCGCGCCGGCATTATCGGAGCCCAGAAGACCGGTGATTAAGGTGCGTGTCGCCGCAGAAATTTGTTCAGGAGTAATAGCGCCGCGATAGACCTGCGATGTGTAAGCTGTTACCAGCCGATCAATGGCGGTGCCGGGATCGGCTTGTGCGGCGGCGGCGAGCTTAAAGGCGCCAATGGATGTGCCGAAAAGTGTAATGGGTGAGGCGGTTTTGCGCTGGGGAAGCCATCTTGTGAAAATATATCGATCCAGCCCAGAAATGGCCAACCATTTGGCCGATCCGGAGGCACCGAATATGGCGGTGACCATGTCAGGAGAGAGGCCTTCAGTCTGAATACGGCGCAAGGCGGTTGGCCCCGCGCGAAGCGTTAACAGCGACATTGACGCCGCTCCTGCATGGCGCGATCAAACGCTCTGAACAAGGGCTCAGACACATGGTTCTCACCCGTTTGGTGTTCGGGGTGCCACTGCACGCCGATCGCAAATGGGTGGTTTGGAACCGATAGAGCTTCAATGATGCCGTCGGGGGCGCGCGCTTCCACATGCAACCCGGCACCCAGCGCATCGACCGCTTGACGATGCAGGCTATTGACCTGCACGGTCGGACTTTGAAGTATTTCGCGAAGGCGTCCCTCATGCGAGAGGGTTATTTCATGGCGCGCCGCATGTCGCGCGTCGAAACAATCAATCTCGGGCATGCGATGATCAAGACAATTGGCACATTCATGGGCTGCTGCAATCAAGCTCCCACCAAGATGGACATTTAATTCCTGCATGCCGCGACAAATTCCGAGCAAGGGTAAATCATTGGCCAAAGCATACTCAATTAAGGCGAAACTGGTGAGGTCTCGGGAGTCCTCATAAGGCTCGTGGGCAGGGGTGCGTTCCACACCATAATGATGCGGGTCGATATTCGAGCGCCCGCCCGTGAGCAGTAATCCATCCATCAGCGATAGAGCCGGCAGGAGATCTTGTAGGTCTTGATCAGGTAGAAGATTGGGGATCAAAATAGGGCAGGCGGAGGTGTAGCGCTGGATCGCTTGTAAATAAGGGGTGTTGACCGTGTGGCCGACCCCCGTCTCATGTTGACGAATGTTACACAGAATTCCAACAATGGGAGAGGGTTTTGTCATATGTGCAGATCATCTAACTGGACAAATTGTGAACGCGTTATACCTTATAACAAAGTTTGAGCGTTACGCGATACTTACCTACATAGCGGAGTGACAGATAAATGAACAGATCAGTTTTTAGCGTCTTAGTCAGTGCATCATTAAGTTTCGTCATATGGTCTGGGAATGTGACCCAGTCGCGCGCGGCAGAGCCAACACCGTCTGCCCCCGTATTTAGCGAGGAGGAAGGCCATAAATTATATCGCAGTGGTCTATATCCAGAAGCTATTCAACATTGGGAGAAAGCTGCAGAGTTAGGGGATGCCGGCGCCGCGTTCCGGCTCGGTGAAGAATATTTCGATGCCAAAGTGGTGGACCGCGATCTTGAGCGCGTGCTCCGATATTGGCAGCAATCCGCCGCAGGACAAGATCCGCGCGGCATTACGGATTTGGCGGGGCTATATGATTATGGCAATGGCGTTTCCCCCGACCGACAAAAAGCTGCTGAGCTATATGCAGCCGCCGCGAAAATGGGTTTTCCTGCGGCGATGTTTAATATCGCGGCGATGCTTGAAGTCGGCGAAGAGGTCGAGAAAGACGTTGTTGAGGCTTATAAATATTATGTTCTCGCTGGGCGCAATGGGTTTGCGCCCTTCACCAAGCCGGCAATTGAATCGTTGAAGAAAAATATGTCGTCGGAGCAGGTACAAGAAGGCGATCGTCGTGTGCGTGAGTTCAAGGCCGCGAAGAACTGATTTAGTTTCGGTGTCTTTCAGGGTTTCAAATACCCCGCGCGCTCAAACCCAGCCAACAGATCGGCTTTGAGGTCGTCAATGTTTTCAAGGCCAATGTGAAGGCGAAGGATTTGTCCTTCTTTCTGCCAAGGGCTTGCCGTGCGATGTGGCTCGACGGGAAGGACTAAGCTCTCATAACCGCCCCAGCTATACCCCATCGCAAATAACTCCAGGTGATCAAGCATGTTTGCGAGGGCTTCCTCGGAAATGGGGTCGAGGATCACGCTAAATAATCCGGATGCGCCCGAAAAATCTCGTTGCCATAAAGCGTGATCGGGGTGGTTGGGACGCGCGGGATATAAAACATCCCGGACAAAGGGAAATGGTGCCAGCCAATCGGCCATCGCCAAGGCGGAGATTTCATGCTGTTTCAAACGGGCCGATAGGCTGCGCATGCCGCGCAATGCGAGATAACAATCATCGGGCCCTGCGGTTAATCCCAACAGACCATGCGTTCGCTTGACGGTGCTCGCTAATTTTTCATGCGTGGTCACTGTCCCAAGCAGTGCGTCGGCATGGCCGACAATATATTTTGTTGCGGACTGAATGGAAATATCTGCCCCGAGGGCAAGCGGCTTACAAAAATAGGGACTGGCCCAAGTGTTGTCGACAGCAAGAAGAATGTCATGTTGATGGCACTGTTGCGCCAGCGCTGGAATATCTTGAACTTCAAAGGTTAAAGAACCAGGACTTTCCGCAAAACATAAGCGGGTCGTATCCCGAAGCAGTTGCGTGAAATTATCTGCGGAGGCGCGCGGATCGTAGTAACTGACCTCAATGTTCATTTTGTTTAACAGCCCATCCGCCAAGTGACGCGTGGGCTCATAGGCTGTGTCGACGATTAAAACATGATCGCCGGCACTTAGCGTTGACAGAAAGGCGAGTGAAATGGCGCTGACACCGGACGGGCACAGAGCCGTGTAAGCGCCCCCTTCAAGTTCGGTAATCGCATCTTGTAAACTGGAGCTGGTGGGGGTTGCGCGGCGGCCATAAGTGTAAGGTTTGTGTTTACGCCCTCTTAACTCATCCAGCGTATCATAGATAATCGTTGAGGCACGATAGACAGGGGTATTAACCGCGCCATAATGCGCCTGATGGTCGCGTCCGAGATGTGATAGTTTAGTTTCGTCTTTCACGGCTCTTCCCTTCTCCTGCCAACAGGGTTAGCATGTCGGTCTTCTCATTCACAAGGAGCATTTTATGATAGGGATTTCGTTTCCAACCTATGAGTTCCAACCTATGCGTTTGTTGAGTGTTTGTGGTGTTATGGTGTTTTTGATGGCGCTGGGTTCGCCGCTGCGCGCAGATGAAACACTTTCGCAGGTGAAAGCGCGTGGCTATGTTGTCTGCGGTGTAAGCCAAGGCCTGCCGGGCTTCTCCAACCCTGATGATAAAGGGAATTGGAGCGGTATTGATGTTGATGTGTGTCGTGCCGTCGCGGCAGCGATTTTTGCAGATGACAGCAAAGTAAAATATTCGCCCTTATCGAATAAAGAACGATTTGCCGCGCTTCAATCGGGCGAGGTTGATCTTTTGTCGCGCAATACAACCTGGTCGATGCATCGCGATACAGCGCTCGGCCTCGATTTTACCGGCGTTAACTATTACGACGGGCAGGGGTTTATGGTGCGGCGCGATCTTGGGGTCAGTAGCGTCAACCAACTCGATGGCGCGTCTTTATGTGTCAATTTGGGAACCACCACAGAGCTGAATGCCGCCGACTATTTTAAATCGCGCGGCATGAGCTATGAAATCATTACCTTTGAAAAGGCGGATGAGACGGTCGCTGCATATAATGCGGGGCGCTGTGATGCCTACACGACAGACCAGTCTGGTCTCTACGCACAGCGACTGAAATTAACAGACCCTAACGCGCATATGGTTCTGCCTGAAATTATTTCAAAAGAACCCCTTGGGCCGGTCGTTCGTCAGGGGGACTCGCAATGGGCCGATATTGTTCGTTGGTCGCTTTACGCCATGATTGCGGCAGAGGAACTTGGGGTGACCTCGCAAAATATCGATGAAAAAGCCAATCTCGATAATCCAGATATTAAGCGCCTGGTTGGTCTTGATGGCACCTTTGGCCAAAATTTAAACATTGAACCCCGTTGGGCCTATTACATTGTCAAGCAAGTGGGTAATTATGAAGAGAGCTTCGAGCGCAATGTTGGCGTGCATACGCCGCTTGGGATTGCCCGCGGCGTTAATGCCTTATGGACAAAGGGTGGATTGCATTACGCGCCCCCCATTCGGTAGGCAGTTCTTCGATTGATGATGCGTATGCTCACAAATCGGTTTGTTGTCCTCAGCCAGTTCCTTGTGCTGTTTGCTGTTCTATATGCTGTCTATTGGCTGGCATCGAATACGATCCATAATTTGGCTTCGCAAGGGACGGCTTCGGGCTTCGATTTTCTGGATTATCGCGCAGGCTTTGGCATTAGCCAGACATTGATCGAGTATTCAGAAGATAGCTCCTATGGGCGTGTGCTGCTCGTCGGCATATTGAATACTTTGTTGGTGGCCTTTATCGGGATATTTTTTGCGTCCGTGTTAGGGGTTTTGCTCGGTGTCGGGCGCCTCTCTCAAAATATCCTGATCCGGGCGCTCAGCGCCGTCTATGTTGAGCTATTTCGTAACGTCCCCTTACTGTTGCAGATTATGTTTTGGTATTTCGGAGTGTTGCGAACCTTGCCCGCGCCGAGGGCGGCCATCTCCTTTGATGATAATATTTTCATCAGCAATCGGGGTATTAACTTGCCCTGGCCTGTGGCGGTGGAGGCCTCTACCATCTATATCACCGTCGCGATTATATTCTTGGTCGGATATATTTTTGCATGGCGGTGGCGGCATCGTCGCCATATTCAAACGGGGCATTATGTGCGCCTATGGCCATGGGTTATGACCCTTTTCATTGTGGTTTTTGGCGGCTTATATGCGCTATTCGGGGTGCCTTTCACGCTCGACCTACCCGTTCTCGGAGGTTTCAATTTTAAGGGCGGTGTGACCTTAATTCCCGAATTATTAGCTTTGTGTTTGGCGCTGTCGCTATATACGGCCGCTTTTATTGCCGAAATTGTACGTGCCGGAATTGTCTCGGTCGATCGTGGGCAGGCAGAGGCGGCCCGCGCGCTCGGCTTGCCGAATGGCTTGACGATGCGACTGATCCTCATCCCCCAAGCCCTCCGCGTGATAATTCCGCCACTCACCAGCCAATATTTAAATTTGACCAAGAATTCATCGCTGGCAGTGGCCATCGCTTATCCAGATATTGTGTCCGTCTTTGCGGGCACGACGCTGAATCAAGTGGGCCAAGCTGTCGAAATTATTTTCATCACAATGGTGATTTACTTGAGCTTAAGTTTGCTGACCTCGTTGATCATGAATATGTATAATCAGCGCGTGACGGCGCGAGGGGGAAATAATGAGACCTAATCTCATGCATCTTCTGCAGTGGTCGCGTCAGAACTTATTTTCATCCGTGACGAATTCAGCCCTGACCCTGATCAGCGTTTGGTTGATATGGGTGGTGGGCTCAGCGATTATTGATTGGGCGATTGTCCATGCCACTTTTGTGGGCGATGACCGTTCGGCATGCCTGCAACCCGAGCAAGGGGCATGTTGGCCTTTTGTCTCCGCCAAATTTAGCCAGTTCATATATGGCCGCTATCCGGAAATCGAACGCTGGCGCGTCGATCTCACTTTCTTTCTCGGCGCTGCGGGCATTTTGCCGCTGTTGATCCCGTCCGCGCCCTTCAAGACCGTCAATATGGTTTACATCATTTTTGGGTTCCCGCTCATCGCGACACTCTTATTGTATGGCGGCGTGTTGGGGTTGGTCGAGGTGGAGACCAGCCTGTGGGGCGGCTTAATGGTTACGCTCCTCGTCGCGACGACTGGCATCGTCTTCTCGCTACCACTTGGTATTCTTCTCGCCTTAGGCCGACGCTCCGAAATGCCGGTGGTGCGGTGGCTGTGTATCGGTTTCATCGAGTTTTTTAGAGGGGTTCCGCTGATCACTGTGCTGTTTATGGCAAGTGTGATGTTGCCGCTGTTTCTGCCCGAAGGGGTTAATTTTGATAAGCTGCTGCGATGCTTGATTGGCGTCTCGCTTTTCGCATCTGCCTATATGGCCGAGGTTATTCGGGGCGGCTTGCAGGCCCTCCCAACGGGACAATATGAGGCTGCGCGCGCGCTCGGTATGGGCTATTGGTCGTCCATGCGTCTGATTATTTTGCCGCAAGCGCTGACGATTGTGATCCCCGGCATTGTCAATACGTTCATTGGCTTATTTAAAGACACAACGCTTGTCCTGATTGTTGGGATTTTTGATCTCTTGGGAATTATTCAATTGAACTTTACGGATAGCAGTTGGGCCACCCCGCAAACCGCTTTGACGGGCTATGTCTTTGCCGGGCTGATCTTCTGGGTGTTTTGTTTTGCGATGTCACGTTATTCCGTCTTCATGGAGAAATTACGATCAACAGATATAAGGAGCGCCCGATGACACAGCTAGCGGTTGAGCTGAAACAGGTCGATAAATGGTATGGAGCGTTTCAGGCACTCAAAAACGTCTCGTTGCAGGTGTCAAAAAGTGAAAAAATTGTCATTTGCGGGCCGTCCGGTTCGGGCAAGTCGACGCTGATCCGCTGTATTAACCAGCTCGAAAAGCACGAGTCGGGTCTCATTTTAATTGATGGAACAGAGGTTGGCGGCGATAGCTCAGATGCAGCATTGGCAAAAGGTCGGGTTGGGATGGTTTTCCAGCAGTTCAATTTATTTCCACATATGACCGTGTTGGAAAACTGTACTTTGGCACCGCAATGGGTTCAAAATCGACCGCGCCATGAGGCAGAACAAACCGCATTTCGGTTTTTGGAGCGCGTTAAAATCCCCGATCAGGCGCATAAATACCCAAGCCAGTTGTCGGGCGGACAACAGCAACGCGTCGCGATTGCGCGCGCCTTGTGTATGAATCCAGACATTATGTTATTTGACGAGCCAACCTCGGCACTCGATCCCGAGATGATTAAAGAAGTGCTCGATGTCATGGTCGAAGTCGCGGAGGAGGGCATGACGATGTTATGCGTGACCCATGAAATGGGCTTCGCGCGGCAGGTAGCGGATCGAATTATTTTTATGGATGGCGGCGAAATCGTTGAAGAAAATGAGCCCGAGCAGTTCTTCTCAAATCCTGAGAATGAACGAACGAAATTATTCTTGAGCCAAATTCTCAAGCATTAGGCCCTCGTCAAGGGCCGCGCATTCAGTTTTGGTAAAATTGGTTACCACGCAGGATCACCTGTTGTCGATTGCACGCTTCAAAACCATATTTTTGGTAAAATCCCAGCGCATGGGGATGATCAAGCGAGCTGGTTTGGATTTTGATATGATCAGCGCCTGCGTGTATGGCGTCGCGCAAGCTCTGGGTGAGCAAAAACCGCCCAAGGCCTTGCCCAATGTAATCGCGAATAAGGCCGATGAACACAATCTCGATCGTTGGAAAATGAAGGCGGTTAATTTCACTAAATCCGATGGCACGATGACCATCATATAAAACACCGATTTCTGTGCTGGGATGATGAATGATTTGCGACAGGTCGCGGTCGGACATATTTTTCCGGTTCACCCAAAACCATTCATCTCCGACATCCGCATAGAGCGCACGGTAGTCAGCGAGGGGTAAGTGACAGTGGGGCTCGAAATGCAGCTTAGGGTTTGGCTGATCGGGGATGGCACGCCGAGCAACCCGTGGGAAAGGGGCTCGCATTTCTAAAAACGTGACAGTGGCCCGAACCTCCATCAGCGCGCTTAGAGCCAATCAGGGGTTGGGAGACCTTTTTCCCGCAGAAAATCTGGATTAAACAGCTTGCTTTGATACCGCGTGCCATAATCGCACAGAATGGTTACAATGGTGTGACCAGGGCCCATTTCTTGAGCCAGACGGATGGCGCCGGCAACATTAATGCCGCTCGAGCCGCCAAGGCACATGCCCTCATGCGTGAGTAAATCAAATACGATCGGCAGCGCTTCTTCATCTGGAATTTGAAAGGCATTATCGATCGGGGCTCCCTCAAGATTGGCGGTCACGCGTCCCTGTCCAATACCCTCCGTAATCGAGGTGCCCTCAGCTTTCAGTTCGCCATGTTTGATCCAATGATAAATCGAGGCGCCCATAGGGTCGGCCGCGGCAATTTGAATATTCGGGTTCTTTGACTTCAAAAACAAACCCGTTCCAGCCAATGTTCCCCCTGTACCAACCGCACAGATAAACCCATCCACGCGTCCATCGGTTTGGTGCCAGATTTCGGGGCCCGTCGTGTCAATATGGGCTTGGCGATTGGCAATATTGTCAAATTGATTAGCCCAAATCGCACCGTTTTCGGACTCTTTCGCGAGTTTTTCCGCCAATCGACCGGAATATTTTACATAATTATTATCATCTCGATAGGGAACGGCCGGAACCTCAATTAATTCCGCGCCCATGAGCCGCAACGTATCTTTTTTCTCTTGGCTTTGCGTATCCGGAATAACAATCACCGAACGATATCCTAGAGCATTGGCCACCAAAGCAATGCCGATGCCCGTATTGCCCGCCGTGCCCTCGACAATTGTTCCACCGGGCTGAAGTGATCCAGCGGCCTCGGCGGCGCGTATAATAGACAAAGCGGCTCGGTCTTTCACCGATTGTCCGGGATTCATGAATTCGGCCTTGCCGAGAATCGTACATCCCGTGAGGTCAGAGGCGTGTTTGAGATGGATAAGTGGTGTGTTGCCAATAACATCAATGACACTCGTTGCGTGCTGCATCAGTACATCCCTCATATGGGGTAAAAAGTTGTTTGCCCTTTGGCCCAGAAAAATTATATTATGACTATAAATCACTTGGTTAGAGAAGAGAAGACAGTCGTGAATTTGCATTCTCCCCCAGAGGCCGTTGTCGAGAGGCTTGTGGCGCAATATGCAACCGGATCATTAGGGTCGGGAATGAATGTGCTCATGGCGAGCTTACTGACCTATAATTCAGGCTTGCGGCGCGAATATGATAATATGGTCGCTGTGCAGGGCGTGATGTTAGATGATATGGAGCCGGTTGCGCTCTCCAATAGTGCTTTCGATGACGTATTGTCGCGCTTAGACGATGGAGTAGCCAGCCCGAAACTAAATGATAATGGCGCGCTGTCGTCAGACCAAGGCCTTGTTAATTCTGATTTGCCGCGCGCGCTTCAGACGTTTTTTGATAAAGATCTATCCGAATTGAAATGGCGCTTCTCCTATCCGGGGGTTCAACACGTGCGGTTGCCGGTGGGGGACGATAATGAAGATGTGCGCCTCCTGAAAATTAAACCGGGGCGGGCCGCTCCTCGGCATACCCATAAAGGGTTCGAAGCGACACTCGTTTTACGCGGGGCGTTTCGGGATGGGGGTGAATTGTTCGAGCGGGGTGATATTTCGATCGCCAATACGCAGGTAGATCACCGGCCAATCGCTGAGGGGGCGCAGGACTGTTATTGTCTCGCCGTGACCACCGGTCCTTTGCGTATAACGGATAGTTTGCGTCGCCTCGTTCGTGACTTCTTCGCTTAATCAGTCTCGCGTCGTCTGGATCACCGGCGCGAGCTCGGGTATCGGGCTTGCGTTAGCGCATCTTTATGCCAACGAAGGATGGCGCGTTGCCGCTTCCGCGCGCAATGCGGATCAGTTGAAAGCGCTTGCAAAAGCGCATCCAAATATTCACGCTTTTCCGCTCGACGTCACGAAAAGGCGGGCATCGGTCGAGGCGGCTTCAGCAATTGAAAAGCGTTTGGGGTCGATCGAGTTAGCGATTTTAAATGCGGGCGTCTACTTGCCAACAGAACTTCCTCAATTTGATGCGCCGCTCTTCGATCAAAGTTTCTCAGTGAATGTTGGGGGAGTGGTCAATGGCCTCAATGCGGTTTTGCCTGCAATGGTCGAACGTCATAAAGGCCAAATTGCAATCATGGCGTCGGTTGCTGGATATAATGGCTTGCCAACATCTGCCGCTTATGGGGCGACGAAGGCAGCACTTTTGAATATGGCTGAGGCGCTTGCCATCGAGCTTAAAGCCTCGGGGATTGATGTGCACGTGATTACCCCGGGCTTTGTTGAAACCCCAGCCACCGACGTCAATCGATTTGCAATGCCCTTTATTGTTTCTGCGGATCATGCGGCACGGTGTATTTTTACGGCCTTGGAGAAACGACAGTTTCGCATCAGCTTCCCGCGCCGGTTCACCTTTTTCCTGCGCTTGATGAGTATAATGCCGCGCGGTCTTTATGTTCGTCTCGCGCAATATTTTGCGTCGCGCTAGGGCCGTTCTTACTGGGGACGCTCTAGCCCGATTTGCACAACATCGATGCTGCCCGTGTTAAAACCCGCTTCGCAGTATGAGAGATAGTAGCACCACATATTTTTAAAGCGCTCGTCAAAACCCATTTTACTTAATTTCGGCCAGGCCTCTAAAAATTGCTTTTTCCAAAGGGCGAGGGTGCGCGCATAATCCGCTCCGAAATGTTCGCAAGCATACTCACGCAGCTCTGCCATATGAAACTGTTCACGTAGTTTGGGCAGGCTTGGTAACATGCCTCCTGGAAAAATGTAGCGCTGAATAAAATCGGCGCCCTTGCTATATCGGTCGAAATCTTGATCGTGAATGGTAATGATTTGAAGGGCCGCCTTACCTCCCGGTTTCAGCACATCGCGGATTTTAGAAAAATAAACGGGCCAGTATTTTTGGCCAACCGCTTCGAACATTTCAATGGAAACAACCCGATCATATTTTTCTGTGACGTCTCGGTAATCTTGAAAATGAACGGAGGCGTGGTTGCCGGCGGCGCTGTCGCGCAACCGATTTTGGGCATAGGCAAATTGCTCTTGTGATATCGTAATGCCGGCCAAGTTACAGCCAATATGGTGCCCTGCATATACTGCAAAGCCACCCCAACCGCAGCCGATTTCAAGGACATTATGCTCGGCTTCAAGGTTTGCAATGCGCGCAATCGCAGCATATTTTTGCTCCTGTGCTTTTTCGAGCGACTGATTTTTGCGTGTAAATCGGGCCGATGAGTATGTCATGGAGGGGTCGAGCCATTCGGCATAAAACTCATTGCCGAGGTCATAATGGGCCTGAATATTGCGCCGGGCGCCGCGGCGGCTATTGGGTCTTAAAACATGGATCAGCCGGCTCATCGCCGTTAAGATCGGGTTTCGGTCGATCCGGCTGCGTAAGTCCTCGAGGTTTTGGGCCAGCAGCGTCAGCAGCGCTGATAAATCATCGGTTTGAACAACGCCGTTCATATAGGCTTCTGCGAACCCCATCGTACCCCCTCGGATAATCTGGGTGAGGGCATTCTCATCTACAAAAATCAAATGCGCGCGCAGTGTCTCTGTTTCTTTCCCGTAATGGCGCGTCGTGCCATTGGGGTAGGTGACCGTAAGATAGCCGATATGGATATGCGCCAAAACACGATCAATAAAGCGATCCTTAAATGACATCGAACGTGAAGAGCTATGAGGTGATGTCATAGGGAGACCTTTTCTGCGGTTGAGGGTTTTTTATAAATCGGTATGCGTTTCATCCATAAGCGTAATGCCTCAAGGTGGATTCCTGCAATCACTTTCAATGTCATCAGAGGATATCGAAACAAAACTTTGATGATTGTTCGCGATGTGAAGGCCCGGCGCTGACCGACAAAACTCGTGATCAGAAGTGGCTTGTGATCGACAGTCTCACGAATAACGAGCCGCAAATGGCGATCCGGTTTTGCTGTCGAAAATACGTAATCGGCCTCCATGCCGATAAAAGGGGACACATGAAATTGTTTGTGATGCGTGTGATGGTTTGGGGCCCCTTTAGTCCTTAAATCACTCACATAGATGTGCGACTCGCCAAATGTATTGCGCACTTCATAGACCACACTGGTGAGCTGGCCGTGTTGAAGGGCATAGTAAACCGATAGCGGATTAAACACATAGCCGAGCATGCGCGGATAGCACATGAGCAACACACGATCGGCCTGAGGCAAACCATGTTTCTGCAAGAGCTGATCGACAAAAACCCGCGGCGAGCTGCCGTCGTGAAAACCATGGTCGCGATAGTGAAAAGACAGCCAGTTAAACCGATTAACCGAGAAAAACCGAAGATCCTTTGCCTCGTCTTCAATGCAATCCAAATCCAGCAGCATTGAAAAAACACCATAGCGGAAGCGGTGCCGCTTTGGGGCATAGCGGGCGTGCCGCACCTCCCCAAGATAAACAGCGCTCGCCGTATCGTTCTCGGTATCGATCTTGGTGTCGATCTCGCTGTCGATTGCGGTGCCGATTGCTGTGTCAGTGGCGGTATCAGGCACAGTACCAAAGGCTGTTCCGCGGTTGGTCATCATTGCGTATCCTGGCTCATTGTGCCGCCTCGCTCACGGTTCCCTGAAGAGCTGTGTCCCATGTCAGACCAAAGTGGGGCAGCAGGTCAAGAGCCGACTGAAGCCCGTCTTCATGGAAACCATAGCCCAGCCACGCGCCGCAAAAAAACGTATGGTGTTCGCCTTGATGCGCTCGAATATCGGCTTGCGCGGCAATGGCCGGCCCATCGAATTGCGGATGGTCATAGATAAAGTGACCATATGTTTTTTGCGGATCAGGCGCGCGTTCAGGGTTTAAGGTCACGAAGACGGGATGGCTCGGGTCAATATGTTGGAGCCGGTTCATCCAGTAGCTGACGCAGACATTTTCTGAATTGGCGGTCGCCATATAATTCCAGCTCGACCAGACATGGGTGCGTTTCGGCATAAAGCTTCGATCATAATGCAGATAGACGTCATTCGGTCGGTAACGAATATCGCCAAGACGTCTTTGTTCCTCCGCGGTCGCGTCCCCTAAAAGCGCCTGCGCTTGATCGCTGTGACACGCGAAAATCACCGCATCGAATTCTCGCATTGACCCATCTTCAAACTGCAACGTCGCTCCGTTCAACTTGCGTGTGACACTTTTAATCTGGGAATTATACTCAATTCTGTCGCGAAAAGGTGCCGTGAGCTTTTGAACATAATTCCGGCTGCCCCCTGTAACCGTTCGCCAGACAGGTCGGTCTTGGTCAACCAATCGGTGGTTACGAAAAAACTGAATAAGAGATTGCGCTGGAAAGTCTCCGACACTGTCATAGGGCGTGGACCAAATAGCCGCCGCCATTGGAAACAAATAGGCTTGGCGGAAAATCTCTGAGAACCCCTCCTGGGCGAGCCATTGGTCCAGTGGCAGGCTTGGGTCAATCTGAGCGTCTGCGCGGGCCAATCGATTAAACCGAACAATATCGGAGAGCATGCGCCAAAAGCGGGGCCTTAGAACATTGCGTTTCTGGGCGAACACATGGCGCAGACTTTGTCCGGACCATTCAAAGCCCCCTTGATCGGCGGAGAAGCCAAAACTCATATCACTGGCCTGAGTGTCGACACCTATTTCTTTAAATAGGCGCACCAGGCCTGGATAGTTCAATTCATTATAGACGATAAAGCCTGTATCCACGGGTACAGATTTTCCGTCGGGGGTCGAAATATCGACCGTGGCGCTGTGGCCCCCGAGCCGCTCTCTTTTCTCAAAAAGCGTAATATGATGGTGCCGGTGCAACAGGTAAGCGGCCATATTGCCGGAGATACCAGCGCCGATAATGGCGATTTTGAGGGGGGTCTGGCGAGAGGCGAGACTTTCAGACGCAGAACGGATCATAAAAACGCTTACAGTTGAGTTAAAGCAGGTTAAGTGGCAGACTGCGGCTTATTCTTCAGACTGTCAAATGCCGCAAGGGCGCGCGCACGAGCCGCCGCATGATCGACCATCGGGGTTGGGTAGGTGTCTCCTAATTTTATGCCGGCCTGTTCGCGTTGTTCTGCGGTAGCTCCCCAAGGCGTGAATAAAAGTTTGTCGGGGAGACCCGCAACCTCAGGCACGAAGCGACGCGTGTACACCCCCCCGCCATCAAATTTCGCCCCCTGTGTGATGGGATTAAAAATTCGGAAATAAGGCGCCGCGTCGGCGCCGCTCCCGGCCACCCACTGCCAACTTGCTGTATTATTCGCCGGGTCCGCATCGACTAATAAATCCCAAAACAAGGCTTCACCGTGTCTCCAGTCAATCATTAAATGCTTGATTAAGAATGAGGCAACGATCATGCGCACACGGTTATGGATGAAGCCGGTCTGGCGTAATTCACGCATGCCGGCATCGATGATGGGATAACCGGTCCGCGCTTCCGCCCAAGCGGCGAAACCCTCAGGGTCTTCTCGCCACGGAAAATCGTCAAATTTAGATTGCAGATTAACCGTTCCTAAATCGGGGTTTTGAAACAGAAGCTGGTAGGAAAATTCGCGCCAGCCTATCTCGCTCAAGAATTTGTCGGCATCTTTTTGCGGGATCTCACCTGCTTGGCACCGGTCAGTAACGGCATGCCAAATCCGCGCCGGTGAAATTTCTCCCCATCGTAAATGCGGTGCGAGACGCGAGGTTTCACGGGCCGGCTCGTCGCGATGTGCCGCATAACCTTGAATGAGCGCGTCGAGGAAAAGCTCCAAGCGTTCCCAAGCGCCGCGTTCGCCGGGTTTCCAATGCGCGCTCAGATGCGACTGTTGGGGCTCTGGTAACGCTCCGCTAGGCCACTTATTGGGTGCGGGGATCACGTCAGGCTCTGACGCGGGTTGATGTCTCAATCCGCGCGCCAAGCAGGCTTTCCAAAATGGGGTAAACACTTTGAACGGAAGCCCTGTTTTATTCGTAATGTCCCAAGGCTCAAATAAAAGATTTCCAGAGAAACTTTGAACATCTAATCCAGATTGGCTTAAGTCAGCTTTGAGGGCGGTATCGCGTGCCACGCTGAGTGGATCATAATTTCTCAGCCAATAAACGCCGCACGCACCGGTTTCCGCTATGATATTCTCTAACACGCTTTGCGCAGCGCCGCTCCTAAAGATCAGTCGGCTACCTTTTTGGCTCAAGGCTTCGTCGAGCGCGTGAAGTGACTGGTTGCGCCACCAGTTTGATGCCTCGCCGATGCGCCTCGGTGCGTCGGGATCATCGATAAAGACAGGCACGATAGGTGAACCTGATTTCACGGCCGCACAGAGAGCGGCATGGTCATCGAGACGTAATTCTTGGCGGAACCAAACAATGATGGGTGCAGGCATAAGAGATAGCTTCACAATTGATCAGAGGATGTAACAAAAGATATAGGGCGCACAGATGTTCTGACAATGAAACAGTACTGAATTACGCGGGTAAGATGGATTTTGTTTTAAGCGTTGGAACGAATTAGCCGAGCGCAAAGGCATTATCCCAACCAATAATCATGCCGTTTTGGGGCAATTTTGCGCCAGAATATGGGTCATTTTATGGATCGATTAGTCTGCGGGACAAGAATAAACGCGGGACGAAACACGCCTATGGAGGCGGGGCTGGCGTCGCCTCTGCTGGATGGCTCCCCGGGCCGGATTCGAACCAGCGACCGAACGGTTAACAGCCGTTTGCTCTACCACTGAGCTACCGAGGATCATCTAGCGCAGGGGCACCTTATAACAGTGCCCCAGAGACTTGCCAAGTCCATTTGGAGGCCACGCCCGGAATCGAACCGGGGTTCACGGCTTTGCAGGCCGCTGCGTAACCACTCCGCCACGTGGCCCCATAGGCTCAGCGGATATAACAGGGCGCAGCTTTGGCTGCAATCATTTTTGCGGGCTTCGCGCCAGTTATTTGGTCTGGTTATGCTTGACCTCAGCCCGTTATCAACCAAATTCTGCGGCTGATTCAATTTGTCATTGGAAACAGGTCAGCGTATATAATGTGTGTTCAGGAGGTGGCGATGAAGGCGCAGTTACAAAATTCCAGTGAAGGGTTCGCGCAAGCGCGAGTGAATATGATCGAGTGTCAAGTAAAGCCGGGTGGTGTGCGCGATACTGCCGTATGCCGTGCCATGGGGGCTATTCCGCGCGAAGTTTTTGCCACTCCGTCGCAACGCGATATCGCCTATGCTGATTGCGCGGTTGATATGGTTGGCGACACGAACAGGCGGCAATTGGCCATGCCGCATAGTTTTGGATTAATGGTCGAGAGCGCTCAAATCCAGCCTGAAGATATCATTTTGGATATTGCAGGTGGCTCGGGTTACGCTGCTGCCGTTTTGTCAAAATTGGGTGCAACCGTTCTCGCGCTTGAATGTGATGACGAATTTTCTCAAAAATGTACTGAAATCTGGTCTTCATTGGCCATTGATAATTGTGTGTCCGTAACCGGGCCGCTTGCCGACGGGTTAAGCAAACAGGCTCCCTTCGATGTTATTTTTATCAATGGTTTTATCGAGCAAATTCCTGATGCCTTACTGGCCCAATTAGCGCCTGAGGGACGTTTGGTTTGTGTGTCGCCCCATGATGGTGCGGCGCAGCTCACGGTTATTCGGCGGGTCGACGATGTGTTTGCCCGACGTTATGGCCCGGTGATATCGGTTCCGCGGCTACACGCGTTTGACCGTGTGCCGGAATTTTCGTTTTAAAAACGTTATATAGGGCTTGGTGAACCCCTTTATTGCTTCTCGATCATGTGGGAAGCAGGGGCAGGTTGGGCGGCGCAGTTAAAGATAGTGAAGCCGATTAACGATCGAGAGAATGTGGCCGATAAGCAATAGCCGAAGGCAGGCTTTTTACTTTTGGCGACTGTCGGGGAGATCAGATGATGAAATTAATGCATAAGCAAAGCCTTTTTGTAACGATGATGGCCTGCGGAATTTCCGTTTCGGCATTGGCTCAAGAAGCACCCCAGGAGACGGGGGAGGGGCTAAGCCGTCAAGCGAGTGAGATTATTGCGGCAACCTCTGACGATAATGAAAAACGGAGCTTACTCGAAACATTGGGTTTTGCTTTGGCCAATAACTCTGAATTGGCAGCAGCCAAGTCGGAGTATTTAGCGGTTCATCGGAAACAATTCGTCTCGCTGTCGACCATGCTGCCGCAGGTGAGTGCCTTTGCACGCTATAATTATCACAAAATTGGCGAGCAAGATCCGGGCTTCGATTATGACGAATATGATGATGATGCTTTTGGGCTGTCTGTTTCATATGACGTTTTTACCAGTGGTAAAAACTTAAACGCTTATCGCAGCGCCCGCGCGGACGTTCGAAAACAAAATCAAGACCGTTTGGCTGTTGAGCAGAACGTTTTGCTGGACGCGATTACCTCTCATTTTGATGTCGTGCGCGATGAAGCGGTTTATCAATTAAATGAGAAGAATGTCGATATTTTATCGCAGCAATTACAGGCCGTAAAAGATCGTTTTGAGGTGGGCGTTGTCACCCGAACCGATGTCGCGCAATCCGAGGCCCGTCTTGCCGCAGCGCGATCGGAACTCATTTCCGCGCAAACCAGTTTGCAAGCCTCGCGCGCTTTTTACCAGCGTACGATCGGCGTCCCCCCTGAAAATTTAGCGGAGCAGGCCAGTTTGCCCAGCTTGCCCCAAACAATTGATGACGCGTTAGATGTGGGGCGGTCGCGTAATCCATTGCTGAACGCCGCGCGCGAGAATGCACGATCGAGTGCCTTATCGGCCTATAGTGCCGTGGGTGCGGCCATGCCTCAATTAAAAGTGGCCGGAACCTATACGCGCTATGATGACCAAACGCCGAACCCCGCCCTTGGCAGACTGGAAGAGGGCGAAATTTATGAAGTCAGCGCCACCGTGACGGTGCCGTTATTTTCGGGGGGCAAGAATTTGGCAACGGTTCTGGCCGCACGCCATGCGTCAGACGCGCTTGCGAAATCTGTCCATGCAACGGCCAGTTCAGTCGACGAATCCATTGTTGTGGCGTGGCACCGTAATTTGGCGGCCGGTGCGGTTATTGGGGCTCGCGAGGAACAGATCAAGGCCTCTCAGATCGCTCTTGAAGGCGTGCGCCTCGAGAATTCTCTAGGCACCCGAACGACATTGGATGTCTTGGACGCTGAGCAAGATTATCTAGATGCGCGCGTTAATCTTATCCGCGCGCAACGCGATCAGTTTGTATCCGCCTATGGTTTGTTAGCGAGCCTCGGTGAATTAACGGGCGCATTATTTGTTGCGGAAAACAATTGAATGAGTAGCGCTCATCTCGCGAATAACGTTAGACTTAAGAGATGAAGATATTTGATCAGCGCCCCGATGAGCAGGTGACTGCGCGCATGGAGGAAATCCGTTCCGCGGTGGTCCGCGCTTTGGGCGATCTGGACGGACGATCGCAAGCCACATCGGCTTCGACTGAAGACCCCCGTGCAAGTGGTGTATCACCACATGCTTCGGGCGAGGCCCATGTCGAGGCCCATGTAACCGACCCCAACCCTGCGCCGGGCGATAAAAAAGTGACTTTGCTGGAGCGCACCATTATGGAAACCGTTGAGCCTTTGGTCGCCGCTTGGTTGGATCGCCATCTTCCTCACATCGTCGAGCGCATTGTGCGGGAGGAAGTCGTCCGGATTTCGCGCCGGAATGACGATCTTTCCCGTTGACCTGGTTGCTCGATTATCCCCTATCGCGACGCCGCGTCGTGCACTGGCAGTGCTTGATTGGTCGCGAAAGCTGTTGTAGATCCTGACGCCGAGGCTTTTTATGTCAGACCAGTCACTTAATAAAACCTATGACCCCGCAGAGATTGAAGCCCGCTTATATGCGGCGTGGGAAAACTCGGGCTGTTTCAAATCCGGCCAGAAACCCGATGCGGAGCCCTATACGATTGTTATTCCGCCCCCCAATGTAACCGGCAGTTTGCACATGGGGCATGCGCTCAATAATACATTGCAAGATATTCTATGCCGCTTCGAGCGGATGCGCGGGCGTGATGTGTTGTGGCAACCCGGCACAGATCATGCGGGCATTGCCACGCAAATGGTTGTCGAACGCCAGCTTTCGAGCATGGGCGCGCCATCGCGGCAAGAAATGGGGCGTGATGCGTTTATCGAACGCGTTTGGCAGTGGAAAGAAGAGAGCGGATCAACCATCACCCATCAATTGCGCCGCCTAGGAGCGTCGTGTGATTGGGAGCGCGAGCGCTTTACGATGGATGAAGGCTTGTCCGAAGCGGTTACTAATATTTTTGTATCGCTCTACCAAGCGGGGCTGATCTATAAAGACAAGCGTCTCGTCAATTGGGATCCGGGTCTCCTCACTGCTATTTCTGATCTCGAGGTGGTTCCCAAAGAAGTGGCTGGGCATCTTTGGCATTTTTCCTATCCATTGGCCGATGGCTCCGGCCAGATCACGGTCGCGACGACGCGTCCCGAGACCATGCTCGGCGATACAGGTGTCGCCGTTCACCCCGAGGATCCACGATATGCAGATCTGATCGGGAAAATGGTAAAATTGCCGATTGTTGGTCGCGAAATTCCCATTGTGGCGGATAGCTATGCTGATCCGGAACAGGGATCTGGCGCTGTGAAAATTACGCCGGCGCATGACTTTAATGATTTTGAGGTGGGGAAACGCTGTGGGCTCGCCGCCATCAATATGCTGGATCGGCATGGCTGCGTGGATTTATCCGATCCCGCATTTGACACCATGCCCAATAAGGAGGCGTGGCACGGGCTGGACCGCACGCAAGCGCGTGATCGCGTGGTTGAAACGCTCCAAGAATTAGGGCTGTTGGTGAAAATCGACGATCACACCCATATGGTTCCGTATGGCGATCGTTCGGATAAGGTTATTGAGCCTTGGCTGACAGACCAATGGTATGTCGACGCGGCAACGCTCGCCAAGCCGGCCATTGAGGCTGTTGAGACAGGACGCACGACATTCGTTCCCGAGAACTGGGCAAAAACTTATTTTGAATGGATGCGTAATATTCAACCGTGGTGTATCTCGCGTCAATTATGGTGGGGTCACCAGATTCCAGCTTGGTATGGCGAGGACGGCACTGTTTTTGTAGCGGTAGACGAGGCGGGTGCGTTGGCGCAAGCCGAACAGCATTATGGGCACCCGGTGACGCTGAGCCGCGACCCTGATGTATTGGATACTTGGTTTTCGTCGCAATTGTGGCCGTTTTCAACGCTTGGATGGCCCCAAAATCAAGATGAGGCGCTGGCGCGATATTATCCCACTGATGTGCTGGTGACGGGTTTTGATATTATTTTCTTTTGGGTCGCCCGCATGATGATGGCCGGCCTGTTTGTGATGGATGAGGTTCCGTTTAAGACTGTCTATATTCACGCTTTGGTGCGCGATGAAAAAGGCGCCAAAATGTCGAAGTCGAAAGGCAATGTGATCGACCCGCTCGATATTATCGAGCGGTTTGGTGCTGACTCTTTGCGGTTTACCCTCACAGCCCAAGCGGCCATGGGACGAGACGTCAAATTGTCAGAAGCGCGCATTGAAGGCTACCGCAATTTTGGAACAAAATTATGGAATGCGGCTCGGTTTTGCGAGATGAATGGCTGTTTTGAGGTTCGGGAATTTGATCCCGCCTCAGCTCAATTACCTTTGGTGAAATGGCTGGTGGGTGAGGTGGTGCGTGCTCAAAATGATGTCACGCGGTCGCTCGAAAATTTCCGTTTTAATGATGCCGCCCATGCCATTTATCATTTTATTTGGCACAGCTTTTGTGACTGGTTTGTCGAGTTGGCTAAGCCTGCTTTGCAAGGGGATCGTGCAACCGCGGATGAAGTGCGCGGGGCCGCGCGCTGGGGCTTAGGGCAGGCGCTGAAACTTTTACATCCGATTATGCCGTTCGTGACCGATGAGCTTTGGCAAAAAACGGGGATCGGCGCGGATCACATTATGCGCGGTGACTGGCCGAGCTTCGACCTTTCATTGATCGATGAAAAAGCAGATGAGCAGTTGAACTGGGTGATCGGCCTGATTACGGAAATTCGTTCCATTCGAGCAGAGATGAACTTACCGGCGAGTGCGAAGCTCAATATTACGGCGATTGATCCCGCGCCGCATGTGTCCGACTATATCGCTACCCAGCGCGACTTGGTGCTACGATTGGCGCGTCTTGAGAACCTCTCCGTGGGCTCGGATATTCCCGAGGGGTCTGTGCAATTTGTTTATGCAGGACAGAGTTTTGCGTTGCCTTTGGCCGGTGTCATTGACCTCGCGGCAGAGCGTCAACGCTTGGTGCGGGATATTGAAAAATCGGAAGTGGAGTGTCGGAAGCTTAAGGGCAAGTTGTCGAATGAGGGCTTTTTGAGCAAAGCCCCCGAGGCGGTGGTTGCAGAAAATCAAGAGCGCCTTGCCGAGGCGGAGGCTTTGGTGGCTAAGTTGCACACGGCGCTCGCACGATTATCTGATTTGCAGTAAGGCCATCTCTTAAACTACCAAGCTGTTAAAAAATAAAGGCAGGGTGACCCCTAGGCAAATCGCCAGAATAATCGGTTTCAAAAACCGGGGCGGCAGGGACATGGTAGAGCGGGCTCCCAAATCGCCGCCCAGCGCCAGACCGAGCATCAAGATCAGACAGATCCGCCAATTAATCAGATCCGCTTGAATGAGAATGATCGATGCCGCGCCGGCATTCGCCAATGAGATGAGCAACTTCAACGCCGTTAGGCGCACGAGGTCGAGCTGCGGCGTGATTTGGCTCAAACAGGCCAATAAAATAATGCCTAAACCAGCCTGAAAATAGCCGCCATAAACAGACGCGATCAACAGCAAAGGCATTGCAAGCGGCGCCAAGCGCACCGACCAGTGCTCGGTTTTGGCGCTCACCGCAAATAGAGCCGTTGCGCCCAATAGAAGATAGGGGACGATTTCTCTAAACACACCCTCCGGCGTTAAGCGCAAGGCGAAGGCGCCCGCAACGCCCCCGATCACGGCATAGCCCAGATATGGCAGTGCTTCACGCACCGAGATTTCGTGCCTCAATCGATACACGCCAACGCCATAGCCCATCATGGCCGCTAATGTATTCGTGCTGTTGGCAATGAGCGGCGGGACGCCGCTTGCCGCGAGCACGGCAATGGTGACGGTGCTGCCGCCTCCCGCAAGGCTATTCATGAGCCCGCCAATTAGCCCTGCCAAAAAAATAATGAGATCCGTTGGTTCCATGGTCGATATGCTCTGTTTGGGGGAGAGCTTAAGCGATTTTTTGATGGATAAAAACTCGCGATCAAACTGTGCTTATGCTACATACGGTCAAATTTCTATCAGAGGACTGATCAATGAGCCGTTTTGATAAATCTAAACTTCCAAGTCGCTATGTGAGTGTTGGGCCCGAGCGGGCACCTCATCGGTCTTACTATTATGCCATGGGCATGACCGAAGCTGAAATTCAACAACCGTTTGTGGGGGTTGTCTCATGCTGGAATGAGGCCGCGCCATGTAATATTGCTCTGATGCGTCAGGCTCAGGCAGTCAAGCTGGGTGTGAAAGCCGCCGAGGGCACTCCGCGCGAGTTTTGCACGATTACAGTGACAGATGGTATTGCCATGGGACATGAGGGCATGAAATCGTCCTTAGTGTCGCGCGACGTCATTGCGGATAGTGTAGAGCTGACCATGCGGGGGCATTGCTATGATGCGCTGGTCGGCCTTGCCGGATGTGATAAGTCTTTACCCGGCTTAATGATGGCGATGGTGCGTCTCAATGTGCCGAGTGTATTTATGTATGGTGGCTCCATTATGCCTGGTGAATTCAAGGGCAAAGACGTCACCGTGATGGATGTTTTTGAAGCTGTGGGCCAACATGCGGCCGGTAACTTGCCCGACGATGAACTGCACGCGTTGGAATGTGTTGCCTGCCCAAGTGCGGGCGCCTGCGGTGGTCAATTCACCGCCAATACAATGGCCTGCGTCTCCGAGGCCATTGGTCTTGCCTTGCCCAACTCGGCCGGCGCACCTGCGCCTTATGAGAGCCGCGATGCCTATGCCGAAGCGTCGGGGCGGGCGGTGATGGATTTAATTGCGAAAAATATTCGCCCCCGCGATATTGTCACGCGCAAATCTCTTGAAAATGCGGCTGTGGTCGTGGCGGCAACCGGAGGCTCGACAAATGGGGGGCTTCACCTGCCGGCGATCGCGCATGAAGCGGGTATCGATTTTGATCTGATGGAAGTGGCGGAGGTGTTTAAGCGCACTCCTTACATCGCGGATTTAAAACCGGGCGGCCAGTATGTTGCCAAAGACATGTATGAGGCAGGGGGTGTGCCCATGCTGCTCAAAACTTTGCTCGATGGTGGCTATTTGCACGGAGACTGTTTAACCGTCACGGGACAATCATTGGCCGATAATTTGGCAGACATCACATTTAATCCTGATCAAAAAGTCATTTATCCCGTTACCAATCCGCTCTCGCCCACGGGCGGTGTTGTGGGGTTAACGGGCTCCTTGGCGCCGGATGGCGCGATTGTGAAAGTCGCGGGCATGACGCGCTTGCGCTTCGAGGGCAAAGCCCGCTGTTTTGATCGCGAGGAAGATGCCTTTGCCGCTGTTGAGGCCGGAAATTATCAAGAAGGCGAAGTTTTGGTCATTCGCTATGAAGGGCCAAAAGGCGGCCCTGGCATGCGGGAAATGCTGTCAACAACCGCAGCCATATACGGGCAGGGCAATGGCGATAAAGTTGCGCTGATCACCGATGGCCGTTTTTCGGGCGCCACGCGCGGCTTTTGCATTGGCCATGTTGGCCCGGAAGCCGCCGAAGGTGGGCCGATCGCCTTAATTGAAGATGGCGACACCATCATTATCGATGCTGAAAAGGGAACGCTTGACCTGATGGTTGATGCGGATGAGCTGGCGCGACGTCGTGCCAATTGGCGTCCGCGTGAGACGGATTTCGCCAGTGGTACATTGTGGAAATATGCCCAAACAGTTGGCCCGGCACGCAATGGCGCCGTCACTCACCCAGGTGGAAAAAAAGAAAAGCGAGCTTACGCGGATATTTAGACAAATATTCTAGCGTAAAAAATCATATTCCTGTCCCATCCACCTTCAGGCGGATGGCGATGGGTGTGTGGTCGGACGGGCGCTCTTGGGCGCGGACTTCTTTGTGAATTTCAACGTCTGCCAAAAGGTCGGCTGCGAGCGGGCTGAGTAGATGGTGGTCGATGCGAATGCCCTTGTTTTTGGGAAAAGCACCGCCTTGATAATCCCAAAACGTATAGCCATCGGGGCCGGGGTTATGTTTCAGCTCGTACGCATCGGCATAGCCTAGATTATGAATGCGTCGAAAAGCCTGACGACTTTCTAGGCGAAATAAGGCGTCTTCGGCCCACGCGGCCGGGTCGTAGCAATCCTCTGGAGAGGGAATAATATTATAATCGCCGCTCAGAACCGTTGCTTCCTCCAGGTCCAGCAGGCTTTGGGCATGGTGACATAAGGCCTCCATAAACCGCAATTTATATTGATATTTCTCTCCCGTGCCACCTTCAACCGGGTTTCCATTGGGGAGATAAATTGAGGCCACACGCAGCGGCGTCTCGCCAGCCATAATGAGGGCTTCGATATAGCGACTTTGCTCATCTTCAAAAGAGGGTAGGCCCCGCCGCACATCTTCAAGCGGGAATCGAGAAATGAGCGCGACGCCATTATAGGTCTTTTGTCCAAAGGTCTCGACCGTGTAGCCGAGATCTTCGATGGCTTCGCGCGGAAACGCTTCATCGACGCATTTCAGCTCTTGAAGGCATAAGATGTCGGGTTGATAATCCGTTAAATAGCTAACCACATGGGGCAAGCGGGCCTTAACCGAGTTAACATTCCAGCTGACAATACGCACAGGAGCTTATACAGCGAAGGATGTTCCGCAACCGCAAGCTGCTGTCGCGTTTGGATTATTGATCCGAAAAGAGGAGCCAACCAGATCATCAACCCAGTCTATTTCAGCGCCAGCCATGTACCCAATAGACATCGGATCAATTAAAATGGTGACATCATCGCGTTCAAAAACGAGATCATCGTCCATTTTCTGGTCATCAATCGCGAAACTATACTGGAAGCCTGAACAGCCGCCCCCCATAACCGAAATGCGCAACATGGACCCTGCCGTTTCATCGGCAAGGATTTTGCGAATGCGGTTGGCCGCGGTTTCACTAATGGTTACAGTGCTCATAATGTAGAAATAGGTGTTTCTGAGCGCCTTTTCAAGGCGATCCGTAAATGTTATGCGGAATTCTGTCGAAAACCGGACGTCTTGAAAAAGCGGACACGCCGCCCAAGCTCAAAACGCTCCGCACTGAAAGGATTGATCATGTCTAGAGACATGTCTGTAGCTTCCTACGCCACTGGCCCCTCACGCGGACGTTTGGTGAAAGAGCCAGAAAGTCCGACCCGCTCTCCCTATCAACGCGATCGTGATCGCATTGTGCATTCCAGCGCGTTTCGTCGATTGAAACATAAAACACAAGTTTTTGTCGCGCATGTTGGCGACAGTTACCGAACCCGCTTGACCCATTCTCTTGAGGTCGCCCAAATTGCGCGTTCCGTGGCCCGCGAATTATCGCTCGATGAGGATTTGGCTGAAATGCTGGCTCTCGCGCATGATTTGGGGCACACGCCCTTTGGGCATGCCGGTGAGGATGCCTTACATGCGGTGATGGCGCCGTTTGGTGGTTTCGACCATAATGCGCAAACCTTGCGCATCGTGACGGCGCTCGAGGAACGATATATTGCGTTTGACGGCCTCAATCTCACCTGGGAGAGCTTGGAAGGCATTGTAAAGCATAATGGCCCATTGATCACGCCGAGCCGAGATTTGGCGTCGCTGCCTTATGCCATTCAAGCCTACGCAGATCATCAAGACCTTGAATTGGATGGCTTTCCAGGACCAGAAGCACAAGTCGCCGCGCTGGCCGATGATATCGCTTATAATAACCATGATATTGATGATGGATTGCGGGCCGGTCTTTTGTCCCTCGAGGAAGTATCGGGCTTACCAATTATTGGCGATATTATCCAAAAACTGCGGCAAGAGCATGGCTCGGTCTCGCAAAAACGGCTTCGTCACGAGGCTATTCGCCGGATGATTTCTATCATGATTGCCGATTTGGTGTCGGAGACACGCCGTCGGCTGGCCATTCATAAACCCGAAACCGTCGAGGATATTAGAGGGCTCACCGAACCGATTGTATCTTTTTCCAGTGAGCTGAATGAGCAGAATTTAATCATAAAAACTTTTCTGCGCGATCGGATGTATCGTCATTATACGGTTAATCGGTCGATGAGTAAGGCGCGGCGTTTGGTTCAACGCATCTTCACCCTGTTCTTGGAAGAGCCGAGCCTCATGCCCAGCGAATGGGCGGAAAAAGCAGTGGGGCAGCCCGATGACGCTCGCGCCCGCCATATTGCCGACTATGTTGCGGGAATGACAGACCGTTTTGCGATAGCCGAATATCGTCGGTTATTTGATATTGTGGACGAATTGGCCTAGGCGCTGTGGTCTATGGTGTGGTCTATGGCGCAGATGCGTGCCTTATTTCATGTGTGAGTGATCGATGAATATTTTTTCTCTTTTTGCGCAAAAAATGGACGACCAGTTACAGGCGCTCGTCGCCGCTGGGAAGGTGCCCGAGGGGCTTGATGCTAGCCGCGCCACAATTGAATTGCCACGGGACACCGAGCATGGTGATTTGGCGAGCAATATGGCTATGGTGCTGGCGAAATCGGCCGGCATGCCGCCGCGCCAGATGGCGGAATTTTTGGTCGCTGGTATTCAGCAAGACCCGAGCGTTATCTCGGCCGAGATTGCTGGGCCAGGGTTTATCAATTTGCGATTGTCGGCGGCTTTTTGGCAAGATCTCGCGCGCCAAGTCTTATCGGCTGATACCGCTTATGGGCATGCGATGCAGAAGCAGACGGCGCCGATCAATTTAGAATATGTGTCGGCCAATCCCACAGGGCCAATGCATGTGGGGCACGCCCGCGGCGCCGTCGTTGGCGATGTGCTGGCTTCGTTGCTCGACGCGGCCGGTTATTCGGTAACCAAAGAATATTATATCAATGATGCGGGGAGCCAGGTCACCACGCTGGCGCGCTCGGCGCTTTTGCGAATGCGTGAGGCGTTGGGCGAAGAGATTGGCGAAATACCCGAGGGATTATATCCGGGAGATTATCTGGTGCCCGTTGGTCAGGCCTTGGCCTCAACCTATGGGGCTGACTTGTTCTCGCGCGATGAAGCTGACCAACTCGCATGCGCTAAAGCGCTCGCTCTGCCGATGATGATGGACATGATCAAAGATGATCTGGCCTCGCTCGGCGTTGCTCATGATCATTTTCTGTCCGAGCAATCCTTACATGATAGTGGTGCGGTAGCGGATGTTGTTGCGATGCTCGATCAGAAAAGTTTGGTGTATCGCGGTAAACTTGATCCACCGAAAGGGATTGAGCCACCCGAAGATTGGGAAGCTGAAGAACAAGTTCTGTTTCGGTCGACTGATTTTGGAGATGATACAGATCGTGCGCTGCAAAAGGCCGACGGCAGTTGGACCTATTTTGCGCCGGACATTGCCTGCCACTTTAATAAATATGAGCGTGGCTTTCGCGACATGATTAATATTTGGGGGGCCGATCACGCGGGTTACATTAAGCGTATGGTCTCGGCCGTAACTGCGATTTCCGATCATCAGGCGCGGCTCGAGGTCAAGGTCTGTCAGATGGTGAAACTGCAACGCGATGGTCAGCCGGTCAAAATGTCGAAGCGCGCAGGGGAATTCATTACATTGCGTGAAGTGGTCGACGAGGTGGGGCGCGACGTCGTTCGGTTTATGATGCTGACGCGGAAAAATGATGCACCGCTTGATTTTGATTTTAACCTGGTGAAGGAGAAATCCCGCGATAACCCAGTGTTTTACGTTCAATATGCCTATGCGCGAATTTGTTCCATTTTTCGCAATGCCGCAGAGGCAGGCTGGTCGCCCGACCAATTAGCAACGACAGCGCTAGCGGCGGCCGATTTATCGGCGCTTGATCAGCCGCATGATGTGGGTTTGCTGAGGCTGGTGGCCCATTATCCAAAGGTGATTGATGCCGCGGCAGAAACGCGCGAGCCCCATCGGCTCGCCTTTTTCGCGCAAGAAATGGCGGCGGCTTTTCACTCGGTTTGGAATTTGGGCAAGGAAGATCCAAGTGCTCGATTTTTGCAAGATGATACCGCGCGGACGCAGGCTCGCCTCGCGCTGGCTCGGTGTGTTCAGATTACGCTCGGAAATTGTTTGCGCTTGATGGGCGTAGAACCGCAAGACGAAATGCGATAATCTCCCCTCATAACCGCCGATGAGTGAAGGAAAGAAAAATGATTAGAAATCCACTTCATGATAAGCCATTTGATGCCGACGCTGAGATGGATGACTTGGAAATGGCGCGGCCATCTTACGATGCGACCTCTTATGCGCGCTCGGGTTCGGTTTTCCGAACGTCACTTTTTGTCATTGCCATTGTGATTTTCTCATCGCTGGCCGCGGGGTTGTATTTCTATGCCTATCAACGCGGGCTGGAGGATGGACAGCGCGAGATGCCACCAGTGATTGCCGCAAATCCAGAGCCGATGCGCGTGTCGCCCGAGGTTGCGGGTGAGGCACCAGAGCCGGTTGAAGACCTTAATATTCATCGGGTCATTCAGGGCAATTCTGAAGCTGTGCCCGAGCCTGACATGAATGATGGGCGGCCCGAGAGTTTACTCGCGGGCACGAGTGCTGCGGAGCCGCAAGAGGCCGAGGCAAGCGCGCCCGAGCCTCGAGTGGAAAACCCAACCCCTCCAGCCGATGTTCAGCCAACCGCCATTGCCCCTGTGCGCCCTGCTGAAGAAGTGAAGCCAGAGGTAAAGCAAGAGCCAAGTGTCGCTGCTCCTGCATCGCCTCAGGCGGCTCCCGAGCCATCTCCTAAACCAACACGACAGGAAGCGACGCCTGCCACGTCGCGCTATATGGTTCAAATTGCAGCGACCCGTAGTCGTGCATTGGCCCGCAAAACATTTGCCGACCAAGCCAAAAAATTTCCTGACCTCTTGGGACGGCGTGACCCGCTAATCCTGCGCGCCGATCTGGGTAGCAAAGGCATATTTTATCGGGTCAATGTGTCCGGGTTCTCAACCCGTGAAAACGCCAAGCGTTTCTGCGATGAGCTCGCCGCTGCCGGCGGATCGTGCCTCGTGAAGATTGAGCCGAATTAGGCCGCACCTTATGGTCACGTCGCGCGCCTTAATTATTGGTTTGGCGGGAAGCCAGCTCACATCGGATGAGCGACGGTTTCTTCGGGAGGTTCGCCCTTGGGGGGTGATTTTATTTGCCCGTAATCTCGAGACAGTGGAGCAAATTCAGGCTCTCGTTTCCGATGTGCAAGAGCAGTTGGGCGACGCGCATGCGCCGATTTTGATTGATCAAGAAGGGGGACGGGTCGCGCGGCTTCGGCCCCCCTTGGCTCGGCCGCATCCACCAGCTGCCATCTATGGTGCGCTCTATCGTGATGACCCCGAGCAGGCGCGCCATGCGTGTTTTTTGGGCGCCCAAAGGCTTGCCGAGGATCTCATTCGTTACGGCATTAATATCAACTGTGCGCCCTGTTTGGATGTGCTGCAACCCGATGCGGATGCCATTATTGGCGATCGCGCGTTCAGCGATGATGCTGAATGCGTCGGAGTGCTGGGGCGTGCTTTTATCGAGGGGTTGCAAGCGGGAGGTGTCTTGCCCGTTATCAAGCACATTCCAGGGCATGGCCGCGCGCAATGCGATAGCCATTTAGCCTTGCCGATTATTTCAGACGATCTCGACGCATTGCAGCGGGTTGATTTTAAGCCTTTTTCAATGTGTCGCGATGCACCGCTCGCAATGACAGGGCATCTCATGTACACCGCCCTCGATGCCGATCAGGTGAGCACTTGTTCACCCACCATCATCCAAAAAGTGATCCGCGATGAAATTGGCTTTTCGGGTTTACTCATGAGTGACGATATATCAATGGAGGCGCTCTCCGGTACGCTGCGTGAGCGCGGGCAAGCGGCGATGGCTGCGGGCTGTGATTTGATTTTGCATTGTAATGGACGTTTCTCGGAAATGCAGGATTTGGCCACGATTGCGCCAGAATTATCCGATACCGCCCAGCGGCAGACCCGAGAAATTTCCGATAGATTGAGCGCGCCCAAAACATCGACTGTGGCGGATGAGCTTCTCTGGGGAGAACTTGTTTCATCGGTTTGGAAGGCCGATTGAAAAGGGTATAGTTCCGCTCATGAATGAAGTGGCAAATGATTCTGCTGAATTTGATCTCTCGAGCACAGTGTTCACTGCCGGAGACCGAGAAAATTGGCGTGTGGATGTCGAGGGGTTCGAAGGGCCCTTAGATGTCTTACTGGCGCTTGCGCGAACCCAAAAAGTTGATTTGCGCCAGATTTCGATTTTGCAATTGGCCGAGCAATATCTTGTCTTCATTCGCGACGCCCAAAAACTGAAATTGGAACTGGCAGCAGATTATCTGGTGATGGCAAGCTGGCTTGCCTATCTCAAGTCGCGCCTTCTATTACCGCGTGAAGAGAATGAAGAGGAAGCGTCGGCTGAGGAAATGGCGGCGCGCTTGATGTTCCGTCTGCAACGTCTTGATGCTATGCGGGATTGTGCGGCGCGCTTGATGACCCGCAATCTATTGGGGCGCGATGTGTTTATGCGCGGTATGCCGGATGGCATTCGCGTGAAACGCAATAGCATTTATGAAGCGAGCCTGTTTGAGCTATTATCCTCTTATTCAACGCATCGTATTCGAAGCTATTACACCGAGTGGTCGCCGCCTGATCTTGATGTCCTCAGTATTGAGCGCGCCCGCATGCGGCTCGAACGCATGCTCGGCGCTTTAAGCGATTGGGAAAAATTGGACGCGATTTTACTGTCGGAAATTCGTAACCCGGCGAAGCGCCGGACGCACATTGCGAGCGGTTTTAGTGCGGCCCTCGAATTTGCGCGGGAAGGTCGTATTGAGTTACAGCAAGATCAGAATTTTGGTGAAATTCGGTTGCGGCGGGCGCGGCCGCGACTGGCGGAGGGCCAATGAGCGAGCAACCAGATCCTGAGCAAAACACTCCAGCCGAAGTTCATGAGGCGATTGAATTAGACCCGCGCCATTTGCGCATGGCCGAAGCGATTTTATTTGCCGCGAGTGAGCCCCTTGATCTCGGGAGTGTACGAGACCGTCTGCCGGATGGCGCGCCGATCGAGGCCTTGCTTGCGGCGATTATGGAAAAATATGCAGATGGTGGCTTTCATTTGGTCGAATTGGCTGGGAAATATGCTTTTCGAACCGCGCCCGATTTGTCATCTGCGCTGCAAAAAGAGGTGAGCCAGCAGCGTCGTCTGTCGCGGGCCGCACTCGAGACGCTTGCGATCATTGCCTATCACCAGCCGGTTACCCGCGCTGAAATTGAGGATATTCGCGGGGTGGCCGTGTCTAAGGGCACGATCGATGTTCTGTTGGAAAGCGAATGGGTTAAAATCCGTGGCCGTCGGCGCGTTCCGGGTCGGCCGGTCACATATGGCACCACCGATTATTTCCTCACTTATTTCGATCTCGCCTCTGTTAAAGATCTCCCGGGGCTTGAGGAATTACGATCGGCAGGTCTTCTCGATGGGCGACTACCTCCCGGGTTTTCAATCCCAGAGCCGGATCCGGATAATGATCCAGAAGAAGATCCGCTCGATCTTGATGACGATGGGTTGGAGCCGCTCGAAATGGATCTCGAAGAGACGGAGTGAGCCACTCCATGCCCCATCTTCTGACTATTCAAGATTTGTCGTGCCAACTGGGCGGCAATCTTGTTGTCAATGATTTGTCGTTAACGGTTGCGACAGAGGAAACCGTTTGTCTGCTGGGGCCATCGGGGTGCGGTAAATCGACGACGCTAAGGCTGATTGCGGGGCTCGAACGTGCGCATACGGGACGCATTCTCATTGATGATGTTGTTGTGGAGCAGGCAGGGCAGACGAGTGTCGCGCCAGAGCATCGCGGTCTTGGCTATTTATTTCAAGAATATGCGCTGTTTCCGCATTTAACGCTCGAGCAAAATGTCGCCTTCGGTCTTACGGCTTTAGCGGCGTCCGAGCGCCGTATTCGGGTTAATGCGCTCATCGAGCGCATTGGTCTGGCTCATTTGAAAAACGCCTATCCAAACAGTTTATCGGGTGGCGAGCAACAACGGGTGGCGCTAGCGCGGGCATTAGCAGCGCGACCCAGATTGATGCTCATGGATGAGCCTTTTTCAAGTCTCGATCCGCAATTGCGCTCTGATATGCGTGTGATGATTAAGTCGATGCTGGGTGAGGGGGGAATGGGCTCGGTGATCGTCACCCATGATGCTGATGATGCCATGGCGCTCGCAGATCGAATTGCGGTCATGATTGACGGAAAAATAGTGCAATCCGGCACCCCTCAGTCGCTGTATTATCAGCCACTGAACCGAACCATTGCGCATATATTTGGCGGGTTTAATGAACTCTCACTTGATGAGGCGTCTCAATTATTTCCCGAGATACCGTCGAGAGCGCCTGCATCGGCTCGGTCAATGGCTGTACGGTTTGCGGATATCCTGCCAAACCCTATGGCGGGTTCCGCGCCAGGGTATTCTGCCCATCCAAAAGATCTGCTGAATTTCTCTGCTGATGTCGCAATTCTTCGACAAATGGGCAGTTATGCGCAATGCACCTTGGCACTGCCGTCTGGTCAAACATGGCGGATGGATTGGTACGGAATTCCGCCACAGACAGGCCGCCATGAATTGATGATCCCGGTTGACCGTATCGTCTTTTTCGACGACAACTAAAAACAACTAATCGACTTTTTTAGGATTTTATTATGGGCATTAGCTGGGTACAAATTTTAGTTGTCGTTGTTTTGCTGGTTCTGCTTTTTGGGCGCGGAAGAATTTCGTCGCTGATGGGCGACGTGGCGCGCGGCATTAAAAGTTTCAAAGCAGGCCTGCGAGAAGATATCGACGCCGATATCGTGCAGGATGATCCCCCTATTGTTGATCATAAGCCCAAGCAAGACACGTCGAAAACAAAGTAAGGTGCAAAGCTAGGTCGCACCATGTTTGATATTGGCTGGACCGAATTGGTCGTCTTGGGTCTCGTAATCTTGATTGTGCTCGGCCCCAGCGAAATCCCGACCGTGTTGCGATGGATCGGACGGATCACTGGGCAAATACGCCGTGTCGCCCTCGAATTTCAACGCAATTTAGCATCAATGGATCATCTGACCTCGGGCGACCCGTTTGCAGATAGCCACCCCCCCAAAAATCGATCGGACGGCCCCAAAGCCGGTTCTGGCCAGCGCACAGTTGCGCCCCCCAAATCCGAGACGGATCAAACCCCTTTGGAGGGTGATCTATTTGCCTCAATGCCGGACATTTCCGATGCGCTATCGGATCCTATATCAGGGTCAGAAAAACGATCAGCAAGCCGCTCTGGCAAAGGCCCTAAAAAAACATCACGGGTCGCCTCTAAAGTAAAAAACGAGGGCTCCTGATGCACGCGTCAGATGATGAAGCGGAGATTGCACGCTCAGAGGCCCCTTTGATTGAGCATTTGGTGGAGCTCCGGACACGTATTTTATGGATATTGGCGATTTTTCTGGTCGCCTTAATTGGCTGTTTATCTTTCGCGGATGATATTTTTCGCCTGCTCCTCATTCCCTATGAACGGGCCGCAGGGACAACCAACAAACTTGAGCTCATCTACACCGCGCCGCATGAGTTTTTCTTTACGCAAATTAAGCTCGCAATGTTCGGCGCCATTTTCGTCGGCTTTCCGGCCTATGCATATCAAATTTACCGGTTTATAGCCCCGGGCTTGTATCGAAGTGAGCGGCGCATGCTGGTGCCGTTTTTGATTGGGGCGCCGGTTTTGTTTTGTCTGGGCGCGGGTCTTGTTTTCTTCGTGATCATGCCACTCGCGCTCGATTTTTTCTTGAATATGCAACAGGTCGATACCTCTGGCGCAGATATTCGAATGCTCAATCGCGTGAGTGAATATTTGTCCTTTACAATGGTTCTCATGCTGGCCTTTGGCTTATGTTTCCAGCTGCCCATCATCCTGATTGTGTTAGGTCGGATAGGCATCGTGTCAGCCGATGGGTTACGCAGCAAAAGACGTTACGCAATTGTCATCACCTTTGCGGTTGCCGCTCTTTTAACGCCGCCCGATCTGATCAGCCAAATTGGCCTCGCGATCCCGACGCTCATATTGTACGAATTGTCGATATTTGCGGTTGCTCTGCTAGAGAAAAAACGGCAAGAAACGATTGATGCAGAGCTAAGCGATTGATGCGTCGGGCTCGGAAATCGTATGAACTCAGTAAACTGAACTAAGAGGGTGTGAGGTTCCGACTCACGTTATTTTCTGTCCATGCTTGATATTCATTACATTCGCGAAAATGCAGATCTGGTCGATGCCTTATTAGCGCGGCGAGGGCATGCACCGGTTTCGTCGGATATTCTGGCCCTCGACCAAGCGCGGCGTGCCGCCGTCACCCATGCGCAAGATCTTCAGTCGGCGCGCAATGCCGCCTCTAAAGGCATTGGTGCGGCTAAAGCAAGTGGCGACGAGGCTGAGGCACAGCGGCTCATGGCTGAGGTGGCTGACCTCAAACAGGCTTTGCAGGAAGCGGAAGAGGGCGAGAGGCTTGCCGATGAGGCATTGCGGGCGGCGCTTGCGCCGATCCCTAATCTGCCGCTTGACGATGTTCCGGTTGGGTCGGATGAGGCCGATAATGTTGAGATCCGAAAAATTGGCACGATCACCGATCGTGGCGATATTGAGCAGCATTTTGAGATTGGGGAAGCCTTGGGGCTCATGGATTTCAATAGTGCGGGTCAAATTGCCGGCTCCCGCTTTGTTGTCTTGCGTGGCGGGCTGGCCCGCTTGGAGCGAGCGCTCGGTAATTTTATGCTGGATGTTCACACACAAGAATTCGGGTACACCGAAATTGTGCCGCCATTGCTTGTGAGAGATGAAAGTTTATTTGGTACCGGACAATTGCCTAAATTTGCCGATGATCAATTTAAGACAACCGATGGGCGATGGCTGATCCCGACGGCGGAAGTGCCGCTCACCAATTTGGTGCGTGAGACCATTTTGGAGGCCGAGAACTTACCTCTTCGTGTGACCGCCTATACACCGTGTTTCCGTTCTGAAGCGGGAGCGGCGGGCCGCGACACCCGTGGGATGATCCGCCAGCATCAATTCTCTAAAGTTGAACTTGTCAGTGTCGTCGAAGAAGCGGATGGATTGTCCGAATTGGAGCGCATGACGCACTGCGCGGAGACCATTTTGCAACGTCTCGACCTCAGCTATCGTGTAATGGCGCTGTCGACGGGTGACATGGGCTTTTCTGCGCGCAAAACATATGATCTAGAGGTCTGGCTGCCTGGGCAAAAAGCCTATCGCGAGATTTCGAGCTGCAGCTATTGCGGAGATTTCCAGGCGCGGCGCATGAATGCGCGTTACCGGTTTAAGGGCGATAAACAAACGCACTTTGCGCACACCTTAAATGGGTCTGGCTTGGCAGTGGGACGAACCATGGTGGCTATTTTAGAAAATTATCTGCAAGAGGATGGTTCTGTTCTTATCCCTGAGGCTTTGCATCCTTATTTTGGCGGACAAACAAAGATAGAAAAGAGTGCAATATGAAAAAGCCAATTGGCCGTATTTTAGTCACCAATGATGACGGTGTTGATGCGCCGGGGCTCAAAACAGCGCGCAAAATTGCGGCGGCCTTATCGGATGATGTCTGGGTGGTCGCGCCGCGTGAAGAGCATAGTGGGGCCAGCCATTCGCTGAGCCTGACCCGACCTTTGCGCCTCTACCGCAGAGCGCCAAAAATTTATGCTGTCACCGGAACGCCGACCGATTGTGTGATGGTGGCCACGCGTTCATTGCTCCGCGATGCGCTTCCTGATCTTGTTTTGTCGGGCGTTAATTTTGGACAAAATCTTGCCGAGGATGTGAGCTATTCTGGCACGGTGGCCGGCGCCAAAGAAGGCACGGTGATGGGCATTCCGTCGATCGCGCTGAGCCAAGCAATACGCCTCGACGGCACGCGCAAGCCGCGTTTTGCAGTCGCAGAGAAACACGCACCGAACATTATCAAAAAGCTTGTTGAGATGGGATGGCCGCGGGGCACCTTAATGAATATTAATTTTCCAGATGTCGACCCGCATGATAAATGCGACGTGCGGATAACGAAGCAAGGTCGGCGCGATACCCATCTTCTTAAATTAATGGAGCGCGAAGATCCTCGGGGCGTTCCTTATTTTTGGTATGACTTTGATCGTCGTATTCAAAAGACGGTTGCGGGCTCTGACATGGATGCGGTCTATTCCGGCATGATTTCGATCACGCCGCTTAAAATGGACCATACGGATACGGCGATCCATCGCCGCCTATCAGAGGCTTTTTCAACGGGAAAATGAGACGGCGTTATTTCCCTCTAGCGCATCTCCCCCTGTTGCTGAGCCTCTCGGTACTCGCTTCATGCGCGGTGCGCTCAGGCGAATGGTATGACACTCAAAAAGGCGCCAAACCTAATTTCTTTGAACGCCTCGCTGCCCGTTCGTCAGCGGAGCGCTCGACACAAACCGCACAACCCCTAAAAAAAGGGGTGGTGCGTGTACGCCGTGGCGATAGCTACTATTCCATCGCGCAACGGTATCGGGTTTCGATGCCCGCATTAATGGCCGCGAATAATGCCAAACCACCGTTTAAGTTGCGGGAAGGGCAAGAGGTGCGGCTCCCCAAGCCCTCCTTTCATACTGTGCGGCGGGGAGATACGCTTTACAGTCTCGCTCAAACCTATCAAGTGCGGTTGTCAGAGTTGGTTCAGCTGAACGGCAATCTTAATCCCAAAGATTTGCGCGTCGGGATGAAATTGGCTCTTCCGGGGTCGATCGCCGAGGCACGTTCGTCTGCGTCGTCAACCGCTTCAGCTCGAAATACATCGCGTCCGCCAGCCATTCGCGCGGCCGCTCCGCCGCGCAAGGGGCGCTTTATTCAACCCGTCAATGGACGCGTGATTTCAAACTTTGGGCCGAAAGCTGGTGGCCTCCATAATGATGGCATCAATATTTCCGCCCCCGCGGGTACGCCGGTGAAGGCTGTCGAGAACGGCGTCGTGGTTTATGCGGGAAACGAATTGCGCGGCTATGGAAATCTGGTGCTGGTCCGCCACAAAGATGGCTGGGTGTCTGCCTATGCGCATGTTCAATCATTTGCGGTTAAACCGGGGCAGCAAGTCAAGCAAGGTGATATTGTTGGGCGGGTTGGGCAATCGGGGAATGTGGATACGCCGCAACTGCATTTTGAAATTCGTCGCGGAACGCAGGCCGTTGATCCCCGATCCGTATTGTAAACACCATTTCAGGCATCGCGACCCGTATGGATGGTGGGCTTGTCACTTTATGATGTTTTACACCCATAAACCCTTGTCCAAAGGATTGAAAAAGCAAGTGATTCATCTATAGTCCCATGAGTTTCTAAATAGGGGAATTTTATGTTCATCACTCCAGCCTACGCTCAAGCGGCAACCACGGGCGGCAGCCTTTTTGAGCTGTTTTTTCCGCTTATTTTGGTGTTTGCCATTATTTATTTCATGATCTTGCGGCCGCAACAAAAGCGACAAAAAGAACATGCTCAAATGATTGAAGCGCTGCGGCGCGGTGACCGTGTGATCACGCAAGGCGGCATTATTGGAAAAGTGAGTAAAGTCCATGACGATGAGCTCGAGATCGAAATTTCTGATGGTGTGCGCGTGCATGTGATCAAAAACATGGTTGTTTCAGTAAATAGTAAGAGCGAACCCGCTAAATCGGAATAAACCATGCTGAATTTTTCATCCTACAAAATGATTGGCGTGTTGGGCGTGGTTGCGTTCGGCATTTTGTTCTCGGCGCCAAATTTTATGAGCCAATCTATGCGGGAGAGTGTTTCTGGTTTTTTGCCCAGTAACACGTTGAACCTCGGTCTGGATTTGCGCGGAGGCTCGCATTTGCTGCTCGAGGTCGACACAAATAGTGTTGAAACCGAGCGCCTCGAATCTCTGGTCTCGGATATTCGGGTCGAGCTGCGAACGGCGTCAGTCGGCTATACCGGGCTGGGTCTCAAGAATAACGCGGTCGAACTGACTTTGCGTGACAGCGATCAAATGGATGCAGCGAGAGAAGCGCTCAAGGCGCTTGATCAGCCTGTCTTTGGAAATTTGTTTGCTGCAGGCGTAACCGCGAGCGAGCTGGTGATCGAGCAAGCGGGCGAGCGTGGTTTACGCGTGTCGTTTTCTCCCGAAGCCGTGCAAGCGCGGCTCGCGCGAACGGTGCAACAATCGATCGAAATTATTCGACGCCGGGTCGACGAGTTGGGAACCACCGAGCCGGTGATCCAGCGGCAGGGTGATAATCGCATTGTCGTGCAGGTCCCTGGCTTGGATGATCCCGAACGTCTCAAGGCGCTTTTGGGGCAAACGGCGAAGCTCAATTTTCATCTCGTCGATCCCAATGTCTCCGCTTACGAGGCTCAGCAAACGCGTCGCATGCCTCCCGGTACCATGATCGTGTTCTCCGAGTCCGAGCCGGCCATACCCTATCTCATCCAGCGCCGGGCAATGGTCAGTGGGGAGCGTTTAGTTGACGCGAGCATGGGGTTTGATCCGAGTACCGGATCGCCCGAAGTTCTTTTCCGCTTCGACACAGTAGGAGCAAAACGATTTGGTGAAGTGACCAAAGCCAATGTGGGGCGTCCCTTTGCCATCGTGCTCGATGGCAAGGTTATATCTGCACCAGTCATCCAGACTGCGATTTTGGGTGGATCGGGTCGGATTACCGGCAATTTCTCTGTGCAAGAAGCAAATGATCTCTCTATTTTGCTGCGGGCGGGCGCCTTGCCTGCACCAATGTATATTCTTGAAGAGCGAACAGTCGGGCCGGGTCTGGGTGCGGACTCGATTGAAGCGGGTGAAAAAGCTCTGGCGATTGGTTTCGTAGCCGTCGTGGTTTTCATGATATTGAGCTACAATCTTTTTGGTGTGTTCGCCAATGTGGCGCTGGTCGCAAACTTAATTCTGATCATGGGGGCGTTATCGGCTCTGCAGGCGACGCTGACGCTTCCGGGGATTGCGGGGATCGTTCTCACCGTTGGTATGGCCGTTGACGCCAATGTTCTGATTTTTGAGCGTATTCGGGAAGAAATGGCGGAGGGGCGAGGGCCTTTAATTGCCATTGAGCGAGGATACGGACAAGCTCTGAGCACAATTATGGATGCCAATATTACGACGCTTTTGGCCGGTATTATTTTGTTTCAATTGGGGTCAGGCCCAATCCGGGGTTTTGCTGTGACGCTGGCCATCGGCATTGTGTCCTCCGTCTTCACAGCCTTTGTGCTGACCCGCTTGTTCATCGCCCTTTGGGTGCGCAATCACCGTCGCGATGTCACCTTGCCGGTGTGAGGAGAAAATAAATGCTTAAGTTACGATTAGTGCCGGCTGAAACCGCAATAAAGTTTATTAAATATCGGTTTGTCGCATTTTTATTCAGCCTGTCCTTGATTGTCGCCTCCGCTATCAGTCTGGCGACACAGGGGTTGAATTTTGGGATTGATTTTAAAGGCGGAACGCTGGTCGAGGCGAAACAAGAAAACGCCATTGATATTGGGAGCCTGCGTAGCCGATTGAACGGGTTGAAGCTCGGAGATGTTCAAATTCAAGAGTTTGGAAACCCACAAACCGTTCTCATTCGAATTCCAGAGCAAGCCGGAGCCAGTGACACCAGCAATGATCTCTCTGCTGTAGAACAAATCCGTGGCGAGATCGAAGGTGAGTTTGAAATTCGTCGGGTTGAGATTGTTGGTCCTCAAATCAGCGACGAGCTCATCGAGGCTGGCATTTTAGCTGTTGTTCTCGCGGTCGTGGCCATGTTGATTTATATTTGGTTCCGGTTTGAATGGCAGTTCAGCCTGGGAGCGGTTCTTGCGCTGATCCACGATGTGATTGCCACATTGGGGATTTTTTCGATCCTTCAACTCGAGTTTAATATCTCTATTCTGGCGGCGATTTTGACGATTGTTGGGTATTCGATGAATGACACAGTTGTGGTTTATGATCGTGTGCGCGAAAATCTGAGGAAGTATAAGAAAATTCCTTTGGGTGACTTGCTCGACCAATCGGTGAACAACACTTTATCTCGAACTGTCATGACGTCCTTTACGACCCTAATTGCTTTATTCTCTCTGTACTTACTCGGGGGCGAGGTCATCGAAGGATTTACGTTTGCTATGATTTGGGGCGTGATTGTTGGAACCTATTCATCGATTTTTGTCGCGGCACCCATTTTGTTAATTTTCGGCGTGAAACGCGATTGGTCCGAGGTGAAAACAGCGGATGCAACTTGATGCAGTCGCTGGAAACGTTAAACTCATTTGGTAAATTGATTCGTTCCTGGAAAGGGGGAGGTAAGCAATGGCTTCTATCTTAACGTCTTTGCGTAACACAGTGATTGCGGGTTTTATTCTCGCATTCTTACTGGAGCTTATGTATCTGAATAATGGCGGGGCATTTGATACAAATTTTTATGCCTTTTTGTTTCGGTGGCTTCACGTTCTCAGCGGCGTGATGTGGATTGGCCTGTTGTACTATTTCAACTTCGTGCAAATTCCCAACATGCCAAACATTCCTGATGAGCAAAAGCCTGCGATTAGCAAGGTGATTGCGCCAGCGGCACTGTTCTGGTTCCGGTGGGCAGCGCTTGCGACCATTGTGACAGGGCTCATTCTTGGATATCTCAATGGATATATTCACGATGCCATGAGCTTGGGCATGATGAATGATTTCCAAGTTCCCAAGAACATCGCCATTGGTATAGGCATGTGGCTCGGCATTATTATGGGTTTCAATGTGTGGTTTGTCATTTGGCCAAACCAAAAACGCGCCCTGGGCCTTGTTGAAGCTGATGCGGAAACAAAAGCGGCATCGGCCCGCACGGCTATGTTGTTCTCACGGACCAACACCATGCTGTCGATCCCGATGCTGTTTGCCATGGTATCGGCACAAAATATTTATTAATGTTTAGTAAGATTGTATTGAAAAGGGCCGCTCTGCGGCCCTTTTTTATGGTGGTTTCTGTTGGATCTATTTGATCTCGATACTGATCTCAAACACTGGGATCGCGGCTTATACCGGATGACGCTGTTCGTGCCGGACCGTAAGCGACCGGCATATGTCGCGGTGCTCCACTTATTTACGAGTTTAATTCGAATTGTTGAAAACCCGCATGAGCCGTTACTCGTCCCCATTCGTCTTCAGTGGTGGCGAGATTGGCTAACCGATATTTATCATCAACCCCAGGGAGGGCATGGATTACCCCAGGAGCCAATTTTCACCGCATCGGTTGATTTTACCTTGCTCGATCAGCTGGTCGAGCGCTTTGTTGATGGCTGGGAATTTCAAGAGTTTAGCGGGGCCGGAGCGGCGCTGTTTCATCTGATTGAACAGCTGGATGGGACAGACCCATCATCTCCTGATCAGCTCACCTCATGGAGCGGCGCATGGATGCACCGTCGTTATGCGCTTGCAACGGCTGCCAATGGTGAACGGGGCGGCAGTCCCATGTCTAAATCGGTGGCCTTGCTTCACTGTCTGGGGCCGCGCCAGCACAGTGGCTTAGCGGAGATGATCCGTTTGGTGCGATGTTCTATCTGGCACTAATTGCGTTCAACCATGTTTCGAATTCGGCCTGCGCGCGCCGCGTATAGGCCCGCTGACGATTTTCCTTACGCATCTGGGCGCGTCGCATATTCGGGCGGGAGGGGGCTGTTTTCTCGATCTCATTTGCATGAAGTTCAGCCATGAGGCCGAAATTAATATTCATCGGTTGGAAACTATCTTGCTCTGCATTCACGGTAATGTGCGCAAGCAATGCCCCAAAGGCCGTATTACTCGGTGGACATTGAGGCTTTTGCTGCCGTATCTGCTGAATCGTAAAATGCGCGGCCAACCAACCAATGGCCGTACTTTCGACATAGCCCTCGACCCCCGTAATTTGACCGGCAAACCGAATTTGGGGCCGGGCTTTCAAAGCGAGGTCGGGCGTAAGAAGGGAAGGGCTATTGAGGAACGTGTTTCGGTGCAGGCCGCCCAAGCGCGCAAACCGCGCCTCCTCAAGGCCAGGAATGAGACGAAAGACATCCGCCTGAGCGCCATATTTCAGCTTGGTTTGGAAACCGACCAAATTATATAAGGTTCCCAACTTGTTATCCTGACGAAGTTGAACCACTGCATAAGGTTTGATATCCGGTTGGTGCGCATTGGTAAGGCCCCGCGGCTTCATCGGCCCATGGCGCAATGTTTCCCGACCGCGCGCTGCCATCACCTCAATAGGTAAGCATCCGTTAAAATAGGGCGTATCTTCCTCCCACGCTTTGAAAGCGGATTGCTCGCCTTGCAAGATGGCATCTACAAAACGGTTATATTGAGCCTCATCCATCGGGCAATTTATGTAATCTCGCCCGGTTCCGCCTGGGCCAACCTTGTCATAGCGCGATTGAAACCAACACACCGACATGTCCACACTATCGCGATAGACAATAGGCGCGATCGCGTCGAAAAAAGCGAGCCGGTCTGTGCCGGTTAACGTGCCAATAAATTTGGATAGATCCGGCGAGGTGAGTGGCCCTGTGGCAATGATTGTGGGGATGCCATCGTCTGGGATCTCGCACACTTCTTGGCGGTGTAGGGTAATAAGAGGGTGGCTCTCAATGGCTTGCGTCACAGCTTGCGCAAACCCCTCGCGATCCACCGCCAGCGCATTGCCGGCCGGTAATTGGTTGGCGTCGGCGCAACGCATGATCAAAGAACAAACGGCGCGCAATTCATGATGCAGTAGACCAACCGCATTGGTTTCGGCGTCATCGGATCGGAAAGAGTTGGAGCAGACGAGCTCGGCCAGCTGATCTGTGACATGCGCGTCGGTTGCCCGCACGGGCCGCATTTCATATAAATCAACCGCTATTCCCGCCTGAGCGGCTTGATAGGCCGCTTCAGAGCCTGCTAAGCCCCCGCCTATAATACGGATTTTCGATGCGTTCTGGTCTGACATAGGATTGTCTTATCAAGTGCGGGCTGTCGAGAAAAGCCTAATTACGTGCCTTGGGGGTGAGTTTATTTTTTAGAAGCTTTTGCCTCCGATGTTTTAGCTGCTGTTTTGGCTGCTGCTTTGGATGGTGTTTTGGATACTGCTTTCTTCTCAGATGTGCGGGGTTTCGCCGATTTGGCGGTTGCTTTCTGAGATTTCGTGGCAGCGGGCCCACGCGCTGTGTCCCGCGCAAGTAACGGCCCGAGATAGTGACTGGTATAGCTGGCTGGAACCTGCGCAACATCTTCCGGCGTACCTATGGCAACTAATTGCCCCCCACCATCGCCACCCTCTGGACCAATGTCGATAATCCAATCCGCCGTTTTGATGACTTCCAGATTATGCTCGATCACGGCAACCGTATTACCTTGATCGACTAATTCATGAAGGACTTCGAGCAGTTTGCGGACATCGTGAAAATGCAGGCCCGTGGTTGGCTCGTCCAAAATATATAGGGTTCGCCCAGTGGCTCGGCGGGATAACTCTTTGGCCAGTTTTACACGTTGCGCCTCGCCGCCCGACAGGGTGGTGGCCTGCTGACCAATTTTGATATAGCCCAATCCGACACGTTGCAGAGTTTCCATTTTCTCACGAATTTGTGGCACAGCCTTGAAAAAACTGGCGCCTTCATCAACCGTCATGGCGAGCACATCGGCAATGCTTTTATCCTTGAACTGAATTTCAAGGGTTTCTCGATTATATCGCTGCCCATGACAGGCGTCACATTGCACATAGACATCGGGCAGGAAATGCATCTCAATTTTGATTACACCATCGCCCTGACAAGCCTCACATCGCCCTCCTTTAACATTGAACGAGAAGCGTCCGGGCTTGTAGCCGCGGCTTCGAGCCTCGGGCAAGGCGGCAAACCATTCGCGAATGGGTGTAAAGGCGCCCGTATAGGTGGCGGGGTTTGAGCGCGGCGTGCGGCCAATGGGGGACTGATCAATATCAATAATCTTGTCAATAAACTCGGCCCCTTCAATCGAGTCATGGTCGGCGGGAACAATACGGGTATTGTGTAAACGTCGCGAAAGGGCGGCATAAACCGTATCCAAGAGAAAGGTTGATTTGCCACTCCCCGAAACACCCGTGACGCAGGTAAATGTTCCAAGTGGAATGTCGCAACTCACATTTTTAAGATTATTGCCTCGGGCATTGGCAATGCGAATGCGTCGCTTGGTTGACGGAGCGCGCCGTTCTGCGGGGATGGGAATTGACTGAGCCCCCGATAAATACTGGCCCGTTAAACTGTTCTTGTTTTTAACAATATCGCTAGGTGTGCCTTGTGCGATGATCTCTCCGCCATGGATACCGGCGCCGGGGCCGACATCAACAACATGGTCAGCCGCCATAATGGCATCTTCGTCATGTTCGACAACGATGACGGTATTTCCAAGATCGCGTAAATGGGTCAGGGTTTCGAGCAATCTCGCATTGTCACGCTGATGCAGACCGATGGACGGCTCATCGAGCACGTATAATACACCGGTTAGACCGGAGCCAATTTGTGAGGCGAGGCGAATACGCTGGCTTTCTCCTCCGGATAAGGTGCCGGCATTGCGAGACAGGCTCAAATAATCAAGCCCAACATCATTGAGAAAGCGCAAGCGCTCATGAATTTCACGTAAGATCCGAGCCGCAATGTCTCTTTGTTTGGCTGTTAATTTTTTCTCCAGAGCAGAGAACCATTGTGCCGCTTCTTTGATCGATTTTTGCACAAGCTCACTAATATGGAGGCCGTCAATTTTAACGGCAAGCGCCTCAGGTTTTAGGCGATAGCCCGAACACACTTCGCATTCAGTAATGGACTGATATTTCTCGATTTCCTCACGCGCCCAGTTGCTCTCGGTCTCCCGATAACGGCGCTCAAGATTGGGGATGACGCCCTCAAAGGGCTTGCGGGTTGTAAAACTCCGCATGCCATCATCATAGGTAATTTTAATCTCAACCGAGCCACTGCCATAGAGAAGGATCTGGCGATCCTCATCTGATAATTCATGCCACGGGGCACTCATCGAAAAGCCAAAATGGCGCGACAAACTATCTAAGGTTTGCGTGTAGAAAGGCGAGGGGCTTCGCGACCAGGGGGCGATCGCTCCTTGACGCAGGGAGAGGCCAGGGTCTGGAACAATTGCAGCGGGGTCGATAAAGAATTGTGTTCCCAGCCCATCACAAGTGGGGCACGCGCCGAATGGATTATTAAAAGAAAACAGGCGTGGCTCAATTTCGTCAATCGTGAAACCCGAAACGGGGCAGGCAAATCGCGCCGAGAAAACCAACCGCTCGTCAGGCTGATCGGCAAATTCAAGCACAGCGATGCCATCGGTCAGTTGAAGGGCTGTTTCGAGACTATCGGCCAGCCGATTACCCATCTCGGGCTGGATCACAATTCGGTCAACAACCACATCAATATCATGCTTGATCTTCTTATCGAGCGCCGGAACGGCATCGATCTCGTAAAATGCGCCATCCACTTTAACCCGTTGAAAACCACGCTTCTGGAGTTCTTGAAAATCGCGCCGATACTCGCCTTTGCGTCCGCGAATGATGGGGGCCAATAAATAGGCGCGCGTCGAGGGCTCTAGGCTTTGAATGCGATCGACCATTTGGGTGACGGTCTGGCTCTCAATCGGCAAGCCAGTGGCTGGCGAATAGGGGATACCGATCCGAGCGTATAACAGGCGCAAATAGTCATAAATTTCAGTGACAGTCCCCACGGTTGAGCGTGGATTTTTTGAGGTTGTCTTTTGCTCAATGGAAATGGCTGGCGACAATCCATCGATTTGGTCGACATCGGGTTTTTGCATCAACTCGAGAAACTGCCGTGCATAGGCCGATAGGCTCTCAACATAGCGCCGTTGGCCTTCGGCATAGATGGTGTCAAAAGCAAGCGAGCTTTTACCAGAGCCCGACAAGCCTGTGATGACGATAAGCTGATCGCGCGGCAGGCTGAGAGACACATTCTTCAAATTATGCTCTCGAGCGCCACTAATAATAATGTTTTTAAGCTGCGACTTAGCGGCGAGAGCGGAGGTTTTCTGGGGCATGATGATTAATAAGAGCTCGTTTCGGGATGGAGGGCCTTAAAATGAGGGTGCAAATGCTTGCCGTATATGAGAACATATCGTAAACATCTACTTTGTCCACAAATAAGCATGTTTTCGGCACTGCCGAGCATGGGATGGGCCTGCCGGCTCGGGTAGAGTGTGGATCTAGCAAGGAGACGAATCATGGCGGGAAGCGTGAATAAAGTAATTTTGATTGGCAATTTAGGAGCCGATCCAGATGTAAGAAGCACAAAGGATGGACGCCCCGTGGTGAATTTGAGTGTCGCGACCAGTGAAACTTGGCGTGATCGGGGGTCAGGCGAGCGTCGCGAGAAAACCGAATGGCACCGCGTCGTCATCTTCTCAGAAGGGCTGTGCAAGATCGCCGAGCAGTATCTGAAGAAGGGATCCAAAGTCTATTTGGAAGGCCAGTTGCAGACCCGTAAATGGCAAGATGAAAATGGGAATGATCGCTATACGACAGAGGTTGTGTTGCAAAATTATGGTGGCACCTTAACCATGCTGGATACCCGTAATGCGGCGGGCGGTGACAGCTTTCAGCCCGCCATGTCCGGCGGCGGCGAGGCCATTGGCGGGTTTAACGACGCTGGGCCAATCGATGACGATATTCCTTTTTAAGCCATTGATTTATCTGAATTAAAAGAAAATTTTTTTGGGAAAAATCAGGTGGTTTTGGTTGCGACTCATGGCCCAAACGCCTATGATCTTTCATGTATTTTTTACTCAAAAAGGATAGTCTGTGAGCGATCCGTCTGACGAGAAGGAGCCGATATCGGCCGCTTTACCGCCTGAGGGCGGCAGCGGTGAACGCGATGTTCATCCGATCTTGCTCGAAGACGAGATGCGCAGCTCTTATCTCGATTATGCGATGAGCGTCATCGTTAGTCGCGCCTTGCCAGATGTGCGCGATGGGCTAAAGCCGGTGCATCGGCGCATTCTCTTCTCTATGCACGAAAATGGCTATGAGTTTAATAAGCCATACCGTAAATCGGCACGGGTTGTCGGTGATGTGATCGGTAAATATCACCCGCATGGGGATCAATCGATTTATGATGCTTTGGTCCGAATGGCCCAGGAATTCTCGATGCGTCTGCCGCTCTTGGATGGGCAGGGCAATTTTGGCTCCATCGATGGTGATCCTCCGGCGGCCATGCGGTATACGGAAGTGCGTATGGCGCGTCCGGCGCAGTTTTTGCTGGAAGACATCGATAAGAAAACTGTCGATTTTCAAGATAATTACGATAATTCGGAGCGCGAGCCGACGGTCTTACCCGCGCGCTTCCCAAATCTTTTGGTGAATGGCGGCAACGGGATCGCCGTGGGCATGGCGACAAATGTGCCGCCCCATAATCTCGGCGAGATTATCGATGCCAGTTTAGCCTTGATCGATGATCCTGATTTAACGGATGAGGCTTTGCTGGAGATCGTGCCTGGCCCCGATTTTCCGACGGGTGCCTTTATTCTCGGTCGGTCGGGCCCGCGCAGTGCGGTTCTGACGGGACGCGGGTCCATTGTCATGCGCGGCCGGGCAAGCGTTGAGACTATTCGTAAAGACCGTGAAGCGGTGATCATTACAGAAATTCCCTATCAAGTGAATAAAACCTCGATGATCGAACGCATCGCCGATCTTGTGCGGGACAAAACCATTGAAGGCATTAGCGATATTCGCGACGAGTCCGATCGCGACGGCATGCGCATTGTGATTGAGCTCAAAAGAGATGCGGTAAGCGATGTGGTTTTGAACCAGCTTTATCGCTATTCCCAATTACAAACGAGTTTCGGGGCTAACATGTTAGCCCTGAAATCCGGGCGCCCCTTGCTCATGAATGTGCGCGAAATGCTGAAAGCATTTCTCGAGTTCCGTGAGGAAGTGGTTACACGGCGCTGTAAGTTTGAGCTGAATAAAGCGCGCGACCGCGCTCATGTGTTGGTGGGTCTTGCTATTGCGGTGGCCAATATTGATGACGTGATTGCCATGATCCGCTCGGCGCCAAGCCCGCAAGTTGCACGTGAGAACTTAATGGGGCGTGAATGGCCCGCGGCTGATGTGGCTGATCTCATTAGGCTCATTGATGATCCGTTGCATCGCATTACTGATACTGGCTTCTATCGCCTGAGCGAGGCGCAGGCACGGGCAATCCTCGAGCTTCGCTTGCAGCGTTTGACGGCAATGGGGCGCGATGAAATTGGCGGTGAGTTAGCGTCACTGGGCGCGCAGATCACCGACCTTTTGGATATTCTGCGCAGCCGAGTTCGGTTGCTTGACATTATCCGCACGGAGCTGACCGAAGTGCGCGACGCATTTGCGACGCCTAGACGATCCGAAATTTTAGAAGATGATGGCGAGATGGATGACGAGTCGCTGATCCCGTCTGAGGATATGGTGGTCACCTTAAGCCATTCCGGTTACATCAAACGCGTTCCCTTATCGACCTATCGTGCGCAAAAACGGGGCGGCAAAGGTCGCTCGGGCATGTCGACCAAAGACGAGGATTTCGTCTCTCGCTTGTTTGTCGCCAATACGCATCAACCCATTCTTTTCTTCTCGACCACAGGAATGGTCTACAAAATGAAGGTCTATCGCTTGCCGGTTGGTAATCCGCAAGCGCGCGGCAAAGCACTTGTCAATTTGTTACCCTTATCAGAAGGCGAGACCATTGCCGCAGTGATGGCGTTGCCAAGTGACGAGAGCAGTTGGGGCGATTTACATGTGATGTTTGCCACCAGCCATGGCAATGTTCGACGCAATGATCTCTCTGATTTCGTACAAATTAATCGTAATGGCAAAATTGCGATGAAACCTGAGGGCGATGAGCTCATTGTCGGCGTTGAAATCTGTACGGAAAACGACGATGTGTTGCTCACGGCTGCTAATGGCCAATGTATCCGCTTTCCGGTCACTGATGTGCGCGTTTTCCGAAGCCGAAACTCGACTGGCGTGCGCGGCATTCGCCTTGCCGACAATACCAACGTTATTTCCATGGCCATCTTGCGCCACAGCGATGCAACCGCCCCCGAGCGGAACAGCTATCTGAAACAAGCAAGTGCCATCCGTCGCGCCAGCGGCGAGGAAATTGGTGAGGGCGTAAGCATTGACGACGCTGAAGAAGAAGTCAGCGAAGCGTCGCTCAGCCCAGAGCGCTATGCGGAACTTGGCGCGCGCGAGCAATTCATTTTAACCGTCAGTGAAAATGGTTATGGCAAACGCTCCTCAAGCTATGAGTATCGGGTTTCTGGCCGCGGCGGTAAGGGCATTATCGCGATGACCGTCACGGAAAGAAATGGCGCCTTGATTGCTGCCTTGCCTGTTGAGGATAATGACCAGCTCATGTTGGTGACCAATGACGGCACACTTATTCGCACTCCGGTTGAGGATGTTCGGGTTGCGGGTCGCAACACGCAAGGCGTGACGATTTTCAAAACCGGAGATGACGCACAAGTGGTTTCCGTGGTACGCATTGGGGAAACCGGCGATGAGGAAGAGGCCTAATGCGAATTGGTTTTTATGCAGGAAGTTTTGACCCGCTGACGAAAGGGCACGAAGATATCATTCTGCGTAGCTTAAAGCTCGTCGATCAAATGGTGATTGGCATTGGGGTGAGCGCTAGTAAAAAGCCCCTTTTTTCCGTGACTGAGCGCCAAGAGATTATTCATGACGCCATTGCTGCGCATGGCGCCGAGCTGGCTGAGCGAATTAATATCGTTGAATTTAACGGCCTGCTGGTCGATGCGGCGCGCACCCATCAGGCGACACTGATTATTCGTGGTTTGCGGAGCGTGACGGATTATGACTATGAAGCGGAAATGACCGCGATGAATGCGGCCATGGCGCCGGATGTTGAAACAGTGTTTTTAATGGCCAGTCCGGCCACGCGCTTTATCTCATCCACGCTGGTGCGGCAGATTGCGTCGATGAACGGGTCATTTTCCGACTTTGTTAGCGCATCGGTAGCTGATAGGCTACGCCAGAAATTTTAAGATTAATGATACGGTGATGAATATGCGGCTTTTTAAACAATGTGTGATGGGCGTTCTGTTTCTTCTCTTTGCCTCTGTTGCGCAAGCCGATCAGGGAGGGAATATCATGCTGTTAGAACTCAAATCGGGAACTGTCAAAATTCAGTTGCGCGAAGACCTTGCCCCCAAACATGTGGAGCGCATTAAACAACTCATTAGTGAGAAATTTTATGATGGGATCGTTTTCCACCGGGTGATTGACGGCTTCATGGCCCAAACCGGCGATCCAACCGGAACCGGAATGGGCGGGAGTGAATACCCCGACCTTCGGGCCGAGTTTTCTTCCGAGCCCTTTAAGCGTGGCACGTTGGGCATGGCGCGTTCTGGTCATCCCGATAGTGCAAATAGTCAATTCTTCATTTGCTTTGACGATGCGAGCTGGCTCAATGGTCAATACACAGTCTTTGGTCAAGTCATCGAGGGCATGGAATATGTCGATGCCATTCAACGTGGCGAACCGCCGGCTAATCCCGATAAAATCATCAGCATGCGGCTGGCGGACGAGTAATCGTCCTCAGCCCAACAATGCGTTTAAGCGACTTTGATTTCACCTTACCGGAAGAGTTAATCGCCTTACGGCCCGTGGTGCCGCGCGATCAGGCGCGGCTCCTGCACGTTGCAGACACACAGGTGCACGATCATATTTTCGCCGACCTCACCGAGCTGATCACGGCGCGAGATCTTTTAATTGTGAATGATACGCGGGTCATCCCTGCGCGACTGTCTGGCGAGCGTCGTCGTGGCGATGTATCTGCGCAGATCGACCTCACGCTCATCGACCGATTGCCCGATGGCGCTTGGCGCGCTTTGGCGAAACCAGCGAAGCGCCTGCAAGCGGGGGATGAGATTTTTTCAGGAGATGTCACCATCCGCGTTACCGATCGCGATGGCGCCGTCGTGACCCTCAGCTTTGACGAGCAGCAGCACTCGGCGCTGGAGACGCTTCAAAGAATTGGTGATATGCCAATTCCCCCATATATAGCCAAAAAGCGTCCGCCCGATGCGCAAGATCGCCTCGATTATCAAACCATGTTTGCGCAAAAGGATGGGGCGGTGGCGGCCCCGACGGCGGGGTTACACTTTACGCGGGATTTGGTGGATCGTCTTGCTGGGCAGGGTGTTCAATTTGCATCCGTCACCTTACATGTGGGGGCCGGCACGTTTCTTCCATTGGATGATGATCGCCTGCAAGGTGATCGTTTACATAGTGAGTGGGGGCAAGTCACAGATGAGACGGTTTCACTGATCGAACACACTCAAAAACGGGGGGGGCGCGTGATCCCGGTGGGAACGACCTCCTTGCGCATTCTCGAGAGTGCCGCGCGGTCTGGTACGCTGCGCGCTTTTTCCGGGGACACTGATATTTTCATAAAGCCTGGCTATGATTTTCGCGTCGCCGATGGACTGATCACTAATTTCCATTTGCCGCAATCGAGCCTGTTCATGTTGGTTTGCGCCTTTGCCGGTACGCAGAATATGAAGGCGGCCTATGCGCATGCCATTGCATCGGGCTATCGGTTCTACTCCTATGGGGATGGTTGTTTTTTGGAGCGAAGACATGCAATTCACGCTTAAGGCCCAGGATGGAAAGGCCCGTCTCGGGGTGATTGAAACCCCTCGGGGTAACATTCGCACACCGGCGTTCATGCCCGTGGGCACGGCGGCCACAGTGAAAGCCATGTATCCTGATCAGGTGCGCGAATTGGGCGCAGATATTATTCTCGGTAACACCTATCACCTCATGCTTCGCCCGAGTGCTGAGCGCGTCGCGGCGCTGGGCGGCTTGCAACAATTTATGCAATGGGATGGACCCATTTTGACCGATAGTGGCGGGTTTCAGGTGATGTCGCTCTCGAAGCTACGCAAAATAACGGAGCACGGTGTTTCGTTTCAAAGCCATATTGACGGCCAGAGCTATATGTTGACGCCCGAGCGCAGTGTCGAAATTCAAACCTTGCTGGGGGCAAATATACGAATGGTCTTGGATGAATGTACGCCTTTTCCTGCCACCCATGAGGAAGCGCGCGTGAGCATGGAATTGTCGATGCGCTGGGCGGAGCGGTCGAAAAAGGCTTTTCTACAGTTTGACGCGGGGCAGGGCGATGCGCTGTTTGGGATTGTGCAAGGCAGCACCTACCCAGATTTACGCGAGATCAGTGCTCGTCGCCTGATTGATATGGGTTTTGATGGCTATGCGATTGGCGGCTTGGCAGTTGGCGAGGGGCAAAAAATGATGTGTGACGTTCTTGACGTCACAACGCCTTTTTTACCCAATGACCGCCCGCGCTATCTCATGGGTGTGGGCACTCCGGACGATTTGGTGGAGTCGGTTGCGCGCGGCGTTGATATGTTTGACTGCGTGATGCCAACACGGGCGGGGCGCCATGGCACAGCCTATACGCGCTATGGCAAAGTGAATATTCGTAATGCGCGCCATGCGGCGGATCCGCGACCGCTTGATGAAAGCGTTGACTGTCCCGCCAGTCAAAATTATAGTCGCGCTTATTTTCATCATTTGCATCGCTGCGGCGAATATTTAGGCGCCATGCTTTTAAGCTGGCATAATCTGGCCTATTACCAAACCCTTATGGGCGACATGCGCGCTGCCATAGAAAAGGGCCAGTTCAACGATTTTTACGCGCAATTTAAAGAAGATCAGGCTCGCGGAGATATTCCGCCACTTGCTTAGCCGGCGACGATTTCTGCAATCCAGCGAGCGAATTCTTGCTCGCGCAGATCTGGGATCAAGACATCGCGGCTCATTCCATAGAGCCAGCTGAGGGCCAGGGTTTCAGGGGCCGAATGCAAGGCGGTCCAGTCCAGAGCGGTGCGCTCGAGCGTCTCGCGCGACGCAAATCGGCCCTCTTGCACCAAACCATCGGCTCGAAAGCGGGCGAGGGCCGCAATTTCCTGCATGTTATATTCCGGATGATATTGTAAGGCGAGAAACTCTGACCGACCATAGATAATGCGCGCGGCTTGCACGGGGGTGTGGTCATTGCCAGCAAGCCAGGTCGCACCATCCGGCAAGCGATCAACAGCGTCGAAATGGCTTGAGAAGCCGTCAAAGGCATATTTTCGCCCGGAAAAGATGGGGTCAGCGCGGCCTTGATCGGTGAGGGTAATATTGCGAGCGACGCCAAACTCACGCCCTTTAGGGTTTTTGTGAACGCTGCCGCCCGCTGCCAAAGCAGCGATTTGCAGAGCCCAACAAGACCCAAAACAGGGAATACCCACCTCCATCACCTGTCGCACAAGCTCGATCTGCCGGGTGACTGCCGGGATATTTTCATAGGCTGTGAGGCTCGAACCTGTCCAGAGCGCTGCTGCATAGCCCTCTAAGCCGCCTTTAATGCTGCAATCAGGATCCGCCGGCGTCATAATATCGGCAATCGCTTCGGGAAGGTGGCGGTGCAAAAGCGCGCGATAAAGCGACCCCGCTAGCGATGCCCCGGCCTGTTTAAGTTCCTCGCGTGCCGGACGGTCATAACCGTCGACAATTAAAACACGCATATTAAACAGGCACTTCGCCAGCGATTGTTACACGATACATTAGGCGCTCATAGGCCTGATAATCGTCAACCGCATAATGCTGCACAATGCGATTGTCCCACATGGCGACGGTATTCGGCGTCCATCTAAAGCGACAACAGAACTCAGGCCGTGTCGCGTGGTGGAATAAATAGCTGAGCAAGGGGCGCGATTCTTCCTCACTCATTCCGTCGAACCGCAATGTGAACATATCATTGACGTAGAGCGCTTTTCGGCCCGTTTCTGGGATCGTGATCACGACGGGGTGGATGACTTCATCCATAATCTCATCGGTCCATGTGTAGGTGATGGCCGCTTTTTTATCGTACTTGTCTTTTGTGGTTGGCGCGGTGTAGGCGCGGCTTGCCGAATGAACCGCGTTGAGGCCATCGATCATTTCTTTCATGCGCTCAGATAGACGATCATATGCGAGCGTTTGGCTGGCATATAAAGTATCCCCACCAAAGGGCGGAATAATTTTACTATAGAGCACCGACCCCATGCTCGGCTTTTTGAAGAAACTATTATCTGTGTGCCATCCTGTTCCGAAGCTGGCGCTTTCGCCTGCGGGTTTTAAAACGCGCGTGATTTCAGGATGTTCTTCCAGTCCATCAACGATCGGGTGAACTTCAAGCGTTCCGAAGCGACGCGCAAATTCGATCTGCGATTGATGGTCAAGATCCTGATCGCGGAAAAAGATGGCCCCATAGTCCAGCAGGGCGGAGTGAATGGTATCAAATTCGGCGTTCGATAATGATTTGAGCGACACGCCCGATATTTCGGCGCCACACGCGCCTGTCAAAGGAGCAATTTCGATCGACATGATGGTGTCCCGACTTATCCAACGTAATAGGTTGCGACCACTGAATGGGCGACGCCCACAACAGCACCCAGCAGCAAAATCAGGGTTGATAAAAACCCGATCATGAAGCCACGTCCACGTTGATCCGCCGCTTGATAATAGCCGCGTGCGTAGATAATGCGCCCAATGGGGAAAAAGATCCCAATGACCGCCGCATAAAGGTCATTGATATTAAGCGCAAACAACCAGAGGCTTGGAAAGAAGAGGATCAGCGCTTCGATGGTGTTCGCGTGGACACGGATCACGCGGTTAAAATCGTCCGGCCCCGTCATGTCAGGCGCATGCACATCATGCAACCGTCGGGCTTTGCCGACTTGCAGCGTAACCCAAAAATAAACAAATAAAGATAATAAGGTAATGGTGGCAGTGAGAGGGTATTGAAACATTGGAATCTCTTTCTCGTTAACGCCCAACTCTTTTAATAATACCGGAAAAGCTGGCTAATGTCTCGTGCGAAGAATCGCAGACCAACCCCCGAATAAAGACAAGGCTGCGCGTAGAACGGGTCACGGTTCCATGCGCAAAAATCAACCCTCCCGCTTCGGCGCCCCGAATAAAATCCGTCTGGCAGGAAATCGTCACGCATGGCGTGTCGACAATCAGGTCGTGAGCGATGACGAAAAGCGCATAATCGGCAAACGCCATTAACAGGCCACCATGTAACACGCCCAAGCCATTGGTGTGCCGCTTCTCTGATTGAAAAGCGGATAGATGCGGGCCGCCATCGGGATCAATATACATCATGAAAGGGCCAGCATGGTTTTCAAATGGTTCGTCGCCGGCATATAGAGAAAAGGAAGAGAGATCGTTTGGAAGACGGGGGAGGGACATGGGGAACGGATTTCCTATTTCTTGACAGGGGTCTGAGCTATGGGTTGCAATCAGGCGCGGTGCCTCGATTTGATGACTTGTTTTATCATAGAGTTGGTAGCTTTAGAGACCAAAAATTTTGCGCAAATGGCGAAGTAGGGCTGGCCACAGGGTGAAAGTTTCGCTATATAGCTGGGCGTGGAGGGCCCATAGCTCAGCTGGTAGAGCAACTGACTTTTAATCAGTAGGTCGATGGTTCGAACCCATCTGGGCTCACCATTTTCATCTCATTCATGTGGCGCACCAAATAAAGACCTGCACAGGTCGTTCAAACTCGTGTCAGGACGATGCCGTTCACGCTTGGGTGCCCGGCTTCGGGTGATCCAGACCGTGTCCGCGCCCGTACCACACACAACCGCAAACCTGTCATAGACAAAAACACTTCAAACTCCAGCGAAACGGGGAAGATGCGAGATGAGATCGGCTCGGTCGAGTAGGGCGGCCCCCAAACGAACCTGGCGGACGCTTTATGCGCTTCCCGCCTTTGTGTTGGCCTTGCCGACCATACCCGCTTTCGTTCTTTTGCCGACATTCTATGCCGAAACTATGGGGCTGGGGCTCGCGACCGTGGGCGCCATTTTTCTGGGTTTGCGGCTTCTTGATGTGATCAGCGATCCTATTTTGGGGTGGGCCTCCGACCAAGTCCCAGCACATTTAGGCAAACGAAAGCTGCCGATTGCAATTGGGGCTGTGGTGGCTGGCCCGGCTCTGATCATGATATTTTCGCCACCGCCTGATGTCGGCCTGATGTATCTGACCTTTTGGGGCGCGCTTTTATATGTGGGCTGGACGGCGGTTCAAATTCCTTATGTGGCCTGGGCGGTTGATCTCGAGCCCGAATATCAAGCCCGCGCCAGCCTGAATGGCCTGCGCGAGGGCGCTGGATTGCTTGGAATATTAGCGACGGGTGCCATGGGCGTGATATTCGCTGAGCAAACTCAGAACGAGAGATTTGCCCTTATGGCTTGGATCACGGTGATTTTGGGGGCTGGGGTGATCGGTATTGCCTTGCGGTTTGTGCCGGAGCGGCGCCCCTTACGAGATTTACGCGCGCGCCCGCTCACATTTCCGTGGGGCAATAAAGTTTTTCTGCGCGTCATCATCGCTTGGTTTATTAACGGATTAGCAAACGGCCTACCGGCTGTTTGCTTGCCCTTATTCATGGTTCACATTTTACAGGCGGATGAGCAGACCCAAGCGGTTTTGCTGTTCATTTATTTTTTATTCGCGGTCTTTGGGATCGGCATTTGGGTTTTTCTGGCACGCCGGTGGAGCAAACATCGTGTTTGGGCCACAACAATGATCTTAACCTGTGTGGTTTTTGCGTATGTGCCTTTTCTGAGCGCCGGGGACGCCTTCGCATTTGGCGTGATTTGCGCCCTAACCGGCATGACACTGGGTTCCGATTTGGCATTGCCACCGGCAATTCAAGCAGATTGCGCGGATTGGGATCGACTTCGCTACCAGCATGAGCGAACCGCAACCCTTTTCGCCTATTGGTCTATGGCCACCAAGCTGGCTTTGGGCGCAGCAGTTGGTTTGGCTTTTCCCGTGCTCGGCGCTTTGGGGCTTGATGGCGATACGGTGGCGCCGCCTGCTATAGCTTTAACCGCCTTGGTGGTGATCTATGCAGCTCTTCCCATCGTATTAAAGATAGCAGCTGTCGGGTTGATGTGGAATTTCCCCATTGGCCGAGACAGTCACCGCGCTATCCAGCGCGCTTTGGAGCGAAAGTCATGAAATCATCTTTAAGCACGGTTATCTGTCTATCTGTCATGCTGTTTGGATTGGCGGGGTGTTCGGGACAAGCCATTCAAGAGTTTGCCAATAAAGAGCCGAGCCTCGACCTGTTTAGTTATTTTAAGGGCAATACCCAAGCCTGGGGGCTTTTCAAAGACCGCTTTGGAAAGGTTCGTCGCCAATTCACTGTTAAAATTGAGGGAACCGTCGACGGCGATATGCTGACGCTCGATGAGCATTTCGTTTATGATGATGGTGAAATCGACCAGCGCATATGGAAAATTCGCGCCCTCGGCAACAAGACATATGAAGGTCGCGCTGATGATGTGGTGGGCGTGGCCCAAGGGGTTGCGGCGGGTAATGCGCTGAATTGGCGTTATGATGTCAATTTAATGATTTCGGGTTCCGCCTATCGTGTGCATTTCAATGATTGGATGTTTCTTCAAGAGGATGGTGTGATGATAAATCGCGCGCGCGTCAGCAAATGGGGCATTAGCATTGGCGAGGTGACGTTGTTTTTCTCTAAACCCTCAAAAACAAATGGCTAATTGCGCCTTATTCATCGACCGCACAGCTTCGGCAGAAATACTCAATCATTGATCCATCGCGGGCTTTAAAGCGCAGTTTTACCCAACGATCGTGATCATCGTACCAGGCAGACGTGTCTGTGAGATCGCCAAAATAATCGTAACGCGTGGCCCAAACAGAGCCGTTCAAAACGCTCAATTTCTCACGCGGGCCTTGCTTAATAGAAACCTGATTTATCTCTCCAGTCAGGGTGTTTAGGATGTATTTCTCATGCACAACATTGGGATGCCAGTGGTTCGTTGAGTAGTGCACACGCGCCCCTTCTGTTGCATAGCCAGAGGAGGGGGGCGGGCTGATCAGGCCATCGTTAAACTCAAGATTAAGAGCAAAGGCGTCCGCGCCATCCTCCACCTGCACTGATAGCGCGCGCAGCTGTCCGCCGCCCCAGCTCTCCTGAGCTGTATATGAGAAATTATATACCGGAATAAAGAATACTTCTATTTCGAGGCGCATCGTGGACAACACCTGCAGTTTGTCGTTCTCGCGCTCAAAACGTGTCACATGCTCACCGATAACCCGATTATTGCGCATCACATCAAAGCGAATTTCGGGCCCATAGGCAGATAATGGATCGAATTCCGCATAAGCGGGATAAGCGATGAGAAGGCCGAGCACATAAACCACAGAAAGATGTAGGAGGCGGAATAACAATGATTTGTGGTGCGCGGGGCGCTTTAAAGGTTGGAACTGGTTCTGATCTATAAGGCGCATAATAAATATTATGTTAAATTAATATGGGTTAATTTAATGGATGCGTATATGGATCTGCATAATAAGAACGGATTATTACGCATCGACCACCACCATTCCATCATAGGCCGGCTCAACGTGATCGGGTAATTGTTCGCGCAAGGCATTATAATCCATATCAATATGTAAATTGGTGAGGATCGCGCGCCGCGGCTTCAAGCGTTCAATTAAATCGAGCGCGGCATCAAGATGAAGATGGGTCGGATGCGGCGTCAGGCGCAGCGCATCAATGATCCAACACGAAAGATTTTGGAGATGCGCCTCGCTCTCCTCGGGCAAAGCGCTAATGTCGCTCGAATATGCAATATTGCCGACCCGAAAGCCCAAGCTTTCAATGGACCCATGAATTTGGCGAAATGCCGTGACGGCCATATTGCCGCCTGCCCCTGAGATCGTGAATGACCCGCCCCGGCGCTCCGTATCATAAAGAATATTGGCGTCGAGTAAAGCCGGATATTCCGATCCTTCAGCTGCTGAAAAACAATAGCCAAAACGCTGGTTGAGCGTGGAAAAGGTCGGCTGATCTAGCCAACAGGGCAAACGCGCGCGGCGCGCATAGACCAGGGCTCTAATATCATCAATCCCATGGGTTTGATCGGCGTGATCATGGGTAAAGGCAATCGCATCAATGTCGTCGACCTGAGCCGCTAATAATTGCTCGCGCAAATCTGGAGATGTATCGATTAATAATTGTGTTGTTCCGATGGGTCCATTGTGCTGTTGCACCAGAACGGAACACCGACGGCGCCGATTTTTCGGCTCATGGGGGTCACAAATCCCCCAATCCCCGTTTATCCGCGGAACCCCGCCAGATGAACCACAGCCGAGCACATGAAAGGCGATCTCAACATTGGCTTTATGAATATGATCAGATGACATCTCTCATGGGTAGCATAGCTCGCCGACATGACAAAGAGATTAGGTCGAGCAGCTTCGCAAGACATTTACAATGGGGTTGGCATTGGATTGTGACCAAAAAGATAGCGGTCAAGAAGGTCTAAACTAAAAGGATTTGAGTGTCGGATTTGTCGCCCGCAGAAGCCGTGACCAGTACCTGATAAACTCCATCCGTATCATGGTCTGTTGGATTTTCGAAATCGACAGCAGATTTAAAGCTGAGCACCCCTGTAATGGCGTTAATGTCCAACAGGGCGGCATCATCGCCTCCGGTGATCGAATAAGTGATCCCAGGACGATTGGTGCTGGCACTCACGAGAATGGCTGCGACATCAGTCTCGCCCTCGGGTAAGCTCAGGTTATATAGGTCGTCCGAAAATTTGGGTTCAGCGTTAGGGTTAACCAAAACAGAAACCTGAACATTTTGCGTTGTTACTTGCCCGGTTGTATCACTCGCCCGAATAGAAATTTCGTAGACATTGTCGCCATTAGCGTCTTTGGGGTCGTCAAGATTGGGGGCCGCTTTAAACCGCAATTGACCCGAAACACTATTGAGCTCGAACAAGGCGGCGTCAGGTCCGTCAAGCACATAGCTAACATCCGTGCCCTCTGGGTCATTCGCAAATACGGTGAAAGTTGATAATTGCCCGTGATAGTTCGAAAACTTCGCTGGGCTAAAGAATTTGGGCGCATCATCTATGTGGGTTAAACTGACCACGAGATCAGCCTGTTGCGACCATGCTTCGCCATCATAAACTTGGTATTGAATAATGGCCTTGGATGCCACTTCACTGTTTGAGAGAAGACGCAGACTTTGAATGTCGTTTCCTTCTAATTCAGCCCCAACAGCAATAGGACGACCATTCACATCGAACAGGGTGACAGGATTTCCATCACTATCGGCGGCACCGAGAATCCGAAGTTTAGCGAACCCGGTTGCCGGCCCACCATCGCTGCTGAAAAGATCAAAAAATCCCCAGCTATCCGGTTTAATCAGCGTTACGACATGTTCATGTGCCGTTAAACCTTCAACAGGCAGCGCCAGCGGCACACCGCTCACCCGGTCGTTAAGATTGGCGAGCTCATGATCGGCGGCCGGTAAATCAGTAACTGAGAAGCCATTTGCACGGATATGCGCAGCAGCGGCTTGGGCACTGCCATATTGATCGATGTAATTTTGCACACGCGCATTGATCTGCGTAATAAGATCGGCCTTTACATTCTCGCCATCATCATTCGGCAGATAATTTTTGGGGTTCGTAATGTCGTTTGTGCGGATTGATGTTCCTGTTCCAAAGAGTTTTTGTAAGAAGTCGGGCGCGATCACCGCTTCTGAGCGGGGCGCCGGGGTTGTTTGTTCATCGGTGATAACCGCATGGAGAAGCTGGGTGATGGCGGAAACCGTTTGCACCGCGTCTGGAGACGACAATGGAACAGTCGCCACTCCCGATAATTTTTCACCCGCGTAAAGATCAATGGCGCCATTTAAGTCGACCAAAAGCCCTTGCTCAACCACCGATCGGGAGACCGTCAAATGACCGGAGGCGTCGGTGACCCCCAGCAGAGTATCCTCGGGATCGATCTGATTATTCCCATTCACATCTTGATAGACGGCCGCCTGTGTGACCCCTCCCCCATTCACATACAGATCAACATCCGTTGATAAGGGGGTTGTTGTATCTTGCACCCGATATGTTTTTTCTCCCCCGCAGGCAGATAGCAGGCCAACCAACACTGGTGAGATCCCCACGCCCCAGAGCCGGGGTTGATTGAATGCGGAAGTGGTCGCGAGGCGCCGATTCCATTTCGCAAAGCGCGATGTTTCATTGAATCGTTGAGCAGGATTGGCTGTGGATTGAGAAAAGTTTGGAGAAATAAACATGCGATCACCTTGTTGTGTTTCTTTGGTGGGATGCCGCCTTTGATTTGACGACTACGCATGACAATTAATCGTGGAACCTTAATAACCCCTTAACGCGACCGGGCGTGTTCTGAACCCCATCTGACGCAAGGCACTTGGTTACACATGAATAGGGACACATAAGGAGGAATACAAAAGCAGCTCGGATAGTGTGGTTCGGATAAAACCTAGGATCCGGCGCATTTGCCCATAACCCTACACTCAGAACGTTTTACTCAAACGCATGTACAAAGCAGAGCCAGAACCACAATCGTGTGCGCAAAAATGCGGAATAAAATGAAGGTGGTGTGGCAAAGATAAAGCCGCTTAACCTTCGACTAACATGCGTCGTATCTCGCTAAAAGTTTGATAATGTCATTTTTTGAGTTTTGTTCTGTGACGACTAAAAATTCAGTTTGTGCCCTACTTCCTAAAATTTAGTCAGATACGCATTATTTAGGCCTTACTGAAATTTCGGGATTCTGATACTGATTGTGACCGTAAGTTGAAAAATTAAAGAAAAGGATGACGCGTTATGGGACGTCTCTTGAAGGTATTTGGATTTCTTGTTTTGTCAGTTATCGGGTTAGCCGCCATTGGGTTGGCGGTGTTTTCGACCCCGGACATTCAGCGCAGTGACCTCGAAGACAAATATACGAGCGACGCGTCGCACTTTATGGACTGGGAAGATGGTGCGCGGCTGCATTACCGTGATCAAGGAAATCGATCGGGCACAAGCCTCATCTTAATTCACGGATCGAACGCGTCTCTTCACAGTTGGGAGCCATGGGTATCTGAATTAGCAGATGATTTTCGCCTCATCAGCCTTGATCTTCCCGGACACGGATTAACCGGCGCCGTCCCCAACTCAAATTATTCCGTATCGGATATGAGCCAATATGTGATCCGTCTCATGGACGCGCTGAATATCGATGAGGCATATCTCGCCGGCAATTCAATGGGCGGAGCTGTGAGTTTGACCGTGGCGCTGGATCATCCCGAGCGCGTTTCTGGGCTCATTCTTATTTCGGCCGCGGGGATGCAAAGAGATGCGGGTGATGCGCCTGTTGGTGCCTTTCGGCTGACGCAGAATGTGATTGGGCGGCAAATTTTGCGGCACATTACCCCGCGCAATATGGTTGAGGATACAATCAGCAAAATTGTAGCGGAACCGGATCGTTTTATTACAGATGAAATGGTCACGCGATATTGGGAGTTAATGCGGATGGAAGGAACGCGCGATGCCACGATTACGCGATTTGCGGGATACGCTGCTTCTGCTCCCATTGAACCCCGATTGCCAAACCTGACCCAACCTGCCCTGAGCTTATGGGGGGAAAAAGATACCTTAATTAAGCCGGTCTATGGCGAGCGCATGTCACAGGTCATTCCCAATAATCGACTGATTATCTATCCAAATGCGGGCCACATGGCGATGGAGGAAGTGCCGGAACAAAGTGCTGCGGATGCGCGCGCATTTATAAAAAATGCAAGCGATCGATAGACAAGCGCAAGCGACCAACAGATAAGCGCAATGCGCTTTACCAGATTTCGGGTTTTGACAGTGCCGGGACGCAGTGGAAAGAGGTGTGTTGTTCCGGAAGCACCGCATCCCTTAACATTTGTCCCAACCATCCAAAGGGAAACTCCAACGGGTATGGCGGAATGAAGCTTTGTGCGGGTTCCTTTGAAAAACCAAAGCGGCCATAATATGCAGGGTCGCCATAAACAAACAGGATAACAACCTGATCTTCGATAAGCATATCGACGCCAGACTGTATGAGGCGCGTCCCAACCCCTTGTTTTTGATATTCTGGAGAAATGGCGAGGGGTGCGAGAATATATCCAGATAAATGAGCGTTGATGTCCAGGAAGATCGGACTATACGACACATATCCAACAATGTGATGGTCGATCTCGGCAATGAGGGATTTTACAGGTGGCTGACTATGCTCACGTAAAAACTCTGCCGCAAGGTTAATGATGAGCTCACGCTCATCTGCTGGAAAAGCCGTCTCAATCACGTTTTGGATTGCGGGTAAATCTGTTTTGGCAGCGTCCCTAATTTTCATTGTGCGGAAGGCCGATTGAAAATTGTCCATTGGGGAAGATGAGCGCTCGCGCTCAAGACAAGCAATCCAGCAAATATACCCAAATTCTTGACGAAATTTTGCATCTCGTGCCCCGTATCAGTATTGGGATAGTCGTTCCAAAAGTCATGCATTCCTAGGTTGATCAACAGCGTTAAGGCGGCAAGGATGAGAGCCGGTTCTTTGATGCGATACCCCGTGATCAGCGATAATCCAAAACCAATCTGTAGAATAATCGTTAGGGGCAAGAGTACAGAAACAAATGGAACGTGATGCAGCGTCATATAGGCAACCATCGCATCATAGCTTGGAATTTTTGTTAGACCCGGAAGTAAAAAATACAACTCCAGCAATACGCGGCCAATGGTGATGGATGTTTTTTCCATTAGGTCTCTCCCCGGATATGGAACCTGCTACTCTGCTCACTCATTTCACACTCGTTTCTCCGATACGGAGTTGAGCGTTATTCCACGGTGATGTTGTTGTGGGGTTTGGGGGTGAGTT
>CBFIIU010000011.1:0-3249 GCA_965662735.1 Alphaproteobacteria bacterium
AATATCCGTATAGTATTTGACGATATTACAATATAATGCCCTACAGAATTTTTCACTGTGCTTGTATATATCCGACCAATGGCGCTTAATGAGGCATGATAAAGAAATTATTATTAACGCTGAGTGCGCTGGCCGCTGTGACGGGTCTCCTGATTTGGATAACGCCTTATGTTCAACCCAACCAACCCACGCGGGCGCAACAGCTCAAGCAGGACGACTATATGCGCCCCTCCCCCCGTCTCAATAATATCTTCAATGGCATGTCCGAGGGCTTTAACAAATAATCTAGCTTGCCTCGCCGTTCAGCCGCTTCAGTGGATGGGATAAGGTTGCGTTCCGGACGCGGCGAAAAGCCACAAACCAAAACGCACCATCGCTCAAAACGAGGAGCCCGATCGCACAGTTAGATAGCTAGCGGAGCATAGTGCTCACCAGATTATCCTCTACCCCACATATGGGGCGGAATGATCAATCTATTAAATTCTCCATCTCAATGTCATTAGAGCCAACGGGTAAGCGCAGCCACAATCCGTCTTCAGCCAAAACGGGCTGGATGAAATCCTTGTCGATATCGCGGGTATAAAACCGCTCAACTAAGCGAGACGTTGGAGGTGGTGCAAAATGGGTGAAGACAAGCATATCGACGCCTGCTGCTTGCGCAATCTTGGCGGCATCTTGCGGGAAGGTGTGATAATCGAGTGTGTCGTCAATGATCTGCCCGAGCTTGTCCTGCCCCGTCTCACGCAATGTCTTGCTGAGAATTCGAACCAAATCTGGCTGTAAAACCTCGTGAATAAGCACATCCGCATCGCCAGCCGCCCGCTGCACCGTTTCGCTGACAGAAGTATCACCACTAATCACAACCGACCGACCTCCATAGTCAAATCGGTATCCAAGGGCCGGGGAAACGGGTTCATGGGGCACGGCAAAAGCCGAGATCACTAACCCACCCGCGTCATGGATCACCGTCATCTCACGATCGGAAAGCGCGAATTCGCGGGCCACCATTCCCGCATTTTTCGAAGGAACAAATTCTTCGCCGTGATGCTCGGTTCGATATCCATAATCGAGGCCATAGGCCAGATTAAACCCGTCGACAACCTGCGATACCCCAGCGCCGCCATAAACAGCTAACTGGCCATCACGCCCCCGAACCCAGCTTGCCAAATGCAACTCGCCCAAGGAGGCAATATGGTCTGAGTGAAAATGCGTCAGCAGAACACCGTTTAATCGGCCGACCGGCAAAGATGCCGCGACAACATTTGCCGTGGAACGCGCACCACTATCGACAATAAAGAACTGATCGCCCGCAAGCACAGCGATACATTGTTGGGCGCGATCGGCATTCCCCATCGGCGATGCCGTTCCGCAGAAAACGACATCTAGATTGTCGCCCCCAAAAAGCGCCGACTGGGTCTGCTGGTGCATAATGGATTGATGAAGCGCGCGCGATACTAATCGCTCTTGAAGGCGGTCACTGGTCATTACAGCCAACACGGCGCCCGCGGTTACAATAATGATACCAACCACAATTATACTAAAAACTCGCATTTTTTCTCCTGGAGACCCTACGCAACCCGCGGGCCATTTCACTTCAACTGACGTTAATCACTAAATATGACGTTAAACGCAGCTGCAACCAGTTTCTGTTCGCATTAACATATTTTATCAATCAAGCAGTGCTCACCAGATAATCCTTCAAGTCTGGTTCCCTGGTCATGTTCCAATAATCCACTAAACGCCATGGCATGACCGAGTAAACGCGACCTTTTGAATTACGATAATAGGTGGTCATGCCTGGATGCATCCAAATCATATCGCGATGCGCCTCATTATATCGCTGCATATAGGCGGCCTGCGCGTCCGCACGTGCCGCCACTTGGCGGAGGTTCTGCGCACACATTTTTGAGATTAAACGGGCAATATAATGGGCCTGACATTCTGCAACAAACATCCCGCTGCCGCCATGGCCGAGGCCTGTGGTGGGGCCGGCCATCATGAAGAAATTCGGGAAATCGGGAACTGATATGCCGAGATAGGCTTGCGGATCGTCCTCATTCCAAACATCCGACAAATTTCCTGCAGGTCCCGAAATATTCAGCCGGCTGGCCATTTTTGTGACCTCAAAACCTGTCGCGAGAATGACAATATCGGGGGCACAGCGCGCGCCTTCCTCGCCAATAATCTCGTTTTGCGTTATTTCAGCAACGGCCTCTGCATGGAGTGTCACATGCGACTTGAGCAAGGTGTCATACCACCCATTATCAAGCAAAATACGTTTCCCATAAGGCGGGTAAGTCGGCAATGTCTTCGCCATCAGATCCGCTCTATTACCAATTTTCGCTTCAATATAATCTGTCATTTCCTGGCGATGACGATCATTAATCCGGTTCATCGCTCGCTCTGGATGCGGCCAATCAGGATCCTTCTTTAAAAAGGGTAACAAGCCGTCGCCATAGCGCCAAAACATCGTGAAGCGAAACCAGGCCGCGTAAAAGGGTACATGGCGCAACAGATAATTGGCGCCCTGCGTCAACGCCTCATGATAGCGCGGAATAGGTCGAGCCCATTGGGGGCTTCGTTGAAAAATGGTCAATTCTTCAACCTCGTCAACGATAGTCGGGGCAATTTGCATTGAGGAGGCCCCACTCCCAATAATCGCCACCTTTTTTCCGGCCACACTTAAATCATCTGGCCAGTGTGAGGAATGAAACAACGCACCATCAAAGGTTTTGATACCGGCAATCGGCGGTATTTTTGGAACACTGATCTGGCCCACAGCTGAAACCAAAATGGGCGCATTCCAGTTCTGAGGTTTACCGTCGTGATGCGCGTAAATCTGCCAGGCCTCGGCCTCGGCGTCCCACTCAATATGATCAACATGCGTCTTGAATTGAATATGCGGACGCACGCCAAACTCATCGGCCTTTTGCGAGAGATACTCTAAAATTTCATTTTGCGGAGAGAAAAAACGGCTCCAAGAATAATGTGCCCCAATGCTATAGCTGTAAGCGTGATTGGGGGTGTCGACACCCGCCCCCGGATAAGTGTTCTCAAACCATGTTCCCCCGACATCTGCGTTTTTTTCGAGAATGCGGTATGAAATGCCCAAATCATTTAGGACTTTTCCAAGAATGATCCCGCCAACCCCTGCACCGATAATGATAACAGGTTCTCTTGCCTCGCCATGCGTCGATGGAGGTCGCTCGATCGACGAACCTAATTTATGAAACCCTAATTGCTCGCGTA